>JAUNPS010000001.1:153594-266523 GCA_030536575.1 Eubacteriales bacterium | reverse complement strand
ACGAAATCTTCGTGTTTTAGAAAAACAAATAAAAGTTTAAGCGTCAGAGCTGAATGAGAAACTTGCGGATTGACTTTTCAGGCGTGCCATGCTATAATCGGCTTCGATAAAGGGAATGAAGTTCTCCCTTGGCTGCACGCCTAAACCGCATGATGCTGATGACTTCTGTAGAGATGCAGAACGTTGTCAGTTTTTTTATGCCCAAATGTTTGGAAGGGAAGGAAAATCGGTAACTTCTGCGCAGAGAAATCCGGCGGAATTACCGATTTTTTGTGCCGGAAAAGACGGGAGGGATGGGGAGGGGATGTTTTTCGATAAAGATTTTATTTGGAGGTTGTGTGATGTTACTGAGTTTAGCGTTGATTTTTCTTTGCGGTTTGTTGTTTGGAGCAATTTTTGGCAAGCTGAAGCTGCCAAGTCTTTTGGGAATGCTTCTGGTAGGAATTTTGCTGGGGCCGCATGTGCTGAATCTGCTGGATGAGTCGATTCTGACAATTTCGCCGGACATCCGGGAGATTGCGCTGATCATCATCCTGGTGAAGGCCGGGCTGGCGCTGGATATCGAGGACTTGAAGAAAGTAGGGCGTCCGGCTGTCCTGATGTGCTTCCTTCCGGCGACCTTTGAGATGATCGGGTTTCTGATTTTTGCTCCGGCGCTGCTGCACGTGTCGCTTTTAGAGGCTGGAATTCTGGGGGCGGTCATGGGAGCGGTGTCCCCCGCGGTAATCGTGCCGAAAATGTCGAAGCTGATCGACGAGGGATGGGGAACGGATAAGGGGATTCCGCAGATGATCATTGCGGGGTCTTCGGCGGATGATGTGTATGTGATTGTGATTTTTACGGCGCTGGTGTCGCTGGCAGGGGGCGGAAGCGCGTCGGTGATGGATTTTGTCGGGATTCCGGTTTCGATTGTGCTGGGGATTGCGCTTGGCATTGTGGCCGGACTGGTGCTGGTGAAGTTCTTTAAGACGTTCCATATGCGGGATTCAGTGAAGGTGCTGATTTTGCTCAGCGTCGTGTTTCTGTTTGTGGTGCTGGAAAATGAGCTGGAAGGGACGGTGCCGGTTTCGGGGCTTTTGGCGGTCATGAGTATGGGAATGACGGTTTATAATCGGTATGAGCTGCTGGCGAAGCGGATTTCGGGGAAGTTTTCGAAGCTGTGGGTCGCGGCGGAGGTAATCCTGTTTGTGCTGGTGGGAGCAACAGTAGATATCGAGTATGCGGCGCAGGCGGGGATTCTGGTTGTGGTGATGCTGTTCATCGGGCTGGCGTTCCGGATGGTGGGGACGTATTTGTGCGTGGTGAAGACGCCGCTGAACCGGAAGGAGCGGTTGTTCTGCCTGTTTGCGCAGGTGCCGAAGGCGACGGTGCAGGCGGCGATTGGCGGGGTGCCGTTGGCGAAGGGGCTGGCGTGCGGGAACCTGGTGCTGACGGTAGCGGTTGTGGCGATCTTGATTTCAGCGCCGATCGGGGCGTTTTTGATCGACACGTTTTATAAGCGGTTTTTGACGCATACGCCAAGGGCATAAAAGGGTGAGCCGGGCCGGGTAATGTGCGGTGCAGCGTTCAGGCTTTAGCGGAGTCGGGCCGGGCAATGCGCGGAGCGGCTTCCGGGCTTTAGCGGAGCCGGGTCGGACAACGTGCGGTGCGGTTTCCAGACTTTCGCGGAGCCGGACCGCGGGAATGAGGGCGAGCTGTGCCCCGCCCGTCCTACTCCAAATAAATTTTCCGCAGATCCCCAGGCGTCATATTCAGCCGCCTCTGAAAAGCCGCATAAAGCCGCCGCTCATTGCTGTACCCCACCAAAACCCCGACTTCCGCAACCGCCAAATCCGGCTCACTCAGCAGCAGCTCCACCGCCTTGCGGATTCGGATATAATCCAGCAGATAAGCAAAATTGTGATCCGTATACTTATTAATCAGCGAGGAAATATAACTGGTATGAAAGAAAAGTTCCTCGCTGATGGACTGCTGGGAAATCTCTTTCATATAATTCTTTTCCATATAACGGATAATCCGCTGCAGCGAAGACGGCATTGCATCCCGATCCATCTCCCACGCCAGAAACGGCAGCTCCGTAAAAGGCCTCGCCGCCAGCACATTCCCGGAATCCTGATGCAGCGAACCATAAATCTTCTGAATCACATCCAAAAGCTGTTCCTTCTCCAACGGCTTCAGCAGATAATCCACCACGCCATACCGAATCGCCTGCTGCGCATACGCAAAATTATCATGCCCCGACAAAATAACAAACGCAGAACACAGATTTTTCGCCTTCATCCGCCGAATCAGCTCCAGCCCGCTCATATCCGGCATTTCAATATCCGTAATCACCAAATCCGGATAAAATTGTTCGCTGATGGCAATCGCCTGCGCACTTCCCGCACAGCTTTTCAGCTTATAAGGAATTGCCAGATTCATCTGCAATATGCTGACAATGCCTTCCCTCACATTCGTCTCATCTTCCACAACCAGTATCTTCATGGACACTCCCTCCCGTTCTTTTCAAATGCATAATAATACAAGTTCCTTGATGCAGGGTACTCTCAATCTGAAGGGCGCAGTCGCTCCCGTAATAAGCCTGCAGCCGGTTATTAATACTGTTCAGCCCAATATGCGCGTCCCGGATATAAGCCGTATTTTGCAGGGAAACGCGCAAAGCTTCCAGCTCTTCCGGCGAAATCCCCTCGCCGTCATCCCGGATTTCCAGCGTCACATCATGATCCGGAATCCCCTCATACCGATCCTTTACCGTCACCGCAATGGTCAGAGGCCGATTCGAAACCACAGCATATTTCAGCGCATTTTCCAACAGCGGCTGTAAAATAAACCGGGGACACAGAATATCATCAATGTCCGTAAAGACCGAAATCTCCACCTTCAGATTTTCCTGCATCCGGATTTTATGAATGTCCAGATAATTCTTCGCATGCAGGAGTTCGTCCGTCAGATGGACGAACCCGGTATTGCTGTTCAGGTTATAACGCATGAATTTCCCAAGGGAAATCACCATGGCAGCCGTCTGCTGGTCATTGGCTTTCTCGGCGGACATGTGGATATTTTCCAGGATATTATACAGGAAATGCGGCTCAATCTGGGCCTGAAGCGCATAAAATTCCGCATCTTTTTTCTCCAGCTCCGTGTGATAAATCTGGAAAAGCAGGTCGTTAATCCGCTGAATCATCTGGTTATAAGAATCGGTGAGCCGCCCAATCTCATCCTGATATTCGCCGTCGGGCATGGGAACCAGATTGTCGGGCCTAGCCTGGCTGATATGCTTCTCCAGCTTTTGAATCCGACGGGAAATGGAAGTTGTAACCGTATAATAACCGGCAGTGAGTACACAAAACAGCAGCACAAGCAAAATCAGCAGCGTATTTCGGCCCTGATACAGCGAAGAAGGAAGCTCTAACGTCTGAAAAACGTCCAGATTCAGCTCCTCCACATGGGTCTGGCAGGCCGCATCCAAAGTTTCCACGGAATCCGAAAACGGCATAAGACTGTGATTCGGAAAATCCAGCCGGTAGGTGTCTTCCCCAAAAGAAACATGAACCGTTCCGGACAGAGAAGAGAAATTTTCCATCAGCGAGGCCAGGGACACGTCGATCTGAATGCAGCTTATCGCGGACGCGTAATTTGTGTCATACAAGTATTGATAGTAAGTAATCGTTTCCTGATTTCCGGATTCTTTATACCAGAATCCGTTCAGAAAATCCGACAGGCTTCTTTCCGGATCATCCGCATGCGGAAATGTTTCCGTGGTAATCAGATGATTGCTCCAATGCAGGTAAAACGAACGGGTACTGTAAAAAGTAATGTTTGTGATGGAGTCGTCTGCCTTCTGCAAATAGGTGAGAAGGGGCTGGATATCCTTCAGATAATAATAAAGTTCGTCCGCTTCGGTGTCGTAGAAGCCTTGCAGATAGGAGCTTAGGGAGCTGTTGCTCCGGAGAAAATCGGCGGATTCCTGGATTTTTCCGAGCTGGATGTTCAGGTTCCGCTTCGCAATTTCCAGCGCAATCATTTCGTTCTGTTTATATTGCTCCAAAACCGCGCGGTAATTCTGGTTATAAACCGCATATTCCAGAATGAACGTCGGAACCAGAATAATGACAAGATAACCCAGGATCAGTTTATAGGAAATTCTTAAATTCATAAAGGAACGGTAAACGGAAGTCAAAAAACGTTTCATAAGATGTACAAAGTCTCCTCTGGATATGTGCAAAATGCTGGGAAATAATTCCAGCTATGTCGGAAAAATGGGAAAATTTATAAGATAAATCATACACCAATGGAAAGAAATAATCAAATATATTGTGAAAAGTGTATAAAAAACCGCAGGATATATTAAGTTTCAGCAGTTCTGGAAAAGGCGTTCCGTATGCTATCATAAAAGCATGAAAGAACCAAAGCGAAAGGAGAGGAGCGGATGAAGAAAAGAGGCAAGCTGCGGCTGATCAAGAAGCAGTTTTCCCTGCAAATGTTCGTATGGATTGGAATTGCGTATATCCTGCTGTTCAGTTTTGTACCAATGTTTGGGATTCTGATGGCCTTTAAGGATTACGACATTGTGATGGGTGTCAAGGGCATTTTCACCAGCGAATGGGTGGGACTGAAATATTTCAAAGAATTCGTATCGGACTACAATTTTGCAAACCTGGTGAAAAATACGGCAGGCATCAGTGTTCTGAAGCTGATCTTTACGTTCCCGGTTCCGATTATCTTCGCAATTATGCTCAGTGAAATGCGCAGCCTGAAATTCAAAAAGCTGGTGCAGACCTGCAGTTATCTGCCGCATTTCATTTCCTGGGTCATCATTTCCGGGATTTCCTTTCAGTTCCTGTCCTCCAGCGGAATTATCAATACGCTGCTCCTGAAGGTGGGACTGATCGAGAAACCCATCGGCTTCCTGACCGACGCGTCGAAATACTGGGGCTTTGCGGTCGCGTCGGATGTGTGGAAGGAAATGGGGTGGTGGACAATCGTTTTCCTGGCGGCAATTGTCGGCGTGAACCAGGATCTGTACGAGGCGGCGCAGATCGATGGGGCGGGAAGGCTTCAGAGAATCTGGCATATTACGCTGCCATGTATCAAACCGACGGTTGTGGTGGTGCTGATCATGGCTCTTGGAAATCTGTTCGGCGGAGGGTTAAGCGGTTCGAACTTTGAACAGAGCTATTTGATGGGAAACAGTATGAACCAGTCGGCTTCGGAAATTATTGCAACCTATGTCTTTAAGGTGGGCCTGGCCCAGGGGCGGTACGCCTACGCAACGGCAGTCGGGCTGATCCAGTCGGTGATCTCCCTGATCCTGATTTTCTCCAGTAACTTTTTCTCGAAAAAGATTGCAGGGACAGGGCTGTTTTAGGAGGTGGTTCGGACGTGAAACAGATGTGGAAAGTGTGGAAAAGACGGACGACTGAGGACTGGATTGTGGACGGCGTGATCTATCTGACCTGTCTGATCATCCTGATCGTGACGGTGTACCCGTTCTACTATGTGCTGATCGTTTCTTTTAATGAAGGAATCGACGCTTCGATGGGCGGGATTTACTGGTGGCCCAGGAAGTTTACGCTGGAGAATTACGCGCAGTTTTTCGGAGATCTAAAATGGCTGAGAGGGCTCGGCGTGACGGTGCTGCGGACGGTTGTGGGGACGGTGATCGGCGTGCTGTTTACGACGCTGGTGGCATACGGATTGTCCTTTCAGGATCTCTGCGGCAGAAAGATTTATATGACGATTATTATCATCAGCATGTACTTTTCCGGCGGAATTATTCCCTATTACATGCTGCTGAGGGAATTGCATCTGGTAGATACGTTTTTCGTCTATGTAATACCGGGGGCGTTAAACAGCTTCTTCCTGATGGTGGGCTTGTCCTTTTTCTCGGATATTCCGAGTTCGCTGCGGGAGTCGGCCAAAATCGACGGGGCCAGCGAGCTGACGGTCTTTGCGAAGATTATCCTGCCGATTTCGAAACCGTTTCTGGCAACCTTGGCGCTGTATATCGGGGTAGGACACTGGAATAACTGGTATGATT
Organism: Eubacteriales bacterium; assembly: GCA_030536575.1. Lineage (GTDB taxonomy): Bacteria > Bacillota > Clostridia > Lachnospirales > Lachnospiraceae > Limivivens. Next base: position 260,483 of record JAUNPS010000001.1, on the reverse strand, counting down.
CCGCGTTTTTCGTGAAGACCAAAGAGCTTCGGACATTGTCCTATCTGATGATGGAGGTGATTAATAAAAGCCTGGTCAGCTCCTCTTCGGCGGCAGCGGCGGCCCAGGCGGGATCGGCGACGACAACGCTGTCAATTCAGACCGCGGCCATGGTTATCGCGGTAGCCCCGATCCTTTGTGTGTATCCGTTTTTACAGAAGTATTTTGTTACCGGAATCATGATTGGTTCGGTAAAAGAATAAAGGAATGAAAGGAGAACAAGAAATGAAGAAAAGAACCAAAAAACTGACGGCACTCGTAACCAGTACCCTGATGGCGGCGTCCGCATTGACGGTCAGCCCGGCCATTGCAAGCCAGGCGGAGGAAGCCTCCACCGAGCTCGACATTTTCATCAATATGAGCTGGTGGCCGGTGGACACCTTCACCGGGATCATTCCGGAAGAAATCGAGGCGCAGACCGGCGTGAAACTGAATCTGACCATCACGGCGGACTCCCAGCAGCTCGGCCTGATGATCGCGTCGGGTGAAATCCCGGATCTGGTGTTTACGGATCAGGAACTTGACCGGCTTTCCAGCAGCCAGTTCTGCTATTCCTACGACGAACTGATCGAGCAGTATGCGCCGGATTTTGAACCGTATGAGCTGCGCGTAAACATTGCAAAATCCTTCTCGACGGATGAGCATTACTATACGATTTTGAACTGCTTCAGTACGAACGAGGAGTGGGAGGAAGCGCCTGCGGGAGCGCCGGGACAGGCCTGCATTTACTATCGGAAAGACATTTATGAAGCAATGGGAAGCCCGACCCTGGAAACGCTGGATGATTTCCTGAACGTTTGCGAACAGGTGCAGAACGAATATCCGGATATGGTTCCCTTCGGGCTGGGCGGCTTCTGGAAATTACAGCCGATTTCCGCATGGCTGGGAGCTTCCGGCGGCAATACCTACCAGATGCTGGACGACGGAAGCGTGGTACATCAGATCAGCGCTCCGCAGTACCGGGATTTCCTGGAATATGCGAACACCCTTGCACGGGAAGGCTACATTACCGCGGAAGCATACGCGAATGAAAACGAGAGTGACAGCCATCAGATGGCTTACAGCGGCGAGTGCTTTGCATACACCTGGTATCTGACCCCGACGACCCTGACGACGATGAACACGGAGGCGCAGAAGGTCAATCCGGATGCGGAATGGGCGGTTTTACGGCCTCTGGGCGGCGAAAACGCAATGTATAATACCTCGAAAGGCTGGGCTGGCCTGTTCATTTCCAAGGACTGCAAGGACCCGGAAAAAGCGATCCAGTTCGTGGAATTCATGCTCAGTGAAGAAGGAAGACACCTGCAGAAATGGGGCCGCGAAGGCATCGAGTACACCCTGGATGAAAACGGCCTGCCGGTATTCTCCGAGGAATGGAAAGAAACCAAGAAAGATCCGGACGCGATGAATCAGAAATACAACCAATACTTCTATTTCGGCGTAACCGGCGTGGAAGAGAATCTGGGCGACTGGGTAGACATGGATGCGGACGATCTGGCGGACTGCACCGCTTACAAAGAGGGCTATAAGAATTATCCGGAAATCGGGATTGCGGCGCCGGCTTCCAGCAGCGACGAGGGCGTGATCGAGGCCAAGCTGGAAGAAATGATGAAAGCGGAAGTGGCCAGAGTCATCTTCTCGGCGGACGATGAGGAATTTGAAAAGAATTATGAAAGTCTGATGAGCAATGCGGAGAAGATCGGTGTGGAGACGCTGAACAGCTACATGACTGAAAAGGTAAAAGAAATTAAGGAGCAGTTTGGATTATAATTTTCAGGACTCCCCCAGAGAGATTCTTCTCTTTGGGGGATTTTTTTTCAGGAGGTGCACGATGAGAAGAAAGATATACTCTGCAATGCCGCTGGAAAAGCGGGTGGGACGCGTGCCGCGGCACGGTTACTGCAATGGAAAGCCGGGCGAAAAATACGGGGAAGCAATGCAGATTGGCTGCGGGCAGATGAGCGCCAGCATTTACGGGCAGCCTTATGAGGAGCAGATTGTTTACGGGCAGGAGAAGCTTTATCTTCCGACGGTGAAGGAGGTTCCGCCGCCACCGCCGCTGGCCGGGCATATGAAAGAGATTCGGCGGCTTTTGGCGGAGGGGAAGACGTATGAGGCGGCGGATTTGGCCAGCGATATTGCCAGAGAGGAAGGCGGGCATGGCGGCCTTCTGAAGAAGCCGGAGAATCCGGAGGACTGGGAAATCCCGATCGAGTGCTTTTTCCGGCACAGCGGGGCCAGGCTGCGGATGGATTTGGAAAAAGGGGCCAAAATGCGGGATTATCTGCGGACGGTGGATTTCGGAAGTGGGGAGATTTGCGTTTACTGGACGGATGAGCGGGGCGAATGGCTGCGGAAGGGTTTCGTGTCGCGGGAACGGTTTGTGCATGTACAGAAATTGGTGATTCCGGAGGGCGTCCGGGCGGAGCTTGTGTTAAGATTAGAGCCTTTCAACGAAGAAGGAGAGCATAAGTGGGAGAAAATGAGCCTTCCGGAAGGCGTTTTGTGGAAAGCCGAAAGCGAACAGGACGCGATTGTTTTCGAAGGATTTTATGACCGGGAAGTCAGCCCGGAGGGCTACGCGGTCGTGGTTTGGACGGCCAGCCCGGCGGAGACGGAACCGGGACCGGAGGGAAGCCTTTTCGTGAGAGCGGAGGGCGAGCTGCTGATCGGAAGCGCGATCCGGCATTTTGAAACGTATGTGCCGGGGTGCGGCCGAAAGGTGCTGGAGGAGGCCAGGGCGGTTCTGGAAGCGCAGGGATATGCGGGCCTGCTGGAGGAGCAGCGGGCGAGCCATGGGAAGCTGATGGGGGCGTCGGTGCTGGAGCTGGCCGGGGCGGAGACGCTGGCGACGACGGAGGAATTGCTGGCAATGCAGCACGAAGGCCAGGGACTTCGGCCGGAGCTTTTGGAAAAAATGTACGATGCCGGGCGGTTTTTCCAGATCGTGAATACGGGGGAACTGCCGCCGATGATCGGGCAATGGAATATCAACGTGAATTTGCAGGTGTGCGGGGCGAATATTACCGGGATGCCGGAGCTGATGAAGCCGTATTTTGCGTTTATTGAGAAGAACCTCCCGGACTTCCGGCGCAATGCGAGGGAAATTTTCGGGTGCCGGGGCATTGTGGCGGATATTCATCCGGATCTGCACAATGGACTGCTGTATCATTTTTCGCGGACGTGGCCCCATGAGTTTTATACGGCTGGGACGGGGTGGATGTATCATGAGTTTTACTATTATTACTTGTGTACGGGAGACCGCGTGTTTTTGAAGGAGCATGTAGTGCCGGGGCTGAAGGAGATTGCGGCGTTTTACTGTGATTTTCTGACGGATACGGATGCGGATGGGAATTACCTGTTTTACCCGTGTCTGTCGCCGGAGAACAATCCGGTGGGGCACGGCCCGGCGACGGTCAATGCGGTGATGGATCTTATGGTCTGCCGGGAGGTGTTGGAAAATCTGATCCAGGCGGTTCGGACGCTGGGGCTTAAGGAGCCGGAGATGGCCAGGTGGGAGGAGATGCTGGCGAAGCTTCCGCCGCTTTTGACGGATGAGGAAGGCGGGCTGAAGGAATGGGCCTGGGTGGATTATGAGGAGAATTATAATCATCGGTGTGTGTCGCATCATTATGGGGTGTGGCCCGCGGATCAGATTACGTTTGAGGAGACGCCGGAGCTTGCGCGGGCGGTGTGGATTTCGAACCGGAAGAGGCCGCTGGAGAATGATTCGTGCCATGGGGTGATGCACCGGCTGTTTACGGCGATCCGGCTGGGGGATCGGGAGTATACGGGCAGGCTTTTGCATATGCTGTTTGAGTATGGGTTTGTGAATCCGAATCTGACGACGAATCATTATCCGTATCGGGTGGTGTTTCCGGATATGCTGGGGAGTATGCCGGCGGTGATTGCGGAGATGATGGTGTATGCGAAGCCGGGGAGGGTGAAGCTGCTGCCGGGGGTCAGGAATTTGATTCCGGCGGGGAAAATAAAGGGGCTTTGGCTGTATACTTTTTTGAAAATCCGGGAAATGGAATGGGATTTGGAGGAAGGATGGATGCGGGCGGAGCTTGCGGCGATTGAGGGGCAGGAAGTGACGGTGGGATTTGGAGAGACGGTAAGGGCGTGCCGGGTTGATGGGAAGGAGGTTGAACTGGACGGCGGGAGCTTTGTACTGAAGGTGGAAAAAGGGCAGGAGGTGGTTTTAGAGGCGGTGTTTGGCGGCTGAGGGCCGCCGCCGGGACATGGAATTTTCCCTTCAAACATTGCAATATCTGTTGTATAATGATCGAAACGAGGCCCAGCGCCTGGCAAATCAGATTAAAAACGCGGCCAACGCCGGAAGTATGAATATGCTTACGGCGACGATTTCCACCAAGGATGTGCGGATGACGATCACGGTACTGGCGTCGCTGCCAAAGGATAAGGAGGTACAAGAAGCATGGTTATCATACCAAAACCGCAGAAAACAGAACTACGGGAGAAGGGATTCCTTCTGGACTACCGGACGTATATCGTGCTGGGGGAAGGGTGCACCGGGCGGATTGGCCGCCAGGCCCGTTTCCTGGCCGACGCCATTGAAAAAAATACAGGCTATCGGCTGCACATCACAAGGGGAAAGGCGCGAAAAGGCGACATTTTCCTGCAATGCGCGCCCGGCGGGGAGGCTTACGGCCTGCTGATTGATGAAGAAGGCGTGAAAATGACGGGTTCGGAGCGTTCGGTGATTTGGGCCATTCAGACATTTCTTCAGATTCTGGAACAGGAAGGCGCGGATCTGCCGGGAATCGCGATTCAGGACGCTCCGGTTTTTCAGAACCGTGGGTTCTATCACGATGTTACCAGAGGGCGCGTGCCAAAGCTGGAAACGCTGAAGAGGCTGGCGGATAAAATGAGCCGCTATAAATTGAACCAGCTTCAGCTTTATATGGAGCATACGTATTTATTCCGGGATTTCAGCGAGGTCTGGCGGGACGATACACCCCTTTCGCCGGAGGAAATTCTGGAGCTGGACGCGTACTGCGCGGATCGGGGCATCGAGCTGGTTCCGTCGATTTCCACTTGCAGCCATCTCTATAAAGTGATGCGGACGCAGAGCTATAAGGAACTGTGCGAACTGGAAAATCCAGACGAGGAGCCGCATTCCGCCTGGAGCCGCCAGATGCACCATACGGTGAATATCTGCAATCCGGCGGCAATGGAACTGGTGAAGGGCATGCTGGACGAATACCGTCCGCTCTTTCGTTCCAGCCAGTTTAATATCTGCGCGGACGAGCCCTTTGATCTCGGAAAGGGCAAAAGCCGGAAATACTGCGAGAAATATGGAGCCGGAAGGGCTTATGTGGATTATGTAAAGGAAATCTGCCGCCATGTGGCCGGGCTGGGATGCAGGACGATGATGTGGGGCGACGTTCTGGTCGATTATCCGGAGCTGCTTTCGGATCTCCCGGAGGGGACGGTTTTCCTGAACTGGGGCTATGAGGCGGATATTACGGAAGAATCGACGAAATGCTTTGCAAAAGCGGGGGTCCCGTATTATAATTGTCCGGGTGTCAGCGGCTGGGCCAGGACGATCAACGATAACCAGAACGGCTATGAAAATATCCGCAGAATGGCGTTATATGCGAAGAAATTCGGGGCAATCGGGCTTCTGAACACGGATTGGGGCGATTATTATCACGTTTCCCAGCCGGAATTTTCCTATATCGGGCTGCTTTACGGGGCCCAGCTTTCCTGGGGAGACGAAATGGGGCAGGCGGAGTTAAACGAGGCGGCTTCCGTGCTGGAATTTGGTTCCGCAGACCGGGGGCTTGTGGGAAAAATCTGCCGGATTTCGGAGCAATGTTTGTATAGCTGGCGGCAATTGTGCATGTTCAAGGAAAATTACCGGCAGAGGGAGCTTTTGGGAGAAATTCTGGAAAGCGAATTTTCCAGCCAGGAAAAGCTGGAGAAGCTGGAAGAGACTTTGGAGAACCTTTCAAAGATTCGAAAAGAACTGTCGAAGGGAATGGCAGGCGTGTCCCTGGACAGCCGGGAGCTTTTGGGAGACTATGTCCTGGCCGCGGAGGGCTGCGGGCTTTTCAACCGTCTGGGCAATGTGATCGGGCTGCGGGAATGCAGACGGGAACAGACGGATTCGAAAAAAGACTGGGCTTTGGCGAAAGAGCTGGAAGAGTGGCTGGCGCACTATAAAGAAACATACCGCAAAAGCAGCAGGGAGTCGGAATTAGGGCTTTTCCAGGACGTGATTGTGTGGTATTGTGATTATCTGAGAAAAGGAATTTCAGTACGGGAGGAAGGATGATGATCGATTTTTTAAAAGAAGCGGCTCATGTGAAGCCCTCACAGAAGCAGTTGGATTGGTTCGAGCTGGGAATGTACGCATTTGTCCACTATGGGCCGAATACGTACACGGACAGGGAATGGGGAATGGGAACGGAAAGTCCGGAGATTTTTAATCCCACGAACCTGGATTGCGATCAATGGGTCGAGGCAATTAAGGAAGCCGGGATGAAGGGCATGGTTTTAACCGCGAAGCATCACGACGGTTTCTGCCTGTGGCCTTCGAAATATACCGAGCATTCCGTAAAAAACAGCCCGTTTCAGGGGGATATGGTGAAGGAGGCCGCCGAGGCCTGCCGCCGGGGCGGGATCAAGTTCGGGTTCTACTTATCTCCCTGGGATCGGAATTCGAAATACTATGGGACGCCGGAATATAACGATTATTTCTGCAATCAGCTTACCGAGCTGCTGACCGGATACGGCGAGATTTTCTACGTCTGGTTTGACAACGCGTGCGGGGAAGGGCCGAATGGCCGGAAGCAGGAATATGATTTTGAGCGGTATTTTGCATTGATTCGGAAGTACCAGCCCAACGCGGTGATTTTTAATGATTTTGGGCCGGATGTCCGCTGGTGCGGCAATGAGGCCGGTGCAGCGCGCTACAGCGAATGGGCGGTGGTGCCTTCCGAACTGTGCCGCTACGGTGAAGTGCAGACCGGGCCGGGGCCGCTGGCCGGGGAGGGAAGCCTGTCCTACCTGTATAACACAGACCGGGAAATCGGGACGATGGCCAATATCCTTTATTCGAAGGGGCTGGTTTTCACGCCTTCGGAGATCGATATGTCGATCCGGCCGGGATGGTTTTGGCATGAGAACGAAGAGCCGCACTCGTTGGAACGGCTGTATCAGACGTACCTGACCAGCGTGGGGGCGAATGCCTGCTTTCATTTGAATGTACCGCCGACGAAGGAAGGGCGGATCGATGAACGGGATGTGGCGCGGCTGAAGGAGTTCGGAGCCTTGATTCAGAAAGAATTTGGCGAGGAAATTCCGTCAACGGCAGAGAAAGTTCCGGGAGAACCACTGACGCAGCCGGTGTATCGGGTACACTTTGACCGGCCTCTGCGGGATTTGAAATATGTGGTTCTGCGGGAAGAGATTGCGCAGGGACAGCGTGTGGAGAGTTTCCGGATTACGGCGGAGTCCGCCAGCGGCGGACAGTACCCGCTGTACCAGGGGACGTGCATTGGAAACCGGCAGATTTGCCGGCTGCAGGATCCGTTCGCGCTGCAGAACCCGCTGATCGACGACTCCGACGAGACTCTGACGGGGCTGACGGTGCAGGTTACGGCAGCGCGGGATGAGGTGCTTTTGAAAGAAATTAAGGTGTATTAAGAACGCTCGAAGGGGTAAACCAGGTTCATCTGACGGCGGCATTCGTCGATCAGTTCCATCACGGCGATGGTGGCCTCCTTCGGGACATAGCTGCTGGTGAGTTTCCCGCTGCGGAACTCTTCGGCGGCTAAGTTAAATTCATTTAAATACAGGTCTTTTGCGGTGACGGTCTCGGTCGTTCCGTCTGCGCGTTCCAGGGTGACGGACTCTGCGCCATGGAAGTGTTCCAGGAGCATTTTGGCCTTGGTGCCCTTCAGGTAAATTTCTTCGAGGTATTTGTCCGTTGCAATGCTGACGCCGATGGGAACGGTGAGGCCGTTTTTCCAGGTGAGGGTTACGGTCTCCTGGAGGTCGATGCCGTCCGCAAGTTCCCCTTCACAGACGAGGGTTTCCGGCTGGCCGAACAGGCGGTAAGCGAAGGTCAGCGGGTAGACGCCCGTATCGAGGATGGCGCCTCCGGCGCGGTTCGGGTCGGTGACGCGGGGGGCGTACTTTAAGATGTTGACTTTATGATTTATGCGGACGTCTTCCAGGTCGCCGAATTCGCCGGCGTCGAGCCAGGTTTTTACCTGGTTGGCGATAGGGGAGAACCAGGTCCACATGGCTTCGGCCAGGTAGAGGTTCTGGCGCTCGGCCAGGGCGAAGAGTTCTTTCGCTTCGGCGGCGGTCATCGTGAAGGGCTTTTCCAGAAGTACCGGCTTTCCGAGGAGGAGGGCCGTTTTTGCGCTTTGGAAGTGGTTGTTGTGGGGGGTGACGATGTAAACGGCGTCTACGTCCGGGGCGCTTACGGCTTCTTCGAGGGTGGGGTAGGCGGTGGCGCCGTAGGTGGCGGCGAAGGCCTGGCCTTTTTCGAAGGTGCGGGTGTAGACGGAGGTGACCTGGTGATGGTCGGATTTTGTCAGGATTTCGGCGATGGGTTTGGCGAGGGTGCCTGTGCCGATGAAGCACCAGCGGGTAAGTTCTGGGGTCATAGGGGAGTCTCCTTTCGAAATAATGTTTTGTATAGTATAGCATGATGTGAGGGCGGTTGCAATGGAGATTGCGGGGGAAAGGCCGGGGCGCATCAGGCGGCTGTTTTTTTGCGCATTTCTTTTTTCGCGGCCTGGTAGCTGTAGAGGAAAGCGGCGATTTCTGCGATCCAGAAGGCGAACCATGCTCGGTTGATCCCCAGGGTTTTGATAAAAATCCAGAGGCATGGAACCAGAACAAGAAGCTGCCGGATTGCGCCGGAAACCATATTGATGACACCATTTCCAAGTCCGGAAGCGAAGTAGCCGCACAGAATCGTCGTGACGGCAAAGACAAAGGTCACGGAAATGATGCGGAGCGCGGGCACGCCAAATTCCAGCATTTCGGAACTGGCCGAAAACAGGGACAGAAGCTGCTTCGGGAAAATGAGAAAGACGGCAGTTCCGCAGAGCGCGAAAATGACGCCCGTCGGAATCAGGACTTTCCAGGTTTCCGAAACCCGCTCGTACTGCTTGCTTCCATAATTATAGCCGGTGACCGGGATGGCAGCCTGGCCGAGGCCATTGACCGGCATCATCAGGAAATTCTGCAGCTTATAATAAACGCCGAAAAAGGCCACCGCTGTGGCGGAAACTCCAAGAAGTATCTGGTTCACAGCAAAAGTCATAAAACTTCCGATCGCCTGCATCAAAATCGTAGGCAGCCCAACGCGGTAAATATCCGCCACATCTTCCCACAAAAAACGATATCCTTTAAAACGCACATGAATTACCGGATTTTTCAGGCGGTTGAAAAGCAGCGCCGCGACCGCGCCGGCCATCTGACCGATGACCGTAGCGATAGCCGCGCCCCGGATTCCCATTTGCGGGCATCCCAGCAGGCCAAAAATCATAATTGGATCCAGAATGACATTTAAAACAGCCCCGATGATCAGCGATACCATAGACAGCACGGTGTCGCCGACGGCCTGAAGCAGCCTTTGCCCGTAAGTCTGGAGGAAAATGCCCCAGCAGAAAACGAGATTGACGGAAAGATACTGGCGGCAGAGCTCCTGAAGTTCCGGTTCGGGGGCCAGCATGGCCGCGATGGAATCGGAGAACAAAAGCCCGATGAGGGTGAAAATCAGGGAGGTGAGAAGCATCAGGAACAGGCCGGTGGTGGCGGCGCGGCAGGCTTCTTCGGTTTTCTTTTCGCCGATTTTGCGGGAGAGCAGGGAGTTCAGGCCGACGGCGGTTCCGACGCCTACGGCGATCATCAGGAATTGGACGGCGTAGACGAGGGAGGCGGCGGTCAGGGCGGTCTCGGAGAGTCGGGCGACGAAGATGCTGTCGACGATGTTGTACAGGGATTGGATCAGCAGGGAAAGCATTAAGGGAGCCGCCATGGTGTAGAGCAGCGGGCGGACAGGCATTGCGGCCAATTTATTTTTTCGATTCATAGTTCCTCCTTTCCGGCAAAAAAAGAAAGCGCAAAATCGGGAGGATAAGCAGATCCTCGGGATTTCACGCTTGGTAAGCCGGCTTAAAATGTATTTGTTTTAAGGGTATTATAAAGCATAGGGGGCGGAAAATGCAAGGGAAAATTTTGCTGGAGATGTATTAGGTTTTATGGTAGAATGGATGCATGGAACGGAATATTGTGGAAATATTAAGAGGAGGAGAGAAATGGCAAAACGAGAGGTTGGATTTGTTGTGACGGAAGAATATGCGGCGTGGCTGAGTGAAATAAAGAAGAAAATAAAACAGAGCCAGATAAAAGCTTCGGTGAGAGTGAATGATACGCTGCTGGAGCTGTATTGGAATATTGGGAGGGATATTGTAGAAAAGCAGGAAACTGCGAAATGGGGCGATTCTTTTCTTGCGGTGATGAGTAAAGATTTGCAGAAGGCATTTCCGGGAATGACAGGCTTTTCGGCAGAAAATTTAAAGCATATCCGGTATTGGTACAAGTTCTACACGGCAAATATAAATGGGTTACAGCCTGTAACCCAAATTGAAAAAGTGAAACAAATGATAAAAAGCATCCCCTGGGGCCATAACCAGAGGATTATGTATAAATGTAAAGACGTGAATGAAGCATTGTTCTATGTACAGAAAACAATGGATCATGGCTGGAGCAGAAGCGTCCTGGAACATCAGATTGACAGTAATCTCTACGAACGCCAAGGCAAGGCCATCACAAACTTTCAGGTAAAGCTTCCGGAGCCGCAGTCAGATTTGGCAAACCAGTTACAAAGGTGCTGCGGGAGGAATTCAAAAGCAGCTTGCCGACAATTGAGGAAATCGAGAACGAGTTGTCCGAGTAACGGTCACGCATCTTTACGAAAGGCATTGCAGGCCAGACAGAGCATTGCCCCGCCTGGCTCTACTTCCTTTCATTCTTTTTCAAGGTTTCCATGACACACTGATGCTGTTTCGTTTTCTTGTCATAACTGATCCCGACAAGTAAGATATCACCAGCATAGGCTTCCAGACCGGAAGGATAACACCGCTCTTTGATTTGCTGAATTGCGGTTTTGGCACTCTGGTTCCATTTCAGTTCCACTAACAGGGCGGGATAGGAGTCTGAGTACTCTGCTTTTGGGAGAAATACAAAGTCAGCAAAGCCACGGCCGGTCGGCATTTCGCGAATAGGTTTGAAGTAATATTGCATCGCGCTCAGGTAAGCGATCGTGAGGACGCTGCTCAGAGAGTTTTCGTTATTGTATTGGATAGAGGAGGCATAGTCCGTATGAATTTTTTCAATTCCTCTGGCAACTGCTTCCGCATCCAGGTCAAGGGTCGCTTCCAAAAGGCGTTCGGATTCACGCTGGAAGGCGATCAATTCATTCCATTTTTTTCGCCGGGTAGCCGATTCGAACTCTTCACGGATTTCCTCATTCGGAATAAACGCCGTTTTCGTTTTGTGATGATAGCCGAGATATCCAAGGTGAATCAGATAGGTAAGCACATCGTCTTTGTTTTGAAAGCTGACGGCATCGTTCTGGAAAGAAGATACATCCACTTCCACGGATGCACCGGACAGCATTTCAATGATTGCGGAACGCAGGCCGTCAAAATCCATATTAATCAGAGGCAGAATTGCCTCATAGGAACCGGTGTTTGACCAGTAGCTTCGAAATTCACCCCGGAGCATCGCACTTACAACAGCCTTCGGATTATATACCGGATACCCTGCAAGCTGATATCCGTCATACCAGCGCTTTACCTCGTCAAAGTTTCGGCCATATTGTGTACATAAACGTTTCACTTCCTCTTCCGTAAAACCGATATAAGGAGCAAAAATGCTGGCGTCCAGCATCGTAAACTCGTCAAAGTTATTGAGGGCGGACTGTGTTTTCAGTTTCTTGATCGGGAGAATTCCTGTCAGGTAGGCAAGATGGAGGAACTTTGTCGGTTCGGTGCCTTTAAACATACTGCGGAGGAAGTTGATATATTCCTCCTGTATGACAGGATTTGCAGTTTCGTCACGGATCAGAACGTCCCATTCGTCAATGATTACAATGAACTTTTTCCCGGTCGCGGCATGAATATAAGATAACGCGGCGGACAGAGACGTCTCCGTATCTGGAAAGAACTCCGCATAGACCGCTTTCAGTTCCCCGATTACCGCATCTTTTATATAGGAAACAACATGTTCTGCCCCTCCGGCTGGGTCGATACACCACTGTACATCAATCTGAATCACATCGTACTGATTCAAATGCTTCCGGAAGCTCTTCTCTTTCTGGATCGCCAGCCCCTCAAACATCCCTTCCGAATCACAGCCCTTTCCATAATAAGCCGTAAGCATATCCGCTGTCATCGATTTTCCGAAGCGCCGAGGCCGGCTATTACAAATCCAGGCCTGATTCGTATCCATTACCCGGTTCGTATACCCCAGAAGGCCCGTTTTATCCACATAAATCTGAGAATTCAGCGCCACTTGAAAAGCACTGTTCCCAGGGTTCAAAAATCTTCCCACGCTTTCTGCACCCCTTTCCAAATACGATCATAGGCGTCAGTTACACTATTGTTACCATCGTACCATAGCCCCCCAAATTTATCAAGCGGCATCCCGCCGCATCCCAAAATCCAGTAGCCCCACCCCGCCAAATATGCTATAATCATAAGAACAACATCACCCCAAAGGAAAACTTATGATAAAGAAATTCACCCTCTGGATCAAAACCCCAAAACTAAATAAAGCCAGCCGCCAGGGAATCTTTCTAAAATTCCTCCTGATCTTCCTCGTCTGCATCCTCCTCCCCGTCCTCCTGCTGGGCGCCCTCTGGTATCGCGACGTAAACCGCACCATCCGCAGACAGATCATCGAATCCGAGCAGCGCTGCCTGAAACAGATCACCGAAGAAAGCGCCCGCATCCAGGAGCGCATCGCCCAGGACCTCCTGAGCGTTCTTTACGGCACTTCCTTCCAGACCTACTGCTCCCAGGGCCGCCCGGAAGACCTGGTAAGGCTCATGAAAGATTTTGACTGGGTAAAAAACAGCAATTCCTCGCTGTACTCGATTTACCTGTACGATTCCGCAGAGGAACGCATTTGGGACTCCGCTTCCAGAATCCAGGATGCGGAAGACTTTTACGACACCACATGGCTGGATATGCTGGAAGCAGACGTGGGGATTCAGATTCTGTCCTCCCGCCGGAACATGGACAGCTCCTTTGCTGAAAACTTAAGTGAAAGCCTGACGCTTTATTATCCGGAAAAAGCGGTTCTGACCGTCGTTACACCGGTCGTTTCCCAGGCACGTCTGGCTGGGAACATTGACCTGGGAAAGCTGGGCGGCGAACTGGAAAGCTACTTATATAATGAGGGAAAGTCCGTCTATCTGCTTTCGGAAGACGCTGTTTTCTACAAGAGCAGCCAGGCTGCGGAGCTTTCGGAGGATTTAAAAAATCAGGCCTGGAGCGGTGACGAGAGCTTTTACGAATACTGGGGCGGGGAAAACGTCTGGTTCGCCTGCCGCCTGGGTACGTCGGATTTATACTATCTGGAAACGTATAAAGTTTCCGACCTGTTTGCCAGCAGCGCGGGCTATGGAAATTATGTCATCCGCATTACGTTCCTTTTGCTGGTCAGCCTGACCATTCTGGCGGTTTTCGTGGCTTCCAGAATTTACCGCCCGTTCGACGAACTGTACGCCCTTTCTGAAAATCCGCCCGCGGATTACGATGCGCATACGGAAGCCCAGATGCTGGGGAGAGTCTACCGAAGCATCGAAAAAAATCCGGAAGAAGAAAAGCGAAATCAGCAAAGGCAGAACGAATTCGTAAGCTCCTCCATGCTGAATATGCTGTTTTACGGAAACATTTCCCAGGAAACCTTCCTGGGCCGGAACCAGCAGTTCCGAACCGAAGACGCGGCGGATAAGCGCTACCGGATCTTGCTTTGCTATATGCGCCCCTCCGGCCAGCCCATGGACGAAACCCGGAACAACCGCCTGCGGGAAGTCATCAACACCTATTTGACCGCCCGCCTGGACGGTATTCTGACCGAGGTTTCCCAGGATAGTTTCGCAGTTCTCTTCGCAGGAAGCTCCGAAGAACACATTGCGCAGACCCAGGTCCGTCTGATGGAGATTTTCGACGAGCTGACCGAATGCAGAAACTGCTTTGTTGCCAGCGAATGCTTCGGCGCAGATGCGGACATCCGGGAGCAGTACCTGCAATGCATGAACACGCTCCAGAACGAATGCTTCTTCCTGAAAGAAGAGGACGAGGTTTCTCTGCTCGAACCCAAAGAGGAAGAGAACCCAGGCTATAAAAATCTTTTGAAATACGCCCCGATTTTGATCCGCAGCACCGTACAGGGCGAGCGGGAGACGATGACCGCAGTTCTTTCCGACCTGGAAGCGGAATGTAACATTTACCACAGCCGGAAATACGCCCAGAACCTTTGCGCACGCATCCTCAGCGAAATCGACAAAGAGTTAAACCTGACCGCCGAAGGGGCCGATCCCATCCGGAAAGTCTACGAGACGAAAACGCTGCCGGAGCTGATTGCTTACATGAACGCGGTTCTGGAGAGGAAAATTGACCGTTTGCAGCGGGACAGCCAGCCTTCCGAAAGCAAATATTACCAGGAAGCATTGACCTTTATTCAGGAGAACTACGCGAAGAATATTAATGTCACCGACGTCGCCAATGCGGTCGGGATCAGTTACGTCTACCTGAGCAAAATATTCAAGGCCTACCACCCCGGCGACACCCGGATGATGGACTACTTGAATGACATCCGCATCACAAAAGCCTGCGACCTGCTGACCCAGACCAATCAGACCTTGAACGAGATTGCCGAGCAGGTGGGTTATAACAATGTCCAGAGCTTTGCCCGCTATTTTAAGAAGTACAAAGGCATGACCCCAGGAGATTACCGGAAAAAACAAGACCTTTAAAACATTTCCACAACCTTCATTTTCTATAATGATTTCGCAAAATTATAGAAAATGAAGGTTTTTTATTGGAACCGATTCTTGAAAATGCCCCTTTCCGGCGTTAGGATGGCACTATCAACAGCGCGCTGATGGAAGAAGTGAAAAGGAGGCATTTTTTTGAATGGAAAAGTGAAGAAAAAAGGAGCGCTTTACTATTTGAAGCGTGACAAATGGCTGTATCTGATCCTGGTTCCCGTGATCCTTTACTACTTGCTGTTTAAGTATCTTCCGATGGGCGGAATCGTGATGGCCTTTCAGGATTATAACCTGTTTAAAGGGATTTTCGGAAGCGAGTTTGTTGGACTCTCCGTATTTCAGAAGATATTTAAGGATCATCAGTTCTGGAATTCCATCCGGAATACGCTGATTTTGAACCTGCTGACGCTGGCGGTAAATTTTCCATTGACCATTATTCTGGCGTTGGCGCTGAACGAGATCCGCGCCGCGAAATTTAAAAAGGTATCGCAGTCCCTGCTGTATATCCCGCATTTCATTTCCTGGGTGGTTGTAGCAGGCATTGCGGACAATCTGTTCAATATGACGAACGGAACGCTGAACACCGTCGTGAAAGGCCTCGGAGGCTCGGCAATCCCGTTCCTGAGCAGCAATGGCTGGTGGATTTTTACCTATGTGATCTGCAATGTATGGAAGGAGATCGGATGGGGAACCATCGTTTATCTGGCGGCCCTGACAGGCGTAGACGAATCGCTCTACGAAGCCGCGTATCTGGACGGGGCAACCCGGTTCCAGCGCATCATTTACATTACGCTCCCATCGATCAAATCGGTGATCGTAACCATGCTGATCCTGAACATCAGTAAAATGATGACCATCGGCCTGGACGCGCCGCTGCTCTTAGGAAACAGCAAAGTGATGTCCATTTCGGAAGTCATCAGTACCTATGTATACCGGCTCGGCATCGAAAAGGCCAGCTATGCGCAGGCAACTGCGGTGGGGCTGTTCCAGTCGGTCGTCAATATTATCATCCTGCTTCTGGCGGATAAATTCGCGAAGCTGATCGGAGAGGAGGGAATCCTGTGAAAAAGCGTAAAAAGAACCTTTCTGCGGGCGATATTGCAGCCTATATCCTGATTACGTTCATGGTTCTGATCTGCGTGTATCCGCTCCTGAACGTTCTGGCATGTTCCGTCAGCGAAAAAAGCGCGGTGCTGGGCGGAAAAGTTACCTTTTATCCGATTGGATTCGAGCTGGGAGCCTATAAGAAAATCCTTGGGATGACGCAGATTTGGAAGGCAATGAAGGTTTCGATCATTGCAACGATTACCGGAACCGGTTTGGGCCTGATCCTGACCGTGGCGGCCGCCTACGCCCTGTCAAAAGAAAAACTCCACGGGAGAAAGATTCTCAGCGGTTTCATCTTATTTACCATGTATTTTTCAGGCGGTATGATCCCGACGTTTCTCGTGGTAAAATCGCTGGGACTGTATGACAGCTACGCGGCGTTGGTGGTGCCGTCGGCAATGAATGTGTTCAATTTCATTATTATGCGAACCTTTTTCCGGGAACTGCCAAAAGAGCTGGAGGAGGCGGCCCTGATCGACGGGGCCGGAGACATGCGGGTGCTGTTCCGCATTGCCCTTCCGCTTTCGAAGCCGATTCTGGCAACGGTGGGCCTGTTCTACGCGGTATCCTACTGGAACGATTACTTCAGCGCCCTGCTGTATATCCAGTCGGCGGATAAATATTCCCTGCAGCTTCGGCTCCGCCAGATGCTGTATGCGGGGGAACTGAATCAGGTGTCCATGGCGGCGGAGGGAATGGCGACGCAGGTCATGTCGGAAAGCCTGAAAATGGCCAGCATTGTGGTTGCAACGATCCCGATTTTGATCGTCTACCCCTGGCTGCAAAAATATTTCGTAAAAGGCGTGATGCTCGGCTCCGTGAAGGGCTGACGTATCCCTGAAAATTAAAAACCAAACAAGGAGGATGTAACATGAAGAGAAAGAATTTAGCAAAAGCGATGGCAGGCGTATTGTGCGCAGGAATGCTGCTGAACGAGGGCGTGCAGATTGCGTCAGCCGAAGAGAGCGGTTATCAGACCACTTACGGGGATAAGCAATTCGACGATGTGACCATTACCGTCGAAATTTTTGACCGAAGCAATGCGCCCACAGGCACGACCCTGCTGGACAACCGTTGGACGGAATACATTAACCAGGAGATGAACAAAGTCGGCATTACCGTGGAATTCGTAGGAGTCCCCAGAAGCGAGGAAACCACGAAGGTTCAGACAATGCTCGCGACGGGATCGGCGCCGGATATTATCTTTCTTTACGGAACCGCTACCCCACTGGATTATTTTAACCAGGGCGGAACCGTAGCGCTGAACGACTATGTGGACGGCGAGGATCAGGCCCGGAATTTAAAGGAATACATTACCGACGAAGTGCTGGACATCGGCCGCGATCAGGAGGGCAATCTGTTTGCGATCCCGGCCAGAAGATCGACGGTAGCCGTACATAACCTGTTTATCCGACAGGATTGGCTGGACGAGCTGGGCCTTGCGGTTCCGACGACGGTGGATGAATTTTACGATGTATTGAAAGCGTTTAAAGAAAATTATCCGGACTGCATCCCGTTCATTACGAATAAGATTGATCCGGCCAGCTCCCTCCTGAACTTCTCGTTTATGGAGTCCGTGCAGGATGAAAAGTCCTATAACGAAAACTACTGGAATCAGGTCTATAAAGATGACGGAACGGTGGAATATTTCCGCTATCTGAATAAGCTTTACAACGACGGCCTGATGGATCCGGAATATTATACCGTATCCGATGTGCCGAAAGAAATCGGGGAAAAGATGCTTAACGGCCAGGTAGGCGCTTTTACATGGAATGTCAACGCGAATGTAGACACCCAGAGAGGCTCCCTGCTTCAGACCCTTCGTGAGAGCGAACCGGAAGCCAATTACGTGGCAATCGCGCCCTTTGAAAACATCAACGACGGAAACGTTTACAACCAGGCGTACTCTCCGAACGGCGCATCCATTTTCATTCCGCAGACGGCGAAAAATGTGGAAGCCTGCATTACCTATCTGGACTGGCTGGCAACCCAGGAGGGCGGCTTTACCCTGTATCATGGATTTGAAGGCGAACATTTTGAGTATATAGACGGCGTTCCGGTTGTGATCGATTCGAACTACAATGCCACGGATAAAGACTGGATCAGCGGCGACCTGTTCCTGGTAGGAAATTCCGGTTACTTTATGTCGGAAGAAGAGTTCTCCAAAGCAACGGCGCAGGGCTACGGCGAATGGGCAGATTATGTTCTGACAAATTATGAGATGGCAACCACCGGAACCCAGCGGTATCAGCCGACTTATACCGCTCCTTCCGACACGGAATATTCGACGGAAATTGATCTGATCAATGAGGAATACTGGACGAAATCGATTACCTGCTCGCCGGATAACTTCGACGCGGTCATGACAGAGTACCGTGCGGCGCTGGAAGGTGCGGGCGCGGAAGAAATTTATGCGGATTACTGCGCATATTATGCTACAATGGAGTAAGAAACCTGGGGGCGCTGTGAAGTTCGCGGCGTCCCCGTTTGTATTTGAAGGAGATTGCATTATGACAGAAAAAAGAGAATTTTTCCCGGATGGGACACCTATCGACGAATGGTTCTATGACACAAGGATACCGACGCTGGAAGAGCTTGGAAAGCCATATGTGCTGACTGCCTACGGAATTCTGGATGACGGGAAAATCCACACGAAAGAAATCCAGCGTGTTATCGACCTGGCGGCGGAGGAGGGAGGCGGCGTGCTGGTGGTTCCGGCTGGGACATACCTGACCGGGTCGCTGTATTTTAAGCCGGGTGTGAACCTGTATGTGGCCGAAGGCGGCACTCTGAAAGGGAGCGACGACATTTCTGATTATGATTTAAAAGAAACGCGCATTGAAGGGGAAACCTGCCTGTATTTTGTAGGATTGATCAATGCGGACGGCATCGACGGCTTCACGATGTGCGGGCCGGGAACCATTGACGGCAATGGTCTGCGCTCCTGGAAAGGCTTCTGGCTGCGCCGGAAATGGAATCCGAACTGTACGAATAAGGACGAGCAGCGGCCGCGGCTGGTTTATCTGTCGAACTGTAAAAATGTGATCATTGCGGATTTAAAATTGCAGAACTCCCACTTCTGGACGACGCATCTTTACCGCTGTGACCATGTGAAATACCTGAACTGCCGCATTTTTTCCCCGGCGTACCCGGTAAAAGCGCCCAGCACGGACGCCATTGATATCGATGTATGTACGGATGTGCTGGTGAAGAACTGCTATCTGGAAGTGAATGACGATTCCGTTGTCCTGAAGGGGGGACGGGGGCCGTGGGCGGATCAGTTGCCGGAAAATGGGATGAATGAGCGCGTGATCGTGGAAGACTGTACTTACGGTTTCTGCCACGGCTGCCTGACCTGTGGCTCGGATGCATTTGGTGCGAAAAATATTATTCTGAGAAGAGCGAAGATCCACGGGGCGGGCAACCTGCTCTGGCTGAAAATGCGGCCGGATACGCCCCAGCATTACGAATATATTCTGGTAGAAGATATTGAAGGAGAAATCTGCCATTTTATTGACATTAACCCGTGGACGCAGTTTTTCGATCTGAAGGGACGCAAAGATGTGCCGTTGTCCTACGCAGACCATGTGACTATGCAAAACTGTGACTGCGAGTGTGAGATTTTTTTCAATGTGAAGGATAAAAAGGACGAGTACCGGCTTTCTGATTTTAAATTCCAAAATCTGAACATTCGGGCGAAGGATAAGGGATTTTCGATGAAGGCGATTGAACGGGCAACGGTGGAAGGAGTGGTTGTGAATGGGGAAAGTTACGGAAATTTTGAGGCAGATTGAGGAACCGGCGAAGGAGTATACGCCGATTCCGTTCTGGTTTTTTAATGACCGGCCGGATGAGAAAAAAATCCGGGAGCAGTTGGAGGATTATGTGGAGAAGGGGGTGCATGGGTTTGTCCTGCATCCGCGGATTGGGATTCCGAAGGATTTGCCGTATCTGTCGGAGGCGTATTTTGATGTGGTGAAATACATTGTCCGCACGGCGGATGAGCTGGATATGAAAGTGGTGCTGTATGATGAAGGAATGTACCCGTCCGGTTCCGCACATGGGATGGTGGTGGCGCAGAATCCGGAATTTGCGTCAAAAGGGATCACAATGCGGGAGAAGCCGGAAGGGATTTCGGTGATTGCCAGGCTTTCAGACGGGCGTTATCTGGTGGAGGATTTTACCGGGGGCACGATCCGGGGGATTCATTTTGGCGAAGATGACGGGGAGGAAGGCGCGCCGCCGTCCGCGGATATTTTGAACCCGCAGGTGACCGCGTGCTTCATTCATCTGACGCATGACCGGTATTATGCGCATTTAAAAGAATATTTCGGCAATACGATTATCGGATTCTTTACGGACGAGCCCTGCGCCCTGGGCCGGAATGCGGGCAATTTCCGCGAATGGGCGGCCGGAATGGAAACGGAACTGACCGCGGCGGGCGGAAAGCTGGAAGAACTGGAAAGCCTGTTCCGTGGGGAAGAGAATGAGACGACCCGCATTTACCGGAGATTGATCAAGAAGAAGCTGCGGGAGAATTTTTATGCGCCGCTGTCGGCGTGGTGCGTGGCGCATGGGATTGTGTTCATGGGGCATCCGGCGGAGAGTGACGATGTGGAAGAGGCGTTCTGTTTTCAGGTGCCGGGGCAGGATCTGATTTTGCGGCGGGTGACGCCGATGAGCGGGGGCCTGGAGGGGATGGACTCGGTGCAGGCGAAGCTGTCGGCGGACATTGCGCGGCATTTGGGAAGGCGGCGGAATGCGAATGAGTGTTTCGGGGTTTGCAACCGGAACCAGATTCCGTGGTATTTTACCGGAGAGGATATGAAGTGGTATCTGGATTGGATGGCAATGCGCGGGGTGAATCTGTTTATTCCGCATGCGTTTTATTATAGTGTGGAAGGGGAGCGCAAAGGGGAGCGGCCGCCGGATGTGGGGCCGAATAATATCTGGTGGGAGCACTATCGGCTTTTTTCGGATTATATGAAGCGGATGGCGTATTTGATGACGGATTCGGTGAATAGGGCGAAGGTTGCGGTGCTTTGCGGGAATAATCGGGTTCCGTATAAGGAGGTTGCGCCGCTGTACGAAGAGCAGATTGATTTTCATTATCTGCCGGTGGCGTTTCTGGAGAAATGCAGGGTGGAGAAGGGCGCTTTGTGTATCCGGGATTCTGCGTATGATGTGATCCTGGATGTGGGAGCGTTTTTGGAAGGAGAGAGTTTTAGAGGGGTTCCGATTGTCAGGAGTGTGGGGGAGATTTTGCAGATGGCGGAGGAAGGACGGATTGTGCGGACGGTTTCGGCTGGGGAGAGGCTGGAGAAGCTTCGGGCGGTTCGGCTGGAGAAAGAGGGCGTGGAGATGTTTCTGCTGTGTAATGAGGGGGCGGAGACGATTTCGGCGGATGTGTGGATTCCGTGCGGGGAAGGGCTTGTGCGGATGGATTTGTGGAATGGGAAGTTTGGGGCGGCAAAAGGCGTGGCTGATGGTGAGGGGACGAGGGTGGCGCTGGTGCTGGAGCCGTGTGAGACGGTGTTGTTTTTGGCGGATCCGATGGGAGAGGTGAAGGAGACGTTCCCGGAGGAGGTTTGTGCGGAGAATTGGGATGAGAGGTTTCGGCTGGTGGAGAAGAAGGGAAACCAGGCGAGGTATTTGTATGAGTTTGAAGGAGAAGCGTGTGAGGGGAGGAAGGTATTTGAGGTGACGGGGGAGGAGATGGTGGAGTGTTATTGGAATGGGGAGTTTGTGGGGGTTAGCTTTTGGGGGAGGCATCGGTTTGAGGTGGGGGAGGTTTGGAAAAAGGGGAGGAATCGGGTTGAGGTGGTGGTGACAGGGAGTGCGGCGAATGTGTATGGGGGGATGGGGATTTGGTTTGGGTTGGGGGAGGAATGAAGGCGCCAAGAACGCGGCGTTTTTAACTGAATCGCGTAAATGGATATGCTATACTGTTTACTGGACTTTAGCAAATCGAGGATAAGCAAAGCGTGCAGTAAGGAGAAGCGTATGGAAACACAGATTGTTTATTGTGATGAGACTGGAGATGATGGCTTAAATACCAGTTCCAGTGACACTTTTATTTTAACAAGCATCTATATGCCGAGCAGTTGTTGGCAAAATAATTATAATGCAGTGAAAAATTTTCGTATGCAGTTGAAAAGGGAATACGGCTTCCATGTTGGCCAGGAAATGCACACAAAGCATTTTCTGACTGACAAGAATCCGTATCGTATTTACAAATGGACGAGTGACCAGAAAATAGAAATATTGAAGAAGTTTACGCTTATGATTGCTTCACTGCAGATTTCTGTAGTCAATGTTATAATTGATAAGACCAAGATTATGATTACGGATTACCATGTATTGGAGAATGCGTTGACGTATAATATTCAGCGTATAGAAAATGACAGTCATGGAGACTGGAATTTCCTGCTCATTACAGATAAAGGGCGTATTGCACCTATGAGGAAAACAGCAAGGGCTATCCGTGCATATAACCCAATCCAGTCGCAGTTCGGTGGATACATCAATAAACCAATAAAAAATATGATTGAAGATGTATTGGAAAAGGATTCTAAAGAGTCCTATTTCATTCAGATTTGTGATTTTGTCTCGTACTTTGTACATTTGTACTATATGACAAAATATGAAGGGAAACCCTTGCCCAACAGGGTAGGAAATTTGATTACAAAGGAATTTGTCGGCAGCGTAATGGCAACCTTTTCGAAAAACGGTATTTTAAATGAGAAAGCAAGCCATGAGAAATATGGATTGGTAATATATCCAAAGAAATAAAACACCACCTACGGCGCATTCGCACTTTCAGTGGTTCAATAATATTATCGCACAAAAAAAGATGTTTGTCAAAACAAACTTAAAGCAAAGCTATGCCACGAAGATCCGTGTTCAAAAAATGTCCACTGTCTGCCAGCGGCACCACCGAGCAGGAAATCCTAAAAAATAGGTTCTCTGCTCTTTTTTGCGTGGAGAACGCGATAGTGAACCGAAAGGCAAACGTGTAGCCCGGTAATAGGGAGAAAAAAATTTAAAAAATTAGCACTCACCTCTTGTTCTCTGTGCATGAGTTTCGTCTATCGCTATTATGCGCCGTAAACCGCATATTTCCGGCATTTTTGGAATTTCGGATTTCCGTCTGATTTTGTCTTGACACCACTATTTTCAAAAAAATGGTGTCAAAATTGGTGTCAGAAACCGGGAAAATTGCCGGGGATTTTTGTGAAAAAGTTTGGCCTGCGCATAGTAGCATGATTATTACCGGACAAAATCATGCAAAGGAGAATACGGACGTGGACGAGTTACAGAAGATTTATGACAGGTGGAGCGAAGAGACAGAGGTCGGACTGGATGTGAAGGAGGCGGGCTGTGAGATTATGGAACATCTATACCAGCATTGCGATGATGAAGCCAGAGAGGTATCTTTTGCTGCTGTGATTGAATACGGAGGAAAAATAGAGCAGAAGGCATTTTGCGCCGGGTATAAACAGGCTTTTGGGTTATGAATGGATATTCTTACATCTGAATAATGAGATAAAGTACCTGCTATTTGCCGGAAAATAGATTTTGTCCGGTAGGTGGCAGGTATTATACGGTGGGATATAAGGGAAAATAACACTCTTGAAACAAAGATGGTATCGTGATAAAATTATGATAAAGTTATGATAAAATAAAATCCTGCAAGAATAGTGAAAGGAGTGCTTTATATGGTGCAAATACGACCTGTATCAGATTTAAGAAATAAATTTCCGGAAATTGAAAAGACAGTCAGCGAAGGTCAGACAGTCTACCTGACGAAAAATGGTTATGGAGCTATGGTGGTTATGAGCCTTGAAC
This sequence comes from Eubacteriales bacterium, assembly GCA_030536575.1. Lineage (GTDB taxonomy): Bacteria > Bacillota > Clostridia > Lachnospirales > Lachnospiraceae > Limivivens. The sequence continues at coordinate 236,434 of JAUNPS010000001.1, read as the reverse complement.
AATATTCCATGCTTACGGACAGTATTGAAAGAAAACTGGATGAAGCGGATAGAATGGCGCAGATCAGCGAGGAGCGTCTTTCTCACGAAACGGTGTTCCAGCATGTACGGGGAGCGATAAATGGAAAATAAAAAATATCAGCTCCGGTATCTTCCGCTGTTTGAGCGGGATTTAATGGAAACCGTGGAGTACATTTCAAATGTCTTAAAGAACCCTGATGCGGCTCTGCGTCTGGTTGACGAGGTGGAAGCCGCCATATTGGAACGTCTGCATAATCCTGTTTCTTTCGAACCTTACCACTCAGAGAAAAAACGTCCATATCCCTATTACCGGATTTATGTAAAAAATTATGTGGTATATTATGTAGTGATCGGTGATGTTATGGAAGTGCGCAGGTTTCTTTATGGGGCGAGAGAGATTGACAGGCTCTTGTGATTTTTTGAAATAAATATTTTCTAACAATTTCATATTGTGTGATATTTCATAAGGGATTTTATACCTCTCTGCTGTGGCGGGCAGAGAGGTATTTTAAAACAGAATTTTATAGAGATTTTTTGCTGGATTAGTTTGCTTTTAAAGGGTTTTCTCAGCGGAAACTGTCATGGCTTTGATAACCTTTTTATTTAAAGAAAACATCAATTTCTTCTATCTGACCGGTAGAAGCATTAACCGCTGTAACGTTTATAACAGAGCCTTTTCCGGTATTTAAAGTAATGGTTGCATTATTTTTACAAGATTTTAAACGGGAGCCTTTTCCATATTGAATGGGAACTTGTGGACCCCAGTAAAAACTCCATCCCGATGCCAGTTTGACATTTATTTTTACTTTCTTTTTGGCAAATTTTGAATACTTCAGGTTACAGTTTGCCGTGGATTTGAATTTTGGCCTGAACAGGAAGAACTGTGAACAGCATCATAAGCATCAGGAGCAATCCTGACAGATATTTACATTTTTCCCATTTTCTTTTTCCTTTCTTATTTAGATGAAATTGACAAGGTAATCATCTCTCTATAAAATTCTCTCTCTAATTCAAATTAGACTCAATATATTGAGCATAGTCAATAGATTAGGTATGCTAACCTTTCTTAAAAGGAGAAAAAATGATTAGCTACCACCCTTTTATGATACGCTTTATCGCAAAAATATAACGGAATACTATCTTATCCATGTGGAGGGGATTTCTGCAAATACGCTCTTCCGAATGAAACAGGGAAAGTCCATTACCACCAAGAAGTTAGACCGGCTTTGTTTCATCCTTGACTGTGTCCGTAGATCACATTGATTTCGCGTGTGCTCCGTATGATCGTACCGCAGCATGGGCAAATCCATTTCTGGCTGTTTCCTTTCTTCAATGGCGGTTTATCTGCGCCACCGTTTCTGCCTGTTCCGCCGGACACACCGCTGAAAGAAATTCAGGTGTTCCTGCTGATCTGTATTTCCTGCAATCCGTAAGCGATACAGAAATTTAATGTTTCTTCCGATGGCTCCGTAACCATCCAACCGTATTTCTCATGCCGGCTTATAATCAGCCTCCTTGCTTCCGCCAGTTCCTTGAAACGTTTGACCCAAAGGTTTTGCAATACATAATAGGACGTCGAACATAACCACAAAGAAATAGACAAAATGGAAAAGATAAGGCTTTGAGACGCTTTAGAAAAGTTTTAGAATTAAGTTAGCACTCACCTCTTGACAGTGCTAACAAAATGTGCTAGTATACATATAACAAATAAAACAAGTACACCAAACACAACGATTCAAACAGTGTTTGCTTAAAAATAGGAGGAATGATTTATGTTATTTACAAACAGAACTTTTGATTTATTCGATGATATGTTTAACGATCCGTTCTTTAACAGAGCCCCGCAGGCTACCGCTTCCCAGATTATGCGGACAGACGTCCAGGAAAGGGATAATGGCTACATGCTCGATATCGAGCTTCCCGGATATGCGAAAGAAGATGTTCAGGCAGAGCTGAAAGATGGCTATCTGACCATTACGGCGAAGAAATCCCAGAACAAAGAGGAAGAGGATAAGAACCATAAGTATGTCAGAAAAGAGCGTTATACCGGCTCTTGTAAGCGCAGCTTCTATGTAGGCGACCAGCTTCAGCAGGAAGATATTAAAGCCGCTTTCCAGAATGGCATCCTGCGGCTCTTCGTACCGAAGGAGTCTCAGAAGCAGGTGGAGGATAAGCCGAAGCTGATTTCCATTGAATAATTCCTTATTTTCGAGGATTTCCCATTTTTTATCTCCCTTATTTCAGGCGAGGCCGGGCCAGGCCCCGCCTTTTTTGCGCAGCGGGAAGAGGAGCCGTGGGAAAAGAGCGGCGGCACAGGGAGCGCGAAAAGTTCCCCATTGATATTTTTAGTAAAAAAGGGTATGATAGGAAAGAATCAAAACAGGGACGGGGAGAAGTGCGGCCCTGACAGAAAAGAATGAAATCGGCTCACAGGAGAGGTAGAGAGATGAAAGCATACGAGAGATTATTGAATTATGTTCGGATTCCCACCGCCAGCAGCGAAAACAGCGGGACGGTTCCCACCACGAAATGTCAGTTTAACCTGGCGCATCTGCTGGTAACGGAGATGCTGGAAATGGGGATTGCGGACGCGCATGTGGATGAGAAATGCTATGTTTACGGGACGATCCCGGCGACGCCTGGTTATGAAGAGAAGACGAAGCTGGGTTTTATCGCGCATATGGATACGGTTTCGGATTTTGCGGAGAAGCAGGTGCAGCCCCAGGTGCATCCGGATTATGACGGGCAGGATCTGCCCCTTGGAAGCAGCGGAAGGGCTCTGGAAGCGGCGGCTTTCCCGCATCTGCCCTCTTTGAAGGGGCGCACGCTGATCACCAGCGACGGGACGACGATCCTGGGAGCGGATGATAAAGCGGGGATTGCGGAGATTTTGACGATGGCGGAGGAGCTGCTGAAGGGGGAGATTCCCCACGGGCAGGTCAGCATCGGGTTTACGCCGGATGAGGAAGTGGGAAGCGGGGCGGATCACTTCGATGTGGCGGGCTTTGGCGCGGAGTTTGCTTATACGGTGGACGGCGGCAGGGAAGGCGAGATTGAATATGAGAATTTCAATGCGGCTTCGGCTTCAGTGACGGTAAATGGTTTCAATATTCATCCGGGTTCGGCGAAGGATACGATGGTGAATGCGGGGCTGGTGGCGATGGAGTTTAACGGGATGCTGCCGGCGGGGCAGACGCCGCGGGATACGGAAGGGTATGAAGGTTTTTATCATATGATGAGGATCGAGGGAACCGTGGAGAAGGCTTCGATGAGTTATATTATCCGGGATCATGATTTCCAGGGGTATGAGGAACGGCTGGAGATACTGAAAAGGACTGCGAAGGAGCTGAATGCGAAATACGGGGAAGGGACGGTTTCGGTGGAGATTAAGGAGAGCTACCGGAATATGGCGGAGAAAATCCGTCCCTGTTATCATTTGATTGAGAATGCGATGGAAGCGGCCAGGAAGGCGGGCGTGGAGCCGTTGGTGGTGCCGATTCGCGGAGGCACGGATGGGGCAAGGCTGAGTTATATGGGGCTGCCGTGTCCGAATTTGGGGACGGGCGGATTTGCGTTCCATGGGCCGTATGAGCATATTACGGCGGAGGGAATGGAGATTGCGGCGCGGACGTTGGTGGAGATTGTGAAGATTTACGCGGAGAGGTAGGCGCGCGGTCAGAATTTGGCTGGAGCCGGGCGGGCTTGCGTGGCGAAAAAGGCGGCGTGTGCGGAAATGCCCGGAGTGGGAAGGCCTTGCGCGACGGTTGGCGCCGAAAAACGGGCGACGTGTGGGGAAATGTCCGGAGCGGGATAGCCTGAGCCGCGGCTTGTGAAAAAAGATGCAGGGAGGGAAGGAACGTGGAATATTTTGATATCCGTACTCCGGACGGAAACGTGACCGGAGAAATTAAAGAACGCACCCTTGTCCACCGGGACGGCGATCTCCACGGCACCTCCCACGTCTGGCTTGCCCGGAAAAATGCGGCCGGGAAATGGGAAATCCTGCTCCAGAAGCGGAGCCAGGGAAAGGACTCGTTTCCGGGGGCTTACGACATTTCTTCGGCGGGGCATCTTCCGGCAGGACAGGAGTTTTTGGAGTCGGCGGTGCGGGAGCTGGAAGAGGAGCTTGGCATTGCGGCGGGGCCGGAGGAGCTGAGGTTTGTCGGGTGGCATGACGCGACGATTGTGACGGAGTTTTACGGGAAGCCATGGAATAATCATGAGCTGAGTGCGGTTTATGTCTTGTATCGGGATCTGGAGCCGGAGGAAATGCGGCTGCAGGCGTCGGAGGTGGAGTCGGTTCTTTGGATGGAATATGACGAGTGCCGGAAGCGGATGCAGGACGGGACGTTGGAGCACTGTATTTTTCTGGATGAATTTCAGATGTTGGGAGAGTACTTAAATGGGAAAGGAAATAAAGACGAATGCCATGCGCATTCTGGACAGAAATAAGGTTTCCTATGAGATGATCCTGTATGAATGCGATGAGTTTATTGACGGGCTTCATACGGCCGAGATTACGGGCGCGCCGGTGGAGCAGTCTTTTAAGACGCTGGTGATGCAGGGGAAGAGCGGAGAGTATTATGTTTTTGTGGTTCCGATTGCGGATGAGGTGGATTTGAAAGCGGCGGCGAAGGCGGTCGGGGAGAAATCGGTGGAAATGATTCCGGTGAAGGAGATCACGAAGATTACCGGGTATGTCCGGGGCGGGTGCAGTCCGCTGGGGATGAAGAAGCAGTTCAGGACGGTGATTCATGAGAGCGCGAAGGAGTATGCGCAGGTTTATGTGAGCGGCGGACGGATTGGGACGACGATTAAATTGAGCCCGGAGGATTTGAAGCGGGTGGTGCGCGGGGATTACGCGGATGTGGTGCGGAAGGATTAAGGCCTTCCGCTTTTTTTGCGGGAACAGCGGCGCGCATTTTTATACATTTTTCATAAAAAATGCCGTGGCTTTTCGACTTTTCTATGATATGATATTTACTAGGAGAATGCCCTTTTCGCGGTGCGGACACGAGATGCTGCGGAAAAATTGAGTTCTGAGCGGCGTGCTGTGAGTGGGATGGAGTTTTGCCGGAAGAGCGGCCTTTTGAACGGAGCGGGCACGAGGTGCCGCGGAAAGTCTGAGCCCTTGACAGCGCGCTGTGAGGAGCATGGCGCTTGGCCAGGAGCGTGCCCCTTTTGGCGGCGCGAAAACGTGGGCTTGGGGATGGCGGCGTACCATGAACGGGCATAGAATTTTTTCGAGAGAGTGATAAGATGAGATACGAGGAGGAGAACATATGAGCCTTGGCGAAAAAGAGGGTTTCGTAAAACTGGAGAACGTCTCCAAGGTTTACCGGATGGGAGAAGTCGAAATCCGCGCGGTGGACGGCATCGAATTTTCGATTAATAAAGGCGAATTCGTCGTGGTCGTCGGCCCCAGCGGCGCGGGAAAAACCACGGTTTTAAATATCCTTGGCGGGATGGACACCGCCACCAGCGGGCGCGTTCTGGTGGATGGCGAAGACATTGCAAAATATTCCCAGCGGAAGCTGACCGGCTACCGGAGAAACGATATCGGGTTTGTCTTCCAGTTCTATAACCTGGTGCCGAACCTGACGGCTCTGGAAAATGTGGAGCTGGCCCTTCAGATCTGCCGCCAGCCGCTGAAGGCGAAGGATGTGCTGGAGGATGTGGGGCTGGGGAACCGCCTTGGAAACTTCCCGGCGCAGCTTTCCGGCGGGGAGCAGCAGCGGGTTTCGATTGCGCGTGCCCTTGCGAAGAATCCGAAGCTTCTGCTGTGCGACGAGCCGACGGGTGCGTTGGACTACCAGACCGGAAAGGCAATTTTGAAGCTTTTACAGGATACATGCCGACAACGGAATATGACGGTGATCGTGATCACGCATAACTCGGCGCTGGCCCCCATGGCCGACCGGGTAATCCGGATCAAGAACGGAAAGGTCGCGGAAATGTACCGAAACGAGAACCCGGAATCCGTAGAAAATATCGAATGGTAGGGAAGCGATGAAAAAACGTGCGTTGAGAAAAGACTTTTTTATGGAGATCCGGAAGAGCTTTAACCGGTTTGCGTCGATTTTCTTTATTGTGGCGCTGGGGGTGGCGTTCTTCGCGGGTCTGCAGGCGGCGGCCCCGGATATGCGAAGTTCCGGAGACACGTATTTCGATACGGAAAACATGATGGATTTAAAGGTAATCGGGACGCTGGGGCTGACGGATGCGGATGTGGAGGCACTGGAGGCGCTGGATGGGATCGAGACGGCGGAAGGGGCCTGGATGACGGACGTCCTGTACGGGGACGAGAGTAATCAGAAGGTGCTTCATATTGAATCCATTGCGGAAAATTTTCAGAACCTGCGGCTGTCGGAAGGCGTTCTGCCGGAAGCGGTGGGGGAATGCATGATCGACGATGAAATGGCTTCGAAAATGGGCGTTTCCGTGGGCGACGTGCTGGTCGTGGAAGAAAGCGTGGATGACGACGAGGACGGCGTGCTGGCGACGCATGCGTTTACGGTGACGGGAATTGGAAACAGCCCTTATTATGTGTCTTTAAGCCGGGGCAATACGACGTTGGGAAGCGGCGAAGTTTCCGGGGTTTTGTATGTGATTCCGGATACGTTTGACATGGATGTGTATACGCAGATCTGGCTGTCGGCCGCGGGCGCGGAGGAACTCAATGCGTTCGAGGACGCTTATCCGGAGCTGATCGACCAGGTGGAAGCGCAGGCAGAAGGAATCGAGGAGGTTCGCTGTCAGGCCCGTTATGACGAGATTATGGAAGAAGCGGACGAGAAGATTGCGGAAGGCCGGGAGAAGCTGGAGGATGCGAAGCAGGAGTTAGAAGACGGAAAACAGGAGGCAGACGAGAAGCTGGCGGAGGCGAAGGAGAAGATCGAGGATGCGGAGACGAAGCTGGCGGATGGAAAGCAGGAAGTTGAGGACGGGAAGCAGGAGTTAGAAGACGCGAAGATGGAATTAGAGGATTCGAAGCAGGAGGTTGAGGACGGGAAGCAAGAGATCGAGGATGGATGGAAGGAGTTAGAGGAGAAGAAGCAGGAGCTGGAGGATGCGAAGGCGGAGCTCGCGGAGGGCCGGCAGCAGTTGGATGCCGCCAGGCAGCAGGCTGCCGATGGCCGGAGCGAATTAAGTACGAGGCAGGCCGAGTTGGACAGCGCCGCGGCGCAGGTGTCGAGCGGCTGGAGCCAGCTTACGGACGCGAAGAATACGCTGTACGCCCAGGAAGAGGCGTACATGGCCAGCGTCGCGCAGCTCGACGAGGCGGAAGCCGCGCTGGATGCCGCTCAGGCGGAGCTGAATCAGAAGGCCTCGGAGCTGGAGAGCAGCAAGCTTCAGTTAGATGCGGCCTGGGCGGAGTATGCGGCTCAGAAAGCGGCTTTGGAGGCTGCGGCCGGCACCGAGGAAGGGCAGATCGCCCTTCAGATGGCCCAGCCGCAGCTTGAGGCGGCGCGGGTTTCCCTGGAAAGCAGCCAGGCGGAGCTGGAGAGCGGCCAGGCGCAGATCAATAACAGTCAGCTTTCCATTGACGAGCAGCGTGCGTCTGTGGCCGCAGGCCGTGAGGAGCTGGTATCTGCACGGGCATCGCTGGATGCGGCCTGGGCGGAGGTGAACAGCCAGGAGTCTGCTTTGAATGATGCGCAGGCGCAGGTGGACAGCGGAGCCGCCCAGATTGCGGCGGGTTCTTCGGAGCTTTCCAGCGGCGAAGCCGAAATTGCCAGCAATGAAGCTCAGCTCGCCAGCGCGGAACAGCAGATAGCGGACGCGGAACAGCAGATAGCCGACGCTGAAAAAGAAATCGAGGAAAACGAAGAAAAACTGGCCGAAGGAAAACAGGAATACGAGGACGCGAAAGCCGAAGCGGATGAAAAGATCGCGGACGGCGAACAGAAAATTGCGGACGCGGAACAGGAACTGGCGGATGCGGAAGCCGAACTGGCCGACATTGAAGTGCCGGAATGGAGCATTTCCACCAGAGAAGACCTGACTGACTATACCGGCTACGGGGACAATGCGGATCGGATGAAGAGCATTGCTCAGGTATTCCCGGCCCTGTTCTTCCTGGTAGCGGCCCTGATCAGCCTGACGACCATGACGCGTATGGTAGAAGAGCAGCGGACGCAGATCGGTACATTAAAGGCGCTGGGGTACGGAAAAGTATCCATTGCCATGAAATATCTGTGCTATGCACTGCTGGCAACGCTGGGCGGGAGCGTGCTGGGCGTTCTGCTCGGACAGAAGTTCTTGCCTTTCGTGATCATAACCGCGTATGGAATCCTGTACCCGCATATGTATGTGATGGAACTTCCGTATCAGATGGGTTCCGCCGGACTTGCTACCGGAATCGCGGTGTGCTGTACCCTGGTGGCGACGATTGCATCCTGCTGGAAAGTCCTTCTGGACACCCCGGCAAGCCTGATGCGCCCGCCCACCCCGAAAGAGGGCAAGCGCGTGCTGCTGGAACATATCGGTTTTGTCTGGAGGCATTTAAGTTTTAGCTGGAAGTCTACGATCCGGAACCTGTTCCGCTATAAAAAGCGCTTCTTTATGACGATTTTTGGGATCGGCGGCTGTATGGCCCTGCTTTTGGTGGGCTTTGGCCTGCGGGATTCCATTATGGATGTGGCAATTTTGCAGTATCAGGAAATCCAGCTTTATGATGCGACGATCATTGAAGACGAAGACGCCACCGCGGAGGAGAAGGCAGAGCTGACAAAAGCCCTGGAAGAGCATTCGGAAGTGACCGCCCAGATGAGCGTTTTCATGAAAAAAATGACAATGAAGAACGGCAAAAACACCAGGGACGTTTATCTGATGGTGCCGGAAACCACCGAGAATCTGTCCGACTTTGTGACCTTCCGCCATCGGGAGACGAAAGAGACGTTCACCCTGGAAAACCAGGGCGTGATCCTGGGCGAGAAGACCGCGAAGCTTCTGGACGTGAGCGTCGGGGACACCTTTGTGATCATGGCCGACAGCGGAAAAGAAATCATGGTTACGGTGGGCGATATCTGTGAGAATTACATGCTGCATTACGCCTATATGTCGCCGGAACTGTACGCGGAGGCGTTTGGGGAAGAGCCGGAATTTAACAACCGGATTTTCTGCACGGATCTGGAAGACGAGGCCGAGATCGAAAAAGTCGGCACCGACCTCCTGAAACAGGACGCCGCCCTCAGTATCAGCTATACGGCTACGGTGAAGGAACGTCTGGATGACATGCTGGGAACGCTGGACAGTGTCATCATTGTCCTGATCGTGTCCGCCGGAATGCTGGCCTTTGTCGTTCTCTATAACCTGAATAATATTAATATCAATGAGCGGAAGCGGGAGCTTGCCACCATCAAGGTGCTGGGTTTCTACGACGGCGAAGTTTCCGCTTATGTTTACCGGGAAAATGTCCTGCTGACCTTCATCGGGGCGGCTCTTGGGATTTTCCTCGGATTCCTCCTCCACCGCTATGTGATCCTGACGGTGGAAGTGGACGAGTGCATGTTCGGCAGAAACATTAAAATGATGAGCAATGTTTATGCAATGATTTTGACCTGCGGCTTTTCCTTAATTGTGAACTTTTTCATGCATTTCAAACTGAAAAAGATCGATATGGTAGAATCCTTAAAGAGTGTGGAGTAAAAAACATGACGAAATTACCGGAAGTATTTTTGGACAATATGAAAACCCTGCTGGGGGAGGAATACGAGGCGTTCCTGGAGAGCTATCAGGAGCCCAGGCGCTTCGGCCTGCGGGTCAATACGGCGAAGATCAGCGCGGAAGACTTTCAAAAGACGGCGCCGTTTACGCTGACTCAGATTCCATGGGTGGAAAACGGCTTCTATTATGAAGAGGAAGACCAGCCTTCCAGGCATGCGTTTTACTATGCGGGATTGTATTATTTGCAGGAACCCAGCGCGATGACGCCGGCGTCGGTGCTTCCGGTGGAACCGGGGGAGAAGGTGCTGGATCTGTGCGCGGCTCCCGGCGGGAAGGCGACGGAGCTTGGGGCGAAGCTGAAAGGGCAGGGGCTTCTGGTGGCGAATGATATCAGCGCTTCCAGGGCGAAGGCATTGCAGAAGAATATTGAGGTGTTCGGAATCCCGAATTCGTTTCTGGTGAATGAGACGCCGGGGAAGCTGGCGGAGCAGTTTGAAGGGTTTTTCGATAAGATTCTGGTGGATGCGCCCTGTTCCGGGGAAGGGATGTTCCGGAAGGATGCGGATGTGGCGAAGGCGTGGACGCCGGAGAAGCCGTTAAATTGTGCGAAAATCCAGAAGGAGATTGTGGTGCAGGCGGCGCGGATGCTGCGGCCCGGAGGGATGCTGCTGTATTCGACTTGTACGTTTTCGCCGGTGGAAAATGAGCAGGTGATCCGGTATCTGCTGGAGATGTGCCCGGAGTTTCATCTGTGCCCGATTACGCCAACGGGCGGGCTGGAAAAAGGGCGGAAGGATTTCTTCGCGCCGGGGCGGCCGGAGTGGGCTATGGGCGAGGACGGAAGTATCATACAGGAACTGGAATTGTGCGCGCGTATCTGGCCGCATAAACTTCCGGGCGAAGGCCATTTCCTGGCGCTGCTGAAAAAAGAAGGCGCGGACGGCCAAAGCGGGGCGCAGGCCCAGCAGGAAATGCCGGAATACACGAGGCCGGAAACCCAGCACGAAGGCCGTGCTGAAGCGGGTCAGCCGGAAACGCCGGAATACACGAGGCCGGAAACCCAGCACGAAGGCCGTGCCGAAGCGGGTCAGCCGGAAACGCCGGAACGCACGGGGCCGGACGCCCAGCACGAGAGCCGTGCCCAAAGGGGCTGCCCAGACAGCCGGAAAACGAATTGCGGGATACCAGGGCAAAGCCCGTCGGCCGACGGCCCTGGCGCCACGCGGTTCCGCGGTTCGGAAAGCCGCGAGGAATCCCCAGTGCAGAAACGCTTCCGCAGCCCTGAAACCCGTCCGGGAAGCCCCGTTGCCAAACGCCCCCGCATTGCCCCAACCGACCAGGCAATCCTGGACGACTTTTTCCGCGACGTCCGTATGCCCCTCGACCCCACCCGCCTCGACCTCCGCAAAGGCCAGCTCTACTACCTCCCGGAGCACCTGGACGGCATTACCGGCCTCACCTTCCTCCGCAATGGCCTCTACCTCGGCGAACTCAAAAAAGACCGCTTCGAACCCAGCCAATCCTTCGCCATGGCCCTCAAAAAGACCGATTACACCTCTGTCCTGAACTTCTCCTGGACCGACGAACGCGTCTTCCGCTATTTAAAAGGCGAAACCATCACCGTCGACGACCTCCCGGTCTTTCGCCCCCGCGGCTGGCAGCTCGTATGCGTAAACGGCTACCCCTTAGGCTGGGGCAAACTCACCGGCGGACTCTTAAAAAACAAATACCTCTCAGGATGGCGCATGAAAGCCTAACGGCTTCCATAGCGCCCATTTTGTGCAATAAATACAAAATAATACCAAACAATACAGTAAAACACGACAAAACAATAAAAAACAATTGACATTCCCCTATAGGCATGCTATACTAAAAACACTTAAATAAGTATTTCGAAATTGATATGCAAAGGAGCAGAAGACGTCACAAAAAAGTCAGCGGTTCACCCGGAACGTACCAGTTCGGAATGCTTTTTTTATAGCCCTAAGCTATAAAAACAAGAATTTATTTAAAAAGGAGAGATCGACTATGAAAATCAAGAAAATCCTGGCCCTCGTACTGGCCGGAGCCATGACCCTTTCCATGGCAGGCCTGACCGCATCCGCAGAAGGCGCTACCGCCCCGGATAACGACCTGGTAATTGCCATCGAAGGCTCCGTAAGCTCCATGGACCCGCAGAACATTTCCGATACGAACGCGATTTCTGCGACCCGCGGCGTGTACGAAGAACTGCTCCACTTCGATGAGAATCAGGAGCTGGAAGGCGTTCTGGCAGAGTCCTGGGAAGTATCCGAAGACTCCCTGACCTATACCTTCCACCTGCGCGAAGGTGTGAAGTTCCATGACGGAACCGACTTTAACTCCGCCGCAGTCGTAGCGAACTTCGAGCGTGTTTTCGACGCGGACAATGGCCTGAAGAGCAGAAGAACCTACTTCAAGACCGTAGACGGCGAAGAAACCCCGCGAATCGCCAGCATCGAGACTCCTGACGACTACACCGTCGTATTTACCTTAAGCGAGCCTTACGGCGTATTCTTAAACAAGCTGACCCAGATGTGCTTCATCAGCCCGGCAGCCATCGAAGAGTATGGCAATGACGTGATGTATCATCCCTGTGGAACCGGCCCGTACACCTATCAGGAATGGGTGGAAGGCGACCACGTAACCATGGTAAGAAATGATGACTACTGGGGAGAAAAACCCGGCGTAGACTCCGTAACGATCAAAGAAGTTCCGGAAGCAGGCACCCGTACCGCTATGCTGCAGACCGGCGAAGCCGACCTGATCTACCCGACCTCCTCCGACCAGCTTTCCGTTGTTGAGAGCACCGAAGACGCTCAGATCAACACCAGCGTATCGAACATCATGCGCTACGTAACCCTGAACGTGAACCGGGAAGCTTTAAGCGACGTTCGTGTACGTCAGGCTATGAACTACGCCATCGACAAAGACGCCTACGTTGCCCTGATGTACGGCGGATACGGCGAAGCGGCTACCTCTACCGTACCGTCCGTTATCCAGTATTATGAAGAGCAGACCCCGTACACCTTCGACCTGGAAAAAGCGAAATCCCTGATGGAAGAAGCCGGTTATGCAGACGGATTCGATATCACCATCTGGGGTGACAACACCACCCAGGAAATCAAGGGTATGACCTTTATCCAGCAGCAGCTCTCCCAGATCGGCATCAATGTCGAAGTCGTTCCGATGGAGCCGGCTACCGTTTCCGATAAGATCTATGTACCCCTGGAAGATGCAGAAATCGATATGTGGTATGTAAACTGGTCCGCATCCGACTTCTCCGCAGACAGCTCCATGCGTGCGCTGCTCTACAGCGAGATGTGCCCGCCCACCAGTGCCAATACCGTATACTACAACAATCCTGATTTTGACGCCGCCATGGACGCAGGACTTGCCGCAGCGACCGAAGAAGAGAAAGCAGAGTATTACCAGACCGCACAGGAACTGGCATGGAACGATGCAACCTGGCTGTTCCTTGGAACCGACCAGATCGTCTATTCTACAAAGACCTACCTTTCCGGCGCATACGTAGCTCCGGACGGAACGATCAGATATCAGAATGCTGTACTGGCTCAGTAACATCAGAATAAATTAGACAGACGTTCAAAGCAAAGGCGGTCATCCCTGATAAAGGCGGTGACCGCCTTTGGTCTTACACGGCACTGTGGAAAGAAAAATTGGAGGAATACGATGGGACGATATTGTATTAAAAGAATTTTAAGCGCCATTCCCCTTCTGCTGGCCATATCATTCTTTATTTTCATGTATATTCATTTGATCCCCGGCGATCCGGCCCGTATGCAGGCAGGCATGGACGCCACCGCAGAAGAAGTCGAAGTGATCCGGGAACAGCTCGGCCTGAACAAACCGCTGCTGACCCAGTACGTGGACTATATGAAAGGCCTCTTTACCGGAGATCTGGGAAATTCCCTGAAAAACGGCGCGACCGTCTGGGATACCATTATCCCGCGTTTTAAACCCACGATCATGCTGACGATCTGTTCCATTATCTGGGCAACTATTGTCGGCGTGGCACTGGGGATTATTTCAGCGGTCTGTAGAGGCAAAGCTATGGATTACATTGGCATGCTCATTGCCATTTCCGGTATTTCCGTGCCGAGCTTCTGGCTGGGCCTGATGCTGATCCAGTGGTTTTCCGTAGGACTTGGCTGGCTGCCGACCTCCGGTCTGGATTCCTGGAAGAGTTACATCCTGCCGTCCCTGACGCTGGGCGCGGGCACTATGGCGATCCTGGCGCGTTTCACCCGTTCTTCCATGCTGGAGAGCATGCGGGAGGACTACGTGCGGACGGCCCGTGCGAAAGGCCTGGGCGAATTTTTCGTTATCATGCGCCACGCGTTCAAAAACTCCCTGATTCAGGTCGTGACCGTGACCGGCCTTCAGATCGGCGGCCTGCTTTCCGGTTCCGTGCTGGTGGAAACCGTATTTTCCATTCCGGGCCTTGGGCGGCTCCTGGTAGATTCGATCAACTATCGTGATTACAAAGTGGTACAGGCGCTTCTGCTGTTCTTCGCAGTCGAATACATCGTTGTCAACCTGATTGTAGACCTGCTCTACGGCGTACTGAATCCGAAGGTACGATATGATTAAGGAGGAAAGAATATGGCTGATAAAGAAATAAAGACCACTTCGGCGGGAGGCTCCTACGAAGCGGAAGAGCTCCCCAAAGCCCAGAGTAAGGTAAAAGAATTTGTCAAAAAGTTTCTGCGGAGAAAAACGGCGGTCATCGCACTGGTCTTTGTCGTGCTTATGATCCTGGTTGCAATTTTCGGGCCGTACATTGCACCCTATGACCCGGCGGCTCCGGACTATACGGCTATGCTGCAGGGCCCCAGCGCCGCACACTGGTGGGGAACCGATGAGTTCGGACGCGACGTGTTCAGCCGTCTGCTGGTGGGAACCCGCTTATCCTTGTCCGTTGCGCTGGCATCCGTTATCATTGGTACGGTCATCGGTACGGTCTTAGGACTGCTGGCCGGTTATTACGGCGGAATTATTGAATCCATCGTGATGAGAGGTTCCGATATCCTGTTTTCGTTCCCGGATATCCTGCTGGCCATCGCGGTTGTGGCGATCATCGGGCCTGGCGTGGTGAATATCGTCATCGCCGTGGCCGTCTTTACGGTGCCGTCCGTGGCGCGTCTGGCGCGAAGCGCGACCCTGACCGTAAAAGAATCCCTTTATATTGAAGTAGCCCGTTCCCTGGGATGTAAAGACTGGCGGATCCTCTGGGTACACATTTTCCCAGGCACCTTACAGTCTCTGATTGTAAACTTTACCATGCGCATTGGTACGGCAATTCTGGCGGCCGCATCTCTGAGCTTCCTGGGCTTTGGCGCGAACGTGACCGAGCCGGAATGGGGGGCAATGCTTTCCCAGAGCCGGAACTACATGACCACAGCCCCGCATCTGGTACTGTTTCCGGGTCTGTTGATTTTCCTGACCGTTCTGGCGTTTAACCTGTTGGGCGACGGCCTGCGCGACACGCTGGATCCGAAGATGAAATAGGAGGGAGAAAATGGCTGAGAAATTATTAGAGGTAAAAAACCTCCGAACAGAATTCAAACGTGAAAAATCCACGGTAACAGCGGTAAACGACGTCTCATTTTCCATTGACAAGGGCGAAGTGCTGGGCCTTGTGGGCGAGTCCGGCTGCGGAAAATCCGTGACTTCCCTCTCCATCATGGGCCTTCTGCTGGACACCTCCGGAAAGGTGACGAACGGCGAAGTCCTCTTAGACGGGCAGGATCTGCTGAAATTGTCGAAAAAGGAGATGCGTTCCATCCGGGGCCGGAAAATGTCCATGATCTTCCAGAACCCGATGAGCTCTTTAAACCCGTGTATGCGCGTGGAGCGCCAGATTACGGAAGCAATCCTCCTGCACAATAAATTTTCCAAAGAACAGGCCCACAAAAGAGCCTACGACGTTTTAAAATCCGTAGGAATCCCTGATCCGGACACTACCCTGCGCAGCTACCCCCATCAGCTTTCCGGCGGTATGAGCCAGCGTGTAATGATTGCCATGGCCTTATCCTGCGAACCGGATCTGATGATTGCCGACGAGCCCACCACGGCGCTGGACGTGACCATTCAGGCCCAGATCCTGGAGCTGATGCTTCAGATTAAAGAGGAGCGCAACAGCGGGATCCTGCTGATCACCCATGACCTGGGCGTTGTGGCGGAAATGTGCTCCCGTGTCATTGTCATGTACGCCGGGCGCATTGTGGAAGAAGCCCCGGTGAAAGAGCTGTTTGCCGACCCGATCCACCCGTACACCAACGGCCTGATCGCTTCGGTGCCGAAGATCGGAAGCGGTGTGAAGAAGCTTCCGGCCATTCCGGGCAGCGTGCCGGATCTCTCTGTGATGCCGAAGGGCTGCAAGTTCGCGCCCCGCTGTAAATATGCCACGGAAAAATGCCGTCAGGAGGAGCCGAAACTGCAGTACCTGCCGGGTTCCACCACACGGAAAATCCGCTGCCACGTATTCAATCGAGCAAAAGAAGGGGGAGAGCAGGCATGAGTAAGCCGTTAGTATCCGTAAAACATGCGGTGAAAACCTTCCAGGTAAACAAAGGAATGTTTTCCGAGAAAAAGTATGTCCACGCAGTCAACGACGTGTCCTTTGACATTCAGGCCGGCGAGACCTTTTCGCTGGTGGGTGAGTCCGGCTGCGGCAAGTCCACCACGGGCCGTCTGATCAACCACATCCTGGTTCCGGATTCCGGTGAAGTTTGGTTTGACGGAACGGACATTTCGAAATATAATGAGAAACAGATGCGTCCGCTCAGAAAAGACATTCAGATGATCTTCCAGGACCCCTACGGCGCGCTGAATCCCAGGATCAAGATCCAGGATCAGATTGCGGAACCGCTTTTGATTCATACGAATATGAGCGCCGGGGAGCGGCTGAAGAAGGTTCATGAGCTGTTAGGCGTCGTTGGGCTGAACCCGATGCACGGGGAGCGGTATCCCCATGAGTTTTCGGGCGGCCAGCTTCAGCGTGTGGGAATCGCCCGCGCCCTGACCGTAAACCCGAAGCTGATCATTGCCGACGAGCCGGTATCGGCGCTGGATGTGTCGATTCAGGCCCAGGTTCTGAACCTGATGCAGGATCTTCAGGAGGAATATAACCTGACGTATTTGTTCATTTCCCACGATTTAAGCGTTGTGGAAATGATCTCCGACCGCATTGGAGTCATGTATCTGGGAACCATCGTGGAGACTGCCCCGAAAGCGGAACTGTATCAGAATCCGCGGCATCCTTACACCCAGGCGCTGCTGTCCGCGGTGCCGATCCCGGACCCGACCCATGAGAAGAACCGCATTACCCTGAAAGGGGATCTTCCCAGCCCGGTGAATCCGCCAAAGGGATGCCTGTTCCACACCAGATGTCCGCACTGCACGGATAAATGCAAAGCGGAGCGGCCGGAATTCCGGACCGTTGGAAAAGACCATGTGGTGAAATGCCACTACGCAGAAAAATTTTAGGCGCGGGATAAGCCCGGCGAAGTTCGAGACGGGGCATGGGATTTGGTTCTGAACCCGGACGCACAGACGATCAAAGAAAATGGAGGTAAACAGCGTATGTACACATTTAACAGAGAAGAATACGAACGCCGCACCGCCTGGTTTACCCAGGCCCGGTTCGGGATGTTCATCCATTTCGGCCTGTATGCCATTCCGGCCAGAGGCGAATGGGTGCGAAGCTTTGAAGAAATGCCGAAAGAGGATTACAGGAAATACTTTGAGGAGTTCAATCCAGTGGACTATGACCCGCGGGCCTGGGCGAGAGCCGCAAGGGAAGCCGGTATGAAATACGTTGTCATGACCGCCAAGCATCACGACGGTTTCTGCCTGTTTGACAGCCAGTATACGGACTATAAAGTGACGAATACAAAGATCGGCCGCGACCTGGTAAAGGAATTCGTGGAGGCCGTCCGGGCGGAAGGGCTGAAGGTGGGCCTGTATTTCACGCTTCTGGACTGGTATCACGAGGATTACCCCCACTACGGCGACCGGAACCATCCCATGCGGAATAACGAAAACGAAAAGAATGACAAGCGCAATTTCGACCGTTACCTGGACTACATGCTGAACCAGATCCGGGAAATCTGCACGA
Organism: Eubacteriales bacterium; assembly: GCA_030536575.1. Taxonomy (GTDB): domain Bacteria; phylum Bacillota; class Clostridia; order Lachnospirales; family Lachnospiraceae; genus Limivivens. Next base: position 218,584 of record JAUNPS010000001.1, on the reverse strand, counting down.
ACTACGGAAAGCTCGACCTGCTCTGGTTCGACTTCTCCTACGACGATATGCGCGGGGAAAAATGGCGCGCCACAGAGCTGGTGAACATGGTCCGTACCCTCCAGCCGGACGTCATCATTGACAACCGTCTGGAAGCCAGCGGCGAAGGCTACGGCTCCCTGGCCACCGGAAACCCGACGCCCTACCACGGGGATTTCGTCACCCCGGAACAGATGATTCCGCCCGAAGGAATTAAGGACGTCAATGGGAACGATATGATCTGGGAATCCTGCGTGACCATGAATGGAAACTGGGGTTACTGCGCCAAGGATCATTTCTGGAAGCCCGCGCCGATGCTGATCAAAAAGCTGGTGGAATGCGTCTCAAAGGGCGGAAACATGATCCTGAATGTGGGCCCGGATGCCAGAGGAAACATTCCGAAAGAATCCCTGGAGCGCCTGGCTGAGATCGGCCGCTGGATGAAGGAAAACAGCGACAGCATTTACGGCTGCGGAAAGGCCGGGATCGCGAAGCCGGATATGGGCCGGATCACCGCGAAAGGAAACAAGCTTTATTATCATCTGTATGAAAATACCATCGGCCCGATGCCACTTCCGGGCCTGAAAAAAGAGGAAGTGGAGAGCATCCGCTATCTGGCCACCGGTGCGGAGGTGCCCATTTCTACGAGCTGGGTGCACAGCGATTACCCGGATATCGTGTTCGCCGATCTGGGGCCGGACCCGATTCTGCCTGATCCGGTGGATACGGTGCTGGAAGTGACCCTGAAAGAACGGTAAAGCGAAGGCGGTGGGGGATTTTATGTTTACAGAAGAACGTTGGGAAGCCATTATCCTGAAGCTGAATCAGGAAGGAAAGGTCAAGGTCAAGGATTTAAGCGAGAAATTCCAGGTGACGGAGGACTGTATCCGGAAAGATTTAAAGGCGCTGGAGAATGCGGGGAGGTTAAAACGCACCTACGGCGGGGCGATCCTGTCCCAGGATTATCCGCTGGAGCGGGATGTGATCGACCGCCGGAAGGTGAATGTGGATAAGAAAGAGATCATTGCCCGGAAAGCCGCCGACATTATCAAGGATAACGAGACGATTTTCCTGGATATTTCCACCACAAACATCCGGATTGCCGAGCTTCTGGTTAAGGAGAAACGGAAAGTGGTCGTTGTCAGCAACATGATCGACATCTTACAGGCGCTGGCAAAAAGCTCCATGATTACCGCCATCGGTACGGGAGGAATCATGTACCGCACCGTAAATGGTTTTATGGGGGCCGCCACCATCGAAGTGATTAAGCAATACAGCTTTGACCGCGCATTCCTGGGGACGACGGGCATTGATATGATGGACAGCGCCATCACGACCCTGGGGGTGGAGGACGGGCTGACGAAAAAGGCTGCGCTGGGAAGCAGCCGCCACAAATACATTGTCATGGAAAGGGATAAGTTTTATTTTAATGATTCCTACAAATTTGCGCATTTTGATGATATAAATGGAATTATTACGGATAAGGAGCCGGACCCGGCGACGATGCAGGCGCTGGAGAGCGCGGGAGTCCGGCTGATATAATCTGCGAAAACATTAGAAAGGATTTGTCATCATGCTGAGAATCGTGGAGACGAGTATGCTTCCGGTACTTACCTGCCCGGAACCGACGGAAAAAATGGACAGAATTGCGGTGAAGGAGGTATTTGCCAAGGCAGTAAAGGAATGGAAGGGCGGCAGCTTTGCACTGGACCTTTCGAACTGGATTGCGTTAAAGGGAACGGATTGTCTTAGAGATGCGGCGGAGGGTATCCTTTTGGCCCTGTATAAGCCCGCGAAATATTCGAAAAAGCAAAGCGAGGAGCCGGAAACGGTGGTGGAGCTGATTGGATTGCGTGGCAATGAAGAAGCAAAAGAAGTGATTCGGGAAACCGAACACGTTGTGAAAGGAATTGTATTTGCCAGAAATATGACGAATATGCCGGGAAATATGCTCCGTCCGCTGGACTTTGCCGGAAAGGTGGCCGAGCTTGTGGAGCAGGTTCCGGTAGAAGTGGAAATTTTGAGCCGGGAGCGGCTGGCGGAGCTTGGGATGAACGCCATGCTGGCCGTGGGGGACAGCAGCGCCTATCCTCCCTGCCTGGCGATTCTGCGCTATCGGGGAAACCCGGATACTAAGGAAATTACGGGCCTTGTAGGGAAAGGCGTGACCTGCGATACGGGCGGCTACTGCCTGAAAAATGCCGGTTCTATGATGGGAATCCGCGGCGATATGGCCGGAGGGGCCGCTGTGGCCGGAGCGATCTACGCACTGGCGGCGAATGGTGTGAAGGTCAATGTGACCGGGCTGATTCCTATGTGCGAGAACCGGATTTCCCCAGGTTCGTATCTGCCGGGGGATGTGATTACGGCTTACGACGGGCAGACGATTCAGATTGTAAATACGGATGCGGAGGGACGGCTGATGCTGGGCGATGCGGTTGCCTATGCCGTCCGAACCGAAAGTGTGTCCCAGGTAGTGGACATTGCAACCCTGACCGGGGCGGCGGTGGGTATCACAGCCTTTGGAGCAGCGCCGTGCCTGGCCGAGGGAGAAGCTTTTTATGAGGAATTCCTGGAGGGAATTGGGCTCTCCGGGGAACGTTATCTGCGGCTGCCGATCTATCCGGAGTATGAGAAAATGATTGAGAGCGAGGTCGCAGACATGAAAAATTCCGGCGGGAAATTTGCCGGAACGATCACAGCGGGGCTGTTTATTCGGAAGTTTGCCGCAGGGAGGCCCTGGATTCATCTGGATATTGCAGGGACGTCATGGGTGGAGAAGCCGATCTATGAATTCCAGGCAAAGGGCGCGACCGGAGCGGGCGTGACAAGTATGTATTATTTATGCAGAAGAAAGGGAAGATCGCTTTGAGAGAATATATTTTGGAGTCCTGCGTGGATTCGGTGGAATCTGCGCTTGCGGCGGCGAAAGGAGGAGCTTCCAGGCTGGAGCTCTGCGGGAACCTGATTATCGGCGGGACGACGCCCAGCCCGGGGCTGTTTCAGGAGATCCGCCGGTATTCGGATATTCGGATTCATGCATTGATCCGTCCCAGATTCGGAGATTTCTGCTATACGGAACATGAGTTCCAGATTATCCGCAGGGATGTGAAAATGTTCCGGGAGCTGGGGGCGGAGGGGGTCGTGATCGGCATCCTGAAGCCGGACGGAAGCCTGAATCTGGAACAGATGCGGATTCTGATGGAGGAAGCGGACGGGATGTCCGTGACGCTTCACCGGGCCTTTGACGTCTGCCGTGACCCCTTTGAGGCTCTGGAGCAGGCGAAGGAGCTGGGAATCCGCACGATCCTGACGTCGGGGCAGAAGAACAGTTGTCTGGCGGGCCGGGAGCTGTTAAAGGAACTGGTGGAGAAGGCGGGCAATGATCTGGAGATCATGGTCGGCAGCGGCGTGGATGCGGAGGCGATCCGGGAAATCGGGCCGTATACCGGCGCCCATGTGTTCCACATGTCCGGGAAGGAGACGCTGGACAGCGTGATGGAGTACCGGAAGGACGGCGTGAATATGGGTCTGCCGTTTATCAGCGAGTTTGAGATCTGGCGGACGGCGGAGGAGAAAGTGCGGGAAGCGCGGGAAGTATTGAACCGGCTGGCGGAGGAGAAGGCATGTTTTTAGAGAACAGCAGAGCGCGCATTGAGGAAGCGTTTGCCATGCTTCTTAGGCATCAGCCGGGGATTCTGGAGCCGATTGCGGAGGAGATTTCGCATTGCCCGGAGGATACGGCGCTGGCCATGAAGTATCTTTATACGACGATGCCGTGCAGCGATCTGGGAAATTATCCGTTTTCCGTCTTTCTGGATTACGCGGCTCACAGCGTGATGCTGTGGGAGAAGTATGAGCATGTCCGGAAGCTTCCGGAGGAAGTTTTTTTGAATTATGTTCTGTATCACCGGGTGAATGAGGAAGAAATCGATACATGCAGGACGCTTTTTTACGAAAGTTTGCAGGCGTATGGCCGGGATGGCTGGGTCACGGGTGAGATTCGGTCGGAAGACTGGCTGACGGAGCGGCCGGAGGAGGCGATCGCCTGGGAGGTGAATTTCTGGTGCGCCAGGGAGGCGACTTATCAGGCGTCGGATGACCGGACGGCTTCGGCGAGGACGGTGTTTGCCAGCGGCCATGGGCGCTGCGGGGAGGAGTCGGTTTTTACGGTCAATGCGATGCGGAGTGTGGGGATTCCGGCGAGGCAGGTTTATGCGCCGAAGTGGTCGCATTGCGATGATAATCATGCGTGGGTGGAGGTCTGGATCGAGGGGGAATGGAAGTTCCTGGGGGCGTGCGAGCCCAGTCCGGAGCTGAACCACGGGTGGTTTAACGGGGCGTCGTCGCGGGCAATGATGGTGCATTCCCGATGGTTTGACGCGATTCCGGCATCCGCAGAGAAGGCCGTGGGAAAAGAGGGCATGGTGACGATGCTGAATCAGCTTGGGCGCTATGCGGAGACGGTGGAAGCGGAAGTGCGGGTGACGAATGAGAGCGGGGCGGCGGTGAAGGGCGCGGTCGTGGAGTTTCAGGTGCTGAATTATGCGGAGTTTGCGCCGGTGGCTGTCATGCGGACGGATGAGGAAGGAAAGGTGAGGATGGAGACGGGCCTGGGAAGCCTTCATGTGGATGTGAGGAAGGATGGGATGAGGGCGGAAGGGCTGATGGATACGCGGAAGGAGCGGGTGTGCGGGGTTGTGCTGCGGGAGGCGGTTTCCCTGGCAGAGGCGTGGACAGATTTTGATATGTTCGCACCGGAAGACCATATTCGCCCAGGACGGAAGCTGACCGCAGAGGAGCAGAAGCAGTTCGACCGGAAGCTCGCGAAAGTGACCGGAAAGCGGCTCCAGAAGGCGCGGCATTTCTGGAATAAGGAGCGGGAAGATTTCTTCTATGGGGATATCGCGACCGTGGGACTGCGTGCGAAGCTCCTGAAATGCCTGTCCGAGAAAGACCAGATCGACCTGAAAGCGGCAGTTCTGGAAGAACATTTTCACGAAGCGTCCGCCTATGCCGGACAGTTTCCGGAAGACCTGTACCTGAATTACATCCTGAACCCCAGGATTTCGAACGAAGTGCTGACGCCCTGGAGAAAGGCGATCTCGGAGGCCTTTTCCGAGGAAGAGAAAGAGGCGTTCCGGGCGGAACCGGAGAAGATTTGGGACGTGGTGCAGAAGCGTGTCAGGGAGCATCCGGACAGAGAACGGAGCAGCCTGTTTACCACTCCGGCGGCAGCCCTGCGGCTGGGTGTGGCCAGCGAGGCGTCTAAAAAAGTGCTGTTCGTAGCCATTGCGCGGACACTTGGGATTCCGTCCAGACTGCATCCGGAAAGCGGCGCGATGGAATACTGGCGGGACGGGGCGTTCGTTCCGGTTCTGCCGGAAGAGCGGGCGGATGCCGGGCTGATCCTGCTGGAAGATGGGGCGAAAACGGTCTGGAAATATTTCCAGAACTGGACGCTGGCGCGGCTGCGAGGAGGCGCGTATGAGACGTTGAAGCTGGACGGCAAGATCTGGGAAGACGGAAAGCTGACGCTTCGGCTGGTGCCGGGAACGTATCGGCTCCTGACGGCGAACCGTCTGCCGAATGGAAATCAGTTTGGAAAACGGCTGGATTTCTGTGTCCGCGCAGGGGAGACAAAGGAGATTCGGATGGCGTTCCGGGATGCGAAGCTGTCGGATATTCTGAGCCACATTGCCCTTCCGGACTTCGGGCTTACGGATGCCAGCGGGCAGGTGCGGAAGGCTTCCGAGCTGGCGGAAGGCGGGAAGACGCTCTTTATCTGGCTGGAAGAGAGCAAGGAGCCGACGGAGCATATTTTAAATGAGCTGATCGAGCGAAAAGAAGAATTCGGAATCTTTGAGAACCGCATTGCCCTGATTGTGCAAAACCGGAAGGCGTTGGAGGACCCGACGCTTGTGAAGTGCCGGAAGGCGCTGCCGGGAGTGCCTGTGTTTTTCCATGATTTTGGTGGGGAGATGGAGGTGCTGGCGCGGAGGGTTTATACGGAGCCGGGGAGGCTGCCGCTGATTTTGGTTGCGGAGAGGCGGGAGAGCGGAGTGACGGCGCTGTATGGAACCAGCGGGTATAATGTGGGAACCGGAGATATGGTTTTAAGGATTTTGAACGCGTAGCGGTTCGCGTTCATGAATATGCAGCGAAGCGGAATAGGAATGTCCGCGTTACGTAAGAGAGGGGCTGTCTGGTGAGGGCAGCCCTTTTTTGGTGCACCTGATACGGCGCATGTCACGTTTATTTCTTAATTCGGACTGCCGCCCGGTATTTCCCGGCGTTGGCGGAAGACGCGGGGCGATACGCCGTACTTTTCTTTGAAAATCCGGTTAAAGTAGGAGATGGAGGAAATCCCCACCGCACAGCAGATGGACAGGATGGTGTCGTCGGTGTACTGCAGGCGGTAGGCGGCCTGCTGCAGACGGATATCGTTGAGGTAGTCGGTCATGGTGCAGCCCATGTAGCGCTGGAAGGTACGGCACATATAGGAGCGGCTGAAATGAAAAGGCTGCAGAATCTGATCAAGACTGGCCTGAAGGTAATCGTTCATGTGAAAACGGTTCAGCAGCTCCTTGAACCAGACGGGATAATATTCAAAATCATTCTGAATCTCTTCCGTGATCAGACAGTTTAAAAGAGAGACGCAGAAGGTCCGCATGTTTGCCTGGCGGAATGCGGAATTGGTGTCAAGAGACAGGGCAATATTCGTCAACATTCCATCATATCGTTTGATCTGTTCAAAGGGCAGGGTGATCACCTTGGAAAGCTGGTTCTTCATATAAGCCTGCTTAAAATCTTCCCCGATAAAATCGCACACAGATTCAAAAAAATCGGTGCGGATGATAATGTCACGATGGCGGCAGGAAGTTTCTGATGTCCGATAAAAACAGTGAAAATCTTCAAGATTCAGAAAAACAATATCGCCTGGCTGGAGAATTTGTTCGTTTCCGTTTATCGTATGGCGGATGGAGCCGTCCATAATATAAAAAATCTCATAAAACAGATGATAATGGGGAAGGACATCGTCATCCTTTGTAAGGATGGAATGCAGGGGATTTTTCGGCGTGGTCACCCAGTCATTTAAAACAATCGGCTTCATAAGGTTTCCCTCTTGTGTGAAAAAGGTCGGCAGTTTCTTCTCACATCATTATATAATAAAAGTCAATATAGAGCAAGTTCTTGACAATGTACATATAGAAAATTTTCACCAAAAAGAGTAAACTGTCCGTAAATAAAAACAAAAGGGAGGTATTTGAATGAAAAAGAGCATTTGGAAAAAGGTGTTGTCGATTACGATGGCGGCTGCGATGCTGACAGGAGCATCTGCGCAGGCAGTTTTGGCCGAGGAAGCGGAGAAGCAGACCATTGTTTATTGGGCGCAGTGGTCGGAAAATGAGACACAAGCAGAGGTTCTCAAAGATGCCATTGCCAGATTTGAAGAAGCAAATCCGGAATACACGGTAGAGGTAAACTGGGCGGGAAGAACCGTCCGGGATATCATGCGTACCAGTATTGAGGCAGGCTCTGTGATCGATGTCATCGAATCCTCTGATATTCCGGCGCAGCTTGGCGAAGAATTCTGCATGAATATCACGGAATACGTAAAGGGAACAAAGCTGGAAACCGATATCACAGAGGGCATGATCGCATTTGCAAGGCTGTTTACCACAGATAAGGAATCCTGGTATTTTGTACCTGCACAGCCCTTCGTGGGAACGATCTTCTACAACAAGGCCATTTTTGCGGAGGCAGGGATCGAGGAGCTTCCGGAGACCTGGACGGAATTTATGGATTGCTGCCAGAAAATCGTAGATGCCGGTTATGCGCCGCTGACGGCAGATGACGCCTATCTTCCTCTGCTTTACAACGTATACATGGGATCGATGCTTGGCGTGGATGCGGTAACAGAGCTTATGAATGAAACAAGCACCGAGCTGTGGGATGATCCGGCTGTGGAACAGATGGCAAAGGCTTATGAGGAAATGGCGTCTAAGGGATATTTCGCAGAAGGAACCGGTTCCTTTGTATTCCCGACGGCACAGAATACGGAATTTGCGCTGGGAACAACGGCAATGTATATCAATGGCTCCTGGCTTCCCAATGAGGTCGCGGAAATCACCGGCGACGACTTCCAGTGGGGCGCGATGTTCTTCCCGTCTCCCGATGGCGCGCAGGAACCCTATACGACTTATATGACGGGCTGTCAGTTCTATGCGGTTCCGACCACCTCGGAAAACCCTGAGGGCGCGGTAAAGCTGATCGAGGAGTTCACTTCCGAGCAGACTCAGCAGGATTTGCTGGAAAAATGCCAGTGCATTCCGGTAATCGGCGGACTTGATCTTCCGGACAATCTGGCCGACTGCGGAACGCTGATGGAAGAAGCAACCAATGCAGTCCCCTGGAACTACTGCTTGACCACCAATTCGGAGATACAGGGAATCGTAAACGCCTCTTTTGCAAAATTGATTGCAGGTGATATTACCGGAGAGGAGTTTGTGGAAGAAGTACGGGGACAGCTCAATTAAACATGCGAGATGTTGGAAAAGGGGCTTAAAGCCTCTTTTCCTTGTTTAGGAGGAGAGAACATGAAAAAACGCAACAAAATTTTTATCGCCTTGAACCTCGGCCCAACATTGCTCTGTTTTCTGCTGATCTTCGCATATCCGCTGCTGCGGACGATCTTAATGAGTTTTTATGAGATTCCCGCAATGAGCAGCCCGATGTCGAAATGGAAGTTTGTCGGTCTTGACAATTATTATGCAATGTTTCATAATAGCCTGTTTCTCTCGTCTCTGAAAAATATCTTCAGGATCTGGCTGGTAGGCGGCGTCCTGACGCTTGGGCTTGCGTTGTTTTACGCGGTAATCTTAAGCTCCGGCGTAAAGGGAAAGAAATTTTGGCGTTCTGCGATCTACCTGCCAAATACGGTAAATGCGGTGGCTTTGTCTACAATGTGGACGCAGTACATCTTTCAGACGAAATTCGGTCTGCTGAAATCCTTGTTTACTGCGCTTGGCATAGAGAGCCTGGCAAAGATCAACTGGACAAGCCCCTCTTATCTGTTTTGGGGCATGCTTTTTTCTTATGTGCTTGGCTCCACAGGATATTTTATGCTGATATTCCTGGCAGGAATCGAGCGGATTCCGGGAGATATTTACGAAAGCGCTACGATTGACGGGGCAAATGGGTGGACGATGTTCTGGAAACTGACGCTTCCGCTGATCCGGGATGTGATGCGCACGGCAATGACCCTGTGGACAATCGGCGCGGTGAATTTTTTTACCTGGGCGAAAATGTTTTCCGCTCAGATTTCCGCCACAACGGTGACGCCGGTTTATTATCTGTATAATAAGATTTTCGGCACGGCGGGCGGAGCAGGCATGGGAACCGGGACGACGGATGTCGGCGGCGGAGCGGCCATCGGCGTGTTTGTCGCTTTGCTCGTACTGGTTGTGTATTTCATTATGAACAGGCTGCTGAAGAGGGAGGTGTATGAATATTGAAAAAGAAGCATTCTCCCATTACACCGAAAAAAGCGCTGCGGCTGCTTCGCTATGTGCCGCTGATCTTGTGGGTGGCTTTTTGGGGCGCTGCGCTGGGCTGGATCGTATGCGCTTCCCTGAGCACTACCAAAGAAATTTTTACCAACAATCTGCTGGGAAGCGGCATTCATTTCGAAAACTATACGGAAGCATGGAAATATAACAATGTTCCTCATTATTTTCTGAACAGCGTCATGGTAACGGGAATTTCCTGCTTATTGATCGTGCTGATTGCAAGTCCGGCGTCCTATGTTCTTGCGAAAAAAACGTTTTTGGGCGAACGGCTTGTGATGAATTTTACGGTGTGTACGATGAGCATTCCCCAGGTTGTACTGATCATTCCCATTTATATTTGGTTTATCAAAGCAAATCTGGTGGGGCATCTGGTTACGCTGATCATTCTGTATACGACGCTGAATGTTCCGTATACGGTGTTTTTTATGACCTCCTTTTTTTCCACCATACCAAGCGCCCTGACGGAAGCGGCCATGATCGACGGGTGTACGGAAAGGCAGGCAATGTGGAGGATCATCATGCCAATGGCGATGCCAGGGCTGATCACGGTGACGATCTTTAATTTTATGTCGATCTGGAATGAATATTTTATCGCGCTGATCTTTGCTAACGGGAATGACAAGATCCGGACGCTTTCCATGGGACTTCAGAATATGATCACGTCCATGACTTATACAGGAAACTGGGCGGGGCTGTTTGCATCGGTTATGATCGTCTTTTTGCCTACTTTTGTCTTGTATTTGTTTTTGTCGGATCGGATCGTGGCCGGGATCACAGGAGGCGGCGTCAAGGGCTGATGTCAGAGAATACGGATCGGGAGGGAAGAGATGCAGAACTTATTTTCAGAGTTTTCCTGTTGGGTATGGTTGAAGGATGTGCCGGAAATAAATTGTTATGGAGAGTTTTGTGAGAACTTTTCTGCGGCTGATGGGGAAAAGCTCCGGCTTCTTCTCAGTGCGGAAGGGCAGTATGCCGTATTTTTTAACGGGGAGTATATCCCGTCCACGCAGTATCCGGACTACCCTTTTTATAAGGCGGTGCAAAGCGTAAATCTGGAGCCGAAGGCTGCGGAAAATAAACTGGTCATCCAGGTGCTCTACTGCGGAGACGATTCCTTTGTGGCCCGGAAAGAAACTCCAGGGCTTCGCTTTGAGGTATGGCAGGGAGAACGGCTGCTGTGTGCAAGCGGAGAGAATACGGCCGCCAGGCTCATGGGCGGCTATCAGAGCGGGAAGGTGAAGAAGATCACGCCTCAGCTTGGGGCGGGGGTCGTTTACCGCAATCCGCAGGCGCATCCATGGGGAAAAGCATCGGCAGTAAGAAAAGCGTGCCGGATGGTCAAAAAGCCTGTCCAGGAGCTGACATTGGGCGGAAGACCGGGCGTCCGGCTGCTTACCCAGGGGGTTTTTACGATACACGAAAGCGGTCTTCATCAGTATGCGGGGCTGGCTTTTCGGGAAATATCTTCCATGATTGAAGATTATGAAAAGCTGGAATACGGAAATAAAATCCGTTTTCCTTCGGAGAAAGGCATCCGGTTCCGGGTGGAGGAAGGTGATGGAATCTACCTGATCCTGGATTTGGAGGAAGAGACGGCGGGTTATCTGGATATGGAGCTGGTCTGTCCGGAGCCTGTCCGTGCAGATATCAGCTATGGAGAGCACCTGGAAGATCTGCGCATCCGGACCGATGTGGGCGGACGGCATTTCACATTTCAGTGGGAGGTGAAAGAGCAGCGTAGCCGGTTTGTTCATTATTTTCACAGGGTGGGCGCCCGCTATCTTCAATTGTTTATTTATGGAAAAGAGGTCGTGGTTTATTATGCGGGAATCGTGCCTGTGAGCTACCCCTTTTTTGGAGAAGCGGAGTTTTCCAGTGCCGATCACCTGCACGATCAGATTTTCAGGACGGCAAAGCATACATTGCGGTGCTGCGTGCATCAGCATTATGAGGACTGCCCCTGGAGGGAACAGGCATTGTATGCGTTTGATTCGAGAAATCAGATGCTTTTTGGATACTATGCTTTCGGGGAGATGAAACAGCCCAAAGCCAGTCTGCGGCTCATGGCGCTGTCCCAGAGGGAGGATGGGCTTCTGGAACTATGCGCTCCGGCCAGGGCTTCGGTGAATATTCCGTCCTTTTCCCTGATGTTTATTGTGGCGTTGGAGGAATATTGCAGGTACAGCGGAGATCTTCTTTTTGGAGAGGAAATGCTTCCGACGGCGGAACGGATCCTGGAAGTTTTTCACCGCCATGTAAAAGACGGCCTGGTCTGGAACTTTACAGAACCCGGTTACTGGAATTTTTATGAGTGGCGGCCGATGCTGGATGCCACGCCCATAGAGCGTAAGGAGGCTTTGGCGCCATCGGCGGAAGCGCCGCTTCAGCTTCTCTATATTCTAGCGTTACAGAGAATCTCGAAAATTTACGAGTACCTGGGCAGGAGTGCCTCAAAAGAGGAAGAGATCCGGATTCTGAAGCGGGGAATGGAGCAGTTCTGGAATCCGGATGCGGGTGTATATGTCTCCTTTATCCGGGAGGGAAAAATGATGCAGGGAGCGGAGCTGGTACAGGCGCTGGCTCTCTGTACGGAAATCGTACCAAAAGAGCGGCAGAAGCCCTTGCGGGAAAAGCTTCACAAGGGGGAGCTGGTCCGCGCCAGCATGGCCACAAGCATTTTTGTGTACGAGGCGCTTTTACAGGATCCGGAAACCTATGGGGAAGCCGTATTTGAGGAGGTTGCCGCACGGTGGGGCAGGATGCTTTACCAGGGCGCTACCGCTTTCTGGGAGACGGACAACGGGGCGGAGGATTTTGAGGGCGCGGGAAGCCTGTGTCATGCCTGGAGTTGTGTGCCGGTTTATCTGTATGGCGCTTATATCCTTGGCGTTCGTCCTGTGAAGCCTGGCGTGTGGAAAAAAACAGAGACTGTTTCAGGAGGAATTCGCGGTGTTTCCGGGAAACTCTGCTCCCCGGAGGGGGTTATTGAGATTTCCCAAAATTGAAAGTTCTTTCGAAATGTTTTGGAAAGGAAAACCGTAGTATCATAGGATCAGGAGGCGAAGCGGAACATGGAATTTCAGGCACAGTGGATTCAGGCGGAGAGGGAACTGGGGGATGTCTGTCCCGTATTTCGGCGGGATTTTGCCCTCAGAAAGCCGGTCAGCAGCGCAAAGCTGTATCTTACGGCTCTGGGGGTGTATGAGGCGAGGATGAATGGAACGAGGGTCAGCGATTACGTGCTGGCGCCGGGCTGGACTGCCTATGAAAAGCGGCTTCAGTACCAGGAGTATGAGATAACATCTCTTCTTCAGAAGGAAAATGAGCTGACGGTCACGGTGGGAAGAGGCTGGATGCGCTCCCCGATGGGATGGGGCGGCAAGGAGGGGCGGACAGCTCTTCCATGCGGAATCTGGGGCGAGGTACGGATTTTTTACGAGGATGGAACCAAAGAGATCGTTCCGACGGACGCTTCCTGGCTTTTTGGCGAGAGCCGGGTGCGTTTCAGCGAGATTTATGACGGGGAAAGCTATGACGCCGCCTTTGAGGGAAACGAATGGAACCGTGTGCGGATATTTTCCTGGAACAATGAAATCCTCATTCCCCAGGAGGGGGAAGAGATCCGGGAGCAGGAACGGATCGCGGCCAGGTCGGTGCAGGTGACGCCCAAGGGAGAGACGGTGGTAGATTTCGGCCAGGAAGTGACCGGATATGTGGAGTTTACCGTGGAGGCCAAAGGACAGGAAACGATTCGGATATGCCACGGGGAGGTGCTGGATAAAGATGGGAATTTTTATAACGAAAATTACCGGGACGCAAAGGCTGAGATTCGTTATATTTGCAAAAAAGGCCGGCAGACCTGGCATCCGTTCCTGACCTTTTTCGGATTCCGCTATATTAAGGTGGAGGGGTTTCCGGAGCCTGTAAGGCCGGAGCAGTTTCAGGCGATTGCCGTTTACTCGGATATTCGGCGGACTGGCTTCCTTTCAAGCTCTTCTCCGAAGCTGAATCAGTTGTTTTCGAACATCTTCTGGGGACAGAAGGGGAATTTTCTGGACGTTCCCACAGACTGTCCCCAGCGGGATGAGAGGCTGGGATGGACGGGAGACGCCCAGGTATTTGTGAAAACGGCATCCTATAATTATGATGTGGAGCGTTTTTTTCGAAAATGGCTTCGGGATCTGGCTGCGGACCAAGGGGAGGACGGTGCGGTGCCGGTTGTCGTGCCGGACTACCTGAAAACCATTCCGCCAAGTGCTGCCTGGGGAGACGCTGCGGTTATCTGTCCCTGGCAGATTTATCTGACCTACGGAAATGATGATGTTTTGAGAGAACAGTTTCCCAGCATGAAGGGATGGGTGGATTATATTGGTTCGGTTACCACGACTCCGTATCTGTGGACTGGCGGCGTGCATTTCGGAGACTGGCTGGCCCTGGATGCACCTCCGGGAGAATGCGAGGGTGCCAGCCGCAAGGATTTTATCGCGTCTGCTTTTTATGCTAATTCGGTTTTGCTGGTATGTAGGGCCGGTCGGGTCATTGGCGAAGACGTCCGGGAATATGAGAAACTGCATGAGCAGATTGTGACGGCTTTCCGGGAAACCTATCCCGTATATGAAACCCAGACGGAACATGTGCTGGCTGTTCAGTTCGGGCTTTCGCCCAATCCGCAGGAGACTGCGGATGCGCTGGCGGACCTGATCCAAAGGGAAGGCGGGCAGTTAAAAACAGGTTTTGTGGGAACACCCTATATTCTTCATGTGCTGAGTGATTTCGGGCACAGCGATATGGCATGGGAGCTCCTTTTGCGGGAGGAGTATCCCTCCTGGCTGTATGCGGTCAGGAAAGGAGCCACCACTATCTGGGAGCACTGGGATGGAATCCGGGAAGACGGAAGTTTTTGGGACAAGATGATGAATTCCTACAATCATTATGCCTATGGGGCGGTGGCGGACTGGGTGTATGAAAAGGCTGCCGGGATTCAGGCATTGGAGGAGGCTCCTGGCTTTGCAAAAGTACGGATTGCGCCGATTCCGGACTCTAGGCTTTCGTATTTGGAAGCTTCTATGGAGACGAGGCATGGGAAAATCCGTTCGAAGTGGACATATACCGGAGACGGGGTGCGTTATGAGATCGAGACGGCAGTTCCGGCTGAGCTTGTGATTGATGGGAAAAAGGAGCTGGTTGGTTCGGGCAGATACACACTGTGGGGCTAGGACGGCGGGAAAGGCTGTGGCGATGCTGGCCTGGCTTGCCGCGGCCGGATACACCTTGTGGAGCCTGAGCAGCAAGGCTAAGATAATTTTTTTAATGGAGGAACCAATGGAAAAGAATGGCTTTGACCGGGATTTTTTGTGGGGCGCCGCTTCGGCTGCCTATCAGATTGAAGGAGCTTATCAGGAGGACGGCAAGGGAATGGGGATCTGGGACACCTTTGCGAAAAAGCCCGGATACATTGCACATGGAGAAAATGGAAATGTGGCCTGCGATCACTATCACCGCTATAAAGAGGATGTTGCGATTATGAAGACTCTTGGTCTTAAGAGCTATCGTTTTTCCATTAGCTGGCCCAGAGTGATGCCGAAAGGTTGCGGGGAGGTAAACGAAAAGGGGCTTCAGTTTTATGTGAATCTGACAGATGAATTGCGGAACGCCGGGATTGTCCCTATGGTGACGCTGTTTCATTGGAATCTTCCAACAGCGCTCTACGAGATGGGAGGATGGGAAAATCCACGGATCGCAGAGTGGTTTGAGGCATATACCCAGGTGGTTTTAAAAGCGCTTGGAAAAAAGGTGAAGTATTGGATGACCTTTAACGAGCCGCAGCTTTTTATCGGTGCAGGGCTGAACGCAGGGACTTTTGCGCCCTTTGAGAAAAAGAGCAGGGAGTCGCTGATGAAGATTTCCGCAAATTTCCTTCTGGCTCACGGAAGAGCTGTAAGGAAGATACGGGAATATTGTGAAAACGCAAGAATCGGCATGGCGCCCACCGGCGAAGTGGTGATTCCCGAAAATGAGGAGCCGGGCTGTGTAGAAGAGGCGAAAGCGCAAACCTTTTTCATGGACCGGGAAACCTTTCCATCCAGTATTGTCTGGTGGTCCGATCCTGTTTTTAAGGGGAGGTTTCCCAGGGAGGCAGAAGCGTATTTTCCGGATATTCTTCCGGAATTTACGGAGGAAGAGTGGCGTATGATCACGCAGCCGCTGGATTTCTATGGATTTAACATTTATCAGGGCGGCGGGCCGAAGATGCCGGGCAGATATGACCGCTATTCCTTCCAGGGAAGCCCCAGGACGGCCATGGAGTGGAACGTAACGCCGGAGGTTCTGTACTGGTGCAGCAAGTTCCTGTATGAAAGATATGAAAAGCCCATCATGATCACGGAAAACGGGATGGCAAATTATGACTGGGTATCCCTGGACGGACAGGTGCATGATCCGCAAAGAATTGATTTTATGCACCGTTATCTGAGAGAACTGAAAAGAGCGGTTAAGGAGGGTATTCCTGTGCTTGGATACCAGTACTGGTCGATTTTGGATAATTTTGAATGGATCAACGGATATGATAAACGGTTCGGGCTGGTGTATGTGGATTACCGAACCCAGAAACGGACCATCAAGGATTCCGGATACTGGTATAGAGAGGTGATTGCTGGAAATGGAGAGATGCTTTAAGGGATGAGAGGTTGAAGCCTCGGTAAGAAGAACGGAAAGCTAAGTGCAATGAGCGCTTTCAGGTAGGAAACCTGAAGGCGTTCTTTTTGTGATGGCATGGATAGACTTTAGGAACTCATTCTTGCATATGTCGGATTTCAATGGTATGATGAAAAAGAAGGTGGGTTTTCGATTATGTTTTTGATTAATACAAGGAGACGAGTGCAAATATGAATTGTATAAATAAAAACAATGGATTGAAAGCCGGCTACGAAAGATACAAAGGCATTTTAAAGAACATGACCCTGTCCAGAAAACAGGACGATACGGAACTGGGGCGCCTGATGCACGATTTTCATTGCAGGGATGCAGAAGAAATTTATAGCGAAGCTTTGGCAAAACGTGTGTATGAATTGAAGGAAACACAGGAAGGGGTTGACAGGATGTGCCGTGAGATGGATGAGATTTATCGGGAAGGCGAAAAGGCAGGAGTGGCTGACTGGAAAGACGAATTTAGCAAGGTAAGAGTGAAAAGCCCCTTGCGGAGAAGGAGAATGGTTGACGGCTCCTCTTCGTAAAGGGGCTTGCCTGCATCTTCCCGAATGTTATTCGTGGACTTTGCCGGAAAGATGCTCGATCTTCATTTTTAAAACGGTCGTGTGCGTGCCGGTGCGCTCGATACAGCGCACGCCATCTTCCCAGAAATCCGGGCTGTATTTCAGGATCAGGGCTTCGAGGCCGATTCTTTTTTCGCCGCCTTCCACCACGGAAACCGTACCAAAAGCGATAACGCTCTCAAAACTGCAGGTGAAGGACTGCGGAATGAGCGTGGCATTTTCTACAACCGTCAGAGAAGCTTTTGGATTTGCGGCCAGATTTTCCAGCTTGTGGCCCTTGGAGGCACAGTGGAAGTAGAGGGTGTCTCCAACGCAGGCATAGTTGATCGGGACGCCATAAGGGGCGTGGTCTTCGCCGGAGGTGGCGAGGACGCCGTAGAGGGCGTTTTCCAGGAGGGTTTGTGCCTGTTTGGGAGGCATGAGACGGTCTTTTCTTCGCATTTCGTGCATAAAAGATTCTTCCTTTCGATTCATTTTTTTATCTCTATAGAAGCTGATTTTTCGATATTTCCCAATCGCTTAAACAGAAACATTATAGCACTCAGACGTTCATTTTTCTATCATTTCCATACTTTTTACGGAACAGAAAAAACGGACGCTCTGGCATTCGGAATATATTCTTACACTTATGCGTTTTTTCAACAGTTTCCGAAGCGCTGGCTTGCAATCGCACTTTCCGAGTGTTATAATCAAACCAAAAGTACGAAGGAGGAGTTGTGAAATGAGAAAAGGGAAGGCCATCTTTGGCGTTCTGGCTCTTAGCGTCTGTCTGGCTGTTCAGCCGGGAATATCCGCACATCAAACCATTGCCGCCGCTTCCACAAAAGTATCCAAAACCTTCACCGGCCTGAAAAAGGTCAACGGCAAATACTGCTACTACCAAAAAGGCAAAAAAATCAAAAACAAATGGAAGACCATAAACGGCAAAAAATACTATTTTAACTACAAAGGAAACGCCTGCACCGGCAGCGTAAAAATCAAAGGCGTCCGCTACATCTTTAATTCCAAAGGCCAGCTCCAGAAGCCGAGCAAAGATACTTTGGTGAAAGTCGGCAGCGCCACTTACTACGTTGACGCGAAAGGAAAAGTCACAAAAGGCTGGAAAGTGCTGAAGGGCAAACTGTATTATGTCTGTTCCACAGGCGCTGTCCGCAAGAACATGACCTGGCAGGGAATTACCTTCACGAGCACCGGAGCGGCCGCGAATAACACGGCCACGGCCCTGAAGATCAAAACCATGGAAATCCTGGATTCGATCACCAGCCAAGACATGACGAAGGCTCAGAAATTGCAGGCCTGCTGGAATTACGTCACCAGCAAGCAGTTTTCCTACGTATCCCGCTGGCCGAACCTGAACGAATCCGGCTGGCAGAAGTCCGCGGCCCTCACGATGCTGAACACGAAAGCCGGAAATTGCTACAGTTTTGCCTGCGCCTTCGCCGCCCTTGCAGCGGAAATCGGCTACCAGCCCCAGGTACTCTGCGGGCGGGTGAGTTCCGTTGGCGGAAGCCGGGACAATGTCGGCGATGGGCGGACACCCCATTGCTGGGTAAAGATCGACGGACGTTACTATGACCCGGAAGCGCAGTTCGCGGATTGGGCGCCGGGAATTTACGGCGACAGCTCGTATCCGGTAGCGGGAGCCATTGTCCAGCAGACAGTCGATTTTATCAATGATTGAGAGGAGAGGAAAGATGAAGAAAAACATGAAAAAACGGATCTGCGCAATGGTGGTTCTCGGCGCAGTCGCATTTATAGGAGAAGCGGCTGTTTTTGAAGGCAGTCAGGTACAGGCCGCCACTGTGAAAAACGGCCTGAAAAAAGAGAACGGAAAGTATTACTATTATGTAAAGGGCAAAAAAGTAAAGAGCACCTGGAAAACGATCGAATATTATGGCAAATGTTATTTCGGAAAGGACGGCAGCGCCTACATTGGCTGGAAAAAAGTCGGCAGTTCCTATTATTGCTTTGACACCAAGGGACGGATGCAGAGATTATGCATCAAGAAAGTGAACGGGAAATATTATTATTTCGGCGACAACGGAAAAATAAAAAAATCCGCCTGGGTTTCTTATAAGGGAAGCCGCTATTATCTGTCATCCAACGGCGCGGCCCTGACCGGCATCCGCCTGGTAAACGGAAAATTCTGCCAGTTTGCCTCAAACGGGAAAATGAACGTTGCGAAATCCAGAAAACTGCGCGCCGCCGCCGTTTACGAGAGCGATTTCAGCACCTTGAAAAAACTTCTCGGCACAGCGAAGAAAACAAAATCCCTTGGCGCAGGCTGCTTCATCCCAAGCTGGGATAACAGCGGAGAAGGTTTCTGGACGGATTACGAATATACCTATAACGGCTTCAAAGTCTGGACATCGAAAAAAGGAGATCAGGAAGTATTTCTTTACGCAGAATAAAAGGAGGAACTGTGAGTATGAAAAAAGGAATGAAAAAAATTGCAGCGATCATGCTGGTGGCATTTTGCCTCGTTTTGGGAAGCGGGATGACTACCCAGGCCGCGACGAAGAAATCGGCCCTGGAAACCAAGGCAGAGCGCATCGTGAAATTAAAAGTAAAGAAAAATTCCAGCAAACAGGCTGCCCTGAAAACATTGTTCCAGTACATGGAAAAGTCCTATAACTATGGCCGCGTCGTGGGCTTTAAAAACACCAAAGGCTGGGAAAAAACCTACGCCCTGGAAATGATGCGGAAAAAACAGGGGAGCTGCTACCACTATGCGGCGGCTTACGCATTCCTTGCAAAAAAGGCTACGAATTTCCCGGTACGCGTCTGCATCGGAAAGACCAATGGATTTAACAAAGACGTTTGGCAGCCCCACGCATGGGTGGAAATCAAAATCAGCGGCAAATGGTATATTTATGATGTAAATCTGGATAAATTTGCAGCGAAATCGAAACTGAAATATTACAAGAAGAACCGGGATTCCCTGTATAAGACGACTTATAAGGTTGAGAAACGGATTACGGTTGCCTTCTAAGGGAGCTTTTGGAGGAGGAGTCATGGTTTTTAGTTCCCTGGTGTTTTTGAGTATCTTTTTGCCGGTGGTTTTCCTGGCAAGCATGCTTTTTAAAAATATCCGGATTCAGAATGCGGTTCTTTTGATCGCAAGCCTCCTGTTTTATGCCTATGGCGAGCCCGTGTATGTGCTGCTGATGATCGGGTCGGCTTTCGCGAATTATGCGTTTGCCGTTCTGATCGGACGGCGGGAGCGCGGGAAAAAGGCGCTGATGGCCGTTGCTGCGGTGTGGAATATCGGCATTCTGATTCTTTTTAAGTATACCGGATTCCTGGTCAGTTCCTGGAACGCGCTTACGGGCATGGGGCTGCCGGTTCCGGAAATTTCCCTTCCGATTGGGATTTCATTTTTTACCTTTCAGGCAATGTCCTACGTCATCGATGTATACCGGGGCGAGGTGAAGGTGCAGAAGAATTTCGGGAAGGTGCTGCTGTACATTTCCTTTTTCCCGCAATTGATCGCAGGGCCGATTGTGAAGTATCACGATGTGGAACAGGAGATCACGGAGCGGAAGCAGAATCCGGAAGAAGTGGCGAAGGGGATCCGACGGTTTGTGGCCGGGCTTTCCAAGAAGGTGCTGATTGCGAATACGATGGGGCTTGTGGCCGATACGTTGTACGGCGCGGATCCTTCCCAGATCAATGTGCTGACGGCCTGGATGGGGGCTGCGGCCTATATGCTTCAGATTTATTTCGATTTCAGCGGGTACAGCGATATGGCCATTGGCCTTGGCTGGATGTTTGGATTCCATTTCCGGGAAAATTTCAATTACCCGTACATTTCCGGGAGTATCCGGGAATTTTGGCGGCGCTGGCACATTTCCCTGTCCGGGTGGTTCCGGGAATATCTGTACATTCCGCTGGGCGGGAATCGGAAGGGAAGGCTTCGCACCTGTGTGAATAAGTTTATTGTATTTTTATGCACCGGAATCTGGCATGGGGCGAACGTCACGTTTCTGTTCTGGGGCGTGTTCCACGGATGTTTTCTGATCTTGGAGGAATTTCTTCCGTTTTTCCGGAATGCGGGCGGAAAGCTGAAACGGGCGGTCAGCCATGTGTACGTGCTGCTGGTGGTGCTGATTGGTTTCGTCTTTTTCCGGGCGGATACGATGAGCCAGGGTATGTTCTGGCTGGGGCAGATGTTTGGCGGCTTCCATTTTGAGGGGGAGACGATGACATTGGCCTGGAGCCTGCTGACGCCGTGGAATCTGACGGCTTTTGCGGTGGGCGTGATTGCGTCCATGCCGGTGAAGAATCTTCTGGAAAAGAGAAGGGGATATCAGACGGCGGCGTATCTGCTGAGTCTTTTGGCCCTGGTTGTCTGTATTTTGCAGTTGGCGGGCGGTACATACAATCCCTTTATTTATTTCCGGTTTTAGGAGGCACGGCGCATGAAAAGATGGAAGATTGTTTATGGAATCCTGTTTTTTGCGGTCTGCCTGGTGCCGTCTGTGGGGCTGCTTTTTGGAGGAAGCGGGGAATCGGCGGAAAACAGGGATCTGGCGGATCTGCCGCAATTGGTTACGGAGGATGGGTGGAACCAGGCGTTCCTGACCCAGGCCGGGGAGTATTTTCAGGAGCATTTTGCATTTCGGAATGAATTGGTGACGGCGAACGCATTGCTTATGGGAAAGGGGTTTGGCGTGTCCGCGGCCAGCGGAGTCATCGAGGGCACGGACGGCTGGCTTTATTATAAGGATTCTCTGGAGGATTTTCAGAGGACGAATCCGATGAGCGAACGGTCGCTGTTTAATGTGGCGCATTCCCTTGCTTTGATGCAGGATTATGCGGAGAAGCGGGGATGCAGTTTTGTGTTTACGGTTGCGCCGAATAAGAATACGCTTTACGGCAAAAATATGCCGTATTATTATCAGGTGACTACGGACAACCAGAAGAATCTGGAGGGTCTGCAGAAGTACCTGACGGAAGAACAGGTAAATTACGTGGATTTGTGGCAGGCATTTTCCGAACAGGAGGAGGTGCTTTACCATAAACGGGATTCCCACTGGAATAACAAGGGGGCGTCCCTGGCGGCGGATCAGATTTTAGATGCGCTGTCGAAGCTGCATATTTCCTATACGAACGGCGATTATGAGGTTCGGACGGACTTTATCGGCGATTTGGATGAGATGCTTTATCCCAAGGCGCCAACGCCGGAGGAGGAGATTTATTATGCGAAGCCTTTTTCGTATTCGTATGTGGAAGAGGTGGAGAGTAATTTTGAACCGCGGATTTCTACGGTCAATGCGGTGGCGTCGGGAAGCCTGGTGATGTACCGGGATTCGTTTGGGAATGCGCTGCTGCCGTTTCTGGCGGAGGCTTTTGGAAATGCGTACTTTTCCAGAGGGGTTCCGTATCAGATGACGGATTTGGACACTTGTCTGGCGGATACGGTGATTGTGGAGCGGGCGGAGAGGTTTTTGCCGGAAATGGCGGAGAATCCGCCGGTGATGCCGGGGCCGCTGGTGATTGTGCCAGGCGAGGCGGCGAAGCTGGATGCGGATGGGCTGACGGAGGTGGAGGTCGTGAATCAGGGGCTTTACACGAAGATCAGCGGGACGCTGAATCTGGCGGAGCTGGATACGCGGGCCAGGATTGCCGTGCAGGTGGACGGCGGGATGGCTTATGAGGCGTTCCCGGTAACCTGGGAGAGCGGTGAGGAAGGATTTGTGCTTTATCTGGAGAGCGGGAAGTTTTCCGGGGCGGCGAATCAGATTGAGGTATTTGTGATGTGACCAGTAGATGGGAATGAAAAATTTTTTAAGGAGGATCTTTTAGGATGAAAAGAAAGTTTGTGCAGTTTTTGTGTGGTGTGGCGGCGATGAGTACGGTGCTTGGCGGTTCGGCGGTGTTTGCCGAGGAGAAGGCTGCTGAGACAGAGACTGCTTCCGAAGTGGAAGCGGAAACGGAGACCGAGGATTCGGAGGCTGAGACGGAGACCGCGGAGACGGAAAAGGCGGCTGACGTGGAGGTTTCGGAAGAAGGAGAAGCGCTTTGGACGGCGGAGAATCTGACCGGGATCGAGTTTTCCAAAGCGGAGATGCAGGATGCGGCGTTGGTTTTGACGGATGAGGAGGGGACGGAGCATCAGATTCTGGATGTAGATCCGGAGGATGTGGATGCGCCGGTTCTGAAGATGTTTGGCAGTTTTGTGGCTTTGGAGTATTTGTCGAAGGAGTCCGGGGAGACGGCCCGTCTTGTTGAGGAGGGCGAGGAAGTCGTTTTTGATGAGGCGAAGACCATGTATGTGGTGGATGATGTGTATGTGAGGGCTGAGGCGAGTGCGGAGGCCGAGGCGGTGTCTGTGGCCGGGCGCGGGAGTGAGATCCAGGTGCTTGGGGAGCTGCCGAAGTGGTATCGGATGGAGCTTGGAGATGGGGAAGGATTTATTTCCAAGAGTTATGTGACGGAGATGGAGGATGTGGCGGCGCAGGCTGTGGAGGCTGAGGCGCAGGCGAGGGCGCAGATTGCGGCGCAGGCAGCGGCGGAAGCGCAGGCTGCTGCGGCGGCACAGGCGGCAGCGGGGCAGAATCAGGCGCCGGCGCAGCAGGGGAGATATGAGGTGAGCAGGCAGAAGTATGATGACTGTGATGGAAGTGGGCATGGATATTATGAGATTACGTATTCGGATGGGACGGTAGAGACTGAGGAATACTAAGTGAGAATGGGCCCCTGGATTGCCGGGGGCCTTTTTGTGAAAGGTCTGTGAGCTTTGCGCGGGTTTGGCGTGTGGAGTTGAGAGGTTTGCGTTGGGCGCGTCTTGTGCGGGTCTGGCGTGTGGAGTCGAGAGGTTTGCGCTGGACGGAGTTTTCGTGTGCGTTTCGCGTGCGGAGTTGTGAGTTTTAGGGCGGCGGGTTCGCGCGTCCGGAAGGAGGAGTTGTGGAATGAAGAAGATGAAAATGCGGTTTGGAGCGGCGATGTTGGCGGTGTGTTTGGCGGGGCAGCCGGGGGAGCTGGCGTTTGCCGGGGAGACGGCTGTCTTGACGGAGGTGTCGGCTTCGGCTGGAGGAACGGCGGTTTGGGACGAAACGTCGGACTTCGATTCGGCAGGGGAAACGACGGCCCTGGACGGGACGGCTGCGTCGTCCGTGGCGGCTTCATCGGCGAAAAGTACAAAGAAGCTGCGCGGACTCCAGAAAGTGAATGGAACGTATTGCTATTATGACAAAAATGGCAAAAAGCTGAAGAAGCAGTGGAAGACGATCGGAGGCAGGAAATACTATTTTAATTATAAGGGAAATGCGGTTACAAACAGTGTGAAAATCGACGGTGTGCGCTACATTTTCAGCGGAAAAGGATGCCTTGTGGTTCCGACGAAAGACCGGATCGTGAAAATCAAAGGCAGAATTTATTGCGTCAGCGCGGGAGGAGCCGTGATCGAAGGATGGCACATTGTAAAAAATAAGCTGTACTATGTGGAGAAAACCGGCCTTGTGAAGCGAAATGTGACTTATGAGGGGATAACGTTCTCGGATTCCGGGGCGGCTGTGGATAACACGGCTTCCCAGCTCAAGAGAAAGACAATGGAGATCGTTTCTTCCATCACGAATGATCAGATGACGCAGAGCCAGAAGCTGTATGCCTGCTGGAATTATATCGTTGGAAGGCATTATTACGCGCCGAAATACCCGAATTTGTCTCAGGCGGGATGGCAGAAGGCGACGGCGCTGAATATGCTGACGACGGGGAGTGGGAATTGTTATGGATTTGCGTGTGCGTTTGCGGCTTTGGCGGCGGAGGTGGGATATCGGCCTTATGTGGTCTGCGGGAGGGTCAGCGGATCGACGGATGGGGCGGCGGATGGACTGACGAGGCATGCGTGGGTGATGATCGGAGGGTGTTATTATGATCCGGAGGGGCAGTATGATACGTGGCTGCCGGGGATTTATGGGGCTGGGGGATACCCGGTGCAGCATGTGGTGCAGAGTATTACGGATTTCCTGAATGGATGAGAAGTTTCGGGGAAAGAAGAAAAATTGTAGGAATAAGCGAAAATAAATAAGCCTACCTTGTCACTTGGCAAGTCCAGGTAGGCTTATAAATCTTACCGGGAGGTCAACCACTTTGTGGACGGTTGTTTTCCTTATGTACTACTATAGCATATTGTATTCTGAATTTCAAGAGAAAAATAAATTTTTTAATGAAATTGCAACTTTAAAATACTCTATATTAAAATAAAATTTTGCAAAAAAGAAATTGAAAAAATAGAAAAAGTATTGTAATATAATGCGTAAGGAAACAATCGTGTTGCAAGGTGGTAGCCTCCCGCCTTTCTGAAGCAGCAATCGCTGCTATGCCGATCGGCGTAATCCTGTCATGGGAAATAAAGAAAGAGGGAGGTGGCGCATATGGATGTATATCAGACTTTAAGCCTGCTGTTTTTGAGCGGTAATTTTCTGATTGCGCTGCTTACCTACATAGATCGTAGGAATAAGCGAAAATAAATAAGCCTACCTTGTTACTTGACCGTGCAGGTAGGCTTATTTAAACCACCGGGAGGTCAACCACTTTGTGGACGGTTGTTTCCTCTTTGCATTTATACTATAGCATATCATTTTTATGATTTCAAGCATGAAATATAAAAAAGAACCGGAAACCTATCTTCCCTAGGTTTCCGGCGCCCCTGCCAAGGAATCGATGCGACAGGATTTGAACCTGCGACCTCTGCGTCCCGAACGCAGCGCTCTACCAAGCTGAGCCACGCATCGCAATCTCTTTGAACTTCCTCAGTATACCATGAAATCATCCAAAATTCAAGCTATTTTTCTAAAAATTCTCGACAATTCTTGAACAACTGTTACTGTTTACTTGTACCTCGTTCCAGTAACGATTCACAGGCTCATTTAAGAAAAGAGCCTGTTCACACCTGAATCACGTTCTTACGTACCTGAGCCCTAAAGGACTAGCTTCGCGTCGCAGCTAAGTGCTCAGGTACTGCCGGAATAATAACGACCAACACCCTTGTTTCTTGTATGATAGGGAAAGAAAGGATTAAGAAAAATGGATTTTGAAATCGTGAAAGCGAAACTGTCTGACGCTGCGGCCATCAGTGCATTGATCCAAACAGTTTATGAGGCGATGGATCACAAAGAATGGTACGTGGCGGACAATGCGGAATATACCTCTAATGTATTGACTGCGGGAAACGGCACTGGCTACCTGGCGGTGGAAGCGAGGAGCGGGGAACTGGCCGGAATTTTTCTCGTGACATTTCCTGGCATGTCGCCGGAAAACCTCGGAAATGATATCGGTTTCTCCAATGAGCAGATGCTTTTGACCGCACATATGGAATCAGCGGCGGTGCTCCCGAAATACCGCGGCCACCACCTTCAATACCGCCTTATGCAGGCCGCCGAAGCGGATCTGCGAAAAGCAGGATACCGTTACCTGCTCTGTACGATTCACCCGGATAATCGTTACAGCAAGGACAATGCACTTCGCCAGGGCTATCAGGTGATAAAAACGACCGAAAAATACGGGGGCTATCTCCGGGATATCCTGCAAAAAGTGCTTTGAATGATGATTTCCGGCTTTATGTGTATCGATTCTTTTTATTTGAGAGCCCCAGTATATAGTCAGCAGAAACATGATAAAATACGCACAGTTTTATTATGCATTGAATAGGTATCGCACGTTTTCCAAGCTCATATTGAGAATAGGCGGTCTGCGCTAAGTCATTTTACGAACGCTCATCAGAATACTCTTTGAAAATAAAAAAGAACCGGAAACCCTGAAAAATCCAGCATTTCCGGCGCCCCTGCCAAGGAATCGATGCGACAGGATTTGAACCTGCGACCTCTGCGTCCCGATTCTTAATCTGCGCCACACCTACGCTACTATTTTTCTGTTGCTGTTCAGCTTTTAACGCTATATTTATAGATATTTTTACAATATTTGAGTTATTTTTTGATATTTGCAGGCCATATCGTGTCTAAATAGCTGTCAAATATGGTTTTGTCATCAGCCTCACGTAAGCGGGTGGCTTCTAACTAAAGTCATGCATTCTTTTTAATCAACAGGCATCCGTAGTTTGAAAAGAAAAACCGGCTGCTCAAAATCGAATAGCTATGCTTCGCATTTATGTATGAAACGAAAGTATATTGATCTCTTTTTCAAGTTCTTGTACCTCCGCTATAACAGTGTCGAATGTAGGAACATTGCCGTACAGCATATCCTTCATGGAATCATAGTCCGCCTCCAACGCCGCTAACCGGTATTCCGGAGGAATCAACTTCAATGTTCTTGGCACAGCCTTCTGGTACTTTGCCCATCCTCTGGGATAGAACTTCATCTTGAAATCCACGACTTTTTTCAACAGATCAAGCCTAGAGAACGCCGCTTCTTTCACCGGGGTCATAGCCATACGGTACAGGTCGTAATAATGCCTGGAATACCGCTGCGGCAT
Source organism: Eubacteriales bacterium (assembly GCA_030536575.1). Classification (GTDB taxonomy): domain Bacteria; phylum Bacillota; class Clostridia; order Lachnospirales; family Lachnospiraceae; genus Limivivens. Next base: position 191,288 of record JAUNPS010000001.1, on the reverse strand, counting down.
TTCCAGATGTTCCGGCCTGTTGGCCTCATGGTGCAGGATTGTGGCCTTTTCCCAGAAAGTCCGCTCCGGGGCAACTGTCAGAATATCCGTGCCTTTCTGCCCGAATACATCTGGGTAATACTCCGCAACATAGGGCGTAATCTCCGAAGACTTCGCCGGCGTCCATGCCGCCAGTGCGCCAATCTCCAAACGGATCACCTGCAAGGTTCCCGCATTGGTAAACAGCTTGGGATAGGCAAAAATCACTGTCTGCCTTTCTTCCTCGTCCATGTGAATATCATCTTCACATCCAAGCTCCTGGGACAGCCCATCTTTGAAGGCAGGGCAGAACGTTTCCGCCAGAAAAACCTCCGCCCGCGCATTGGCCTCTTTGTTGAAAGCATCCTGCTTTGTGTTGGAACGTTTCTCCCAGGGTTCGTCTTTGCCATATCCCAGCACACGCCAGTCCAGGATTAGGTCAATGTCCTCAGAAAACCGGCTGATCAGGTTAAATGCTTTTGATAGGCTGGTGCCGCCCTTAAAGGTAATCGAATCTTTCCAGGGGGAACGGTGGAACAGATAGTCCAGCGTAAAGCACACCCAAAAATCTTTTTCCACGATGGCGTCATTCAACCCCATCTTATCCGCTGTGTTACGGAATAGCATCCTCTTGTCATTGTCAGAAAATCTTGCAACATTTTTCATTTCTCTTGTACCTCCCCTGCAATCTGCCGTATTATATCGTAAACCCAATCCGTAGATTCTGCCGCCTCTTTCAGCATAGCGGCTTTATCTTCCTCACTCAACCGGGAACGAAGCGTCTTAATGGTTTTGGAAGTGACATTTGTTTTCCCCAGTGTTTTCAATGCCTGGATTACAAGAGCCGTCATATAGGAAAGCCCTGTAATCTCCTTATTGGTCCGGTGCTTAAATTCCAGTTTTGTGGAATTCCACTCATAGGTCTTATATGGACCGTCGCTGATATAGGACCATACCGCCGTTACCTGCGTGGAAAGCCCTAACAAATTCAGTGCCGTGTTCCCACAAGGGGCAATCGTCCAGTGGTAACTCCGTGCCAGCGCTTTTGCCACGGCGTCCGGGTCTGCCGCCACATATTCTTTCAGCATCTCGCTGTATTCCGGTTTCTCATAAACGCCTTTCAAAATCCTCCGCAGCGTACCCGCTTGTGTAAGCCGGTTTAAGTTCCGCCTTATGGTTTCCGTATCCGCAATATCCGCAAAGTCAGAACTGACAAAAACAGTTCCTCCCGCTGCAATGTTGATCCGCTCCTGAATCTGTTTTGAATATCCATTTGCCACCTTGCTCACCTCCTTTTGTCCCGAATATTATATATTATTCGGGACAAATTTTCAATAGGGTTCAAGAGTTTTGTTCATAGTATTCCACACAGAACAGAAATTATACAGCAGTTTCAGCTTTTATTTCGGGAGAGGGGAGCAATCGCATTTCTATTTTGTCCCGAATATTGCATATTATTCGGGACAAAACGAATCGAGTCATGGATTTGATACGATTCCTGACACGATTGAACTGATTCTGATACGATACTTGAATTAATTTACGCACTCGGCAGATAAGTCTAGTCGTGCATCAGGCACACGCTGCATCTGCTTTTTTCGATATCCTAACGGTAGGTACACTTCCTATATCCGGTTCTTTTCTCCTATGTGAACCTTCACCTGCACAAAACGTATATAAAAAGGGTGTCCACTCGAAAAGTGAAACGCCCACGGCAAACAGCGGCCAGGCATGAGGCCGGGCCGCTGGCACTATTAAATTTTGTCCTTAATTAAACAGCCTCCTTTTTTTCGTCAAATTTCTCGTCAAGTTTCAAGTTGGAAAAGGAATTGAATAAATGACGGCAAACACTCAAACCCCTTGAAAATAAAGGCTTTTTCCGTTTGTTGTTATTGTACCAAACCGCTGGCGCGGTGGCTAGCCCTAGGTACATGAAACCGTCATTTTTATCAAGAAAAGGCGGCGAAGATCAAATATCATCCGTTACTCGTATACGAAGATGCAGATTATCTGTTCGTATTTGATATAGAAGGTCAAATTTTTTCAGCAGAAATAGTGGAAAAACCCTCGTATTTTTGAGCAAATCTTAGAGCATTCCGATTCATTTCTTAGAGCAAAATAAACGAACGTCCGTAAAATCATTTTACGAACGCTCGTCGGAATACTCTTTGAAGATAAAAAAAGAACCGGAAATCCTGAAAATCCAGCATTTCCGGCGCCCCTGCCAAGGAATCGATGCGACAGGATTTGAACCTGCGACCTCTGCGTCCCGAACGCAGCGCTCTACCAAGCTGAGCCACGCATCGCTTTTCCATTCACTGACTTCCGCCAGCCTTAATAATATAGCATCATTCGAAAGAAAAAGCAAGCATTTTTTCGAAAAAAATCAAATTAAAATTTGGGCCGTTATTTTTGTGGAAACCGCGTCGTCACACCTCTTGACGCCTGCCACTCTTTCCGGTATGCTAAAAATCAGAAACCTAGGGCCGCCGCCCGCACCCGGAAAGGAATGCCATGAAAATCCTGATTCTCACGCAAAATTTGCAGGATCTGCGCCTGCTCCAAAAACTTCTGGAGATCCATCCGGAAGAAGAAGCCGAAATTTACCTGGAATGGAACCCAAAGGAAGCCGAACAGATCCTGAAAAGGCAGGAAATGGATATCGTCATCTGCGAAGCTTCCCTGAATGGTCAGTTCGACTTGCTCAAAAAATTCTGCTGCCAGGAAGACCACCCGGAGCTGATCGCTCTTTTCAAGGACAACGACGGGGAACTTCTGAGCCAGCTCGAAGAGCTTCCGGGAATTTTCTTCCTGAAAAGCCCGGTGGAGCGGGAAAAGGCCGAAAGAATCCTGGAACTGGCGAAAAAACAGGTGGTTAAAAAACAGTATGTCCGAAAAATGGAACGGTACAATCACTACCGTGAGAGCCATAAGCGGATGATCCAGAATCAATTTTGGATGCGCTTTTGCAGCGGACAGATTTCGCTGGACCCGTCCTCTTTTATAAAGGAAGCGGAAAATGCGGGAGTTGCCATAGAACTTGGGGATATCTACCAGATCGGAGTCCTCAGCCGGAAGTTAATCCGGGACCGGAACACGGAGATCGAGAAGAAAACCAGAACGGTACTGCTGGATTTCGCGAATAAATGGTTCAAAAAATCCGGGGCGGAGTATTTTATTCTGGAACAGCTCCGGCCGCTTCTGATTGTCCGGAATATGCCGAAAGAGGAATTCCTGTATCAATGCAAGGGGCTGATCCGGGAAATTTACCGGGAAGCGGAAATGCCGCTGTGCATTTATTATGATGCGGATATTTACTGCGAAAAGATTTTTTCCAGCGTGCTTTCCATTATGGCGGCGGAAAAAGAGGATATGGAGGACACGACGGGAATTTATCCGGCCTCCCAGTTTTTGGGGCGTAAAAGGGAGGAAATCGACGTTCTGCTTCCGGGCTATACGGAGGAATTTTTACGGACCGGCCATTATAACCAGGTTCTGAAGAACATCCGGGAATTTTTGCAGGAGCAGAACCAGAAGGGGCGGGTGTCCGGAAGCTATCTGCGGGCGCTGCGCATAGATATGTCTCAGACGATTTTTCATGTCCTGGCGGAAAAAGGGGTTCCGGCCCATAAGCTTTTGATGACGCCGCGGATTAAGGAGCTGGAAATCAATGCTCACATTTCCATTGACAGTTTTCTGGAGTGGCTGGAAGAAGTGATGCTCTGCATGCCGGAGCAGAAGCCGGCGGTTTCGCTGTCCGAAGCGGTTCAGAACTTTGTCCGGGAACACGTTCGGGAGAATATTACACGGGAAACGATCGCCGAGGCCCTGTATATGAATGCGGATTATCTGGGGCGGCTTTACAAGCGGGAAACAGGGCAGTCGCTGGGAAACCTTATAATGGAAGAAAAAATGAAGGAGGCCTGTCGGCTTTTGACTTCTACCACGCGTTCGGTGGGGGAAATCAGTGCAGAATTGGGGTATGAAAATTTTTCCCATTTTTCCAAAATATTCAAAAAAGTAACAGGATGTACTCCAAAGGAATACCGGGTGCTGGCGGCGGCGGAAAATTTCGGGGAAAAACTGGAAAAAAGGAACGAAAAGGAACAATAAATCCGAAAAAGAACAATTTTCGACCGTTATCCTGGTTTGATTTGTGCAGAATGTATAAAAAGAAAATGAATATAGACGAAAATATATCAAAATATTCCGCAATCAAGGTAGAATGCGGAATATTTTTTTATTATAATGCATCTAACAGTTGAGAAACGAACACACCCGATAAAAGAGGAGGAAATGAAAATGAGAAATCGCACGAAAAAACTTTTAGCCCTGTTGTGTGCGGCAGCTACCCTTTCATCCATGAGCATCCCGGCATTTGCAGCCGAAGGCCCGGACGGCATTGCCATAAAAGATGAGATTAATATTGCGCTTACCGCTGAAAATGCCGTTTACGACCTTCATAAAACCACGTCAAACGGCTCCCGTGTAGCCCTTTGCGGAACCGTCTACGAGCAGCTCATGACTTTGAATGGCCAGAGCGAACCGGTTCCGGAACTGTGCGAAAGCTATGAAGTAAACGATGATGCGACGGAATTTACCTTTGTTCTCCGCCAAGGCGTAAAATTCCATGACGGTTCCGAGATGACAGCCGAAGACGTAGTCGCTTCCCTGAACCGCTGGATTGACAGCTACAGCGCAGTCGCGCAGCTGGTTGGAGATGCCCGGTTTGAGAAGGTGGACGACACGACGGTTTCCATTAAAACGGAAAACCCCTGCGTAACACTTCTGTACCTGCTGGCCGGAGGCGCTCAGAGAGCCGTGATCACGACCGAAGAAGCCATTGCCAGCGAAGGCGAAGACGGCTACATGACCGAGATCATCGGAACCGGCCCCTACACCTTTAAAGAATGGGTACTGGATCAGTATGTATGGCTGGAAAAATTCGACGACTATGTTCCCTATGGCGATCCGGCTGAAGAAAGCGACGGCTGGGCAGGTTACAAGCATGCCTACACCCAGAACATCTATCTCTGGGTCGTACCGGAAGAAACGACCCGTATGGCAGGCCTGCAGACCGGTCAGTATGATGCGGCCAACATCAGCACCGCGACGCTGCCCCAGGCAGAAGGAGACGACGCGCTGACGGTCTATTCCGAAGAAGGCGGCCAGAACGTTATCGTATTTAATAAAAAAGAAGGCCTGTGCGTAGACCAGAATATGCGGAAAGCGATCAACTGCTTCATCGATGCCAATGACCTTCAGTTAGTATCCGGCGAAGCCAGCTTTAACCTGGGTTCCTGCTACATGGAATCTTTCCAGACCCTGTGGTACACAGAAGCAGGAAGCGAAAACTATAATACGCAGGATATCGAAGCCGGACAGAGTTACCTGGAAGCCGCAGGCTATAACGGCGAAACCCTGAAAATCCTTGTATCCAGCGCGAACAACTTCGAAAAGAGAGCGCAGGTTCTGGAACAGCAGCTGGAAGCGAACGGCATCGACTGTGAACTCACCACCGTAGACTGGGGAACCTTCACCGAATACCGGAATGATCCGGAGATTTACGACCTCTTCATCTCAAGCTTTGCTACCGTTCCGGTGCCCTCCCTGCGGAACTACTTCGGTGCAGATTACGCCGGATGGACCAGCGACGAGCATCTGGATGAACTCTGGGAAGTCTATAACAATGCGACCACCATCGAGGAAGCTGCCACTGCATGGGAAAGCATCCAGGAATACTGCTGGGATTACCTCCCGATCATCAATCTGGGCCATTACGTTTCCTACGACGTGATGAACAGCCAGATGGAAGGCGTAATTTATAACAACTGCAATTACTTCTGGAATGCCTACATTCCGCAGTAAACAAACAGGAAACCAAAGGACTCCCGCAGCCAGCAGGCCAGACTGACGCGTCTGTACGGCCCGTAAGCTGCTGCGGGGGATGTAACGGAAGAAAAAGCTGCCGAAAAAGGAACCGATCAAAATCCGCCTTGCCGGCAGCTTTTTGGATAAGGTGGCGTCTATGAAAAAATATGTAATAAAACGAATCCTTTCTGTGATTCCAGTGCTTTTTGTGGTCTCCATTATCGTCTTTTCCCTGACGCATTTAACCCCTGGCAGTCCGGCATCCGTCATCCTGGGCGAGGATGCGACCCAGGCGGAGATCGAGGCGCTGGAAGAAGAGATGGGGCTGAATAAGCCGTTGCCGGTGCAATATGTGAACTGGATTATCGGTGTGCTCCATGGGGATCTGGGAACCTCTGTCGTGGGAAGCAAGCCTGTGACGGAAATGATCGCGGGATATTTTACACCAACGATTTCCCTGACGATTTTGTCTGTGTTTTTCGCAGTCCTGATTGCGCTGCCTCTGGGAATGCTGGCAGCGAGGAAGCGAGGGACAGCGGTGGATGCGGCAGTCAGCGGAATCTCACTGGCGGGAATTTCCGTTCCGGGCTTTCTGGTAGGACTCCTGCTGATGCTCCTCGTGTGCGTGAAGCTGAAACTGCTTCCGGTATCCGGTTATAAGCCGCTGAAAATGGGATTTTGGAAACACATCCGATGTCTGCTGCTTCCGGCGATTTCCCTGGGCTTTATGCATTCGGCGCTGATGATGCGCATGACAAAGGCATCCATGCTGGAAGTTCTGAACAGCGACTACATCCGCATGGCGAAATCCAAGGGCGTAAAAGAATTTTTCCTGGTAGCAAAGCATGCCTTTAAAAATACACTGGTAGCGGTCATCACGGTCATTGGCCAGAGCGTGATCGGAATCCTGTCCGGCGCGGCTGTGATCGAGACCATGTTCGGAATACCGGGAATGGGCTTTTTGATGGTAAACTCCATCGGACGCCGGGATTATGAGGTTATTCAGGGAATCGTGCTGCTGATTGCTATCATTAACGTAGGAATCAGCCTGGTGATCGACCTGATCTACGGCCTGATCGACCCGCGTATCCGCTTGAGCTAGGAGGTGAAAGGCATGGAAAAAATGGAAAATGGCCAGGTATCCCTGGACGGCAAAGAACTGGAAGAAATCCGGAAAAAACTGATCAAAGAACAAAGAGAAACGAAAATTCGTAAATTCCTGAAAAATAAACTGTCCGTGACCGGTCTGGTTCTGGTGGTCCTCATGGTGCTGATCGCGCTGCTGGCTCCGGTGCTGGCAGGTTATGAACCGAATGAAATGATCGTAAAAGACCGTCTGATGGCCCCCTGCAAGGAACATCCTTTCGGGACTGATTCCATGGGGAGAGACGTGTTTACCAGCGTTGTTTACGGAGCCAGAGTTTCGCTGCTGGTAGGCTGCGTGGTATCCGTCGTGTCGGCCATCGTTGGAATGGTGATCGGCCTTTACGCCAGCTATAATAAAGCGCTGGACAATATCCTGATGCGTATCTGCGACGCAATGAAAGCCATCCCGAACATCCTTCTGGCAATCTGCCTGATGGCCTCCCTGGGCGCGAGCCTGCGAAATGTGTTGATTTCCCTTACCGTAGTCTGTACGCCAGGAATCGCGCGCGTGGCACGTTCGGCGGCCCTGGTAGTCCGCGAGCAGACCTACATCGAAGCCATGGATGCGCTGGGCGCGAAGCCGAACCGGATTTTATGGCGGCATGTGGCCCCGAACATTTTATCTCCGGTGATTGTACAGCTTACGTTTAACTTCGCGACGGCGATTCTGGCAGAAGCGTCCCTAAGCTTCCTGGGCGCGGGCGTTCCGCCTTCAGTGCCGAGCTGGGGAAGTATTCTGAATGAAGGAATGGCGAATATCTACACCGCATGGTGGATGATTATTTTCCCGGGAATTTTCACCGCGCTGACCGTTCTGGGCCTGAACCTGTTAGGCGACGGGCTGCGGGATTTCCTGGACCCGCTGACGAACTAAGGAGGCCGCCATGGAGAAAAAAGAACTGATCTTAGACGTTAAGAATTTAAGTACGACGTTCCGCACGGAACGGGGGCCCTTAAAGGCCATTGACGGGATTTCTTATCAGGTATATAAAGGCGAGATTCTGGGGATTGTCGGGGAATCCGGCTGTGGAAAGAGCGTAACCTCCCAGTCTGTGATGCGCCTTTACGACGAAAAATATACGGCAAGCTACGAAGGGGAAGTTTTCCTGGAGGGACAGGATCTGATGAAACTGCCCTATAAGAAAATGCAGGATATCCGGGGAAAGAAGATTTCCATGGTATTCCAGGACGCCTTAAGTTCCCTGAATCCGGTGTTTACGGTGGGAAACCAGATTTGCGAACCCCTTCGGATTCACCAGAAGCTTAGCAAAAAAGAGGCCGAGAAGGAAGCGGTGGAAATGCTTCGGCTGGTGGGAATTCCTGCGCCGGAAAAGCGCATTAACCAGTATCCGCACGAATTGTCAGGCGGTATGCGCCAGCGTGTGATGATCGCCATCGCGCTGGCCTGTAAGCCTCAGCTTCTGATCGCGGATGAGCCGACGACGGCTCTTGATGTGACGATCCAGGCACAGATCATGGATCTGATCGTGAAATTGAATCATCAGCTTGATATGGGCGTTATGCTGATCACTCATGACTTGGGCGTTGTAGCGGAAACATGCACCAGAGTGGTGGTCATGTATCTGGGGCAAATCGTGGAGGAAGCTTCGGCGGAGGAGATTTTCGATAATCCGCAGCACCCGTATACCTGGGGGCTGATGAAGTCCATTCCAAGGCTGGACGGCGATCGGAAAAAGGCTCTCTACACCATTAAAGGAACCGTGCCGCTTCTGAGCCAGATTCCAAACGGGTGTCGGTTTGCACCCCGGTGTCCGTATGCCACGGACAAATGCCGCAAAGAGATGCCGCCCCTCGTAAAAGTCGGCGAAACCCAGAACGTGCGCTGCTTCCGGTACGTACAGTAGGAGGTGATTTCCATGGAACAAAAAGAACGAAAAGCAGTTATCAAGGCAGAAAATGTCTGCAAGTATTTCCCGGTAAAAGGCGGGATCGGAAAGGCCTCCGGCCAGGTGAAGGCGGTGGACGGCGTATCACTGGAACTGTATGCGGGAGAAACGTATGGAATGGTTGGGGAATCCGGCTGCGGAAAGAGTACCCTTGGCAGAACGCTGATCCGGCTTCTGGACCCTACCAGCGGCAGGATTTTGCTGGACGGGACGGACATTGCCAGCATTTCGAAAAAGGATATGCGCGCCATGCGGCAGAAGGTGCAGATGGTATTCCAGGACCCCTATACCTCGCTGAATCCCCGGAAGCGCGTAGGCGATATCCTGATGGAAGCCCTGGAAATCCACCAGATTGGTACGAAGCAGGAGCGGATGGCCTCTGCCATGCAGATTTTAGGAAAAGTAGGCCTGCGGCCGGAGCATTTTTACCGGTATCCCCATGAATTCTCCGGCGGCCAGAGACAGCGGGTGGGCCTGGCAAGGGCGCTGATCCTGAATCCGCAGATCATTATCTGCGACGAGCCGGTGTCGGCGCTGGACGTTTCGATCCAATCCCAGATCATTAACCTGCTGCAGGAGCTTCAGAAAGAGGGAAATTTAAGTTATCTGTTCATTGCGCATGATATGAGCGTTGTCAAATACATTTCCGACCGGATCGGGGTCATGTATCTGGGCCATCTGGTGGAAGAGGCAGAGACGGACGAGCTGTTCGATCACACGCTGCACCCCTATACGCAGGCGCTTTTGTCGGCGGTTCCGGACACGAATCCCCATGTGAAGAAAGAGCGGATCATTCTGGAAGGGGATCTGCCCTCACCGCTGAATCCGCCCAGCGGATGCGTGTTCCACACGCGGTGCCCGAAGGCCTGTGAGAAATGTTCGAAGAAGACGCCGAAAATGCAGGAGCTGCGTCCGGGACACCGGGTGGCATGCCTGTTATACGAAGACTAGACGGGAAAGGGTGACGAGATGAAAAAGCAGATAATCGATTTTTTAGATAACTATCAGGAAACGCTTTTTGCGGCTTCCGATGCGATTTGGGAGCGGCCGGAGATTGCCTTTCAGGAATATCAGGCGATGGAGATCCTGTGCAGGATGCTGGAAGAAGAAGGCTTTGCCGTGGAAAAGGGCCTGGTGGGGATTCCCACAGCCTTTCGGGCGGCTGCCGGAAGCGGTAGACCGGTCATCGCGTTCCTGGGAGAGTTTGACGCGCTGGACGGCATGAGCCAGGAAGGCGGATGCTTCGAGAAAAAGGAGATGGCGGGTACGGAGCTTGGCCATGGCTGCGGACATCATACGATTGCCGCAGGGGCTGTGGCGGCCGCCGCGGCGGTAAAGCGGTATCTGGAAGAGACCGGAAAACCCGGCACAGTAGTATTTTATGGCTGTCCCGGTGAAGAGGGCGGCTCTGGAAAGGCCTTTATGGTTCGGGACGGTGCGTTTGACGGGGTAGACTGTGCCATTACCTGGCATCCCGGCGACAAGACGGGTCTGTTTACCGGAAGGTGCCTGGCGAATATCAGCGCTACATACCATTTCAAAGGGGTCAGCGCCCATGCAGGCGGGCTGGCGCATATCGGGCGAAGCGCACTGGATGCGGTGGAGCTGATGGACGTGGGGGCGAATTACCTGCGGGAACACGTGGTTTCGAATGCGAGAATCCATTACGCGATTACGGATACGGGCGGAAAGTCCCCGAATGTGGTGCAGTCCCATGCGTCGGTATTTTATTATATGAGAGCGCCGGAGCCGCATTATGTGAAGGAAATGTATGAACGCATTGGAAATATTGCGAAGGGCGCGGCGCTGATGACCGGAACCACGGTGGAAATCGAGTATAATCGCGGGGTAAACAGCCTGATGCCAAATGATTGCCTGAACCATGTCATGCACCGGAATATGGTGGAAGTCGGTTTGCCGGAGTACAGCGAAGAGGATTTCGCGACGGCTGAAAAATACCGGGAGACGATTGCGGAAAAAGACGTGACGTTTCACGAGCTTCTGGATACGATGACGAAAGCGGAGCGGGCTCAGGTACTTCCGTATAAAGGAAAAGCGATTTACGATTTTATTACACCGGAGCTGGAGGCGGAGCCCCTGCTGTTCGGATCGACGGACGTGGGAGACGTAAGCATGAAGTGTCCGACGGTGCAGCTTCATGCGGCGACTTACGCGGCGGGGACGGCACTGCATTCCTGGCAGGCGGTTGCCCAGGGAAAAGAGCCTCTGATGCATAAGGGCGAACTGTATGCGGCGAAAGTCATGGCATGTACAGCGGTGGATCTCTTTGAAAATCCGGATTTGGTGAAGGAAGCCCAGGAAGAGCTTACGGAGCGGATGGGCGGACATCCCTTTGAATCGCTGATGCCAAAGGATGTTAAGCCAAAATTGAAACGATAAGGCGGGAGAAAAGATGAAACAGGGATTTTCTGAAAATTTTTTGTGGGGCGGCGCGGTAGCATCAGGCCAGGCGGAGGGAGCCTATCTGGAGGGCGGAAAGGGGTTGGACACCCAGGATCTCCGGTATTTCGATACCGCGTGGGACAGAGCGAAACGAGACGAAATGCGAAATGTGAATATGACCTCGGAAATTTTTGAAAAAGCGCTGAAGGATACGGATCCGACGCATTACCCGTTCCGGTGGGGGATTGATTTCTACCATACCTACCGGGAGGACCTGGCGCTGATGGAAGAGATGGGGATGAAGATTTTCCGGACTTCCATTTCCTGGGCGCGGATTTACCCGAATGGGGACGACGAGGAGCCGAATCAGGAGGGACTTCAGTATTATATCGATTTATTTACCGAGTGCCATAAACGGGGCATGAAAGTGTTTGCGACGATGCTCCATTATGGAATTCCGGTGAATCTGGTGCTGAAATACGGCGGCTGGAAGAACCGGAAACTGATCGATTTCTATGTAAAATATGCGAAGACGCTGTATCAGTATCTGGGGGATCTGGTGGATTTCTGGCTTCCGTTTAATGAGATTAACTGCGCCAGATTTAATCCCTATAATGGCTGCTGTCTGATTAAAGATCAGGAAGAGGATTATGAAAGCGCCATTTTCCAGTGCACCCATCATCAGTTTATAGCGAATGCGCTGGCGATCAAAGCAGCGAAGGAAATGCTTCCGAATCCGATGGTAGGCGGCATGATCGCGCGGTTTACCACATATCCGGCTACCTGTAAGCCGGAAGATGTGATGCAGGGGATTCTGGACGAGAATTATAAGAATTATTTTTACACGGATGTGATGGCGCGGGGGAAATATCCGGCCTATGCGAAGCGGATGTTTGCGGAGCAGAAGATTCAGATCCACAAGGAACCGGGAGACGACGAGATCCTGGCAGAAAATACCGTGAATTTCCTGGCATTTTCCTATTACATGTCCATGGTGGCGACTACGGACCCGGATTATGAGAAGACCAGCGGAAATCTGGTGTCCGGAAACCGGAACCCTTATCTGAAGAGGAGCGATTGGGGATGGCAGATCGATCCGGTGGGAGTCCGGGTGTCGTTAAATGAGATGTATGATCGGTATCAGCTTCCGGTTTTCATTGCGGAAAATGGAATCGGGGCTTATGATAAACTGGAAGAGGACGGTTCTGTCCATGATCCGTACCGGATTGCCTATCTGCGGGAGCATGTGAAGCAGATGAAGGAAGCGGTGAAGGACGGCGTGGAGCTTCTGGGGTATACGATGTGGGGAATCATTGATATTATTTCCTGCGGAACCATTGAGATGAGTAAGCGGTATGGGGTCATTTATGTGGATCGGGACGAGGAAGGAAAGGGCAGTAATAAGCGTTACCGGAAGGATTCCTTTTACTGGTATCAGAAATGTATCGCATCCTGCGGGGAGGATTTGGAATGACTTTTGCAAAGACACTTGCAATTGACATTGGCGGCACCTTTATTAAATATGGAATTGTGGGGGAGGATGGAAACATCCTCTCTCATTATAAAGTGCCGACGGTCGAGGCGAAGAGTGGAGAAGAATTTTGGGATTACGTGGCAAAGAATATCCGGACGCTGGAGGGCATTGCGCGGATCGGTGTCTGTGCGCCGGGGCTGGTTGACCGGGAATTTCAGGTTCGGAGCTATGCGGCGCCGAAGCTGGCCGCGCTTTATGGCACGAATATCCGGGAGGAAATGGAGCGGCGGACGGGAATTCCCACGGCGGCGCTGAATGACGGAAAGGCGGCCGGGCTCTGTGAACTGAAGATGGGACGGGCGAAGGGGACGAAGCTGTCGGCGTACCTGATTATCGGGACGGGCGGAGGCGGATGCATTTGCCTGGAAGATGATGTGTTTGCAGGGGCGGATAATTTTGCCGGGGAGTTTCATTTTATGGCCTACCCGAATGAGGTGACGCATGAGGTCATGAAGACCGGGCGGGTCATTGGGATGATCGGGCTGGTGAAACGGTATAATGAGGAGGCGCCGGCGGACCGGCAGGTGACGCTTGGGGAGGAGATTACGGAACGGGCGTTTGCGGGCGAGGAGCTGGCGGTGAGGATCGTGGATGACTGGATTCACAGGATTGCGGTACAGTGTCTGAGTATTGTGGTGGCGGTGAATCCGGAGATTTTGTGTATTGGGGGAGGGATTTCGAAGGAAGATTGGTTTATGGAGAGGGTGAAGGCAGAGTATGAGAGGATTGCGGATGAGCATTTTAGCCATGTGCGGTTTTTGAGTACGGTGATCGACCGGTGCCAGTATCGGAATGAGGCGAATTTGCTGGGGGCGGCGATTAAGGTGAATATGGTTTATGGGGGTGAAAAGTAAACGGGCAGCCAGGGGTGGCGGCCCGTTTTTGAGAGGTGCCCGGTGGGGCGGGCTGAGATTTTGCGCCCGGTGGGCGGACGGGTTACAGTTTCAGGCTCCGGCAGCGGTTACAGCAGGCGAAGACCTCCTGAATACGCGGCAGCGCCACGAAGGGCGGGCAATTGCCGGGGCAGATGCAGGCGAATCCTTCTTTTTCGACACGGCTGTAGACGCGGCGAATCTGTTCGGGCAGGGAGCGGCCGTCGGCGTTCTGGAGCAGCCATGCAAGGAAGTAGCCTAATGCCTTGGTCTGCTCAGTGTCAACGAGCTGCTCCACATAGCGCAGGTCGATCAGCTCTTTTCCATAGAAAAGCTGGTCGCGGCCCTGCACTTTAATCTTCGCGGGACGGTCGTCATGGTCGCCGTGAGAACGGCCCCGGTCGAAGCGCCCATAGGAAGAGCCGGATTTTGCGGCGGGAGCCGCAGCGAGTTTCCGCCGTCCTTCGCGGTAGGTCAGGGAAGGAATCTCCGGAATTTCGAAGGGATAACTCTTGGCGGCCTGCCGGGCAGTTTCCGTGATATCCCGAATCTGGTAGTGGTCAGCCTGAAGAATGAGGTCCGCCACATGGAAGTAGCTTCCGGAGCTTCCGGAAACCAGGATCGTGGAAACCTTCCGGGTTTCCCAGAGGTCGCGGATCCGGTTAATAAACGGGGTGATCGGCTCCTTGTCCGGATGGATGACGCGCTGCATCAGTTCGTCGCGCACCATAAAGTTTGTGGCGCAGGTGTCCTCGTCCATCAGGAAAAGGGTGGAGCCGGTTTCCAGGCCTTCGATAACACCGGCCGCCTGGGAGGTACTTCCGCTGGCGTCTTCGGTGGTGAAAGCGGTGGTGTCACGGCCCCCCGGAAGACGGTCGATAAAGCCGGAAATATCCACATTTTTAATGGAACGGTGGTCTTCGGCGCGCAGCTTTAAGGCGGTAGAGTCCGTGATGACGTACTCCCGGCCGTCGCCCGGAATGTGGTTATAGACGCCTGCTTCCAGCGCTTTCAGAAGCGTGGATTTTCCGTGGTAGCCGCCGCCGGTGATCAGGGTGATGCCCTGGGGAATGCCCATGCCGGAAATAGTTTTTCCACCCGGAAGGGGGATCGTTACCCGCAGATTCTCCGGGGAGGAGAAGGGCACGCCGTTTTTCATCGGGGCGTTGGAAATGCCGGTGGCGCGGGGAAGGATTGCGCCGTCGGCGACAAAGGCGGCATAGCCGTTCGCTTTCAGGTAAGCGCGGATGGCGGCCTGTTCGTCTGAGAGGGCCAGGACGTCCAGAAGGGGCTGTGCCTTGATATTCTTATAATACAAAGAGCTGGAAGCGCAGGGCGGAAGGTAATCGAAGAGGATTTTTTCCAGTTCCCTGGCGTTAATTGTCCGGCCGTTGGCCGGGAAGCCGACTTCGAAGCGCATGATGAGTTCTTTGTCGGTGCGGACGCAGGCGGTGCGGCGCAGGATTTCCTGGCCGGGGCGGCTGGTGAAGATGGCGCCGCTTTTGCCGGAGCCTTTGGCCTGGAAGGAGTAGCGGTCTACGGCTTTTTCGAAAAGGCGCAGCAGGTGGTCCAGGAAGGCGGTTTCGCGTTCCGGGGTGGCCCAGCAGGTGTCCGGGAAGCCTGCCTGGCGCAGGGGGACGTGGATGCTGACCCGGGAGGGGGAGGCGAAGGGGTCGCCCTGGACGTGGTCGATGGCGAAAAGATAGCCAGGGAAGGTGTAGTCGCCTTTTAAGTCTTTGTATGCGGGATAGCCCCTGTGGTCGATGGCCAGGAGGGCGGAACGGAGTTCTTGGGATGTTTTCATGAGTTGATTCCTTCTTTCTATGATAAATTTGCGCGTGGCGCATGTTCATGGCATATTATACTAGAAAAAGGGTGGGAAAGTAAAGGGGAAAGCGGGAGAAGACGCAGAAACGGATGCCGCCTTCCCGGCGGCTGTTTTGCAGCAAACTGGTAAATGCTGAAAGACCGTCGCGGCGATGCCGGAAAAGAACAAAATGAAGGAAGAGTTACGAAAAGTTTCACAATTCGTACAAAATTTCTTCACATTTTCGAGCTATACTAACTCATGTAAAGCGAAACAAACCCAATACACTTTATACTTTTTCATACAAATTTCCCTCTTAGAAAAAGAGCAGTCGCTTCCCTACACTGCTCTTTTTTGATGTCTTTTATTCGATTCCAAGTTTTTCTTTTCGGTATTCCTGAGGACTAATCCGATAGCGTTCTTTAAATTTCCGGCAGAAGTACCCGGCGCTGGAGAAGCCGGTTTCTTTTGCGATGGCGGAGACGGTCTTTTCCGTCGTGTGGAGGAGCTCGGCGGCGCGTGTCAGGCGGTACTGAATCAGGTAGGACACAGGCGGCAGATGGATGCCCGTCTGGAAAATGTCCAGTGCGCCGCTTTTGCTGATAGCGGCGGCCGCGGCGATTTCTTCCAGGGTGATCGGTTCGCTGTAATGGTCGTGGATATACTGCATCATGAGCTGGAGCCTTGCCTGCCTGTGGTTTACCCGGCGGAACCCGCCTGACTCGGAGGAGCGTTCGAAATGTGCGGATAAAATATCCCAAAGCTGTAACAGGTACTGCACGGTATGCAGTTCTTTTCGGTCGTCATCCTCCTGGAGGGCGTAAATAGTGTCCAGAATTTGAAGAATCTGGTGCTGCCATTCGATTTTCGGGTCGAAAATCTGGTAGGGCGACGAGGATGTGATGACGGGATGTACATATTTTTCATAGAGAAGGCTTTTTTCGGGAGCCAGCAGGGAGGGCGCAAAGAGGATGTTCGGAACAATGGCGGTATCGGTAGCCTCATAGCGGTGCAGAACGCTGCTGTTTACGAAGAGCCCGCAGCCTTCGGGCAGTTCGAATTTGTCTTCGCCTACGAGACAAAGGGCAGTCCCTTTGGCGACGGAGAGGAATTCCAGTTCGTGGTGCCAGTGCCAGTCGGCGCAATGAAAATCGAACTGCATGATATCTTCCAGATAATAGGCGAAAGGGTAGGCGCAGTTCCCGTGCTGAAGGGTCTCGCGCAGAGTGTCGTCAGTAGTGATGGAGGAATAATCGTGAAAAGGAATCATGGGCAATGGGGTCCTATCTGTCTGATTTTGGGATATTGTATCATAATTATGGGATTCTGTGCAATGATTTTGGACAGCGTTTGCGATATAATCTCGTGAGAAAGTTACGGTTCCTACACGCGCTGCATGCCTTCCCGCGCGGCACGAAACAAACGCCGCCAAATCCGATGAAGGTCTTCCAGGGACGGGGCAATGTCGAGCCCCCGTTGGAAACCGCCCATCGAAGCATGTTCCCGGCGTGCGAACCGTAGCATACGGAAAGAGGAGGTAATGATTTGTGAAGCAATATAATAAGACAATTACGGCCTGTTTTGTGGGATACATTGTGCAGGCAATCGTCAATAATTTTGTACCGCTGCTGTTTTTGACATTCCAGCGCAATTACAATATCCCATTGTCCCAGATTACGCTGCTGGTGACGTTTAATTTCGGCGTACAGCTCCTGGTGGATCTGCTGTCAGTGGGCTTTGTAGACAGGATTGGCTATCGGGCGTCGATGGTTCTCGCACATGTGCTGTCGGCGGCAGGGCTGATTTTGCTGACGATTCTGCCGGAGGTGCTGCCGTCACCTTTTGCAGGAATTTTGATTGCGGTAATGGTGTATGCGATTGGCGGCGGGCTTTTGGAAGTTCTGGTAAGCCCGGTAGTGGAGGCCTGTCCTTCGGATAATAAGGAGAAGGCAATGAGTATGCTGCATTCTTTTTATTGTTGGGGACATGTGGGCGTTGTGCTGATTTCCACAGTCTTTTTCCGGGTGTTTGGGATTAACAATTGGAAGATTTTGGCGATTGTGTGGGCGGTGATTCCGATCTGCAATGCGTTTGCGTTTACGAAGGTGCCGATGGCGACCCTGATGGAAGAGGGCGAGAAGGGCCTGCGGATGCGGGATTTGTTTGGCATGAAGCTGTTCTGGGTGCTGCTGATTATGATGGTCTGCGCCGGGGCCAGCGAGCAGGCGGTGAGCCAGTGGGCTTCTACGTTTGCGGAAAAGGGCCTGGGGATTTCGAAGACGGCGGGCGACCTGGCCGGGCCGATGGCGTTTGCGATTCTGATGGGGACGTCCAGGGCGTTCTATGGAAAGTACGGAGACAAGATTGACCTGGATCGGTTTATGATTTACAGTAGTGTGCTGTGCATTGTGTCGTATCTGGGAATTTCGCTGCTGCCGGTTCCGCAGTTGAGTCTGGTTTGCTGTGCGCTGTGCGGGCTTTCGGTGGGGATTATGTGGCCGGGGACGTTTAGTAAGGCGTCGGCGGCTTTGCCGAAGGGCGGGACGGCGATGTTTGCGCTGTTGGCGCTGGGAGGCGATTTGGGATGTTCCGGCGGGCCGACGGTGGTTGGAGCGGTGTCCAGTGCGTTGGGGGATAATTTGAAGATGGGCGTGCTGGTGGCTGTGATTTTCCCGGTGCTCTTGCTGACGGGGATTGTGCTTTGCAGGAAAATGAGCAGGAAATAACGCGAAAATAGTGTGGGATTACGGTGGAAAATTTGACGAAGACGGTCAATGTTGTGGAGTAATGTGAGGGGGCGGCGCGCCGGAAGGCACAGCCGCCCTGGATTTGTTATTTTTGATATTTTTCAATCCGACAGGTGTGCTTTTTGGTCTTTGCATCGTAATTGATTCCGACCAAAAGCAGATTTCCGACATAGTCCTTCAGGGAATGAGGATAATCCCGCTCTTTTATCTGCTGAATTGCCGCGTCGGCAGTTTTATTCCATTTCAGTTCAATCAGAATGGCCGGCATAGAAGACTCTCTCTTAGGGCGAAAGAGGATATCCGCATATCCATGTCCAGACGGAAATTCTTCTTCCCGAATAAACTCATCATCACAGGCAAGATAAGCACGGCGAATCGTACTGCGAAGGGATGCTTCGCTGTTATAGTTGAGGGGCGCACCAATCTTTTTGTGAATCTCTTCAATGGAGGCCGCGACAGCTTTCTCATCCATACACAGCGTCTGTGCTAATAACTGCTCCGAATCCTGAATGAGGTTTACCATTTCTTTATGTCTGCTCGCGGATACCGCGCGCATAAATTCTTTTCTCACTTCCTCATTGGGGATATAAGCGGCTTCTTTGGCAGAGCTATAAGCCAAATATCCAAGATGAATCAGTAGCGTAAGGACGTCATCCTTTTTTCGAATGTTCATCATATCGTTTTGAAACGTACCCGCATCGATTTTGACGGATTCGCCTGCAAGCATCCGGATAATCGATTCTTTCAGGCCATCTTCATCCAGATCAATGTAAATCCGCAGGGACTCGTAAGTCTCTGTCCGTGTCCAGTAACTGCCGAACTCTTCACGTTTTATCGCCTCCATAACGGAATTGGGGCTGTAAACGGACTTCAGACGGCTGAAAGAATATCCGTCATACCAATATTTCATTTCGGCAAAATCCATGTCATATTTTTGGCAGAGGTCTTGAACCTCCGGCTCGGTAAAGCCGATGTATTTTGCCAGCCTGCCCGGAGAAAGCATCGTATACTCCCGGAAATCGGACACGGCAGATTGATTTCCATAACGCTTGATTGGCAGAATGCCAGTCATGTAAGCGGCTTCAAAGATGATATCAGTCCAACTGCTTTTAAAAAGGCTTCTTAAAAGATTGATATACTCTTTTTGAAGGAGGGAGTCCTCTTTCGCCTCGCGAAACAAAGCATCCCATTCATCAATAATCATAATGAACTTTTCGGAAGTTGCATTTACAATATGAAACAGCATTCCAGCTAATGTGTCGTCTTTTTTTACGTCAGGAAAGGTATGCTGGAGTTCTTCTACGACGGCATTTTCGATATTTTTTACAACATCCCGCATTTCAGAGGCTAATGAAATAAAAAGGGTAATGTCAAGGTAAATGACATTGTATCGATTCAAATGTTCCTCAAAGGAAGGATCTTTTGAAATGTCCAGATCTTCGAATAATTTTCGGGAGTTACAGCTTTTATCATAATAGGCGCACAGCATTTTGGCGGCAAAAGATTTTCCAAAACGCCGGGGCCTGCTGACGCATGATAATTTATCGGGCGTTCCCAGAGTTTGGTTAATAAAAGAAATCATACTCGTTTTATCAACATAGATACTTTTACGGACGGCAGTAAACCCGGCATTGCCAATGTTCAAGTATTTTCCCATATGCGCTGCACCTCTTTTCAAATAGAAGATAATCCTGCAATCAGCTTACTACAAAACAATCATCCAGTCAAGCTTTGCATTGCTTCGCATATGCGGGGACTGCCGGATTTGTGTGAACAGTACCTACCTCCCCTCCGCCGGAATCACCATCGTAATCACCGCCCCTCCATCATTTCTCACCTCCACATGAATCGCCCCCTTACTATAATAGTGCAGCCTCAAACACGTATTCACCAACCCAATATGCTCCCCCGCCTCCTGAATCGAAACCCGGTTCGCCTCAATCTCCCGAATCCTCTCCCGCAGCTTTTTTAAAACCTCCTCCTCAAACCCCGTCCCATTATCCCTTACCTCCAGAAAAAGCTTCCCATCCTCCGCCTTCCCCGTAACCGAAAGCACCCGCAGCATATGCTTCCCATCATACCCATGATTCAGCGCATTCTCCACAAGTGGCTGCAGAGTCAGCTTCGGCACTTCAATATTCAGCAAATCCTCCGGCACATCAATCGTAAACTCCAGATTCTCCTCATAACGCGCTTTCGCAAGCATCAAATAATTCCGCACATGCTCGATCTCATCGCGCATCGCGGCGGTGCGGGAACGGGTATCCGTCGAATAGCGCAGCATGGAGGCAAACTGGTCGCAGATCTCAATGACATCAAAATTTTCACTTTCCATGGATTTCGCGGAGATAATATTCAGCGTATTGTAGATAAAATGCGGGTTAATCTGGGCCTGGAGGGCGCTTAACTGGGCCTGCAATGTTCCTTCGCGAAGCGCAAGCTCCTTCAGGGTACTGTCCCGCAGGCGCAGCATTACACTGTTATAAGTCTCCTCCAGGGTATAAATTTCGTGGTCACGGGGCGAAGTCACCATTTCCATAAGCGCCTGGGCGGCCGACGCATCCCCCAGAAGCACATTTTCCTCCGGCATCTGCCGGACTTTTTTCGTCAGCCTCCGGGTAGAGCGCGTCAGCCCAAAAGAAATCAGGGCAATCAGCACAATCGCCGGCAGCATCAAAAACAAAGCCTGGCGTAAACTCTCAAAACGAATAAACCCAATCGCCGTCGAAGTAACCTGGGAATCGCGGGAAATATAAAGACTCAGCCCTAGCGAATCCAGACGGGTATGCAGCACCTCCATCGTCGTACCATGCTCCGCGTCTTCCCAGACCTGCATGTCGCCGACCGACAGATCCGCCGGAAACGACCGGACAAGGCCGGTACTGGAAAACAGAACCGAGCCATCATCAAAAACCGCCTGCACTTCCACCTCATTGCTGTTGTCCACGAAATTCATGATATGGTCGAGAGAACGATATTCATTTAATACGCAAAGATAACCCAATACGTTTCCCTGATAATGAATGCGCTGAATAATACCGTAGACCAGAATATCCTCACGGGGAGCAAAGTCATCCTGCCTTGGAGCCAGCATATAATACTGAAACGCCGCATCCATCGGTTCCGTCTGAGACAGGGACTCACACAGGCTCTTCAACTCCTCCGAAGCGGCAAACGGCTCCGAGTCCTTATCCACCAGGCTGGTCAGATACAGGCCATCGGAAGAAACAAAACTGACGCGGTAAAAACTTTCTACCAGAGGAGACTGGTGAAGCTGCTGAAGAGCCGCCAGACGCGCCGCATTTCCCATCTTATGGTCGGGGCTGTCATCCCGGACGAACTGGTTCAGGGCCGCCATAAAAGAGGTATTGTCCGTCAGCTCATTGAGCGTCAGCGTCATCATGAGAATCTCCGATTCCAGGTCGCGGGCAATGCTGGCGCTCATATTCTCAAAACGGGCCTCTGTATGGATATTCGAGCCATTGATGGTCGTATCGATGGTATAGGAAGAAAACCGAAGAATCGCGATGACCATAACCACGGAAAATAAAATCGTCATTTTCACACTTAATTTCATAAGAAGAATCCCCTCCTGACAGATGAACTTGGGCCGGTTGACGGGCCGGAAATCCTACCTGCATTATAGCATGGAGCGCCGAAGACCGGAACGAAAAAAGCCGGGAAATCCGGGCCTGTGTCGGATATTCCCACCGGCTGTGCCGGATATTCCGGTTTTGGGGCGGCATGCCGGATTTATGCAACCAAATGTGTAAAATCTTATCGGGTTCGGCTCCGGCGGCCGCGCTATAATGAAACCAACAAAACGGAACCAAGAAAAAGGAGGAAGATGACTATGAAAAAACGTATTTCCATGCTGCTGGCGCTGGGCCTGGCCCTGGGAAGCAGCACATCCGCATTCGCTTATTCCGACCGGAACCTGGAAGCCCCGAAGGCCGGAGAGGTCGTGATCGACGGGGATTTGAGCGAATGGGATCTGTCGAAAACCCTGCGCATCGACGCGGAAAGCCAGATTATCGACCAGATCGAGCACTGGGACGGCGCGGAAGACTGCGCGATGGACATTTACGCCATGTGGGATGAAGAAAATCTGTACATTGCCGCAAAAATCTATGACAAAGACCCCTTCGTCTACCGGGAAGGCTTCCCGCTGGACGAGCTGGACGCCATCATTTTATTCCTGAGCACCGACCCGGAAGCGGATGGGGAGCGCACGGAGTACAGCGCAACGGACTGGCGCATTGTCCAGAGTACCGACGAATACGATTTCTTCAATTTCGTAGACCGGGACATGATCGCGGACAACCAGGGCTATGAAACCCAGGGCGAATACGGCGACGAGCTGGTTTTCGACGACTACGAGGCCGCGGCGGTAGAAGATAAGGAAATGGGCGGCTGGATTTTAGAGAGCAAGATCCCGCTGCATAACCTGTCCAATGAAAACATTGCCCAGCTCGTGCCGGAAGCCGGGATGACCGTAGGCTTCGATTTCTCGATCCTGGACGTCGACCTGCCCTGCCCCGGCATTCACAGCCTGCGGATGCAGTCCTCCGCAAACCTGGACGGCAAAGACCGGAAGCCGGAAATGTACGATGTAGACAACAACCCCAGCCTGTGGGGCACCCTGACATTCGTAGAATAGAGGAGGAGATGGCATGAAATTCAAAAAGCTCTGCGCACTGGCGCTGACGGGCGCGCTGGCTCTTAGCACCCTCCCGATGAGCGCCTTTGCCGCCAAAGCAGAAAAGAAAAACGCCGATGAAATGGACATTCCGGCGATTCTGGAAGACACCGAAGCGAAAGGCACGGCAAATGTCTACCACTGGTGGACAGCCGGCGGCGAGAAAGACGCCATCGAGAGCGTGGTTTCCAGCTTTTCGGACACCTACACGGAAACGAAAGCGAAGTCCAATGCGATCCCCGGCGGTGCAGGCGGCGCAATGGTTATGAAAGTCAAAGTATTGCAGCAGGCAGGAAAAAGCCCGGAAACCTTCCAGGCGCATCCGGGCCAGGAAATCGAACCCTATCTGACCTCCGACCTCCTGCTGAACCTGAACCAGGTATGGGACTACGGAAATCTCTCCGAACGCGCCCTTCCGGGGCTGGAAGAGCTCTGTACGGCGTCGGACGGAAACAAATACATCGTGCCGATCGGCATCCATAAGTCCAATGTGATTTTCTACAATATTCACGTATTCGAGAAATACGGCGTGGAAATTCCGGATCACGAAGACATCACCTGGGAAGAATTCTGGGACATCTGCGACCAGCTCGCCGCGGCAATGCCGGACGGCGAATACCCCCTGGATCTGGGCGACCGGAAAGGCTGGCCCGCCTGCCAGGTGTTCGAGGATATCATGCTTGGCACCGACCCGCAGATTTATCAGGATTTTATCAATGGAACCTATAACGTGGAGGACGTGACCGAGGTACTGTCCACCTACGCGAAACTGATGGACTACGTTGCGCCGGACCATTCCAGCCGCGACTGGTACGAGACTTCCGGGCAGGTGGTAGCCGGAACCTATGCGATGCAGATCATGGGCGCGTGGATGCAGCCGCTGATGACTTCCATGGGACAGGTTTACGGCGAAGATTACGGCGTGTTCACATTCCCCGGCACGGACGGCTGGTTTGGGATGTGCATCGACGGGTTTGTTGTGAGCAATGATTCGGCGGATGTGGAGAGCGGACTGCGCTGGGCCTACAATGTGTCCACAGAGGAAGTACAGACAGCCTTCTCCTCTCTGAAAGAATCCATTTCACCCTACAGCGACACCCCGGACGAAACCTACTGTGAACTGACTTTGAACTTTAAAAATGAGCTGACGGCAGAGGATACGAAGGTATTTCCGAGCTTTACGCACGGCACGGCGCTTCCCTGGAGCGCATCGACCAGCTTACAGACCCAGATTCAGGAATTTGCCACTTCTTCGGATCACGACGCGGAATATTTCGCCAACAAAATTGTGAACATCCTGAAAGAAGCAGGCGTGGAAGGAGCGTGGAACCTTGTTGAATAAAAAGATGTTAAAACGCGGCCTCTCCCTGGTGGAGACGGCCGCCCTGGCCGGGACGCTGTTCACCGGTACGGCGTTTGCCGAAGGGACGGCTTATGAACAGCCGGTACTGAACCCGCATGTAAAATCAATTTTAGAAGTGGACGGCTATCAATTCATTGACCTGAACAGCAACGGTGAGCTGGACGTCTACGAAGACTGGCGGGAAGACGCCGAGACCCGCGCGGACGACCTGGTGAGCCAGATGACCGTCCGGGAAAAAATCGCACAGATGCAGCACCCCACCTACCTGCCCCGTTCGGACGGAAAAATCCCGTCTTATCTGGAAGAGTGGTGTAATCAGGAAAACATCGGCATGCTGCTGATCCGGGAACTGAGCAGCGTAGAAGCCGCCGCAACGAATATGAACACCATCCAGGAATACGCGGAGGGTTCCCGTCTGGGTGTACCGGTTCTGGTGTCCATGGATTCCGTCCACGGCCTGTCCTACGTATCCGGCGCGACCGTGACCGGGCATAATCTGGCGCTGGCCGCCACCCGTGATGAGGAACTGGTGACAAAACTGGCGGAAATTGCACGGGATGAGCACATTGCCATCGGGGTGCGCATGACCCTTTCGCCGGAAGCAGACATTGCGTCCGAACCGCGCTGGGGCCGTGTCATGGAAACCTTTGGCGAAGATCCCGATCTGGTGACGCAGATGGTGACGGCGCAGGTGGTCGCTTTCCAGAACGGCTCGGACGGCCTGAATGAAGGCTCCATTGTGGCCTGCATGAAGCATTTTCCGGGGGCCGGCCCGCAGATGGACGGGAAGGATACCTCTCCGATCATCTCCAGCGAGGAGACGCTGGAAATTCACTTGCAGCCCTATTATGCGGCGCTGGAAGTAGGCGTTGCTTCGATTATGCCGTATTATTCCGTGCCGCTGGCACTGGATATGGAAAATTCGGCCATTGGTTCCAAGGCGACCTTGCAGGATTTACTCCGGGACGAAATGGGCTTTGAAGGCATTATTCAGACCGACTGGGGCATGATCTGGGCCATCCAGGAAGCGCTGGGAACCATGACGGGCGAGGAAGTTTCCGATGAGGAAGCGATCCTGATCGGCGTGACCGAGAGCCGCGTGGACGGAATCGGCGGGGAGTCCATCCGCCTGATCGACCAGATGGAAGAATATACGAATGACGGAAAAATTGACGAGGAAATTTTAAACGCCGCGGCGAAGCGCATTGTGAAAGCAAAATTTGAGCTGGGCGTATTTGAAAACCCGTACTGTGACGTAGAATATGCGGTGTCCTTCGTGGGCAATGAAGAGCACCAGCAGGTGAACCTGGAAGCGGCCGAAAAGGCTATGACCCTTCTGAAAAACGACGGCATCCTGCCGCTGGATGCCAATGCGGAGCAGACCATCCTCGTCTGCGGCCCCCGTGCGGGCGATATGGATTCGCTGGTGGGCGGCTGGTCTTCCGAGCAGGACGGGCTGACCATTGCAGGGGCGCTGGAAGCTTATGCGGGCGAGAACACGACGGTCATTTATGAGCCGGAGGATGTGGAACGCATCAAGGAGCTTGCCGGCGAAGCGGACGTGATCGTGGTGTCCGTCGGAGAACCCAGCTACCAGCACGATCCGCCATGGGGCTATGACACGCTGGAAATCGTTGACAGCCAGCAGGAGATTCTGGAAGCCGCGGTTGCGAGCGGGAAACCGGTAATCACCGTCGTGACGGGCGGACGCCCTTACATCCTGACCTGGTGCGACGAAAATACGAATGCCATTCTGGAAGCTTATTATCCGGGCTCTCAGGGCGGAATCGCCATTGCGGAAACCATCTACGGCGAGAACAACCCCACCGGCAAGACGCCGATCCAGTTCCCGCGCGACATGGAATCCGTCAACAGCCAGGAGGGCGACGTTTCCTTCGATCTGGAAAACCCGCTCTACGACTACGGCTGGGGCCTGAGCTATGACGAATAGACGACAGGAGAATGCCTATGGAACAGCTTACGGAATTTCTTGACAATTTTCGCTCTATGACCTTTTCAAACGGTCGGTTTTGGATACTCTTTGTTGTGCTGATAGCCCTCCTCCTGGGCTATCAGCTCCTGAAACAGTTTGCTCCGGCGGCGGTGGCGCCCGCCCAGCGGTTTTTTAACCGCCATCCGCTGATCTGGATCTGGATACCGGCCGCACTTCTGATTTATTTCGTGTACGTTTCCCTGGGATGGAACCTGTGGGTGTCCGTATCCGACTGGGAAAACGGCGCGCTGGAGGCCAGCTATGGATTTGGAGGCTTCGGAAATTATGTAAAAATGTTTACGAGTTCGGAGTTCTGGCCTGCCCTTCGCAATACGCTTCTGCTGTTCTGCCTGATTCCCCTCTGCCTGGCGTTGGGCCTGGGCCTTGCCCTTCTGATGGATCAGGGCCTGCGGGGGACGGCGCTGTTTCGGACGCTGATTTTGCTGCCGTTTGCACTGTCCTTTGTTGTAACTGGAACAGTATGGGCGTACATGTATCGGCCCACGGGCGGCGTCCTGAACTCCTTTCTCAGCCTTTTGGGGGTGGACGTGGCAGGCGCGATGAAAAACGGCCATCTGATGTGGGCGTCGTCGAATTCGACGATCATGCTTTCGATCATCATTGCAATGGTGTGGCAGTTTTCGGGGTATGTGGCCGTCATTTTCCTGGCCGCGATCAAAAACGTGCCGACAAACATCATCAACGCCGCGAAACTGGACGGCGCTTACATGCCGCGCATTTACCTGAAACTGATCATTCCCCAGCTCAAAGGCGCGATGGGAAGCTGCATCACGATCCTTGCCATGTACGCCCTGCGCTCCTTTGACTTTATCGTTTCGCTGGTGGGCTACACCACCTCGTCGGCCTGGACGCTTCCGGTCTGGATGTACAACGAGGCGTTCCAGAACAATAACTTTGCCTATTCGGCGGCAATTAGCTGCTTTCTGCTGGCGCTGGTGCTGGTCTTAATCCTGCCGCTGACCTATTGGACGAACAGGAGGAATTAAAATGCAGAATACGAATTTAAGCATCGAGCGCTCAAAGGCAGACCAGCAGGCGCAGACGATCCGTGTAAAGCCGAAATGGCATATGACCGTCCTGCATGTGGTTTATTACGCAATTATGGTGGCTTTTCTGGTTTTTTATATGCTGCCCTTCTGGGGAACGGTGATGACTTCTTTTAAAACAAACAGCGAAGTTATGACCACGACGCCGATCACTCCGCCAACGGTCTGGACGCTGGAAGGCTATGCGAGCGCTATGGAAGTGCTGGCGCAGCCCCTGATGACCTCCCTGGTGGTGACATTGCTTGGAGCCGCGGGCTCCGTCTTTCTGGGTTCCGTCTGTGCCTACGCGCTCAGCAAATGGAAGTTCCGGCTGAACAATGTGTTTTTTATCGCGTTGGTAGCGGCGACCTATCTGCCGTTTCAGGCGATTCTGATCCCGCTTCTCCAGACCATCAATGCGCTGGATCTCTATGACAATATCTGGGGATTGGTGCTGGTGCATTCCGTGTTCGGAATGCCGATGTGCACCGTCATGATGCGGGGCTATTACGCGGATGTGCCGGACGCGCTGATCCGCCAGGGCATGATCGACGGGAATGGAATGTGGCAGATTTACCGGAAGATCGTGGTGCCGAACACCCGCATTGCAACGATTACCGTTTTTGTTTTCCAGTGCACGTCGATCTGGAATGAAATGCTGTTTGCGCTGGTACTGGGCGGTTACGATTCGAAGCCCGCAACCATTGCGTTAAATGAGCTGGCGGGGACAATGGCCGCGGAATTTAACGTACAGATGGCCGGTTCGCTGATCCTGGCGTTCCCGGTGCTGGTTCTGTACATTTTTATGGGAAAATATCTGATTGCGGGCCAGATGAGCGGCGCGGTAACGGCATCTTAAAGGAGGAAATCTATGAAAAAAAGAAGAAAAGCAATGGCTCTTGGGATGGCAGCGGCGCTTGGCCTGGCCGCGATGCCGGCCGCCTATGCGGAAGAAACCGTAGTACAGCCTGAGCTTGTGGCACGAATAAAAAATATCATCGAAGCGGATGGTTATCAGTTTAAAGATTTGAATGACAATGGCCAGTTAGACCCCTATGAGGACTGGCGGCTGACGGCGGAGGAGCGGGCGGAAGACCTGCTTGGCCGGATGGACGCGACTCAGAAGGCCGCTCAGATGGTGCATCTGACGCTGGTCAGCAGTAAGGAGAGCTGGTTTACGGAGAACAATGTGGGCTTCGCGCTGGTGTATGAGTACATTTTTGACAGCGCGGCCGAAGCTGCGGCACGGACGAATGAGATTCAGGAACTGTCTGAGGCCAGCACCCTTGGGATTCCGATCATCTTTTCCATGGATACGGAAGCCGGGGCGGCCTTTGTCAGCGACGCCACGTTCCTGCCCGACGAGATCAATCAGGGCGCGGCCAATGACCCGGAGCTTGTGGCGGAATTGAATACGGTGCTGAAGGAAGAACTGATGGCGGTGGGCGTGCGGATGGCCCTTTCCCCGGATGCGGATCTGATCACCGATCCCCGGTGGGGACGGAACCAGGAATGTTATTCCGAGGACAGCGAGACGGTGCAGAGCCTGATTACGGCGGCTGTGCAGGCCCTGCAGGGCGGAAGCGAACTGACGGAAGAGTCGGTGATTGCCACGGTGAAGCATTTTCCGGGCGCAGGCGCGCAGACGGACGGCGTGGATGGAACGGCGCTGACGATTCAGGAGGATTCCATTGACCTGCATCTGGCCGGGTTCGAGGCGGCGATCGAGGCGGGAGCGGCGGCTGTGATGCCCTATGGCTATTCGACGGTTCCGTACCTGGGCGGCGACGCGGTGGAAAATTCCGCGGATCAGTCGGCGGCGGTTATGACCGATCTGCTGCGGGGCGAACTTGGTTATGAGGGCCTGATCCAGACCGACTGGGGCCTGAACTTTGTGGGCGCGACCAATGCCGGAGCCGATATTTTAGGCGGCGCGGGCGCACGCTCCACGAAACAGCTCGCGGAGGAAGTAGATGAAGAACGGCTGACGGATGCCTGCCGCCGGATTCTGACCGCGAAATTTAAGCTTGGCATTTTTGAAAATCCGTATGTGGACGAGACGAAAGCAGAGGAAATCGTGGGAAGCGAGGAACATAAGGCGGTTGCGAAAGAAGCGGCGGCGAAGTCCTTCACGCTGGTGAAATATGAAAATGCGGCGTCCCTTGTCGGGGAGCAGATCGTTGTGGCGGGCAGCCTGGCGACGGATGTGCGCGCGCTGAACAGCGGCTGGACGGCGAAAGAGCCGATGGAGATCACGGGCACGACGATGCTGGAAGCAATGCAGGAGAAGGCCGGAGCGGAAAATGTGACTTACATCGAGACGGCAAAGGAAGTTCCCGCAGACCTGTCCGGGACAACGGCGGTCGTAGTCGTAGGCGAGAAGAGCGGAACCCACGACCCGGAATGGGGTGCGGATACGCTGGAATTCCCGGAGGAGCAGACGGCGTTAGTCAATGCGCTGAAAGCTGCCGGAGCGAATGTCGTAGCGGTGGTTGTCATGAACCGCGCTTACGTGCTGACCCCGATCGCGGAGACGGCGGACAGTGTGCTGCTGGTGTACCGTCCGGGCGTGACCTGCGGCGCGGAGGCGGTGGCGGAGGCCCTTTATGGGGAGACGGCCATTACCGGAAAGCTGCCGTTCCAGATTCCGGCGAGCATGGAACAGGTGCTGGCCCAGCGGGAAGACCTTCCCAAAGACATCGAAGACCCGCTGTATGAGTACGGATTTGGCATAGAAGTGGAATCCTTCGGCGCATAACCGCAGGAAAATCGGAGAGAGGAAAGGTGGTCTTATGGCTTCCATTACGATTCAGGATATGAGCGTATCCTATAATAAAGGAAAATCCTATGTGCTGGACAAGTTCAGCCTGGAGATCAAAGACGGTGAATTCTGTGTATTCTTAGGCCCCTCCGGCTGCGGGAAATCCACGGCAATGCACTGTATCGCGGGGCTTTTGCACCCGGTAAAAGGCGAAATCCGTTTTGGGGACGAGGTGATGACCCTGGCGGACGGCTCGAAGAAGGAAAAGACCTTCGTGCCGCCCCAGGAGCGGAACATTGCAATGGTGTTCCAGGAGTACGCCCTTTACCCAAACATGACCGTGCGCGAAAATATGTCCTTTGCCCTGAAAACGAAGAAAGCGCCGAAGGAGGAAATCGAGAAGCGCGTGAATTATATGGCGAATATGCTGTCTATCGAACAGCTTTTGGATCGCCGCCCGGCGGAACTGTCCGGCGGACAAAGACAGCGTGTGGCGCTGGGGAGAGCCCTGGTGCGCGACCCGCAGGTGTTCCTCCTGGATGAACCGCTGGGGAACCTGGATGCGAAGCTGCGCGACCAGGTGCGCTATGAGCTGAAAAAGATTCAGGAACAGCTTGGCATTACGACGATTTACGTTACCCATGACCAGACCGAGGCGATGACAATGGCCGATCACATTGTTCTCCTGAAAGAGGGCAAGATCATGCAGCAGGGGACGCCGAACGACCTGTACGACCATCCGGCGAACGAGTTCGTGGCGGGATTCCTCGGCACGCCGCAGATCAACCTGTTCCGCTGCAAGGTGAAGGGGGATGTGCTGGACGGCGGCGCATTCCAGTTGAAAATTCCGGAAAACCTCAAGGACTGCCTGAGCGGCTATTCCGGGAAACAGGTGGATTTGGGAATCCGGCCGTCGGATTTCGAGCTGGCGAAGGAGGGCGCGGATGCCATCGAGGCCAGTGTGGATTCCATCGAGCCGCTGGGCGACGCGTATCTGATCTACGTCCATGTGGGCGACAAGGTGGTGGTGTTTAAGTACACCGGTGAGATGGCTCCGAAGGAGAAGAAGCTGTTTTTGAAGCCGAACCGGGCGAAGCTGCATCTGTTTGACCCGCTGACGGAAAAGCGGATCAATGCCTGACTGCAAAGAGGGAGGCTGTGACGATGGGAGAAATGGAAAAGCTGCTGGGCGTTTTGACGGAAGTGGATGACGAGATTGATTTTGCGAAGGAGACGGCGCTGGTGGACGACGGGCTGATCGATTCCATTGCATTGACGCAGATCATTGCCGGGCTGGATGAGGCCTTTGGGATTCAGATTAAGACTGGGGATATCGAGCCGGAGAATTTTAACAATGTGCAGGCAATGCTGGAGTTTATCCGCATCTGCCAGGCGCGGCCATGATGCGCAATGTGCTGGACTGGCTGGAGAACGCCGCTTCGTGTGCGCCCCACACGGACGCCTGCGGCCAGTCCGGAGCGTATCGGACATGGTTGGAACTTTGGCGGAAAGCGCGGGAAATCGGGTCATTTTTGGCCAGGCGGATTCCTGCGCAGTCCCCGGTTCTGATCCTGATGGAGAAAAGCCCGGAGTGCGTGGCGGCGATGCTTGGGGCGGTGTATGCGAATTGCTTTTATACGCCGTTGGATTCGTCGATGCCGGAGGCGCGGATGCGGCTGGTGGTTTCGACTTTAGAACCGAGGGTTGTTTTATGCGAACGGCGGCTTGCGGAGACTGCGGGGCGGATTGCCGAAGGCGCGCTTGTCTGTGCGGCGGAGGACGTTCCGGAAGAGATCGATGAGACAGCGCTGCGGGAACGGCGGGAGGCGCAGATTGACTGTGACCTGCTGTATGTGCTGTTTACCAGCGGTTCGACGGGGATTCCGAAGGGCGTTTCGATTACGCATCGGAATGTGATCGATTTTGTGGAGTGGGCCTGCGGGGCGCTGCGCCTGCCTGGGGGATGCCGGTTTGCCAGCCAGGCTCCGTTCTATTTCGACAATTCGGTGCTGGACATTTATGGGACAATGCGGATGGCGGGGACGCTCTGTCTGGTTCCGCGGTCGGATTTCCTGTTTCCGAAGAGGCTCGTCGAAACGCTTCGGCGGGAACGGATCGATACCCTGTTCTGGGTGCCGTCGGCGCTGGCGGCGGTGGCGAACGCGGAGGTTTTGGAGCCTGGAATGCTGCCGGAGATGCGGCGGGTGTTTTTCTGCGGGGAAACCATGGCCTGCCGGGTGCTGAATCGCTGGCGGGCGGCGCTGCCGGAGGCGGATTATGTGAATATGTACGGACCTACGGAGATCACGGATGTGTGTACCTGGTATCGGGTAGACCGTGCGTTTGCCGATACGGACAGCCTTCCCATCGGGAAGCCCTGCGCGAATACGCGGATTTTGCTGATCGACGGCGAGATTTGCGTGGGCGGAACCTGCCTTTCCCCAGGCTATTACAATGCGCCGGAAAAGACGGAGGAGGTTTTTGTCCCGAATCCGCTGCGGCCGCAGATTTCGGAAAGGATTTACCGCACCGGGGATCTGGGCGCGTGGAATGAGAGGGGCGAGCTGCTGTTTCTGGGACGGCGGGATGCGCAGATTAAGCGGAACGGCTACCGGATTGAGCTGGGCGAGATCGAGGGCGCGTTAAATGCGGTGGAGGGCGTTTTGCTTGGCTGCTGTTATTATGATGCGGCCCGCGAGCGGATTGTCGGGGTTTATACCGGGGAGGCCTCTGAGCGGACGGTTCAGGCGGCGCTTCGAAAGGTGCTTCCGCGCTATATGCTGCCGGATGAGTGGCACAGGCGGGAGGAGCTTCCGCGGACGGGGAGCGGGAAAATTGACCGCCTGCAGGTCAGACGGGAGGTAGAAGATGAGCATTCTGTCGTTTGAGTTTCTGTTTTTTACGGCGGCGGTGTGGATGGTCTATTATTTGCTGCCGAGGAGACGGCGCTGGCTGGCGCTGCTTTTAGGCAGCTTTCTTTTTGTGTCCTGCGCCGGATGGAGAAGCGTGGTACATCTGACGGTTGTGGCGTGGAATGTGTGGCTGGGAGGCCTTGTGCTGGAGATTCTGAAGCGAAAAGAAGCGGATCTTCGGAGTACGGAAGGGGCAGGCCGGAGCGTAAAGCGGTATGAAACATTGCAGAAAATAGTCCTGGCAATGCTGCTGACGTTCGACCTTGGGGCAATGGCTTTTCTGAAATATGAGCCTGCGGCCGCAGCCTGGCTGAATGATCTGGGGCAGGGGCGGTGGTCGTTTCCGGTGTGGGAACTGGCGGCGCCGCTTGGGCTGAGTTATTTTACGTTTCAGTCGGCGGGATGGCTGGTGGACGTTTACCGGGGGAAGGCGCAGGCGCAGAAAAATCCGTTGAAAATGTGGCTGTTTCTGGGGTATTTCCCGCAGATGACGCAGGGGCCGATTTCTGCCTGGAAGGAGCTGGGCGGACAGCTTTTCGAGGAACATGTTTTAGAACCGGAAGTGGTGAGCGGGGGATTCCTGCGGATGCTTTGGGGTTATTTTAAAAAGCTGGTGATCGCGGACAGGCTGGCGCTGACGACGGCGGTTCTGCTGGGAGAGGAAGGGCTTCCGGGGTGGATGGCAGTGGGCGGCGCGGCGCTTTATATGGTGCGGCTGTACGCGGATTTTTCCGGCGGGGTGGATGTGGTGAGGGGGATCTCGCAGATGTTTGGCATTGTGCTGCCGGAGAATTTCCGGAGGCCGTTCTTTTCGGAGAGTGTGGCGGAGTATTGGAGGCGGTGGCATCGGACGCTGGGGGCGTGGTTCCGGTCGTATTTGCTGTATCCGTTTACGACGTCGAAGGCGGGGCTGGCGCTTGGGCGGGCGGCTTCGAAGGTGTTTGGAAAGATGGTTGGGCGGTTGGTGCCGACGGTGGTGGGAACGTTTTTGGTGTTTCTGCTGATCGGGGTGTGGCATACGGCGAATTGGAATGCGGTCATTTATGGGGCGTATTTCGGATTTGTGATGGCGGGGGCGATTCTGCTTACGCCGTTGTGGAAAAAGATGAACCGGACGTTTCGAACGCCAAAGGGAGGTTGGATGCGGGGCGTCCGTGTGGCACGGACATGGATTTTGGTATTGATTCCGCAGTATTTTGCGTTTACTTCCGGGCCGCGGCAGGGGTTTTCGCTGCTTTTGCAGAGTTTTTCCGGGTGGGATTTTTCCGGGTTTGCAAAGCGGATGACGGGAATTATGACGGTGCGGGAGTGGGTGATCGCGGGAATTGCATTGCTGGTGCTGCTGGCGGTGGATGTTCTGGGCGAGCGCGGAGTGGATGTGTGCGGGAGGATTGCGAAGGCGCGGGTTTGGGTGCGGTGGCAGGTTTTGCTGGCATTGCTGCTTGGAATCCTGGTGCTGGGCGTTTATGGGCCGGAGTTTGACGGGGCGGCGTTTTTGTATACGCAGTTTTGAGGTGATTGCCATGGAAGAGAAGAAGGAAAGCAGGAGAAGGGTGTTGGGGCGGTTTTGGATGCGGGTGATCGGATTTTTTTTGATCGCCGGCGTTTTGCTGTCTTATGCGACGTATGTCCTGACGCCGAAGCATGATTATGGGATCTGCAGTATGATGAATCTGTATGAGCAGGAGGAGGACAGCGTGGATGTGCTGGCGGTGGGAACCAGCCTGGTTTATGCGGGGGTGAATACGAATGTGCTGTGGTCGGAGTATGGCATTGCCGCTTATGATCTGTGCAGCGCGGAGCAGCCGTTCTGGGTCAGTTATTATGCGATTCGGGAGGCATTAAAGACGCAGAGTCCGCAGGTGATTTTGCTGGATGCGAAGGCTTCGGCGTATACGCGGGATTATTCGAAGCGGGGGAGGACGATTCTTTCGACTTATGGAATCAGGGGCCTGGAAAATCGGGCCGGGGCGATTCTGGCTTGTGTGGAGGAGCCGCTGGAGGCGTTGGATTATCTGTTGGGATTGCCGCAGGTACATAATAATTACGGGTCGCTGACGGCGGAGGATTTTGTGCTGCCGCCGGATAATGGCGGGCGCGGAAAGGATTGGAAGGGGTTTATTGAGGTGGATGAGGTGGAGAGCCATCAGAGGCCGTCGGTGGTGGCGACGACGATGGGGAGGAAGCTGAATGAGAGGGAGGAGGCGTATGCGAGGAAGATTTTTGAGTTGTGCAGGGAAGAGGGGATTGAGGTGATGCTGGTGGGGATTCCGAATCCGGATTATGCGGCGGATCAGATGTATTATAATGCGCTGTGGAATGTTGCGGAGGAGTATGGGTTTGGTGGGATTGATTACAATGACCCGGATTTGCGGTTTGGGCTGCGGTATTCGTCGGATTTTGCGGATTGGCAGCATTTGAATGTGAAGGGGAGTGTGACGTTTTCAAGGAAGTTGGGGGAGGATTTGAGGGAGAGGTATGGGATTTTGGACAGGCGGGGGGATGAGGCGTATGCGTCTTATGAGAGGTGTGCAAAGAAGTGGTATGAGGGGTATGAATTTTTTGAGTCGGCGTGAGAGAAGGGCGCGGCTGACGGGCTGGGATTCGCGGACGGGGCCGGGCGTGGCAGGATGCGCGGGGGCGGTTCCGGATGGGCGTGGCGGCGTTTCGTGTCCGGGCGTGTAGGGGCGGTTCCAGATGGGCGCGCGGCGTTTCGTGGCCGGGTGCGCAGGGGCGGTTATGGATGGCTGCGGCGGAGAGCTGGCGGCATGGAAAGGATGGATGAGATGTTTACGAATGTTTTGGAGTTTTTGGAGAGGACGGCGGAGAGGGTTCCGGAGCGCGTGGCGTTTTTTGATGAGAGGGAGGAGATGGATTTTGGGACGCTGAGGGAGAGGGCGAGAAGGATTGGGACGGCGATTGCGCGGATGGGGGTTGGGAGGAGGCCGGTGGCAGTTTTGATGGAGGGGAGGAGTATTTGGAATGTGCCGGTGATGTTTGGGGCGGTGTATGCGGGGTGTGCGTATGCGGTGGTGGATGTGACGATGCCGGGGGAGAGGCTGGCGGGGATTTTGAGAGGATTGGGGGCGGGAGTTGTTTTGGTGGATGAGAAGGGGAGGGAGGTGGTTGAGGGGCTTGGCGCGGTCGCGGCGGGGCTGGAATCTGGCGCGGTCGGGTCGGAGATTTGCGCGGCGTGGCTGGAGTCTGGCGTGGCTGGGGCTGAGATTCGCGCGGCGGGCCTGGGGTTATGTGCGGCCGGGTCGGAGGTTGGAGCGCCGGGGCTGGTGGAAGTTTGCGCGGGCGCGCCTGGCGGGCAGGCTCTGTTTGGGGCGGTGCTTTCGTATGAGGATGCGGTGAGGGTGGAGCCGGATGCGGCGGTTTTGGAGGAAATCCGGCGGCGGTCGAGTGTTTATGACCCGGTGTCGATTTTATATACGAGCGGGTCTACGGGCATTCCTAAAGGTTCGGTTCAGACGCATTTCAGCTATTTGCACTGGACGGAGGCGACGATTGCCGCGTATGGATTTGATGAAAATGTGATTTTCGGGAATCAGTCGCCGTTTTTCTACGCAAATTCGATCATCGACGTGTTTCCGCCTGTGGCGCTGGGAGCGGCGGTTTATCTGCTTCCGGTGGGCGTGCTTTCTTTCCCGAAGAAATTTATTGAGTGCTTGAACAGAAACCATGTGACGGAGCTGACGATGACGCCATCGAGCTTTGTCGGGGTGACGGATGCGCTGGAGGCGGGGTGCCTGCCAAAGCTTCGCTATGGAATTATGTCGGGGGAGGCGATGCCCTGGAGGCCTCTCGTCGCCTGGATGGAGGCTGCGCCGAACGCACGGTGGTGGAATTTCTACGGCTCCACCGAGGCCTTTTCCGTGGCGGTGGGGAAGGTGGAAGGGCCGCCAAAGGAAAGAGAACCGCTTCCGGTGGGAAGGCCATTTCCCCTGGCGCATCTCCTGTTTGTGGATGAAGCGGGCAGGGAGGTTCCGGCGGGGACGCCGGGCGAGATGCTGGTTTCCAGCCCGTGGATTTCGGCGGGGTATTACCAGGATGGGACGCGCACGGCCGCGGCCTGGGTGAACGATCCGCTTAAGAAGGGATGGCAGGAGCGCTTTTACCATACCGGGGATGTGGGATATCTGCGGGAGGACGGACAGCTTGTGGTGCTGGGGAGGCGCGATGCGCAGGTGAAGCATTTGGGTTATCGGATGGAGCTGGGAGAGGTGGAGGCCGCGCTGCGTGCTATACCGGGGTGGAAGGACGGATGTGTGCTTTTCCAGAAGGAGACGGGGAAGCTGTGGTGCTTTTTCGTCGGGGAGTTGGAAGAAAAGGAGATGAGGAAGGCGCTGAAGGGGCGGCTGGCGGGGTATATGGTGCCGGAGAGGTTTGTAAGGTTGGGGGAGATGCCGCGCACGGCCAGCGGGAAGCTGGACCGGGCGGGACTGGTGGAGAGGATGAGGGAGGGGTGAGGCGGGCGTGTTTCGGCAGCCAAAAGCCGCCTGCCGGGGCGGAGCGTCATATGCGGGGCCGCTGTCGGTGGTTCGGGCGTGTTAGCGGTGTTTTGCCCGGCTGGGTTGGGTTCGGGTATGTTAGCGGCGCTTTGCCCGGCTGG
>JAUNPS010000001.1:0-153584 GCA_030536575.1 Eubacteriales bacterium | reverse complement strand
CGTTTTGCTCTGCATGGGCTGGATTCGGGCGTGTTAGCGGCGTTTTGTTCTGCCTGGGCTGGGTTCGGGCGTTGTCAGAGGTGCCGTGCCCGCCTGGGCGGCCCGCCGGAAACCCGCGCTTCACTCCCCGGAAACCCACTGAGACGGGTTCTTTCCGGTATATTGCCGAAAAACTTTGGTGAAATAGGAGGAATCCTCGTAGCCCACGCACGCGGCCACGTCCCGCAGCAGCAGCTCCGGCTTTTCCCGCAGAAGCTGCATCGCGGCTTCCATACGGCATTTCGTGAGATAAGCATTGAACGTGGTACTGCTGTATTTGCGGAAGAGGCGGCTTAAATAGGTCTGGGAAATACCGAGCTCGTCGCAGAGACTCTGCATACTTAACGGCTGCACATAATTTTCCTCAATATACGAAATTGCATAATCATAAAGCTCACGGGTAGACATCTTCCGGTCGCGCGCGCTCCCGTCCTCAAACAGCAGCGCATAGGTTTTCCGCATCAGATCACTGTAGGAATCTGCTAGAAGAAGCTGCTGGTTAAACTCCTGAAGCACCTCTTCCAGCCGCCCGGCAACAGGCTGGCTGACCGCCGCGATCTGATGAATAACCTGCCTCCCCATATGCCACACCTGCCTCTGCGGCGTATTCGCACGCTCCCAGGAAACCGCCAGAGATGCGAAGTATTCCCGGATCATCCGCGTCTTATCAAACGAGACAAAATAGGCGAGCTGCTTTAAATCCGCTGCCGGGAGGCGGAGGATCTTCGGGTTCGTGCCGCCGGAAAACTGCATGATCTGATGGCGTCCGATGACCGTGCGCTGGTAAACCAGATTGATCGCCGGATCTACAAAATCCGCCAGCTCCTCAATCGGCCGCGAAATCGGCGTATACACCGCCGTCCAGGTAGGAAGGCTGCCATGCTGGGTCATATAGACACTCAAACGGGAGAGGAATTCATCGATCCCCTGGTCTTCCGCGATCAGGATGCGCTCCTCGTCGTCCCGGCCCCGCAGCTCGTAAAGCTGCTCATTCGTGGGAAGGATTAAGGAAGTCGCGCTCAGATTTTTCGGCAGGGTCATGTCAAGGTTTCCCCAGCGTAGGAACGCGAAACGGTAGCTTTTCCGTCCGTAGAGCCGGGCAGCGGTTTCCTGGACATAAGGCTGCCGGCAGGCCAGAGCAGGCAGGATAGAAGCCGAGAGATTCGTATTTTTGGCTTCCAGCTTTTCCTGGATGGACTGTAAGATTGCGGTGATTTTGGTGACGCTGACAGGTTTTAGCAGATAGTCGTCCACGCCGGCCTGGATCGCGCCCTGGGCGTACTCGAATTCGCCATAGCCGCTGATGATGACAATGTGGATATTCGGCTGCATGCGGCGCGCGGCCAGAGCCAGCTCGATGCCGTTCATTCCGTGCATGCTGATGTCGGTGATCAGTAGGTCGACGGTCTGCTTCTGCAGGAAATTTAAAGCCAGTTCTCCGCTGGATACGGTTCCGGCGACTTTGAAGGACTGGGAAAATTTTTCGATGATGGAGCTTACAAACCGCAGCGCGGGAAGCTCATCATCAACGATCAGTACACGATACATGAAGATTGCCTCCTTTTTTGTCAAGTATAGCATAGAAAAAGGGAAATTTCAGCAAAGTACCTGTTTTTCCGGCAGGCTGTGCCGGATATTCCGGGCGGGGTTTCGGGGCGGGGGCGCGTGGGATGGCGGCAGTGGCAGACAAGCCGGGCAGATATCCGGACGGGTTTCGGGGCGGGGGAGCGTGGACGGCGGCCGAGGTGGACAAACTAGGTATATTTCCAGGCCGCATTCGAAGTCTGGAAGCAGCGAAGGTTTGAAGGGAGAGATGATATGAAGAAGATCCTGTTTTTTCTTTTGGGTTTGGCTTTTTGGGCGTTTCCGGTTTCCGCGGAAACGATCACGGTTTCGCCGGAAGGAAGGAGCCTGACGGAAGCGCTGGAACAGTGCGCGGACGGGGATGTGATCGAGCTGGCGGAGGGCGTTTACGCGGAGCCAGGGGAGACATTTCCGCTGACCGTAAAAAAGGCGGTGACAATCCGCGCAGCCAAGGGCGCAAGTCCGGTGATCGATGCCCCGGCGTTTCAGGCCGCGGTGCGGGTGGAGGCGGCAGGCGTGACGCTTACGGGCCTGGAAATCCGGATGCGGCGCACAGGCATTTATGCGGTGGGAGATGAGCTGACGGTTACGGACTGCCGGATCGTGCTGGCTGAGGAGGCGTGGCGGACGTCTTCCTGCGGGATGTGGTGCGGGGGGATTTACCGGATGACGGTGAAAGAATGTACGTTTGAGGGGTGTGGGATTGCATTGGCGGGGCCTCCGTTGTCGGAGAGGAGCCAGGAGGTTCCGGTGCTGACGGGATTGTTTGAGGTCGGGGAGGACGAGGCGTATTTTACAAGCCATACCATTGAAAATTGTACGGTGAACGGGAAGCCGCTGTTTTATGCGGTTTTGCAGGAGACGGTGGAGGCACCAGAGGATGCGGGCGAGGTGATTTGCTGCGGATGCGGGGAGGTTACGGTGAGGAACGCGGATGTGTCGGACTGCAGTATGGGGATGGTGCTGGCCTATAATGACTGGGTGACGGTAGAGAAGTGTAAGGCGGATCGCTGCGGGGTGTTTGGGATTTATGCGGCGAAGTGCGGGGGCGGCGTGCTGCGGGAATGCACGTCCGCGGGCACGAATCATGGGATGGATCTGCGCGCCAGCAAGAATTTTGCATTGATTGACTGTGAGGCTTCGGATTGTGACCAGGGGCTGTTTTTTTCGCATATGGAGGACAGTGTGATGGAGGGATGCGTGGTCAGGCGGACGGGGCAGGGGTATTTTCTGGCCGGAGGGGCTGGAAATGCGCTGTGGGATTGTACAGCGGAGGACTGTGAAAATGGATTTAACCTGCAAAAAGAGGGGGAGACGTTGATGGCCGGATGCATGGTTACAGGTTGTACGGTATGCGGTGTCCGCCTGGACTGGACACCTACGGTTTTTAGCGGGAACCGGATCGCGGGGAATTGGGTTGGCGTGATGTGCTACGGAGAGGTCGCTTTTGAAGTTTCGGGCAATGTTTTCGAGGAAAATGAGAGCTGCGCGCTGTACCTGCGCGACATTGCGTACAGTCGGTTCTGCGGAAATACGTTTACAGGAGATAACGGGAGCAATGTGCAGGCTGTCGGGACGATGAGCGGGAGCCTGTGGGCCGGGAACGCGGGGGACATGGCGGCTGCGGAGGGAGCGCCCTGGGCCGCAGAATGAGGGGCTTAAACCGCCAGACGGCCCGGATTAAAACGCCAGCGAAAGACGCCGCCAGGCGGGTTCAAACGAAATGTCCGCAGAGCAAAGACACCTGCCGAGCCGCGGGATGAAGCCCGCCCGCCGCGAGCACATTGCCGCGAAAATCCTGCCAAGCCGCCGGATGCCCCCGCCCCGCCGTGTCGGATTTTCCATCCAACTGTGCAGGATTCTCCCGATATTTCCCCCAAGTCCTATGCTAAGATGTTAGCAACAAAAATCACAGGCAGACCCCATTTCTGTTCTGCCCCGAAAGGAGAGTACATCAATGAAAAAGAAACTGTGTTACCTGACCCTGGGCGCGCTCGCTTCCCTGACCTTCGCTGTCCCGGCCTGTGCGGAAGAAACCGCCCGCCCGAACATCACGGCCTACAAAGCCCAGGACATTGCCATCGACGGCAGCCTGGACGAGTGGAACCTGGAATCCCCTGCCATTGTCAAAGACGCAGCCCAGGTCATCCGCGACGTCGTATTCTGGCAGGGCGAAAACGACTGCTCCGCCGCCTATTACCTGGCCTGGGACGAAGATAACCTCTACATGGCCGCAGACGTCACCGAAGACACACCCCTTGGCGCCATCGAAATGCTCCCCATCGACGGAGAAGACAACCTGAAGCTCTACATTTCCACCGACCCCTCCGCCGACCCGGAACGCACCGAATACGGCACAAACGATTTCCTGGTCTATTTCGTCATGGATGAAGGCTACTGGGATACGGCCATCGACCGTTCCATGGTTCCCAAGGAGTCCCGCGAGCGCTTCGTCAGCGTCGGGATGGACGGCGGCGAGAGCGTCCTGGACGGCTACGAGTGCGCGGTCAGCATGACAGCCACGGGCTTCATCTGGGAGGCGGTAATTCCGTGGGCCTGCTTCTCGAATGACAACATTGCCGTATATGAACCGCAGGCCGGCGACACCCTTTCCTGCAATTTCGCAATTACCGATATCAGCTACCCCTGCCCCGGCACGGAGTACATTCCGCAGATGGCGTGGAGCGGAACGGAAAACATCAACACGAACCCCAGCGAATGGGGATCGGTGACACTGGCAGAGTAAAACCATTTTTGAAAAGGGAGGTATTCGATGAAACGAAAAATAACAGTATCCATTGCAGCCGCAATGCTGGTTTGCAGCATGATGCAGAACTATGTACAGGCAGAAGAAACGGCGGAGTATCAGGCGACATTTACCAACTATGACCAGGTTAATGAAGCGATTACCATTATCGAAGGTACGGACACTCAGAAAGAACTGGGCTATTTAAACGGTGTGACAACGATTCTGGAGGCGGACGGCCTTCAATTCAAGGACTTAAACGGCAACGGAACCCTGGACGTCTACGAAGACTGGCGCGCCGACGTGGAAGAGCGGGTCTGGGATTTGATCAGCCAGATGACCATTGAAGAAAAATCAGGACTGTTTTACCACGTCAATACCTGCGGAGATCCCACAGGCGTGGATTTTGCGGACGAACGCTATATGTTCCACACGGAAATCCCATTCGACGTTCCGGGCGAGGGAGAAGAAGTGAGCGGGCCGATGACCGGCGGAAGCTATTCCATGTGGTACTATGTGAATGAGCTTGGCATCACCACTTACCTGGATAATACGAACGGGACGCCCACGGAGCAGATCGTTTATCACAATGCAATGCAGGCGCTCGGCGAAGATACCCGCCTTGGCATTCCAATCCTGATCTCAAACGACCGCCAGTACAACGCCTGGGGCGGCATGATCGACACGGCCCACGACGCATTCGGCGCAGCCAATGACCCGGAGCTGGCTCAGAAATTATGGACGCAGTATTCCCTGGAAAGCCGCGCGGCCGGCATTCATGTGGTGCTGCATCCCTACGGGCAGGAGCTTGGTTCCTGGAACGGGGAAGATCCGGAGTATGCCGGAACCATGGGAAAACTGGAGATTGAAGCGATTCAGGTGGAGGGCGGTACGGAAGCGTGCGCGAAGCATTTCATTGCCCGCGGCGGGGATTCCGCATTTTCCGGTGCACGCAGCGACGCCCAGACGGTGGACAACTGGATGACGGCCTGGAGCATTGCCCTGGAATCTAATCCCAAATGGCTGATGACCAACGGCTACTCCACCGGCCTGACCAATACCGTCCATGTGGACTACGATGAACCGACCATGCAGTACCTGCGGGAAACTTTGGGCTACGAAGGCATTATTGTGTCCGACTGGGGCGCACAGGGTGCGGACAATTCTTCCGGCGTGACTTACGACGGCATCAATCTGGACGAGCTGACGATTCCGGAGCGGTATGCATTCACGATCAATCTGGGCCTGGATCAGATCGGAAGCCCCGGCTCGGCTTATGATGTGGAGAATCCCGGCTTTAACAGCGACCGCGGGGCGGTGCAGGAAGCTTACGAGCAGGGCCTGATTACGGAAGAACGTCTGAACGAAACCTGCTATCGGGTGCTGAAAGACCGTTTTGAACTTGGATTATTTGAGAATCCTTATTCGGATGCGGAATATGCCCTTTCCCTTGCGGCTTCGGAAGAATATATTGCGGAACCCTGGGAAATCACGGATCTGGAGACGCTGAATGCGGCCCGGAATCCGGAGGTTGTGGAGCTGGAGCGTCAGCTTCAGGCGGAATCCGCGATTCTGATTAAAAATGAGGAAAACCTTCTGCCGCTGGAAAAAGGGACAAAGGTTTATAGCGGATCGACGGCTTCCGAGATAACGCTGGAAGGATACAAAGAGGTTCTTCCGGAGTTTGCCGAGGTTGTGGAGGATATGGAAAGCGCGGATGTGGTGATTGCGGACTGTACGCAGATCAATGATGCGGCGGAGCTGCTGATCGACGATGCCAAAGCTCTTGGAAAGAAGCTTGTGGTGGTGGCGAACTGCGTGGACCCGAATACGTATCTGATTGAAAATGGCGATGCGGTGCTGGCGCTGACGTTCTCGCGTCCGGCGGATCATGGCACAGGTGCGGGCGGCTTCATTACGACGACGGAGCCGATTATGCTGGCCAGGCTGCTTTTTGGCGATGCGGAGCCTTCGGGAATGGTTGTAAAGGAAATTGCGCGGGATGAAACAATGGACGAGAATCAGTGGAAAGATCTTGCGGGGGATCAGGGAGCGAATCAGTGGGTACGTATGATGCTCCTGGCCACGATGAAAACCAGTGAAAATAACACCACCCCGAATAACTGGGGCGATCCGCTCTTACAGTATCAGTATGGGATGCGCTACGGCGAGGAGCCGGAATTTGTCTATGATACGCTGGTGCTGCCGCGGGTGACGAAGGAAGTGACCACGGAGGAGAATGGAAGTACGCGGACGAGCAGCGAGTCGGTGGTGGAAGTGAAGGCCGGAGAGGCGTTTGAAATCTATACGCTGCTGTGGAATAACGGCGCGGATGGGATGACCACGGTGGAAGCGAAGGACGGCGACGAAGTGATCGCGGAGAAGATTATGGCGGTTACGGGTGGAAGCTGG
Organism: Eubacteriales bacterium; assembly: GCA_030536575.1. GTDB lineage: Bacteria > Bacillota > Clostridia > Lachnospirales > Lachnospiraceae > Limivivens. Next base: position 146,803 of record JAUNPS010000001.1, on the reverse strand, counting down.
CGTGTTGTGGAGATGACGATTACGCTGGATACGCCGGGCGAGCATACGATTACGGTGGGAGATTTGACGAAGACGGTCAATGTTGTGGAGTAGTGTGAGGGGGCGGCGCGCCGGAAGGCGCAGCCGCCCTGGATTTGTTTTCGATATTGCCTTGACATAGCGGCCCTGGAAACGTTATAATATGCTTAACAGGACAGCCGGAAGGTGAATGCAGCTCACCCGCCCCGGCGAAAGAAAAACAAGAAAAAGATAGCTCGCCTATTTTACCAGAGACAGGACGAGCTATTTTTTATGTGTATAATTCAGAATCGCAACGATTAGCAGCGCAATGCTTATTTTTCCACCCCTGTACCCAATTTTCCAACAAACAGTACCCAATTTTCCCACTCCCCACTCCCCCAACGAAAAGTTCACACCCTCGGTGCCCGAAATTACAAGTTCCCCCAAACCCGATTATGCTACGATTCCCTTAGCTGATGAAAACGAAAGAAGGGAGGTTTACGCGCCCCAGGGCGCAAAAAGGTGCAGCAAAAAAGGAAATGAAAAGGAAAGAAAGGAGATTACTATGAAAAAAGCATTATCCATCGTACTGGCAATGCTGATGCCCCTGACCTGCGTAACCGGCGCCTTCGCCGAAGCAGAAACCGAAACAGAAAAAACGGTCAAGTCAGCCGCAGACGTCATCGACATGGCAAACGAATCCGCCGACTCCGAAGAAGCAGCCGCAGAGGAAGCCTACCTCCAGCAGGACTGCGAATTCTCCGTCATCGAAGCGGACGAGTCCACCGGCCAGGTCAAATTATCCTACATGGAGGGCATTACCCCGATCCTGGAAGTGGACGGCCTGAAATTCAAGGATCTGAACAAAAACGGCACGCTGGACGTTTACGAAGACTGGCGCGAGGAAACCGACACCCGTATTGCCGACCTGATCGGCCAGATGGATGCCAAAGAAGAAGTCGGCCTTCTGTTCTGCGTCAACACGCAGCTCGCAGACGCCCGCTACATGGTTCAGGAATACGCCCTGACCTGCCAGCTCTTTAACCTGAACGGCACGCCGATCACCATCACCAACACCCTGAATAACCTTCAGGCCAGCGCGGAAGCCGAACGCCTTGGCGTTCCCATGGTCTTTACCTCCGACCGTGAATACAACTCCTTTGGCGGCTACATTGACAAGGCTCACGAAGGCTTCGGAACAGCCAATGATCCCGAACTGGCCTACGAACTGGCTTCCTTCTACGGCAAAGCCATGCGGGCCGTGGGAATCCACGTAACCTTTGAACCCTACGCAAACGAGATCGGCGCCCAGTACGGCGAGAACCCGGAATACATTGCAAGCATTGTCCACGAAGAAATCCGCGGTCTGGAAGAAAACGGCCTGGCCTCCTGTACGAAACACTGGATCGGCCGCGGCGGCGATTCCTCTTTCGGAAATGCCCGTTCCGTAGCGCAGAACTTTGACAACTGGATGGTTGGCTGGGAAGCGGCCCTGTCCGCAGGCTCCGAATGGGTGATGACAAACTGCGGCGGCACCGGCATTTCGAACACCGTCGACGTAAAATGGGACAAGGCAACCATGAGCTACCTGCGGGATACCCTGGGCTTTGACGGCGTTGTGGTGTCTGACTGGTGGGCCCTTGGCGGCGGCCCGAACAACCCCGGCCGTATGACCGGCATCACCTCCGAAGGCGTAGACCTTGGCGAGCAGACCATCGGCTGGCTCTACAATGAAGCGCTGGCAAACGGCACCGACATGTTCGGTTCCGGCAGCATGTACCACGACTATTCCGATTGGGAATCCTCTCCGTCCAGCAATTATCCGGACGCCATCATCGACGGCCTGGAAAGCGGCGAAGTGGAAAAAGCGAACGTCGATCAGGCGGCGACCCGTATCCTGCGGTTCAAATTTGAGAAAGGCCTGTTCGAGAATCCGTACTGTGACGTAGACGCGGCGGTAGAGCTTTGCGCGAGCGCCGAGTGGGCGGCAAACCCGACGGAGATCACCAATGACGAAGAGCTGCGCGCAGCCCGCAATCCCTACGAAGTGGAGCTGACAGAAAAATTGCAGGCAGAATCCGCCGTTCTGGTGAAAAATGACAACAACCTGCTTCCGCTGGCAAAAGATGCGAAAGTTTACATCGACGGCTCCGGAAGCACCGCGCTGGAAGGCTATAAAAAATACATTGCGGAAATGGGCGCAACGGTTGTCGAAACCATGGACGAAGCAGACGTTGTTGTCGGCGATTACGGAACGATCAATGACGCGGCAGAACTGTTCATCGAGGATGCCCAGGACGCCGGAAAACCCATTGTACTGACAATGAATAACACGGAACCCACTGCGTATGCGCTGGAAAATGCGGACGCGGTTCTGTACCTCAGCTACAGCCAGGCGGCTGACCACGGTTCAACGGAAGGCGGCTTCGTAACCGGAACTTCCCCGTGGATCTATGTGGATCTGCTCTTTGGCGAGCGGGAGCCGGGCGGTATTATCAACAAGGAAATTGCCAGAGACGAAGTGAGTGACAACGATCAGTGGAAAGACCTCGCAGGCGATCAGGGCGCATCTCCGTATGTACGGCTGATGGTGCAGGCCACGATGGAAGATGATGAAAACCATGCTTCCCCGAACAACTGGGGCGATCCCCTTGTGACCTACGGCTTTGGCATGAGCTACGGACAGGACCCGGATTTCCAGTATTCCTGCCTGATCCTGCCGACCGTGCAGATTACTGAAGAAGTGGAAAGCGGTTCTTCTACGACCACGCAGACCACGCTGGTCAATGAAACGAAAGCGGGCGAACCGTTTACCGTATACGCCCTGCTGCGCAACAACGGCGCGGACGGCTTTACCATCACCCAGGCGAAGGCCAATGGCGAAGTAGTAGCCGAGAAGATCATGACCGTTGAAGGCGGAAGCTGGCGCGTGCTGCAGATGGACCTGACTCTGGATGCCGGCGAATATACGATTGAGATCGGCGACCTGGTTGGTACGATCACGATTACAGAATAATGTTTGGGAGGACCCGGCGGTGCGGCAGTTGATGCCCGCTGCCGGTTTTTCCATATTCGGAGAAATGGGAGGAAAACGGATGAAGAAATTACTGATCGGTCTGCTCGTGGCGGCGCTTGGAGCCGTGAGTTTTGGGGCAGCCGCGGAAGAGACGGGCAATGTTGCAGCGGTGAATGGAGAAACGATTACCCAAACAGAACTGGACAATATGGTCAATACGCTGAAAAACCGGATGACCCAGTACGGGATTGATGCCAGTGAGGAAGAAATTGCGGCAATCATCGAGGCATCCGCGCTTACGGAGCTGGTGGAAGACCGGCTGCTGACGCAGGATATGACGGCTCAGGGATGCTATGAAATGTCTGCGGACGAAGAATCGGCGATCACGGAGGCGGCGAGGGTTTCGTGGGAAAATCTGACGCAGCAGTATGAGGCGTATTATACGCAGTATCTTGACGGGGAGGACGAGGGGCTGACGGCTGCCGATGCGGCGCAGAGTGCGCTGAACGAGAGCGGGTATACGTTGGAATATATGGAAAATTATTATCGCAATGCGTTGGCTTCGGAAAAATACGAGGACTGGCTGATGGAAGGGGAGGCCGCGATTACCGATGAGGAAGTGCAGGCTGCCTATGAACAGCGGGTGGAGGAGAGCAGGGCCGCGTATGAAGAGGATGTGAGCGCTTTTGAGACGGCGGTTGCGAGCGGAAAGGAAGTCTGGTATCGCCCGGCAGGCTACCGCGCGATTCTGCAGATTATGATGAAAGCGGAAGGAGAGGATGAGAAAGAAAAGCTTGCGTCGGTAAAGGAAAAGACGGATGAAATTTATGCGCGGCTGGAGCAGGGCGAGGCCTTTGAGGAGTTGATCAGCGTTTATGGAGAAGACAGCGCCTTTGAGAAAGAGGGGTTCCTGGAAACGGGGTATCAGGTGCATCCGGATTCGATTCTTTGGGAGGAGGCGTTTGTGGAAGCGGCTTTTGGAGAGGAGATGCAGGAGATTGGCGATTACAGCCAGCCGGTGGTATTCGAGGACAATGTGCATATTCTTTATTATTTGAAGGACGTCCCGGATGGGGCGGTGGAGCTTTCGGATACGCTGGCGGCGGCGCTTCAGGAGGAGCTGTATGGGGAGCGTGCGGAGGAGAAGATGGAGGAACGGCTGGCAGAGCTGAAAGAGGAGTCGGAGATTGTTTATTTTGAGCGCGGATAAGCATTGCCTGCGGGCGGTCGCCGTATTATAATGGACGCGTAGAGATGTTCGGCGGAAGCGAATCCATTCCGCCAAAAAAGCAGAAGGGAAGACAGCAGAATGATGAAAAACGAAAAAGAATACGGCGACTATATTCTGGATACTACCAGCCGCCTTTTAGCTATTGACAGTCCCAGCGGCCTGACCCGCCGGGCAGCCAGATTCGTCCAGGACGAGTTGAAAAGCCTGGGGTACGCGTCCAGCCTGACCCGGAAGGGCGGCGTTTTGGCGGATTTGGGCGGAAAAAACGCGGAGGATGCGATTTTTCTGGAAGCCCATATGGATACGCTGGGAGCTATGGTGGCGGAAGTGAAGGAGAACGGCAGATTGCGCCTGACCCCGATCGGCGGGATGAATGCGAACAATGCGGAGGGTGAAAACTGCCGCGTTGTGACGAAATTTGACGGCATTTATGAAGGAACCTTTCAGTTAAACAATGCGTCCATCCATGTAAACGACGATTACAACGACAAGAAACGCGATTACAATAACATGGAACTGGTGTTGGATGAAGACGTGCGGTCGAAGGAGGATGTTCTGGAGCTTGGCATTTGCCAGGGGGATTTCGTGTGCTTCGAGCCGCGGACGCGGATTACGGAGAGCGGTTACATTAAGAGCCGTTTTCTGGATGATAAGCTGAGTGTCGGCATTTTGCTGGGGTATGCGAAGTATCTGAAGGAGGAAGGAATCTGTCCGGAGAGGAAAGTTTATCTTCACATTACGGCCTACGAGGAAGTGGGGCATGGCGGGAGCGCTTCGGTGCCGGAAGGGGTGACGGAGGCGATTTCGGTGGATATGGGATGCGTGGGCGACGGGCTGATGTGCACGGAGCGCCAGGTGTCCATTTGTGCGAAGGACAGCGGCGGCCCTTATGATTATGAGGTCGTGAAGGGGCTGATGGCGGCGGCGAAGAAGATGCGGGCGGATTTTGCGGTGGATGTGTATCCGCATTATGGGTCGGATGTGGAGGCGACGCTGCGGGCCGGTTATGACGTGCGGCATGGACTCATTGGGGCGGGGGTGTATGCTTCCCACGGATATGAGCGGAGCCATCGGGATGGGGCGGTGAATACCCTGAAGGTTTTGGCCGGTTACATTCCCGGAGAACCCTGTGAACAGTAGAAAAAATTTCAATTTTCATTAAAATTCAGACAATTAACAGATAAAAGAAAAAGAATAAAAAAATATAAGAAAAACACTTGACAAACCTCCAAATACGTAGTACAATAAAACCATCAAAAACAAAGAAACAAAAAAATCTCAGGAGGACGGTCCAATGGGAAGATAAGTTAAAACCCACTGATCTCTAAACCCAGCACTTACCAAAAGGTCTGAAGGAGGAGATACCATTGAAATCCAGAGGTCCATAGCGGAAAAAGAAAATTGAAGAAATGGAGGTTATGAAGTGAAACTGCAGATTATTCATTAGGAAGGCTATCTGATGACGAGAAAGTCAGATAGCCTTAAATTTTGCGCTTTTGCGGGGGAACGGTCGGGCACGACAAACGCATGAGTAAATAAATTGTAAACAATCCCATTTCTGTGTAAAATAAAAGAAAAGGGGATTGCTATATGGAAGAATTATTACAATGGATAGAATATATAGAAGATATCCGCCAAAAACGAAAAGTGCGCCATTCTTTAAAGGACATTGTAGTTATAGTTCTTTTTGCGACGCTGGCAAACGCGGACAACTGGGTCGAAATCGCGGCGTTCGCGGAAATGTACCAGGATTACCTGCGTAAGTACATTGAATTAAAAAATGGCCCTCCCTCCCACGATACCATCTGCCGTGTAATGGGCCTTATCTCGCCGGAAGTTTTACAGCAGGTGTATGGGAAGTGGCAAGAGCTGCTTAACCGGGAGGAAGGGAAAGCGTTGAAAAAAATCATCGCTCTGGATGGGAAAACGATGCGTGGGAACCAGAAAAAGGGGACAAAAGCAAGCCATATCGTGTCAGCGTGGAGTAAAGAGGACGGTTACAGTCTGGGTCAAAAGGCAGTAGAAGAAAAAAGCAACGAGATCACGGCTATTCCAGAACTGTTAGACAAAATTCAGGTCAAAGGCCACATCATAACCATTGACGCAATGGGAACACAAACAAAGATAGCTGAGAAAATCCGGTCAAAGAGGGCGGACTATGTCCTGGCACTGAAAAGGAACCAGGGAACCCTTTATGAAGATGTAAAGGAATATTTTGGAGACAAAGAATTCCGGGAAAAGATGAAAGAAGAGAAGAACTATAAGAAAACCATAGAAAAAGCCCGGAACCAGATAGAAACGAGGGAGTATTACCAGACGGAGGAAATCAAATGGCTGAGCCAAAAGAAAGAGTGGAAAGGCCTGAAAAGTATAGGGATGGAGAAAAAGATGATAGAGAGGGAAGGGGAAAAGAAAGAGGAATACCGGTATTTTATCAGCAGCCTGGGAAATGACATTGAGACACTGAGCCGTGCAGTAAGAGGACACTGGAGTATAGAAAGCATGCATTGGCATCTGGATGTAACATTCCGAGAGGATGCGAACAAGACTATTGATAAAACAGCAGCACAAAATCAAAATATCATAAGGAAATGGAGTCTTGGTATCCTAAAAATGGCGGAATTATCGTTAAAGAATAAGAGGCTATCAATGAAAACGAAACGTTTTGTAATTGGGTTGGCCCCAATCCGCTTTCTGGAGGAAGTATTAAACTCTTAAAAAATAGACTCTATAAAGATTGGAGAAAAACGATCATTCATGCGTTTGTCGTGACGGTCGGGCAGGCTCGGTTGATTTACGGTGCGGTTCGCGCTATAATGAGAGAACGGCAGCAGGAAGAAGGATTCCAGACGAAGGGAGCGGCAGCATGGCAGAAGAAAAGGACTGGCAGTTTGATTTGGACGAATATATCCGTCAGGGAGAGCCGGAACGGGTGGAAAAAAGCGAAGCCTGGCAGATCGCCATTGGCTTGCAGCAGGTAGACGGCTTACAGACGTCCGCCTATCTTCTGGATACGGCAAAAGAGCATATTGAAGGGAAAATCAGTATTAAACAAGCCCAGCAAAGAATCCGGACTTATTACGAAGAACAGGCAGAGCGGAAAGAAATCGAAAATGGTACGGAAGAAGCAGATATTGTATCTTCCAGAATAACAGAACTTCTGGGGGAAAAGACGTTTCAGTTCTCGCCGGCAGAACTGCAGAACATTCATCGAAGACTTTTCGAAGGTGTATTTGATTATGCAGGACAGATTCGAACGTATAATATTACGAAAAAAGAATGGGTGTTGAATGGCCAGACGGTTCTCTATGCGTCCTGGAACAGTATTCGGGATACGTTGAACTATGATTTTGAAATGGAAAAGCATTTTTCCTACGAGGGACTGTCTCTGCAAGAGGCGATTCGCCATTTAGCCAAATTTACATCGGATATCTGGCAAATCCACCCATTCTGTGAGGGGAATACAAGGGCAACAGCGGTTTTCATAATAAAATATATAAAAACATTTGGATTGAAGGCAGACAACGAAGCGTTTCGAAGCCATTCATGGTATTTCCGGAATGCGCTTGTCCGGGCAAATTATAATGACCTGCGAAACGGTATTCATGCAACGACAAAATATCTGGAATTGTTTTTTAGCAATCTGCTTTTGGAAACGCATTATGAATTAAAAAATCGGTATTTACACATCGATTTTGTACCGGAGCCGCTTGTTCAGCCCATTCAAAGTGCAATTGACGATGCTTCAAAGGGCAAAATTTGCACTTTGAATTGCCCTTTGGATGAACTGGCAATTTTGAAAATGATTATAGAGAATCCCAATATTACGCAAAAAGAGTTAGCGAAAAGGATTGAAAAATCAGAACGGACGATAAAAAGTAAAATCGCATCTTTAAAGGAAAAAGGTTATATTCGAAGAATGAATGGAAAACGAAACGGAAAGTGGGAAGTGCTGGTGGATCTGAACGGGGCAGAAATCTGAAAACAGGTTTCTGCCCCATTGATTTTACTTATCTTTTTTATACAGAACCCGAATCGAATTCAGGACGCAAAGCATTGCCACACCAGTATCAGCAAATACGGCCATCCACATGGATGCATAACCGCACAGGCCAAGAATCATAACTAGCACTTTTACAACCAGCGCGAACACTACGTTTTGCCAGGAAATCCGGCTGGTAGCCCGCGCAATCGCCAGGGATTGCGGGATCGCTTCCATACTGGAAGTCATGAACACCACATCGGCCGCCTCGATGGCCGCGTCCGCGCCGCTTCCCATTGCCGCGCCCACATCCGCGCCCGCCAAAACAGGCGCATCATTGATGCCGTCACCGACGAACATCACAGCCCCGTGTGCATTCCGCACCTTGGTCAGCTCGTTCAATTTATCCTGCGGCAGCAGTTTTGCGTGCACTTCGTCAATTCCGGTAGCGGCTGCAACGGCTTCCGCGCTGTCCTGTGCATCTCCGGTCAGCATAACCGTAGCGATTCCCAGCTTTTTGATCTGCGCGATCGCAGACTGCGCGTCTTCCTTAATCGTATCCGAAATCACCAGATGGCCGATGAAAACGCCGTCTTTCGCGGCGAGCACTTCGGTGCCGAAACCTTCTTTCTCATAGCCGTCCAGGGACACATGGAATTTATCCATCAGTTTCCGATTGCCGCAGAGAATTTCGCCCTCCGGAAGGATGGCGCGGATTCCGTGGCCGGCGATCTCTTCTACGGAAGAGGGGCGGACAACGGAAAGATTCCGGTCTTTCGCGGCGGTTACGATGCTGTTTCCAATCGGGTGCGTGGAGGTCAGCTCGCAGCTTGCGCACAGGGAAAGGAGTTCGTCCGCGCTGACGTCCCCGGTAGGAATGGCGCGCTGAAGGACGAAATTGCCTTTCGTGATCGTTCCGGTCTTATCCATGACAACGGCATCGACATTTTTCATAGCTTCCAGAGAAACGCCGCCTTTAAACAGGATTCCGCGCTTGGAACCTGCGCCGATTCCGGAGAAGAACGCCAGTGGAACGCTCAGAACAAGGGCGCACGGGCAGCTCATAACCAGGAAGGATAATGCGGTGTAAACCCAATAGTTCCAATCCCCGGTGAAAAGAGAGGGGATGATGGCGGTACACGCGGCCAGGATTACGACAAACGGGGTGTAAATCCGGGCGAAACGGGTGATGAAACGGTCGATCTTCGGCTTGCTTGCCGCCGCGTTTTCCACGGAATCCAGAATACGGGTTACCATGGATTCTTCCAGGATCTTTTCCACACGGATTTTCAAAAGGCCGGAGGTATTCACACAGCCGGAGGTTACTTCGTCGCCGTAGCCTGCCTTTACGGGAACCGGCTCACCGGTGACGGGTGAGGTATCAATGCGGCTTTCGCCTTCAATGATGACACCGTCCAGAGGGATGCGGTCGCCGGGGCGGATCAGGAGGATATCGCCGACATTGGCTTCCTCGGCGTCGATGACTTTCACTTCATCGCCGATGACCAGATTCACCACTTCGGGACGCATGTCAACGGCGTCCATGATCTGGCCGCGGCTTTTTTCTACGGCAATGTGCTCGAAGAATTCGCCGATCCGGTAGAAGAGCATAACGCCGACGGCTTCGGGGTATTCGCGGATGGCGAAGGCGCCCAGGGTGGCGACGCTCATCAGAAAGTTTTCATCGAAAATCTGGCCTTTGGTAAGGTTCTTCACGGCGGTCAGGACGATGCGGCCGCCAAGGAGGACGTAGGCAATGATCAGGACGATCAGGGAGCCCATTTCCATGTGCATGTGTTCCAGGACTTCGCCTGCAATGAACAGGACAGCTCCAACGCCGATTTCGGCGAGGGTTTTCTGGTTGTCCGTGAGCTGGAACATCGGTTTGACTTCCCGCGCGGGAGGTACGACGTCGGAGACTTTCAGGACTTCTTCGCTCTTGGGGCGTTTGTCTCTGGGAACGAGTTTGACTTCGGATTCAATGGAAGAGCAGATGCGCTGCATGTCTTCAAGCAGGGAATCCGGGTCTTTTCCAGAGACTTTTAACTGTTTGGTTGCGAAGGTCAGGGTTGCGTTTGTGACGCCGGGAAGGTCGGAAATGCGGCGTTCCATTTTGGCGGCACAGTTGGCGCAGCCGAGATTTTCCACGGTGTAGATTCGGGTAACGGTAGCTCCCAGGTTTTTGGAACGCGGTACAACGCGGACTTCGGACTCGATGGAGGAGCAGATTGCCTGAATCTGGGGAAGCAGGGCGTCGGGGTCCTTGGCGGAGAGACGGAGCTGCTTGGTGGTGTAGGTGATGGTGGCGTATTTGACGTCGGGGAGTTCTTTGATTTTTTTCTCCATTTTGGCGGCGCAGTTGGCGCAGCCTAAGTTCTCCAGGATGTAGACGCGTTTTATGCAGTCTTCGTCCGGCATGCGGCAGGTGCAGTTTGCGAGGCTCTGGCCGCAGACGTCGCAGTATTCTTCGTGGGGGTGGCAGAGTTCGCAGTCGCAGTCGTCGGGGTGGCCGGGGACGTGGTGGGAGTGCGGGTGGTCGCCGTGCTCGTGGTCGTGCCCGCAGCCGCAAGCATCGCCACGTTCATGATGAGGCTCGTGAGCGTGCTCCTCGTGTTCATCATGGCCGTGGTCATGTCCGCATCCGCAGGAGTCGCCGTGTTCGTGATGATGCTCGTGATCGTCGTGGTGGTGCTCATGTCCCTCATGGTCATGATCATGCCCGCAACCGCAAGCGTCGCCATGCTCGTGATGATGCTCATGTTCGTCATGGCCGTGGTCGTGACCGCAACCGCAAGCGTCGCCGTGTTCGTGATGATGCTCGTGATCGTCATGGCCGTGGTCGTGTCCACATCCGCAGGAGTCGCCGTGTTCATGATGATGCTCATGCTCGTCGTGGCCATGCCCGTGCTCGTCATGCTCCGCATGCGCCTGCTCCACGCCGTGCGCAGCCGCCCCACTCCCCTTCCTCTTCCTCTCCGTAATCACAATCTCCGGCTCCAGCGCATTCGCAATCTTCTGAATCTCCGGAATCAGCGCATCCGGATCCTCAGCCGTCAGCCGAAGCTGCTTCGTCGCAAACGTAATCGTCGCCTCGCTCACCCCAGGCAGCGCCGCGACCTTCCGCTCAATCTTCGAAGCACAGTTCGCACATCCCAGATTCTCCAGGATATAAACCTTCTTTTCCATTGAGTGTCCTCCTTTTTCCTATTCGCAAATAAAACAGCCATCCTTTTATCATTATGCCAAAAACATGAACATATGAACAAATATTCATATAAGCATTGTAGCTCATATCCATATGCCTGTCAAGCAAAAAATAAACAGAATGAAAAGGGTATTTTTTGAGTAATCAAACAGACACCGCAAGTCTCTCGCGATGACATGAAAATTAGATATTTTAGAACATTTCGATTCGGTGGATACCGCTATTATATAAAAGCCGTCCGCGGCTGTCAACGCGAAAAAGTCCTAAAGAATTTAGAAAAAATTTAGGCTATAGTTACAAAATTCGGATTTTTTTAATCAACCTATAGACAAAATTCGACGGGAGGCTTATAATATTTCTGTTAGATATTTTACAAAATTTAATAAAATGTAAGTTCCCATTAAGTTGGGATGAAAAGGGAAACCGGTGGAAATCCGGTACGATCCCGTCACTGTGATAGTGAGTCTTCTATTCATGTTGTGTCACTGCGAAAGCGGGAAGGCCATAGAAGACGAAGAACTTAAGTCAGGAGACCTGCTTACATTGGTGGAAAAGTTAATCTTACGGTGTATAAGAAAGACTCATTTTTATGTCTGAAAGTGCGCCCAAAATGCGCGCTTTTTTTGTTACAGGAACCCCGCGCCGGCCGCGTAAAACCAGGCCGCACCAGGTCAAATCGAGCCGCGCCGGCCGCGTAAAACCAGGCCGCACCAGGTCAAATCGAGCCGCGCCGGGCCGAGGAAAACTCCCCCGCGTCGGGTCAAGGCCTCCGCGCCAGGCCAACCCGCCCCGCGCCGGACGAAAGCCTGTGCGCCCCCGGCGAAACCGGCCCAAGAAACCCGTAACCCACCGTAAAAAGTCACTGAAATTCAAGGAGGAAAAACAAAAATGAAAAAAGCAACCAAAATCCTGGCCGCCAGCCTCTCCGCAGCAATGCTCCTGACCGCCGCCCCCGTTACCGCCCTCGCCGCCAGCGACGCCCACCTAAACTTCGGCTGTTACGTCTACTCCACATCCTTCGACCCAGCCCACTACCAAAACGCCGCCTGGCAAGGCATGCGCTGGGGCATCACCGAATGCCTCTTCAAATTCAACGACGACGCCAGCGTAGAACCCAACCTCTGCGACACCTACGAAGTCAGCGAAGACCACAAAACCTGGACCTTCCACATCCGCGACGGCGTCCTCTTCTCCAACGGCGACCCTTGTGACGCCCAGGCCGTCGCAGACTCCCTGAACCGCCTGTTCAACGTCTGCGCCACCACCGACTACAGCTCCACTCCGAACCAGTACATCGACATGGCCAGCATCGAAGCCGACCAGGCCGCCAACACCGTAACCATCGTGACCAACGTAGCCTACGCCGACCTGACCGGCCCCTTATGCTTCCCCTTCTATTCGATTATTAACGTAGAAGGCGACACGACGGACGCCGAACACGCAGGCGGCTACAGCACCTCCATCATCGCCACCGGCCCCTACGTGCTGAGCTATTTCGACGAACTGAGCAAGAGCGGCGAGCTGGTTGCAAATGAAAACTACTGGAACGGCGAAGTTCCCTACGGAAGCATCACGATGACCTTCATCGAAGACGATACGACCAAAGCCTACGCCCTGCAGAGCGGCGACATCGACCTGACAGAAAACGTAACGACCATCAGCGACCTGCAGACCCTGGCCGCAGACGATGCTTACTACATCTCCCAGAAAGACGGTGTGCGTACCGGTTTCGCCTATGTAAACTTTGACGGCGTTCTTGGCAATGACGCTCTTCGCCAGGCAGTCTTTATGGCTATCGACGGCCAGACCCTCTGCGATGTAACGGTAGGCGGCATGTACACCTACGGCCCCGGCGTACTGCCCGTAGGCCTGTCTTATGAAGACGAAAATCTGGACAATCCCTGGGCTTACAATGTGGATGCAGCCATCGCTCTCCTGGACGAAAACGGAATCGTGGATACCGACGGCGACGGCATCCGTGAACTGGACGGCGAAAACATTAACCTGAACTTCGTTACCTATAAAAACCGTTGTCTGGATACCTTCGCAGAAGCGATCATGACCCAGCTTTCCGTGATCGGAATCGGTGTCAATGTAAACAGCACCGACAGCGACACAAACTGGATGATGATGCAGGCCGGCCAGTACGACCTCCTGAACCAGAACTGGACCACCGTGGGAACCGGCGACCCGACCGCCTTCCTCCTGAACTGGTATGGCAATGGCGGCGACAACTTCTACAGCGACGAAAACACCGACGCCTCCAACTACTGCCACTACGACAACGAAGAGTTCAACGCCCTCTACGAGCAGTTCACCCAGTCCCTGGATACCGAGGAACGAAACGACCTGGTCGTTCAGATGGAACAGATCCTGGTCAACGACTGCGCGGTTTTGGTACACGGCTACTACAACTCCACGATGATCAGCAACGCCTCGAAAGTAACCGGCGCCGAAATCCCGGCCTTCGACTACTACTGGCTGAGCACCGATATCAAACCCGCAGAATAAGCTTTCATGCCCGCCTAACGGGCACGTTAAAAACATCCGCGTGACAACAAATACGGAGAGAGGAGCTGCCGCTAAGTGCAGGCTCCTTTTTCCATATCCGCGCCGCGGATGGCTATACCGAAAATGAGGAGGGTAACAATGAATGCAAAGAAGCTTGGAAAACGTCTCCTTCAGATTCTGATTGTCCTGATCGGGATCAGTTTTCTCACTTTCATGCTGACCTACCTGGCGCCGGGCGACCCGGTAACCGCGATGTACACGGCCACAGGTATGATGCCCAGCGAAGCGGTTCTGGAGCAGACGCGGGAAGAACTGGGCTTAAACAAACCGTTTCTGGTTCAATACTGGGACTGGCTGACCGGCTGTCTTCACGGAGATTTCGGAACGTCCTATTCGCTGCGAAAGCCCGTGCTGGAACTTCTGTCTTCCAGACTTTGGCCCACGCTGAAGCTGTCCCTGACGTCCCTTGTGATCATGCTGCTGATTGCGGTTCCTTTCGGGATGCTTTCCGCGGTATATAAAGGAAAACCCATTGACTACCTTGTCCGCGCCTTCACCTTTTTCGGCGTCTCCATGCCGAACTTCTGGGTAGGCCTGCTCCTGCTCTATGTGGTGGCGCTCCAGTGGAAGCTGGTTCCCGTCATTTCGACCGGACAGGGATTCAAAAAAATCATCCTGCCGGCGCTCACCCTGGCCTTCGCCATGTCGGCAAAATATACCAGACAGGTGCGCACAGCCATTCTGGAAGAACTGAGCCAGGACTACGTGACCGGAGCCAGGGCCAGAGGCGTAAAGGAAAGCGTAATTCTGTGGAGACACGTGTTCCCGAACGCATTGCTCCCGCTGGTAACAATGCTGGGGCTTTCGCTGGGCTCGCTGCTTGGCGGAACCGCCGTGGTGGAGGTCATTTTTTCCTATCCGGGACTAGGAAATCTGGCGGTAACGTCCATTACAGCGATGGATTATCCGATGGTGCAGGGATATGTATTGTGGATTGCGTTGATTTATATGGTAATCAATCTGCTTGTGGACATTTCCTATAACTATCTTGATCCGCGAATCAGGGAAAAGAGGTAGGAATATGCAGGGAAAATTAAAAGTATTTCGAAAAAATAAAATGTTTACCATTTTGCTTCTCCTGGCGGTGGGTATCGGCCTGGTCGCGGTCTTCGCGCCGTTTATCGCAACCCACGACCCCGCGGAAGCCATCCTGACCGATGCCCTGAAAGCGCCGTCCAAAGAGCACTGGTTCGGCACGGATAAGCTGGGAAGAGATTTATTTTCAAGAGTCATTTACGGAACCAGAGTTTCCGTGTCCGCGTCCCTGATCCTGGTAGCAGTCATTTTTGTTATCGGAAGCATTTTGGGGATTCTGGCCGGATACTTCGGCGGATGGGTGGACACCGTGATCATGCGCATTGCAGATATGATGATCGCCTTTCCGGGAATGGTGCTGGCGATTGCGGTGGCCGGTATTTTGGGGCCGAGCATCACGAACGCGGTGATCGCAATTGCGCTGGTAAGCTGGACGAAATATGCACGCCTGGCGCGCAGCCTTGTCCTGAAAATGAAAAACTGCGACTACGTTGCAGCGGCAAGGGTGACGGGTTCGACCACCACCCACATTCTGGTCCGCTACATGTTCCCGAACGTGACGCCCACGCTGGTCATCACAGCGGCAACAGATATCGGCAGCATGATGCTGGAACTGGCCGGGCTTTCCTTCCTCGGCTTCGGCGCAAGGCCGCCCATGGCGGAATGGGGCCTGATGTTAAGCGAAGGAAGGGCCTACATGCAGAACGCGCCGTGGATGATGATCTTTCCGGGCCTTGCGATTCTGATCGTCGTCGTAATATTCAATCTTCTGGGGGACAGCCTGCGGGATGTGCTGGACCCGCGGGATGAAGAGTAGGGGGGAAGGACTATGGATTTATTAAACATTAAAGATATTACCGTGACCTACGGCAAAAATCCCAAGCCGACCATCGAACATTTCAGCCTGGACATGAAAGAAGGGGAAATCGTCAGCGTCGTCGGAGAGAGCGGAAGCGGGAAGACCACCGTCATCCGTTCCGTGCTGGGCCTGCTTCCCGGAGGCGGAAAAGTGACCCAGGGGGACATCCTGTTTGAGGGCCAGTCCCTTTTAAAGCTGAATAAAGAACAGTGGAGAGATCTGCGGGGGTCGCAAATGTCCATGATCTTCCAGGATTCCGGGGCAATGATTAACCCCATCCGCAGGATCGGCGACCAGTTCGTGGAATACATCCGCACCCACCAGAAAATGTCCAAAAAAGAAGCATGGAAAAAGGGCGTGGAAATGCTGGAAAAAATGCGTCTGCCGTCCGGCGATAACATCATGAAGAGCTATCCGTTCCAGCTCTCCGGCGGGATGCGCCAGCGCGTAGGCATTGCGATGGCAATGACTTTCCAGCCGAAACTTTTGCTGGCCGACGAGCCCACCAGCGCCCTGGACGTGACGACCCAGGCCCAGATTGTCCGTCAGTTCATGGAATTGCGGGAAACGTATGGGACGTCGATGATCGTCGTGACGCATAACATCGGCGTGGCGGCCTACATGGCCGATAAACTGATCGTGATGCAGTACGGAAAAGTCGTGGACGCAGGAACCCGTGACGAGGTGATGAACAACCCGACCAACGAGTACACGAAAAACCTGCTGGCCGCGGTTCCGGAGATGGGAGGGAAACGTTATGTCGGTTAAAGAAGCGCCGGTAATTATGGAAGCAAAGCACGTGACAAAAAAATTCGTATCCGGCAGCGGGCGTCCGCTCCTGGCGTGCAATGACGTGAATTTACAGGTACGCAAAGGCCAGACCCTCGGCATCGTGGGCGAGAGCGGCTGCGGAAAATCTTCCTTTGTAAAAATGATTGTGCAGCTTTACCCGCCCACGGAAGGGGAAATCATCTACGGAGGACGGGACATCACGAAGCTGAAAGGCGAGGAACTCCGCCAGTGCCGGAAGAAGATCCAGATGGTGTTCCAGGACCCGTCGGCGGCCTTTCATCCGAAGATGAAAGTCATGGACATTGTGACGGAACCGCTGCTGAACTTCAAAATGATCAAAAAAACCGAAAAAGAGGCCAAGGCGAAGGAACTTCTGCGGATGGTTGACCTGCCGGAAGATTTCGTCTACCGGTTTCCGCATAATATGAGCGGCGGCCAGCGCCAGCGGATTGGGATTGCCCGTGCCCTGGCTCTGGAACCGGAAATCATTGTCTGCGACGAGGCCACCAGCGCGCTGGACGTGTCCGTGCAGGATCGGGTGATCGAGCTTCTGGTGCGGCTTCAGAAAGAAAAAGGGATTTCCTTTGTCTTTATCTGCCATGATATGGCGCTGGTGCAGTCTTTTGCCCATCAGGTGGCGGTGATGTACCTTGGAAATATCGTGGAAGTGCTTCCGGGCAATGAAGTTGGGACGAATGCAATGCATCCCTACACGCAGGCAATGCTCGGCGCGATCTTCTCCACAAGAATGGATTTCACAAAGAAAATCGAGAGCATCGAGAGCGAGGCGCCCAGTCCGGTGGATGTGCCGCCGGGATGCCCGTTCCAGAACCGGTGCGGCCATTGCATGGAGATATGCAGGACGCAGAAGCCGCAGCTTGTGGAAGTCGGGCCGAACCACCAGGCGGCGTGCCATCTGTTTCAGGGAAAAACGGAAAGGTGACAGAGAAGATGAAAAAATTAACGGGATTTTTGTGCGGGATGGCGCTCGTCTGCGGTTTGGGAATGCAGGCGGCAGCGTCGGATGATATGACGCAGGGAATTACGATTGGGATTGCCGTATACAATCAGGAGGATGCGCAGACGAAGGCGTTCCGAACCTATTATGAGGATTATCTGGGCGAGGCCTTTAACGCGGATTTTCTTTATTCGAGCGATATCAGCACATGGGAAGATGAAAAGGCGTTTGTGGATGAGCTGCACGCATTGGGGATAAAAGGAATTATTTCTTCCCAGTCTGTGGACAGAGAGGCCGTGATCGAGCTTTGTGAGGAATATGGAATGTATTACGTGTTCGGGTCTTCCAGCTTAAGCGACGAGGCGTTCAATGCGATTAAGGACAGCCCCAGTTTCCTGGGAACCATCGGCGCCTCGAACGAGAGCGAGCGGGAAGCAGGGGCAGGCATGGCGGAATTTTTCGCCGCGGACGATACGGAGAAAGCCCACCGCTACTTGATCTGTACCGGAGGAGCGGGCCTTGGAAATGAAATGCACCGGCTCCGCGGGCTGGCAATGCTGGAAAAGCTGGCGGAAATCTATGGATTTACCTACGATACGCCTGCGTCCGAACTGGTTCAGACTTCGGAAGTGCTGACCGTAGAAAAAGATGGGATAAAGATCGTCCTGCTTCCGGGGTATCCGTTTACGGAGACGTTTCCGGAGGAGGTTGCGGTGCAGCTCGCGGACGGAAGCATTGATACGGTTATGAGTACAAATATCGTGAATACGCTGATGGATGCCGTGCGTGAGGCGGAGGAAGCGAACCAGATCAATATCCGGGTAGGTGCGATCGACTGCTTCACAGAGGAAGCTTACGAGTATTTTAACGGAACCTATAACGGCGGCGAACAGGAATTGGATTACCTGGTGGGAAGATACGGCGCGTGCGTGGCTCCGGCCTTTGCTTCGATCTGCAATGCTTATGCGGGCTACGCGGAGGATTTCCGGGACAATGGACAGGCCTTCCGGCTGGAACAGAATTTCTGGACGGCTGAGAATGTGGACGAGTTTAACGAATTGTATGCGCTTTCCGTGGGAATGTATGACAATACCTACAGCGCGGCGGACATTATGCAGGTATTAAAAGAGTTTAATCCGAATGCAAGCTTTGATGATTTCAAGGCGTTTGCAGAACGATAGAAAAAGGAGAAAAGCGAATGTGGAATGTAGGCGGATACGAGCTGGAAAGCGGTGAAAAAAAGCAGGTGATCCTGCACCCCAACGGCAGGAATTATGAAATTCCCACGACGCTGATCTGCGGCGCGAAGGAAGGGAAAACCCTGCTGATCACAGCCCAGATTCATGCGGGCGAATACAACGGTTCGGCGGCGGCCGCGCGTCTGGCGAAGGAAATCGAACCGGAGAAGCTGTGCGGGAACGTGATTCTGATGCATTGCGTGAACACCAGCGGATTCTGGCAGCAGCAGCCGCGGTTTATCCCGGAAGACCATGTGAATTTGAATGCGGATTATCCGGGGAAGGAAGACGGGACAATCGGGCAGCAGATTGCGGCGTGGTTCGTGAAGGAGGTATTCCCGCAGGTGGATTTTATCGCGGATCTTCACGGAGGCGGCATGTGTGAGGCGCTGGCGCCGTGCATCTTTTTCCCAAGGGCCCCGAAGGTGACGGAATGCGCGCTGGGGGCTGCGAAGGCGATGAATGTGAACTATTTACTGGCATCCTCGAATGCGGTGGGCGAGTACGGCTATGCGGCGAATATGCTGGATATTCCGGGATTTATTCTGGAATGCGGTTACGGCGGATTGCTGCGGGAAGAATGGATACAGCAAGTGCAGGAGTGCATGAAGCGTTTGCTGGAACATTTTGAGATGTATGCGTTTGGCATGCCGAAGCTGGATACGGCCGGGCGGAAAATTTACCGGAATGCGGAGTATCTGGAGACTGCGAAACGGGGCGTGTGGTATCCGGCGGTTCAGGAGAACCAGAAGGTGAAAAAAGGCGAGCTGCTGGGCGAGCTGGGAGATTTCTTCGGAAATGTGACCGAGCGGTATTATGCCGCCGGGGACGGAACCGTGATTTACTACACGGCGGGCATGTGCGTGCTGGAGGGCGATCCGCTGGTGGCGTATGGCCTGGAAGATTCTGCCGAAAGCTATTAAAGAGCCCGGCAGAATTATTCGCAGACGTGTTCTAATCCCTGCTGGATGATCGTGGCAACGTGCTCGTCCGCCAGGGAATAGTAGACCGTTTTCCCGTCGCGGCGGGACTTTACGAGGGCGGACTGCTTCAGAATCCGGAGCTGGTGCGAAATGGCGCTCTGGGTCATGGCAAGTCCGCCTGCGATGTCCTGGACGCAGAGCTCGCCTCCTGAGAGGAGGCAGAGGATGCGGAGGCGGGTGGGGTCGCCGAAGATTTTGAAGAGGTCGGCGGCGCGGGTGAGGGTTTCGTCGTCGATGGGGAGGTTTGCAGTTTGCGTGTTCATGAGAATCTTCCTTTCCAGTGAAGCGTTGCTACCATTTTAAAGGAAAATTTGCGTTTGGTCAATATTTAGAAGCCGCAGTTTCCGTCCGGGCCGCAGGCCATGCCGCCGGTGGGAGCGTTGTCTGGCTGTTTGGCCAAGTCCAGCAGGAGGGCGTAGGTTTCGGGTTCGTAGTTTCCGGTCAGGCGCTGGCTTCCGATGAGGGTCACGGGGATGCTGGTGACGGCGTAGTCTTTGGAAAGAGCGTTTAAGGCGTCAAGTTTTGGAAGCTGACGCTGGGACTGGATTTCGTCAGCGAAGTCTTCCGGGTCGAGGCCCAGTGAGGCGGCGATTTCTTTCAGGACGTCGAGTTCGCCGATATCTTTCTGGTCAACATAAAAAGCAGTAAAGACCTTTTCCGTATAGGCGATTTCCAGGCCGCGATCCTGGCAGTAGAGGAAGCCCAGGAAGGTGTCCGTGGTGTACGGATGGGGGGAAATCCAGGGGAGTTCCATGGGGATGCCAAGTTTTTTGGCTTCCGGGGCGAGGACTTCTTCGAAGCGTTTAAGGCGCATTTCGTCGTGCATCGGGTCGACTTTTGCCACCGGGGGACGGCGAAGTTCGTGGGGGATGAGTTCTAAGGTGACGTCACGGCCAGCGATGGCCTTTTTTAATGCGAAAAATTCCAGGTAGCAGAACGGGCAGACGTAGTCGAAGAATACTTTGATGGTGGTGCTCATAGAGGGCCTCCTTGCGTTTTTCTTTACAGTAGCATAAATTGCCAGAAAAAGCAATTCCAGCGTTACTGTTCACACTATTGTCTATCTCTTGCCCCGTTCCCCGGAAGGTTTTCATCTGATTCGGCGGCGTTCGATTATGCTTACGTGGAGGGAATATAAGGTGTGAACATATAGCCCATTCCAGGTTACTGTTCAGACAGTACCTGAGCACTTAGCTGCTCAGGTACGTAAGAACGTGATTCAGGTGTGAGCAGGCTCTTTTGCGAAGCAAAACTTAAAATGAGCCTGTGAATCGTTACTGGAACGAGGTACGAGTGAACAGTAACCATTCCAGCAATTCCCACCGTGGAGAAAAGAAAAAGAAATTGACTTTCCAGGGGCTTAGTAGTAGAATTTGGTTAATATAAAAATTCGAAATGCAGGTGTGCAAGCACAGAAAAAAGGAACCAGGTGAGAATCCTGGACAAGGCCGTTGCCGTGTTTAGCTTATTTATGCGCAGGGATGTTCCCAGCCACTGGAGTTTTCCGGGAAGGCGCGCATATGCTGAGAGCTCAGCAGCTATCAGTCGGAATACTTACCTGTATTTTGCTCGTTTCCAACGGGTGTTATCTGGGAGCTGCGGAACTCTGGCGAACAGATAAGAATGCAGGCTGCACAGCGGTGAGAAGCTGTGTATTCAAATTGTATTTTAAACATCTTTTGGGAGCGAAGTTCCATCAGATGTTTTTTATTTTCAGGAGAACACACAAGAATGACGCACAAAACGACCTTACGCTACAGCCTCCTTTTTACCATTGGACTCCTGGCCTTGCTGGCCATCTTTTTGCTGAATATTTCCCTGGGTTCCGTCCAGATTACCCTGCCGGAAATTCTTCAATGCTTCACAGAACCAGAACTGGTAAACCGTTCCCACTATTCGATCATTTTGAATATCCGTCTGCCACGGACATTGGCCGCCCTGGCCGGAGGCGCAGCACTTGCCACTTCCGGTATCCTGCTTCAGGTCTTTTTTGGAAACCCCATCGTCGAACCCTACATCCTCGGAATTTCGTCCGGTTCGACTCTCGTTCTGGCACTGATTATCCTGGGAGGCTATACTTTCGGGATGAAAACCATGACCTCTATGGGTCTTTTCGTGGGCGCGTTTCTCGGCGCTATGCTGGTTATGGTGATCGTTATCTTCGCCTCCCAGAAGGTGAAAAGCATTACGACACTTTTAATCATCGGCATGATGGTGGGCTACGTGTGCAGCGCCGGAACCAGCGTCCTGACCGTAATCGCCGACCGGGAAAAAATCGCCGCCTTTTCCATCTGGACGATGGGAAGCTTCGCCGGATTTACCTGGAGCCACGTGAAAATTTTGTATCTGGTCACGATTCCATTCCTGTTTCTGGCCTTTTTGATGAGCAAACCGCTGAACGCCATGCTGTTGGGCGAAAAATATGCCCAGTCCATGGGAATCTCTATCCGGCCTTTCCGCTTTTTGATGGTTCTGGTATCCAGCGTGCTGACCGCGGTCGTGACCGCATTCGCCGGTTCCATTTCTTTCGTGGGTTTGGCGGTGCCGCACATCGTGCGCTGTCTGTTCAAAACCTCGGATAACCGTATCGTCATTCCGGCTTCCTGCATTTACGGAGCCGTGATGGCTGGCCTGTGCGACATGGGGGCACGGCTTTTGATGTCCCCCACCGAACTGCCGCTGGGAGCCATGACCTCCCTGATCGGCGCGCCGATTGTCGTGTATTTGCTGGTAAAACAAAAGAGAGGGGAAATGTAAATGGAACCGATTATCCGTACAGAAAACCTGGATGTAGGCTATCATAACCGGGCCGTGATCTCAGATGTGGAACTTCGCGCCATGCGCGGACAGGTTATCTGCCTGCTTGGCCCCAACGGCGCGGGAAAAAGTACGATCCTGCGCACCCTGTCCGGCCTTTTGGCTCCGGTGAGCGGCGCCGTCCAGGTGGAAGGCATCGACCTGAAAAAGATGAAAAAGAAAGACATTGCCCGGAAAATGTCGCTGGTGCTGACCGATCAGGTGGCGCCGTCGATGACCACCGTGTACGAACTGATTGCGATGGGGCGCACGCCTTATACGAATTTTTTGGGAAAGCTGACGCCGGAAGACCAGAAAATTATCGACGAATCCCTGGAAACCGTGGGCGCGTCCGCCTTCCGGGAGCGCTTTTTCAGCGAACTGAGCGACGGCGAGAAGCAGAAAGTGATGATTGCGCGGGCGCTGGTACAGGAGCCGGAGTTGATTATCCTGGATGAACCGACAAGCCATCTGGATATTAAACATAAAGTGGAAGTCGTCCGTGTCCTGCAGAAACTGGCGAATGAAAAAGGCATTACCTGCATTTTGTCCCTGCACGACATTGACCTGGCGCTCAAGGGCTGCCAGATTGTACTATTGGTACATAATGGGAAAATTGTGTCTCAGGGAACGCCGGAAGACGTGGTGCGCGATGGGGTTATCCAGCAGCTCTATGAAATTCGGGGAGCGCAGTACAGCGAGCTTTTTGGGGCAATCGAATTAAAAGGGCGGGAAGGGAACGACATTTTTGTAACCGGCGGCAATTCCAGCGGCATCCGCTTATACCGCGCGCTCTCCCGCAAAGGCTATGGCCTGACCTCCGGCATCCTGCATGAAAACGACGCGGACTATCAGGTGGCCAAAAGCATCTGCGGGGAAGTGGTATCCGAAAAACCCTTTGAACGGATTTGTCCGGAAAATGCCAGACGGGCGAAGGTGCTGATGCAGAAGGCCCGCTATATTGTAGACAGCGGCTTTCCGGTTGGCACGGAAAACCGGGAGAACCTGACCCTTCTGCAGGAGGCCCTGGCCGCCGGGCGTCAGATCTGGTCAGTGCGCAGCCGGGAAGAATGCGAAGCATTGTACGGAAATAAAGCAGAAAATGTATGCACCGTTTCCAGCGTAACCGAATTATTTGAAAAGCTGGAAACGGCGGGGTGACGACATGAAACGACCAATTTTTCCATTTTCCGCGGTTCTGGGCCAGGAGCAAATTAAAAACGCGCTGATCTGGAATTTTATCAATCCTCAGATTGGCGGCGTTCTGATCAGCGGCCAGAAAGGAACCGCAAAATCCACGCTGGTGCGCGCCTCCGGGGCGATCAGTGGGAAGAAAATCATCGAACTGCCGTTAAATGCCACGGAAGACCGCCTGGTAGGAGCCATTGATTTTGAAGAGGCGATTCGCCGAGGCGTCCGGAAACTGGAAAAAGGCATCCTATATGAGGCGGATCAAAATGTCCTGTATGTCGATGAGATCAATTTACTGAGCGATAATCTGACAAAAATTTTGGTGGAGGCCGCCGGAGACGGCGTCTGCCGGGTGGAGCGGGAAGGAATTTCCGCCAGCTATCCGTGCCGGTTTGTGCTGGTTGGAAGCATGAACCCGGAGGAGAGCGGACTGCGCAGCCAGCTTCTGGATCGCTTTGGGCTTTATGTGGATGTGACGGCGGAGGAAAATCCGCTGCTGCGGTGCGAGATTGTGCGGCGCAGGATTGCGTTTGAAGCGGATTCCCAGGCTTTTGCGGAAGAATATCAGGAGGAAGAGCGGCAGCTTGCCGGGCGGATCCAAAAGGCTAAGGAGCGCCTTTCGTCTATCGGCGTGTCGGATGCGGCCCTGACGCTGGCGGCCCAACTTGCGCAGAACGCGAACTGCCAGGGAAGCCGGGGAGAAATCGCTGTCATTGAGACGGCAAGAGCCATCTGTGCGTGGAACGGCTCCTCTTCCGTGAATAAAGAGGCCATCACGGAGGCGGCGCGTTACGCGCTCCCGCACCGAATGCGGGATGCTCAGCCTGCGCCCCAGCAGACGGAGACGCCGCCGGAAGAAGACCAAAGGGAAGAAGCGCCGGAAGAGCCGACGGAAGAAACCCGGGAAACCGAACCGCCCTCCGAACCGGAAAAGACACCGGAAGAACAGCAGACGAAAGAATCTGAGGAGGACCCCAAACCGGAAGAAAGCGGTTCCGATTCCGGCCAGTCCGCGCCCGGAAAAGAGAAAGAGAAGACCGAGGAAATCGGCGAAACCTTTGCGGTGGGGCGCTGGCTGGAAGAAAAGTCCAAAACTCTGGTGCGCCGGGGAAGCGGCAGGCGCAGCCTGGTCAAGACCAGCTCCCTTCAGGGGCGCTATGTGAAGAGCACCATGAACCGCCGGGAAGACCTGGATCTGGCCTTTGACGCGACCCTGCGGGCGGCGGCCCCTTATCAGAAAACCCGGAGGCGGGAAGATCTGGCGCTGGTGATCGAGAAGGAAGATATCCGCACGAAGGTGCGGGAAAAGCGAACCGGGAACTTTATCGTGTTCGTCGTGGATGCCTCTGGCTCTATGGGGGTCGGCAGGCGGATGGCCGCGGTGAAAGGGGCGATTCTTTCGATGCTGGGAGACGCCTACCAGAAACGGGATAAAGTGGCTATGATTACCTTCCGGCGAAACCAGGCGGAATTGGTGCTGGGAATGACCCGCAGCGTGGATTTGGCGGCGAAAAAGCTGGAAACCCTTTCCACAGGAGGAAAAACGCCCCTCTATGCCGGGCTGGAAGCGGCGCATACGCTGGTGCAGGCGGCCAGACGCAGAGAAAAGGATTTATTACCGGTAGTTGTACTGGTGTCGGATGGGCGCGCGACGGCCGGACGCAGCAAAAACCCCTTTGCAGACGCGGTGGAAGAAGGGAAGGCCCTGACGGCCGACCACATTAAAACGGTGATCATCGACGTGGAGCAGGATTTTATCAAACTGCGGCTGGCGGAAAAGCTGGGGCGGGAAATGGACGCAACGGTCTATCAACTGTCGGAGCTGCGGGCAGGAGCCATCGTCTCGGCGGTGAGCATGGCCGTGAAAGAGAATACAGGGATTTTAAGGAAGAAAAGGCGGGCTGACGAATGAAAGAAAACATACAGTATCCGTTTACCGCGATTGTCGGGCAGGAACGGATGAAACAGGCTCTGATTTTAAATATCATCAATCCCAGACTGGGCGGCGTCCTGATCCGGGGCGAGAAGGGAACGGCCAAATCCACCGCCGTCCGGGCGCTGGCGGCCCTGATGCCGACGCTTCAGAAGGTAAAAGGCTGCCGGTTTGGCTGTGATCCGGACGGAACGGACTTCTGCCCGGAGTGCGAAGCGCATCTGGAGGCGGGCGAGCCGTTGGAGCGGACGGAAGGGAAAATGCAGGTAATCGACCTTCCGGTCAGCGCTACCGAAGACCGGGTAGTCGGCACCCTGGACATTGAATATGCCATTTCCCATGGGACGAAGAAATTCGAATGCGGGATTCTGGCCCAGGCCAACCGCAACATTCTCTATGTGGACGAAGTAAACCTCCTCGACGACCATGTGGTGGACGTCCTGCTGGATTCCGCGGCCATGGGCGTCAATACCGTGGAACGGGAGGGGATTTCCTACAGCCATCCGGCCCGGTTTACCCTGGTGGGAACCATGAACCCGGAGGAAGGCGACCTGCGGCCCCAGCTTTTAGACCGCTTCGGGCTGGTGGTGGACGTGTGCGGGGAAAACAGCAAAGAGCAGCGCGCCGAGGTGGTGCGCCGCAGGCTGGAATTTGAGGAAAATCCGGAGCAGTTCGCCAGGCAGTACGAGCCGGAACAACAACGGTTAGCGGGGCAGATTTTACAGGCGAAAGAGCGGCTGGGAAGCGTCCGCTATGAGAATGAAATTCTGCTGATGGCGGCGGCCCTGTCCCTGACGCTGGGCGTGGACGGGCACCGGGCGGATATCACGATGATTAAGACGGCGATGACGCTTGCCGCTTTTGAGGGCCGGACGAAGGTGAGCCGGGAAGACCTGAAAAACGCCGCCGTGCTGGTACTGCCCCACCGGATGCGCCGCACACCGTTCGAAAACGGCGTGTTGGATGAGGCGGCGATCGAGCAGATCCTGCGGGAACATGCGTAAGCGGCTTCTGCTGGTTCTGTGGCTGACCGGCCGCTGTAACCTGCAGTGTACCTACTGCTATGCCAGTGAAAATACGGCTGCGGAAGATATGCGTTTTGAGACGGCGCGGAAGATTCTGGACACATTGCGGGAATACCCGCTGAAAATCCAGTTCGCCGGAGGGGAGCCGCTGCTGAACTTTGGCCTTGCAGAGCAGATCATTGCGTATGTGCGGGAACAGGGGATCGATGCGGTGTTTCAATTGCAGACGAACGGGACGTTAATCGACCGTACAATTGCCGCGAAGCTGAAACGGTATGGGATTTCAACGGGTGTCAGCCTGGACGGGATTCCAAGTGTCAACCGCCTGACCCGCGGCCGGACGAAGAATGCCTTGCAGGGGATCGGATTTCTGGCCGAACAGCAGATCACGATCGGGCTGAATGCGGTCGTGACGGCAGCGAATGTGAAAGAGCTGCCAAAACTTGTGGACTTTGCCTTTTATCTGGGCAATGTGGGCGGCATCGGCCTGGATCTTCTGCGCAGAGCAGGGCGCGGACGGGAAGAAAGCCGCGTTTCGGCGGCGGAACCGGAGCTTCTGGCGGAGGCGCTTGAAGCCATGCAGCGGCGCAGCCTGGAGCTTGAGCAGCTTTCCGGAAGAAAGATTCAGATCCGGGAAATCGAGCAGGCGAAAAAGCGCCTGACGGCAGACGGGGGCGGAGGGGACTACTGCTACGCCTCCTGTGGCCGTTCCCTTGTGGTTTTGCCGGACGGTGCACTGTACCCCTGCGGCTCGCTGCTGCTGGGGGAGTACCGGATGGGAACCGTGGAGACGTTTCAGCCGCGAAGTGAGGATGCTCCGGCGGTTTCGGTTTCTGCGCAGAGAGCCGAAAGCTGTACAGCCTGCCGTTATCGGCCATTCTGTCCCGGGGGATGTCCTTCCAGAGGGCTTCGCGGCGGGGGAGATTTGGACTGCGTATTGCTGAAAACGGCTTTTGCGCTGGCGGAAAAAGAAAGGGATGCGACATGATTACATCGATGAATATCACCGCTTCAAATCAGGATTTGGATCGCTATCAGGATCGGGCCGATTTGCGGGCATTTTATAAAGACAAGGGAATCGACGGATTGGAACTGATGCTCTGCGGCGCAGAAGAGATTCCGCCGATTGTTCCGGCGGAAGACGTGCAGGGAATTCATCTGAGCTACTTTTCAAGCTGGCTGGATTTCTGGCGGGAAGACTGGGATGCGCTGCTTGCGGAGTATGGCGACCGGGAGACGGTACGCACGGTTTATGGGGGCCTGGAACGGGATGCGATGCTGCACAGATGGGAACAGGAGCTGGAAATTGCCCAGGCCCAGGGCGTCCGGTACGTGGTCTTCCATGTGTCCGAATGCAGTCTGGAAGAGTGTTTTACCTACCGGCAGAAGCACACGGATGAAGAGGTCTGTGACGCCGCCTGCGAGATCATCCGCGCATTGCTTTCGGATAAGCCGTATTCCTTTTATTTTCTGGTGGAAAACCTCTGGTGGAGCGGGTTTACGATGACCCGGCCGGAAATCACGGAGCGGCTGCTTTACGGCATTTCCTATGAGAAAAAAGGGATTATGCTGGACACCGGGCATTTGCTGCACACGAACCGCAGCCTGCGCACACAGGAAGAGGCCGTCTCCTACATTGAACGGATGCTCGATGAACATGGCGAATTGTGCGGATGGATCAAAGGCATTCATCTGCAGCAGTCCCTTTCAGGGGAATATGTGGAGAGCGTGATTGCGAACCCGCCGAAGCTTACCGGAACATACTGGGAGCGTTTCAGCCAGGTATATCCGCATATTTTCCAGATCGACCGGCACCGGCCGTTTACCGCGCCCCAGGCGGCAGGGCTGATCCGCCGGATTCATCCGAAATTTTTAACCTTTGAACTGATTTCCTGCGGCCGGGAGGAACACAGCCGGGCTTTGCGGGAACAACTGGAAGCACTGAACCAAGGAGGGATGGAATGATGCAGATTCATACGCTGCCGGTGGGCGATCGGGTATACCGCTACCGCAAATGTGTCGTAGTGCCCTTTACCGGCAAACGGCGGGTGCTCAGTACCTGCCCCTTAAACGGCGGATACCGGGAGGATTTGACCTCTGTTTTTAACAATGACGGGAATCCCGGCGCGGGGATGGCATGTACCCTGCGTGCGCCCACTTACGAAGAACATATGGCCCTGATTGCAGAGGAAATCGGGCTGGATCCCCAGACGGCGGCCGGCATGTCCACGGCGGCCAGTATGGAAAATGTGGCAATCTGTACCGAGGAATTCAAAGAGACCGTGGTGACTGCGGTGGTGACCGGAGGCATCGAAGTAAACGGGGGGCGCGTGGGCGACCCGGCATCCTGGCATGAAGTGGCCGGAAAGGCCCAGGAAGTGAAGCAGGGAACCATTAATATTATGCTGTTTATCAATACGGATTTGAGCAAGGGGGCGCTGACACGGGCAGTTGTTACCTGCACGGAGGCCAAGACTGCGGCCATTCAGGAGCTGTTGGCCCCCAGCCGTTATTCCATGGGGCTGGCTACAGGTTCCGGCACCGACGGCACGATTGTGGTCTGCAATGCCGATTCGGACGTCTGTCTGACCAATGCCGGAAAGCACAGCAAGCTCGGCGAACTGATCGGTAAAGCCGTAAAAGCAGCCGTGAAAGAGGCGCTGAACAAACAGAGCGGCCTTTGCCCCGAAAGACAGCATTACGTAGATCAGCGGGTTGACCGCTTCGGCATTACGGAACAGACCCTGTGGGAGGAGTTCTGCCGTACTTCGGAGGGACTGACGCGGGCGGAGTTTTCCGAATGCTGGTATCAGGCCGCCAGCCGGGGCGATCTGGTGGTGAGCGTTTCCTTATATGCACATTTGCTGGATCAGCTGATGTGGGGAATGGTTACGCCGGACGAGGCGAAGCAGATGGGCGCGAAGCTTACCGGAATTATGCTGGGACAGCACCGGGAGCAGCCGGAACCGGCCGTCGGGGCGGAGGAAACCCTTGCCTGGATGATCCAGGATCTGAAAGAAACCCTCGTCAAATGTATAACGATCTGAATGCCGAAAGGCTCAGAAATAGAAAACCAAAGGAGAGTAACATCATGAAAAAAAGAATGGTAACATGGATGCTGGCCGGCGTGCTGGCAGCAGGCCTGTCTCTTGGCAGCTTGCCGAACAATGCGGTTATCGTACAGGCAGAGGAAGCCACGGGCGTCGTAGAAAACCTCTACGATCCGGATTTTTCCATCGAACTGCTGGAAGACGGGATCAAACGCGTCATCGACGGCGAAGACCGGGAGCTGATTTTAGTCCCGAAGGAGCTGGAAGCGGTTCCGGAAGAATACGCGGACAGCATTGTGATCCGGACTCCGGTGGATAATGCGGTATTCCTTTCCTCTACGCAGGTCTGCGCATTCCGCGCGGTGGATGACGACGCGGTCATCAGCGCCATCGGCGGCGTAAACGGTTCCGCGGACAGCTGGGCGGAGATTCCGGCGATTCAGGAAGCCATGGAAAGCGGCGACATCGTGGATGTCGGCGGCGGAATGGGCGATCCGGACTATGAGCTGATCCAGTCTCTGGAACCGGACGTTGTATTTGTATACACGGGTTCCAGCCCGCAGTCCAGCGTTATTGCCAAACTTGAGGAACTGGGCATTAACTATGCCGTTGACAATGAGTACATGGAATCTAATTACATGGCTCGTATGGAATGGATGCGTTTCCTGCTGACCTTCTTCGACGCGGACGAGCAGGTTGACGCCGTGATGCAGGAAGCACAGGCAAACGTAGACGCGGTAAAAGAGGCTCTGGAAGGCCAGGAACAGAAGAAAGTGGCTATTTTCTCCGTTTATGACGGAACGGTATACGCGACTTCCGACACGAGCTGGGTTGGCACGATGCTGGCTGATATGGGCGGCGTCAACGCGTTCAGTGGACAGACAGAAGGTGCTCTGACACTGGAAGCAGCCTTTGACTGCGTGCAGGATGCGGACGTGATCATTTATACGTCGACCCCGGCTTACTGCAACGGAATGGAAGGCGTTCTGGAAGCATTCCCGCAGCTCACAGAGTGCGCAGCCTATGAGAACGGATGCGTTTATCAGTACGGCGACCCGTTCTGGCTTGGTATTGACCAGACCGACGTGATGGCCGCTGACCTGGCAGCAGCGATCTATCCGGACGTATTCCCGGATCGGGAACTGACCTATTACGTAAGCCTTGCAGAATAAATAAAGCATGGACTGGCTGGTGCATGGAAATGTGCGGCAGCCAGTTTTTTCACCTGCGGGTCAGCACGGCAGGAAAGGAGAAGAGGTATGTTTAAAATTGCGGCAATTTTTGAAGGAAAACGGCCTGTCTGCGATTTTCGGGAAGCGTTCGAGGAGGCAGGAAGGGAAATAAGCGATATTTTCATGGACGTCTATGACACAGCGGAGATCGACCGGGACGAAGATATTTGCAGGGAAAGCCTGGAAAGCGTGAAGCAGGCGGACTTTGTCATCTTCAATTTTCATGGAAGTATGGCCTATTTCCGGAGCTACTTAAAATTTCGGGAGTATTTCGAAGGAAAAAAACCGTATTTCTTCCGCTCGACCATTGAATCCGAAATGGAAGAGATGACGAAGCAATGCAAACTTCCGGCCCAGGTGGTGACTACCCTGTTGAGTTACCTGGAAGCAGGCGGGAAAGAAAATCTGCGGAATTTTCTGCGTTATCTGTTTCAGAAGGTGGCCGGTTATCCCTGTACGTATGAACCGGTCGTGTTCCCGCGCTGGGACGGGTATTATGGAAAGGACGAAGGGCTGACGGACGAAGCCTATCTGGAAGCGGTCAGCCAGGATCCGAAGCCGGTCATCGGCGTGCTGATCCATTTCCATACCATTCAAACTGGTGAAACGGAATACCTGGATCAATTGATGGCAATCATCCGGGATTTTGGCTGTACACCGCTGGTGCTCTATTCCAATGTGATGCCGTCGACGGACGTTTCTTACGGCGGCCTGCGGGCTTCCCTCCGGAAGTACCTGATCTGGGAGGGGCGCAGCGTTCCCCAGGCAATGATCGTGGCAGCCGGACATTCCCTCAGCGTACTTTCCGCGCCGGGTTGTGGGATGGAGCAGGTACAGGACAGTATTTTTGAGATTCTGGGCGTTCCGGCCATCCAGGCGCTGACGACGAATTATACGTATCAGCAGTGGCAGGAGTCGGTGCGGGGGATGGATGCGATGTATCTGGGCAATGTTTACACGGCGGAATTTGACGGCCAGCTCATCGGCGTTCCTCTGACCTGCACGGAACAGGTGAAAACCCCTTACGGCGTGAAGGAACGTCCGGTGCTGGTCCGGGATCGGGCGGAGAAGCTTGTCCGTCTGGCGAAGAACTGGGCGAACCTTTCCAGAATCCCCCAGTCTGAGAAAAAGGTTGCGATTATTCTGCACAATATGCCGCCCCGGGCGGACATGATCGGCTGCGCCTACGGGCTGGACACGCCGGAATCCGTTTACCATCTGGTGTGCGCCATGGAAGGACAGGGCATCCGCACAGAGTATGCGTTCCGGGACGGGCAGGAGATTATTGACCGGATTACGAAGGGGCTGACGAATGACGGGCGTTTCCGTTCGGCCGAGGAACTGCTTGCGCGGGCGGAGGCAACGGCGGGGCCCCAGGAGTGGCAGAGCTGGTTCACGGCGCTGCCGGAAAAGATCCGCAGGGAGCTTTTGCGGGACTGGGGCGAAGCGCCGGGCGACTTTATGGCAGTGGGAGATCAGATTCTGGTTCCGTGCATTAAAAATGGAAATATTCTGATCGGCTTGCAGCCGCCCCGGGCGCAGGAAGAGAAAGCGGAGGAATGCTATCACTCTACCGACCTGGTATGTCCCTACCAATATCTGGCCTTTTACCGCTACCTGGAATACGAATTTGGGGCCAATGCGGTGATTCACGTCGGTACCCACGGCACCATCGAGTGGCTTCCGGGGAAGGAAATCGGGCTGTCCCGGAACTGCTATCCGGACGCGGCTATTGGGAACCTGCCAAACATTTATCCGTATATCATTGATGTGCCGGGTGAGGGAGCCCAGGCCAAGCGCCGGACGGCCGCCTGCATTGTGGATCATCTGATCCCATCCATGCGGGAAGGAGGAGCTTATGGGGACATTGCGGTGATCGATGAGCGGCTGGCAAAGTATTACCATGCGAAACAGAACGGCAACAGCAAGACGGCCGAATTGCAGGAAGAAATCCGGGAACTGGCAGAGCGCATGAATCTGACGCGGGATCTGGGACTTACCTGGCAGGATTTTACGGAATCCTTTGAGGAGACGGCCGAAAAGCTGCATCTGTGGGTCAGCGAAATCAAGGCTTCGGAGATCCGGGACGGCCTGCACGTGTTTGGCCAGCCGCCAAAAGGCGAGCGCCTGACGAATCTTCTGCGGCTTCTGGTGCGGGTGAAAAATGGCAATGTACCGTCTCTGCGCCAGGGGATTTGCCGGATGCTGGGCTATGATCTGGAATCTTTGCTGGAGTATCCGGAAGCGTGCGACGAAACGGGCCGCACGAACGCCATGAAGCTGGAGCAGGCGGATGAGATTGGCCGGAAGCTGTTTGCATGCTGGGAAGAAAAAGGGTATGCGAAGACAGAAATTGCAGGAATGATTCAGGAGATTTCCGAACAGGAGGGGCTGAATCCGGCGCGGAGTGACCAACTGGAACAGTGTCTCCGGTTCGTGGCCGACGAAGTGTATCCGCGCCTGATGGACACAGCGGATGAAATTCAGTCGGTGCTGGACGGCCTGAACGGGAAATTTGTGCGAAAAGGGCCTTCCGGCGCGCCCAGCCGCGGGAACGCGCACATCCTGCCGACCGGGCGGAATTTTTACACGATCGATCCCACCGAGGTTCCCAGCCGCGCGGCCTGGGAGACAGGCAAAAGGCTGGCTGACCAGCTCTTGAAGACCCATGAGAAGGAGACGGGAGCGGTTCCGGAGGAGATTGCGATTGTGGTTTATTCCGGGGAGACGATGAAGACGGGCGGCGACGACATTGCAGAAATCCTGTATCTGTATGGCGTGCGTCCGGTCTGGCTGGGGCAGACGGATCGGGTGATCGGGTTGGAAGTGATCCCGACAGAGGAGCTGGGACGTCCCAGAATCGATGTGACGCTTCGCATCAGCGGCCTGTTCCGGGATACCTTCCCGAATCTGATCGAATTGGTGGATGAAGCGGTCAACTTAGCCGCCGGGCTGGAGGAAGGGCCGGAGGAAAATTTCATCCGCAAGCATGTGGAAGCGGACATGGAGACGTTCCTGAAGAGCGGGCTGGATCGGGAGCAGGCCTACGAGCGGGCGGCTGTGCGGATTTTCGGATGCCCGCCCGGAAACTATGGGGCAGGCGTCGATATCATGGTCAACAGCCGGAAATGGGAGACCAGCGACGACTTAGGGAAGGCGTACATTACCTGGAGCGGCCACGGCTATTCCAGACGGTATCACGGGGAAAAGATGCAGGATTTGTTCGCGAATCGGCTGACAGGGTGTGATGTGACGGTGAAGAATATTTCTTCCTGCGAGGCGGACATGCTGGACAGCGACGATTTCTATAATTATCACGGCGGGCTGATTGCCGCGGTCAAGTCTCAGAAAGGGAGTGCCCCGGCCTCCTATTCCACCAATGCGGCGGATACGGAGCACGTAGTGACGCGCAATGTGGCTCAGGAGACGGCCCGGATTATGCGGGCGCGGATCAACAATCCCCGGTGGATTGAGGGAATGAAGCAGCACGGATTCAAAGGTGCGCAGGAATTTTCGGTTATGGTGGACATTTTGTTCGGCTGGGACGCGACCAGCGATGTGGTCGAGGACTATATGTACGACGATGTGTTTGAGCAATATCTGAATAACCAGGAGCTTCACGACTGGATTAAAGAGGTAAATCCCTGGGCGCTGCATGCGATGAGCGAGCGGCTGCTGGAGGCGGCGCAGCGGAACATGTGGAACGCCTCGGAGGAGAAGCTGGAGAAACTGCAGGAAATTTACCTGGAAATGGAAGGGGATTTCGAAGGAGACGAAGAATGAGACTGATACTTTTGGATTTGTTTTGCGGGCAGGGAAGCGGCTGGGAAGAGGCCGCTCAGGAGCAGAAGGTCAGCTTATGCATTTACCAGTGGGACATGCTGGATACCGAGCAAAAGAGGCAGGAGTTTTTGGAAAAGCTGGATACCTGGTGTCGGGAAGAGCAGGTAGCCCTTTTGTTTGGAAGCCGTGGAATGAATAAAACGCAGGAAGAATTTCTGACCGCCTTGCAGGGAGAAATGCTGCTGGTTCCCGTCGGCTCGGAGGCGCTCCTGCTGAATCAGGGAAATGTAAAAAAAGAATTTATTACGACGATCAATGAATATCTGTTGTATGGCGGTGATGAAAATCTGCGCCGCTGCGTTTCCTATATCCGGCACTGGCTGTTTTTGGAGGAGGGGGCGCCGATTCCGGAGGAGCCGTGCAGGCTGCCCTTTGACGGGATTTATGGAGTTCGTACCGGAGAGGTTTACCAGGATGTAACGGCTTTTTTGGAAAAAGAGGAAGCGGGCTATGAGACGTATGTGGGAATCATGAGCCATCGGAGTTCCTGGGTCAGCCAGACCCTTCAGGCAGAGGAAGCATTGATTGGAGCATTTCACGAACTGGGAATCGGTGTGATTCCGGTCTTTTCCGCCGGGGAAACCGGGGAGACGATCCGCAGCTATGGGTTTGAGGAGCTTGTGGAGCACTATTTCTGTCAGGATGGGAAGGTGCTGATTCAGGGGCTGGTGCAGTTCCAGATGCATTTGATTAAGGGGGCGGACGGGCTGAGCGCGTCGGAGAATTCAGTCCGGATGTTCTGCAAATACGATGTTCCGGTCTTCCATCCGGTCAGCACGTATTTCGTCACCACCGAGACGTGGGAGGAAGAGACGAATCCGCTGGCGGAGGAAATGCAGTCGGCTTATTTGAATCCGGAGATGGCGGGCATGACGGAACCGGTGCTGATTGCGCTGCGAAGCCCCAGGGAGCGGAAGATTGTTTTACAACCAGAGAGCATAAAGGGGCTTGCCAGGCGGGTAAAAAGCTGGATTGCCCTTCGGACGACGCCCAACAGCCGTAAAAAGATAGCGCTTATTTTACACAATTCTGTCTGCGCAGGCGTTGAGGCGACGATTGGGAAGGCGTTTGGGCTGGATGCGCTGGAAAGTGCGGTGGCGATTCTGAAGCGCCTGAAGAAAGAAGGATATCAGGTGGAACAGATTCCGGAGGACGGCAAGGCGCTGCTGAAATTGATTCTGGAGAAAAAGGCGTTCTCGGATTTTCGCTGGACAAGCGTGGAAGATATCCTGCAAAGCGGAGGCTGTTTGTACCGGATGTCCGCCCAGGGCGAATATCAGGAGTATTTTCAGGAATTTACCCCGCGGATGCGGGAAGCCCTCCGGAAAGCATGGGGGGATCCGCCCGGAGAAGGCATGGTGCAGGGCGGCGACCTGATTATTACCGGACTGTCTTTTGGCAATGTCTGTCTGCTGGTGCAGCCGAAGCGCGGGTGCTATGGTGCGAAATGTACCGGGGAGGTCTGCCGGATTCTCCATGATCCGAATTGCCCGCCCACTCATCAGTATATTGCCACGTACCGCTATCTGGAACGGGTGCGGCAGGTGCATGCCGTGGTTCATATCGGAACGGACGGAAGCCTGGAATATCTTCCGGGGAAGGGAAGCGGCCTGGGGCAGGAGTGCTGGCCGTATGCCGTGCTGGGAAGCATGCCGAACCTTTATCCGTATCATATCGGAGTGACTTCGGAAGGATGCATTGCGAAGCGCAGGGCGAATGCGGTTTTGTTTGGATATTATCCGGCCAGCAGCGGCGGCTTTGACGCGGAGGAACTGCGGCTGATGGATCAGATTCAGGCGTATGAAGAAGCCGTGCAGATGAAAAACGGACAGGGGACAGCCTTTCGGGAACGGATTTTGGAGCTGCTGGAAGAAAAGGAAGCCATGCGCGGATTATTGAATTCGGCGGAAACTTTCGAGGAAGGGATTTCACTTGTGCGGGATGCACTGCTGGCCAGCGCGGAAAGCGGGAAGCTTTCCAGGCTCCATGTGTTTGGAGAAAATCCGGATGAGGAAGAGATTCTTGGGTATCTGACAGAGCTGCTTCTGGCAGATCAGGTATTGGAGCGCAGGGCGAACGAAAGCGCCTTTGATTATCAGCGGCGGGTGCGGGAAGTTGTCGAAGAATGTCTGCGCAGTACGGACACGGGAGGACTGCTGGGAGAGGATATCCGGCGGGTGTACCGGCTTTTGCTGTGCACAAAACAGGAGATGGATCTGCTGGTTCACGGGCTGAACGGCGGCTTTATTCCGTCTTCGGAAGGCGGGATGCCGGATGAAAACGGGCGGAGGATTTTGCCGACGGGGCGGAATTTTTATCAGATGAACATGGATAAGATTCCGGACCCGGTGGCTTATGAGCGGGGAAGCGAGCTGGCGAAACAGCTTTTGGAGACATATTTGAAAGATGCGGGAGCCTATCCGAAGAAGATTGCAATGAATATGATTTCGCTGGACATTGCCCGTACCCATGGAGAGCAGCTCTCCCAGTTCCTGTATTTGCTGGGGGTGCGTCCGGTCTGGGATCGGCAGGGCCGGGTGATTGGGCTGAAGGAAATCCCCGTTTCCGAACTGGGGCGGCCCAGGATCGATGTGACGCTGCGGATTTCCGGCGTGATGCGGGATACCTGGCCGGATGCGGTGAATCTGATGGACGAAGCGGTGCTGTTGGCAGCTTCCCTGCCGGAGAGCGAGGAGGAGAACTACATTTTGGCGAATACTCATGAAATGGAGCGTGAATGCGGCGAGCTGGGGAAGCGAGCCGGTACGATCCGGATTTTCGGCGACCCGCCGGGAACGTATGGGGCTGGGCTGGATCTGGCGCTGAAGGCCAGCGCCTGGGAAACGGACGAAGACCTGGCCCGGTATTTTATCCAGGCATCCGCGTTTGCGTATGGAAACGGACTGAACGGGAGGAGCAGTATCCGGGAGTTTGTCCAGAATGTGAAGAAGATTGATTTGAGCTGTGATTTGTCTTCTTCCAGGAGGAATGATTCGCTGTCCTGCGGTTTTGGGGTACAGGTGCAGGGAGGGTTCCGGCTGGCGGCGAAGATGATTGGGAAGAAGGAGATCCGCCAGTATCAGAGTTACAGTGAGAAAAATCAGCCGATGGAGACGCTGGCGCTGGGAGAGAGCGTGGAGCGGGATATTCGGCAGACGCTGCTGAATCCGGTCTGGCAGGATCGGACGCGTGAGGAGGGATACCGGGGAGCGGGCGAGATGATGAGCCGGATGCAGCGGGTTTTTGAGGCGAAGTGTATGAATGACTGCGTTTCTGATGCGGTTCTGGATCAGTTGGCGGAGACGTATGTGAATCAGGAGGAAATGCGGGAGTGGCTTTTGGGGCAGAATCCGTATGCGGCGGAGGAGATTGCGCGGCGGCTGCTGGAGTTGGAGAGCCGGGGAAGGTGGAAGCCGCAGGAAGAGGTGCTGCAGGCGCTGCGGGAGGATTATCTGCGGATTGAGGGCTGTATGGAAGATGAGGCGGGAGGAAATGGAGAGATTCAGGGAGGCAGCGTGGAGATTGTGCGGGATGAGCAGGTGGAGGGATGGCGGGAGAATTTGCAGGAGATTGATGCATATTTGAACACGCTGGAGGGGCGGCTCTGAGCGGCGGGATGCCCCCTGGCCAACGGGGGCCCGGTTTTGCCACTGACACGCGAACGAAAAGAGGAAAGGAACTGTGAAAATGAAAGAAAATAAGACAAAATCGGCTTTGATCGTGATCGATATGGAGAACGGATTCGTGAATCCGAAGTCCGCGCACTGCATCAAATATGCGGCGGCTACGGTTCCCGCCTGCGTACACGCCGTGGAAACCGCCCGCGAAAAAGGGATTCCGGTGTTTTTTGTGAAGCGGATTTACCGGACGGACGGGAGTGATGTGGAGCTGACCCGGTATGAGGGGTGGAAACGCGGCGGGCGCGCGATGACGCCGGAGAGCAGAGGGGAGAACAGCGCCCAGGCGCCGGAGGGCCTGCGGCCGCAGCCGGGGGATTATACGATCATCAAGCCCCGGTGGAGTGCATTTTTCCATACGGAGCTGGATCTGATCCTGCGCAGGCTCCAGGTGGAGACGGTGATCCTGATCGGGACGACGACGCCGAACTGTGTGCGGACGACGTGTTATGATGCGAATTCGCTGGAGTATAATGTGGTGATTTTGGAGGATTGCTGTTCGTCGCAGACGGAGGAGATTCAGAGGGTGAATATCGAGGATATGCGGCGGATGGGGGCGGTGATTTTAAATTCCAGGGAGTTTGAAGACTATGGGCCGGATACAGTACCGGATGTGAGCAGGCAGATTTACCGGGAAATGCAGGAGGCGTCGGAGACGCCGGAGCCGTTTAGAGAGGGAGAGGAGTGTGGGTGGACGGATTTATGGTAATGCGGTGAGCGCTGTCCGGGGCTATTTTCTTACCCCGGCAGCACCATCGTACACAGTGTCCCGCCCTGATTACTATAATACAGCACAAACCGCTCCTGATACCGCAGCTTCAGCCTGCACACCACATTTGCGACCCCATATCCTCCCGCCGTTTGCGGAAACTCCTGCGCAATCTCCTCCAGATTCATCCCCGACAGCCCATTCAGCCGCCGCATCGCCTCCTCCGAAATCCCTTCCCCATTATTAAACACCGAAATCCACAAATTTCCACCCACTCTTCGCACCTGCACCGTAATGACTCCGCCTTCTTCCAACTCCGCAAATCCATACTTAATCCCATTCTCCACAATCGGCTGCAAGATCAGCTTCGGAATCATCACCTCATCCAACTCCTCCGGCGAATCGATCCAAAAATCAAACAGCCGCACCGTCCGAATCTGCTCGATTTCCAGATAGCACCGAATATGTTCCAACTCCTGCGCCAGCGGAATAATCTCATGCCCATTGCTCAAACTGATGCGCAGCAATTTCGTCAGCGAAGAAATGAGCTGAACGGTGGTAGAATCGCCGTGCATCCTGGCAAGCATATGGATATTATCCAATGTATTGTAAAGAAAATGCGGATTTATCTGATGCAGCAAAAGGCTGTACTCATTTGCCCGTAAAATTTCCTGTTCTTTTTTCAATGCCTGCATCAATTCCTGAATATTGCGCACCATCATATTATAACTTTCTGAAATCGTATCCAGCTCCGTATTCGTACTCGTCTGAATTTTCTTTCCCATATTTTCCACCGAAAATGCCGACATTGTTTCCGAAAGCTTCCGCACCGGCCTGGTAAAATGCCCCGCTGCCAGATAAATAAACGGCGTCAGGATCAGCAGCAAGAAAAGCGAAAGGAACAGCAGCGTCCGATAAAAAGACTCCGAATACGCCGCAATGATCGGCTTCGGAATGACACAGAGCAGCCAGAATCCTGTCTCCGCATCCTGCCGGCAGAAAAAATACTGCCCGTTCTGAATCCCATAAGGCTCCGCAAACGCCGCGCAGGATTTCACCAGCATTTCAGAATCCGGAACGGCAAACGCCGTAGTATTCTGCGCATAACAAAGGGCAGAATCCGGTTCCAGAAGCAGAAGGATCGCCTCTTTCTGAAATCCATTGTCTGAAAAAATACTGTTGTAAAAACGCTCGGAAACCCGAAGCACCAGAAGCCCCGGCGGGCAGTTAATTTCCAGATGGCGAATCTTCCGAATTATATAAAGTCCCGCATTTTCCCCATATTCCTTTGAAAGGCTAAGAAGGACAGGCCTGGAATACGTCTCCTCCACGGCGGAAGAAAACAGCGCCAGAAGCTCCTGATTCAGGGCAATCCGCCGGACATCCAGCGATGAATAAAAAATTTCCGAATCATTGTTTATGTAAAAAGCAGACTCCACCAGATCATTGTTCGGATAGCGCAGGCTGCTGGTGATGTATTTCCGGTCTGTGTAGGTGAGCGTCCCGGAAGACAGCGCCCGCTGAATATACGTATTCAGGACATAGGACTGGGTGAGGCTGCTGAGAGACTCGTAATTTTTCTGAAAATTCAATAAATGCTGTTCATTCGAGGTTGCGTAGCTTTGCAGGGCCAGCTCCCGGATATTCCGGCTGGCCGTCCGCGCGAAAATGACAGAGATTGCCGCCAGAAAAACCAGCATAATCGCAGCCGTATAGAGAAAAAACTGTTTTTTAAATCCATAGAGAAAGCGTTTCATCATAGCAGCCGCTCCTTTCGGTATTCCGTGGGAAGCACCCCTTCGGATGCCTTAAAAAGCTGGGAAAAATAGGATGCATTGGGAATGCCGATTTCCTGACAGATCGCGGAAATGCTTTTCGAAGTCGTGGTGAGCTGCCGTTTGGCGTAAGCGATCCGAAGTTCCAGAAGATACGCCTTAAAGCCCTTCCCGGTGGCCTTCTTAAATAATTTTCCAAAATAAACCGGGTTTAGAAACAGCATTTCAGAAACGGTGGTAATGTTCAGATATTCATCGGCTAGATGTTCCTGGGCGTATAATTTCGCCTTTTCCACATAGCTGTTGGCAGTAGGCGGCGCACTTGGAGGAATCAGCGCCCTGATTAACTGATGAATAGCCGGAATCGTTTTCAGCACCGGAGTCTCCGGAAACGAATCGATCAGATCCTCAAAATTTTCCCGCAGAGACGCCGAAAGCAGCGCACTTTGGTAGAACGTCGTATAAATTTCCGTGGTGAGCCGCAGAAGGCACGCTTTTTGGAAAGCAATGCTGTGGTTCCCGGAAAGAGCGAAAACGAATTTTTCCAGATTCTTTTTCGCCGCCGGATAGTTCTGAGACTGAATGCAGCGCAGGATCAGAGAAGAAAAATGTTCCGGATATCCGGCCGGAGACGGCGTGGTTGCAGCCAGCTCTTCCGCCGCATTTTCCGGGTAGAGCTGATCCAGGCCCGCATCGTCGGCAATTTTCAGCAGGAAATCCGCCTCGGCCGCCGCCTGCCGGGCGTCCAGAAGGGAGGGGTACTCTTTCGAAAGGGCATAAACGACGCCCAGATGGAATTCCTTCTGAAAGTTTTCGAAGAGAATTTCCAGACTGCGGCGGTCAAAATGCTCTCCCTGTTTTAATACAAGAAAATAGGACAAACCGCCGTCCGGGCGCTCGAAGGCGTAGCCGAAAGGCAGTTCATGCCGGTGGGACTGGATATATTGCAGCAGGATATAATGGCCGGAACGGTATTTCAGGATGTTCATGCTGATATCGATTCCCAGGCTTACGGCGGCCACCCGGTAGGACTTCCAGCCGGGATTCGTAAACGAAAAAGCGTCGGTAAATTCGTTGGTTTCCATGTAGCCCTGGACATAGCTGCGGAGCAGGGAACGCTCATAATGATAGGAATGTTTCGTCAAAAACAGGTGATAACTGTCGGAAAGATCCGAATCCGTCTGTTTTTGCAGGATGTGTTCAGCCACTTCCAGCATAGTTTTCTGAAGCTCCTTTTCGTCAAGGGGCTTTAACAGATAGGAGTAAGCGCCGAGCTGGCAGGCTTTTTGCGCATATTGGAAATCCCGGTAGGCGCTGATCATAATGAATACGATGGAAGGATGGTTTTCCATAGCCTGTTCCAGCACTTCCAGTCCGGTCATGTCTTTCATACGGACGTCGGCAATGACCACATCCGGCTGCAATTTTTCAATCAGGGTGAGGGCCGTGCGCCCTTTCGTGGCAGAGCCGACCGGGGTAAAGCCCCACCGTTCCCAGGGATACGTGTTCAGAAGGCCGGATAAAATGATGGGTTCGTCGTCAACAATGAAAAGCTTCAGCATAGCAGCACCTCCGTTTCTTTCATTATAACAAAGGGGGATAGGGTGTCAATTTCCTGATATCCGGACATTTAATTATTTGCAGAAACAGGTTTAATAATTTATATCGGATGAAAAATCCGGTTTGTTATAATACGTTTATCAAAACAAAACAGAAGGGGGTTTTACAATGAAAAAGAGAACGTTAGCAATCGTACTGTGTGCGGGAATGATTATGGGGATGACAGGCATCTCAGCCTGTGCGGACGAAGTCGTGATTCCGATTTTGATGACGACCGGTACGAACGACTCCATGGAAATTTCAGACGGAAAGATTATCGAGGCATTTAATGAAGAATACGCCGGAGTCTACCGGATTGAAGCGGAAAAACTGGCAGGTGCGGCCGAGGATTACCGCTCTAAGCTGAAAATGCTGAACAGCTCCGAATCCCTCCCGTCTATTTTGTGGAGTATCGGGACAGAGCCTGCATTTTTGGACTTAATGATTGAAAATGACCGGCTGGTGAACCTGG
Source organism: Eubacteriales bacterium (assembly GCA_030536575.1). Taxonomy (GTDB): domain Bacteria; phylum Bacillota; class Clostridia; order Lachnospirales; family Lachnospiraceae; genus Limivivens. The sequence continues at coordinate 103,631 of JAUNPS010000001.1, read as the reverse complement.
AGCCGTACATGGAAGCAGACGAGGAATGGATGCAGAATATGATTCCACAGGCCATCGAGGACTTTAAAACGGAGAAAGGGACGTTTCTGGTTCCGCCTTCCGGGATTCAGATGAGCGGCATTTATTATAATAAAGAGCTGTTCGAACAGGCGGGGATCAGCGAATTTCCGCAGACCTGGGAGGAATTCTTCGCAGCCTGCGACCAGCTTGTGGAGGCAGGGATTACGCCGCTTTCCCTGCACACGACCGAGACAGCCTGGTGCGCGATGCTGTTTACCACCGCTTATTTAGCCCAGACAGATGCCGGCCTGGAATTTATGCAGCAGCAATTCCCGGAAAGTTACGATACGCCGGAATTTCGGGAGGCCGTCGAAATGATGGTGGAATTGTTTCGGAAGTATACGACGGAAGATGCGGTTGGCGGCAGCTATGCGCTGGCTTCGAACCATTTCTTCGCAGGCGATACGGCGATGATCGCAAATGGGCCGTGGATGATGCAGAGTCTGACGGATACCAGCTACGCAGAGGAAGGGTTTGAGGAGAAGGTTGGCTATGCGCCTTATCCGGGCAATGCGATGATGGGTTCTCTGGAAGCGTTTGCCAAAGCAGTTTCCGTCGACCAGCCCCAGGAAGTAATCGAAGGAGCGATTGAATATCTGAAATTCTCTTCCCGGCCGGAATACGTGATCGAGCAGGCCATCACCAATGGTTCCATGCCCGTCACGATGGAAATCAGCCAGGAAGATATCGACCAGATGATTCCGACCATGCAGGAATACGCGGAATGCGCGAAAAATGTGGAAATCATTTTCCCAAGTTATCAGAATAAGTGGGATCCGGTGGCGCAGAACGACATTTTCGGAAGAGAAATCCCCAATTTGGTCAATGGCAGCACGACCCTGGACGCCTTTATCGAAATGCTGGATGCAGGCGCAGCCCAGTACCGGGAAGATATCGAATAAGAAAGACGGGGCGCCGAATCTGCGGCGTCCCCTTCTGACAGGAGGAAAAGGTATGCAAAAAACAAAAAAGATTTGGGTTTTTCTGTTCCTGCTGCCAGCCGTTATCGTGTTTGTCCTGGTATATTTGGGGCCAATGGTTCTTGGAGCGGTATCCAGTTTCACAAAGTGGAATGGGATGACGCCGATGAAATTTATTGGACTGCGTAATTATGTGCGGATTTTCCAGGATCCGGTGTTTCATGCGGCGCTGCGCCATACGCTGGTCTGGGCGCTGCTGGCGATTGTGATTCACGTTCCTTTCGGTGTCCTGACGGCTCTGGTACTGAAGCGAAAACGGAAGGGCTGGCGGTTTGTACGGGCTGCTTTTATGGTGCCCAATGTGATTTCCAGGGCGGCGATTTCCCTGATGTTTGTGTTCATTTATAAGGTGGACGTCGGGCTTCTCAACACCTTTCTGCGGTTCATCGGACTGGAACAATACTGCCGGAACTGGCTGGCGGACGCGGATACGGCATTTCTGAGCGTAACCAATATCTGGCTGTGGTATGCGGCCCTGATCATGCTGATTACCTTGTCGGAAATTTTCTCCATTTCTTCGGAAATCGAGGAATCGGCAAAAGTGGACGGGGCGTCGCCCCTGCAGATTGATTTTTATATTTATCTGCCGCTTTTGAAACGCATTATCGGAACCGGGGCGATTATCGCGATTACGTCGGTGTTCAAAGAATTTGAGAGCATTTATATGACGACGAACGGCGGGCCAGGCTCTTCGACGATGACGATTTCCGTAATGATGCTGGATAAAATTGTCCAGAGCAATCAGTACGGTTATGCGAATGCGCTGGGAATGCTGCTGCTTTTAATGGGCGTCTTCGCAATGGCAGTCTGCAACCGCATTTTTTCGATGAGCACGTCGGATTAGGAGGGAGAACATGAAAAAACGCTGGAAATGGATTGCGCTTTTTGACTATGCTGTGATGGTGTTCATCATTTTGATCTCCGTTGCGCCGCTTTTATGGATTTTGATTTCTTCGTTTAAGACGAATAAGCAGATTTTATCGTCGGCGTTTTCCCTGCCGGATTCGCTGTATCTGGAAGGGTATGCGATTGCCATTGAAAAGGCGAATATTCCGATGCGGTTTCTGACGTCGGTGATCGTGGCCGGGAGCAGTACGGTGCTGGCGGTGCTGATTTATTCTCTGGCGGCTTATGTATTGGCGCGTGTGGAATTTCGGGGGCGGAATCTGCTGTTCTTCCTGCTGCTCTCATCGATGCTGATCCCGTCGAATGCGATGGTGCAGCCCATTTATTTTGTGATCCGCAGCCTGGGGCTGTATGATACGAAGGCAGGGCTGATCTTGGTCTACACGGGGTTTGCGATGGCAATGACGCTGGCGCTGATGCGGAGCGCGTTTCTGGGAATTCCAAGGGAACTGGAGGAGGCGGCGTATCTGGACGGGGCGGGATTTTTCCGGGCATTTTTCCAGATTATGCTTCCGGTGGCGAAGCCGGCTATGGCCAGTTCGGCGATTCTGGCGTTTATCAATTCCTGGAATGAGTTTTTGTTTGCAATGATGCTGACGTCCAGTGAGTCGAACCGGACAATGCCGTTAATGATTAAATATTTTACATCCTCTTTCAGCTTTAATTATACGTCAATGTTTGCTGCGCTGGTGCTTTGCATTGTACCAACCCTGGTATTATATGTGATTTTGCAGGAACGGGTGGCGGAAAGTATGATTGCGGGATCGGTGAAAGGATAGGAGGAAAAGATGGGACAGAACATGGTTGGATCTCCGGAATTCCTGGAGAATTTAGTGGTTTATGAGATCGCGGCAAAGGGATTTACCTCGCCGGAAGGGCCGGAGAGCGGGACGTTTCGTTCTCTGGAAGAGAAAATGGAATATCTGGCGGAACTTGGGATTACGGGTATTTGGCTGACCGGCCATCAGCTTTGCGACCCGAAGCATTTTTACAATATCTGGACGGAATATGCCTGCATTGATCCGGAAATTCTGGATCCGAGCCTGGGGACGGAGGAAACTTTCCGCTCGATGATCCGGCGCGCCCATGAAAAAGGGATTCGGGTGTTTCTGGATGTGATCACCCATGGCGTCATGTCGGACAGCCCGCTGGTGCAGGAGCATCCGGACTGGTTCCGGGGCGGTTCCTGGGGGATGACGGATTATGACTGGTATGGGGAACATCCCGATTTGGATGCGTGGTGGGTGAACCTGTGGGTGCGTTACGTGACGGAATTTGGCATTGATGGGTATCGGCTGGATGTGGCGCATTACCGGAATGATCTGTGGGTGGAAATCCGCAGGCGGTGCCGGGAGGCCGGGCATGAGATTCTGATTATGCTGGAAACCGGGCCGGGGATTACAGGGGTTTCCGATGTATTGCAGGGAGGGCTTCGCCTGAGCGATAATCACAGGCGTTTTCCGAAGAGCCGCCTTTTGTGGGATATGGGCGGAGCCATGGCGGATGTGTGTGCCAGGCGGACAGAGCGGTATCATTATGAGATTCATTATGCGGATGGCGAGGTGCAGGTTTCCTGGGAAATGCCGGCAGATGCGGAGCATAATGGGGACGGCCTTCAGGTATGTGAAGAAGGGACGGAGACTTTGCAGAGGGAGGCGTATAGTGAGGAGCGGAAGGTCGTGCGTCTGGAAAATGTCAGGCCGGAGAAAACGGTTGCGGATGTGGTCATTTATGATGAGCAGGGGTGGCATTGGCACAGTAACCGGGAGAATACGATGACGCCGGATTTTTATGTGGAAGTGGAACGGAAGGAGTCTTCGATGAGGGTTTCGTTTCCATATCGGCAGCAGGCCGGGCAGTATGTGTCCATTCAATTGAGCTGTCATGATAACGGATGGGTTGGAAGCCGGACGGAGGAAGCGGGGTATGCCGCCAGGGGCAGCCGTCATTTTCTGGGATATGGCTGTCTGCTTGCGCCGGGAGTTCCGATTTTTATGGCCGGGGAGGAATTTGATGCGGATTATGTCCCGATTCCCTGGCATGCGGCGGATTTATATGGAAAAGAGGAGCCGGGAAAAGGAAAATGGCTGTACGGAAGCTGGATTCAGTGGGAGCAGCTGGAGGAGCAGCCGAAGAGGGAAATGCTTCAGGACTGCCGGAAAATGCTGGATATCCGAAAGCAGTTTCCGCATTTGATCCGCCCGATGAAGATGGAGTGTGAAAAGAATCCAAAGGTCAGGGCGCTTTCGTATCATTCGGAGAAAATTTTGCCAAGACCTTATCTGTACCTGGGAGAAAGGCGGGCGGTTTTGGTGGCGGCGAATCCGGAAACGGAGGAAGCGGCCGGGCTTTGCATTTCGTTTTCGGAGGCGCTGGCCGGAAATTTGGAAAAGGTGCGGTACGAGGTATTGTTTGGGGCGGCAAAGGCCGGTGTGGAATCTCTCTGTGATTTGGATGCAAAAATGTGGAAAATCGGGCCGGATAAGCATGCGGAAGGTGGATTGCTGGTGATTTTATTGGAATGGGGAGGGACGGAAGATGAATTCGTATGAAAGGTGTATGGCAGCCATGCATTTTCAGCAGGTTGACCGGATTCCGACGGATCTGCACAATTTCATGATGTGTGCGAAGGAGTCCGGAGAGCCGTTTTCAGAGTTTGTGCTGGATGCGGAGGGGATGGCGAAGGCGCAGATGCGCCTGCTGCGGGAGTTCGGGCAGGATATGCTGCTGATCGAGAACGGGACGGCGGCGCTGGCGGAGGCGATGGGGTGTGGGGGGATTTACCGGGAAAAGGATTGCCCGGTGGCGCATGGGGCGGCCATCGATTCGCTGAAGGATGTCCGAAAGCTCAAGCCGGATGAACGGATTCTGGAATCGCCGCTTGTCCGGGCGAATCTGGAAACGGTTCGGATTCTGAAAAGGGAGCTGGGAGATTCCGTTTTTCTTATGGGACGCGGGGATCAGGGGCCATTTAGCCTGGCGGCGCAGATTTATGGGATGAACCGGCTTCTGGAGGATCTGCTGGATGAGGAGTGCGAGGAGGAGATTTTTGAGCTGCTGCAGGCATGCGTGGAGGCGGAGAAGATTTACTGCAGAGCGCTTTTGGAGGCTGGGGCGCATGGGACGTCGCTGGGGGACAGTACGGCGGGGCCGGATGTGCTTTCGCCGGCGCTTTATGAGAAGTTTGCGATGCCGTTTGAGAGACAGGTAGCGCGGTATGTGCATGGGCTGGGTGGGACGCTGGCGCTGCATATCTGTGGGAATGCGACGCGGATCATTGACCGGATGATGCTTGCGGAGGCGGATATTCTGGAGATTGACCAGAAGACGGATTTGGCGGAGGTGTTTCCGGGGATGAAGGGCAGGCAGGTGATTTTGGGGCAGATTTCGCCGCTTACGCTGTTTCAGGGGACGGAGGAGCAGGTGAGGGAGGAGACGGGAAGGATGCTGGGGATTGTTGGAGGAAAGAGGCAGACGGGGGTGATTTTGGGGCCGGGGTGTGCGATGGGGACGGAGACGCCTTATGGGAATGTGAAGGCGATGTTGGGAATTGTGCGGTAGGGAATGAAAATTCTCGGATTTCCCTCTTGCATCCTGGTGCAAGATGTGATATAGTAAAAATACAAAGGGAAAGCCAAAAGTACATGGCCTACCCTGCGTTAACGGGTTACAACCTCAGACGAGGTGAGCCGTCACTAGTTGCGGTAGTGGCGGCTACTTTTTTCCCTTGTAAATCTCATAAAAGAGACTGACAAGGGCTACCAATAAGATACCTATCTGGATTAGATCCGAATATGTAACATACATTGGCATCACCCTCCTTTCTATGTCTGGAGGGTTCGCCCCTCCGAAACAGGAGGGTAGGCCGCCTTTTTGTACTTTGACTTTCCGTTAAGTAGTATAACATATTATTTTGTATTTTGCAAGAGAATCATTTTAGAAGGATATTGCAAAATATAAATTTGTATAAATCTTATTTCTTGCCTTTCTTAAAAAGAACCACCATAATATCAATCACCGCTTCCACAATCATCGAAATCCCAATAAAGATCCACAGCGCCGCCGTCGTAGAAAACGGATGCGCCAGTATCACCGCCGCACAAATCAGCGTCACCGCCGCCGACAGTGCCATCCACACCCACTGTCCTCTCTTCAGCCGAACCATATCCGCCGCCCACTGAATCTTCAAAACACCGTTCACCAGAACCCCGACCCCATAAAGCGTCGTCAGCAGCGGGAAGAGTGCGATAAGCCAGTCATTGCGCAGGACGAACCAAAGTCCGATCAGAACCGCCAGAATCCCGGCAGCAAGGGACTTTTTCATAGCCGCTTCGCCTGCGGGCAGACGGAAATACTGAATGATATTGTATGCACCAAATAAAATCAGCCCGATTCCAAAAGCCATAAGAATCCAGGTGGTCAGGCCTACCGGGTTTACCAACAGCAGAATTCCGACAAGGATTTCCGCAAGACTCATGATAATAATCGACGATTTCTCTTTCATTAAAACGTTCCTCCCTTAAGATAATTGACATTTGTTACGATTCGCATTATAATACAGTCGATTTTGGGAAACAAGGCGTAAAGGGCAAGCTGGTGTAAAATAATTGACAGTTACCCGAAAGCTGTTACGGTATTGGAAAGAGGCGCAGGGTGGAAGAAAAAGTGGATTTAAGGGTACAAAAGACGTATGACGCGCTGTTTCTGGCTTTTCAGGAGCTGATTACGGAAAAGACGTTTGATAAGATTACGGTGCGGGAGTTGTGCAGCCGTGCGAGAACCAGACCAGCCACTTTTTACAGCCATTTTTCGGACAAATATGATTTTTTTGCTTTTATGATCCGCCAGATGAAACAGGAGTATTTAAAGCAAAGCGAACAGGTTGCTATGGAAATGGGACCGGAAACCTATATTCCATGTATGATTCGGTTTGCACTGGATTTTTTGGAGGAATATGAGGATTTTATCTGTGCGGTTGAGGCGGACAGCATGTTAGTGCCTACGCTGGATTTGATTACCAAAGAGTTAAATGAGCAGGTGAAACAGCATCTGAAGATCATTGAAGGCAGGGGCAATGAGCTGGCAGCGGACCCGGAGATTCTGGCGGAGTTATTTGCCGGGGCGGTTATGCAAGTTGCAAAGTGGTGGTTTACACACCGGAAGGAGATTTCGAAGGAGGAACTGACGGAGCAGCTGCTGGAGATCTTACCGAGAATGATTTTTAAATGATAGACATTCCCCGGAAAATCTGCTATACTATCCCAAACAGGAGGGATGCGCATGTTGTTCCGAAAGAAAAAAACCACCCTTAAAACCTTCGACCGTTCCGAGAAGGCTCCCGCCGTTCGCGCCAGCATCTGTACCGGCGAGCGTGTCGCAGGCTTTCAGAACCTTTCCGACGGTAGTTTTGAAGAAATCACCCTGATTCGCAGCGACCGGGAGCTGGAGCAGTTTCTTGAACAGTACGGAATTAAACCTGAAGAATTAAAGAAAATATATTGACTGAAAGTGCAGCCGTTAAAACGCGGCTGCACTTTTTGAATTCAACTCGCAAAAGCGCCCGGCCAGAGAAACGGCAATCCAGCGGCTCGGCCCCGCGAATCCAGCCTGCCCGCGCGCTCGGCCACACGAATCCGGCCTGCAAAAGCGCCCAGCCAGAGAAGCGTTATCCCGCCGCCCAGCCACACGAATCCGGCCTGCAAAAGCGTCCGGCCAGGGAAGCAGCATCCCAGCACAAGAAGGAGGAATTAACCATGAAAATCAGCAAATCCAAAGTCGCCATCATCGGCTCCGGCGCCGTCGGCGCCACCACCGCCTACAGCCTTGTCGTCCAGGGCGTTGCGGCGGAAGTCGTCCTCGTAGACCTGAACCAGGAAAAAGCCGGGGGAGAAGCCCTGGATATGCAGCACAGCATGGAATTCCAGCGCCGGAATGTCCGCGTCGGCGCGGGCGGTTACGAGGAATGCGCCGATGCCGATATTGTCGTCATCACCGCCGCGGCCCCGCTGAACGGCGAAACCGACCGCCGGGCCATGCTGGACAAGTCCGCGTCCATCATGCGCTCCATTGTCCCCCAGGTCATGGCCAGCGGATTTGACGGTATTTTCCTGGTCGTTTCGAATCCGGTGGATGTGATGGCCTGGCTGGTGTGGAAGCTTTCCGGCCTTCCAGCGTCCAGGGTCATCGGGACGGGAACGATTCTGGAGACGGCCCGCCTGAAGCACCTGATCGCAAAAGCGATGCTGATCGACCCGCGGAGCGTGGACGCCTATGTGATGGGCGAACACGGAGACGCCATGATGATCCCCTGGAGCCATGTGCGTGCGGGAGGAAAGAGTTTTCAGATCATTGCAAAAGAAAAAGGCGGCAGGCTCAACGAAATTGACCTGGAACACATGGTGGAAGAAGTGCGGAAATCCGGCGGGTATGTATTGAAGGCTAAGGGAAACACTCAGTACGGCATTGCCAGCGCCGTTACGGCGATCGTAAAAGCGATTCTCTATGATGAAAATCAGATTTATGCGGTTTCAGCCTATCTGGACGGCGAGTACGGAGAAAGCGGCATTTACTGCGGCGTTCCGGCGATCCTGAACCGGAATGGGGTGGAGGATATCGGCGAATTTTACCTGACCGGAGAGGAGCAGGCGCAGTTTTCCGGCTCGGCCAGAGTGATCCGGGAGAACATCCGAAGGCTCGGAGAACAGGATATTCTGTAAGAAAGCAAAAACTTTCAAAAATCGTAAAAAAATTAATATAAAATTCATGAAAAATCCATTTGCTATCGTTTACATTTTCGATATAATGTCAATAGTAAAAGATACCAAAGGAAGTGAGTAAAGTGCCGAACATTCCAGTAAAGTTTCATAAACCGGAAGATATCATCCGTTTTGTTAATATCGTGAATCATTTTGATTATCATGTGAACCTTGCCAGCGAAGGTTCTGTCCTGGATGCGAAATCCATTATCAGTGCGTTCAGCCTGAGTAATGCGGAAAATGTGGAACTGCAGGTACATGCTGTAGATTGCAGCGATCTGCTGGAAGAGCTTTCCGAATACATTTGTTATTAAGGGTTACTGTTCAGACAGTACCTGAGTACTTAGCTGCTCAGGTACGTAAGAACGTGATTCAGGTGTGAGCAGGCTCTTTTGCGAAGCAAAACTTAAAATGAGCCTGCGAGTTGTTACTGGAACGAGGTACGAGTGAACAGTAACATTAAGGAATTTCTTTATATTTTATTTAGAAAATAAACATTGTTTTTTCACGGGGCGGATTTTATAATGGGGTCAGGCGAAGAAAGCAGCAGTCATCGTAGCACGGCTGCTGTTTCTGATTGTCGCTTTCGGGCGGCAGAAAGGAGAAAAAGTTATGCAGGAAGTAAAACCCCCAAAAAAACCATTCGTGTTTTACTACATCATTGCGCTGGTGGTCCTGTTCCTGATTAATGTCCTGATCTATCCAAGCCTGGTAGAACGCAGAGTCCAGGAAGTCGATTACAGTACCTTCCTGGAAATGGTGGAAGCCCAGCAGGTTGGCTATGTAGACATCAGTGATACCCAGATTACGTTTACGGATAAATCCGGAGAAAATGTTTATAAGACCGGCGTCATCGACGATATTGAACTGGTATCCAGGCTCTATAAATCCGGCGCGCGTTTCTCGAAAGAGATCGTAAAACAGCCCTCGCTGCTCTTGCAGATCCTGATCGGTTATGTGCTGCCGATCATTCTGATCGTAGCCGTAGGCCAGTTCCTGATGAAGAAAATGACCTCAAAGATGGGCGGCGGCGATTCCATGATGTTTGGCATGGGAAAGAGTAATGCGAAGGTGTACGTAAAGTCCACCACCGGCATTAAATTTTCCGACGTAGCCGGAGAAGATGAGGCGAAGGAAGTCCTCCAGGAGATTGTCGATTTCCTTCATAATCCTCAGAAATATCAGGACATCGGCGCATCCATGCCAAAAGGCGCGCTGCTCGTAGGCCCTCCCGGCACCGGGAAAACCCTGCTGGCGAAGGCCGTAGCCGGAGAAGCGGACGTTCCGTTCTTCTCGATCTCCGGTTCCGAATTCGTGGAAATGTTCGTCGGCATGGGCGCGGCGAAAGTCCGTGACCTGTTCAAGCAGGCGAATGAAAAAGCTCCTTGTATCGTCTTCATCGACGAGATCGATACCATCGGAAAGAAGCGTGACGGCGCGATGCCGGGCGGAAATGACGAGCGTGAGCAGACCCTGAACCAGCTCCTGACCGAGATGGACGGGTTCGACGGCTCGAAGGGTGTTGTGATCCTGGCGGCCACGAACCGTCCGGAATCCCTGGATCCGGCCCTGCTTCGTCCGGGACGGTTTGACCGGCGGGTTCCGGTGGAACTGCCGGATCTGAAAGGCCGGGAAGATATCCTGAGAGTCCACGCGAAGAAGATTAAGATTGCGGACAATGTAGATTTTGGCGCGATCGCGCGGGCCGCAGCGGGCGCTTCCGGTGCGGAACTGGCCAATATTATCAATGAAGGCGCTCTGCGCGCAGTTCGTGACGGCCGCAGATTTGCGACCCAGGCGGATCTGGAAGAAAGCGTTGAGGTAGTCATTGCCGGTTATCAGAAGAAGAACCGGGTGCTTTCGAATAAAGAAAAGCTGGTTGTGGCGTACCACGAGGTGGGACATGCGCTGGTGGCGGCATTGCAGACCGAGTCCGCGCCTGTGCATAAGATTACGATCATTCCCCGTACATCCGGGGCGCTGGGTTACACCATGCAGGTGGAGGAAGGCGAGCATTTCCTGATGACCAAGGAGGAGATGGAGAATAAGATTGCCACTCTTACCGGAGGGCGTGCGGCGGAAGAGCTGGTATTCCACCAGATTACCACCGGCGCTTCGAACGATATCGAACAGGCGACGAAGCTGGGGCGGGCGATGATCTCCCGCTACGGCATGAGCGAGGAATTCGGTATGGTTGCGATGGAAACGGTGACGAACCAGTATCTGGGCGGCGACGCGTCCCTGGCCTGCTCGCCGGAGACACAGACGATCCTTGACCAAAAGGTTGTGGAGCTTGTGAAGAACCAGTACGACAAAGCTTATCAGATTTTGTCGGATAACATTGGAAAGCTTCACGAAATTTCAAAATATCTTTACGAGAATGAGACGATTACAGGCGAAGAATTCATGCGGATTCTGAACCTGAAAGGAGTTACAGATGGCGGAACAGCAGGAACATCAGAAGAAACGTTATGAGTCAGATATGACCCGAAAGGATAAGCGGGAGCTTGAGAAGGAGAAGCTTCACTCCATGGGCTGGAAAGGAAAGCTGGAGTACATCTGGGCGTACTATAAACCCCAGATGGCGGCGATTTTAGGCGTGATCCTTTTGATTTGTTTTATCGTCGAATGGGTAGATAATATGAAGAAGGATGATATTTTCTACGCGGCGGTGATCAATGCCAATATGGAGGAAGATCCGGATCTGGCGGCAGCAGATTTTAAGGCTTATCTGGGAGATGAGGATGAGTACCACATTGTGACCATTGACACTTCGCTTCAGATGTATGGCGACGCCCAGACGGAGTATGCGATGCAGGCGAAGACGCTGGCGCTGATTGCGGCGGGTTCGCTGGATGTGATGATCTGTAATGAGGAGAACTATGAGCACTATTCCGAGCAGGAGTCCTTCTTTGATATGAAGACGGAGGTTCTGAGCGAAGAGCTGTACGAGGAATTGAAGGATTATGTGCAGGGCGACGCGATCTTGATTCAGGATGCGCCGAAGTGGAAGGAACTGGGGCTTACGGCGTATGAGCCGGTTTATCTGTGCGCGGTGGCGTCCGGGAAGAATCTGGAGAATACGGTCGCATTTATTGAATATCTGTTCCAGGAATAAAGGTTAAGAATCAGACGGTGGAGAAACGAATCTCCATCGTCTTTTTTATAGGAAATAGCACTTTGTGATAAAACTGTAATACGTTGACCTCATAAAGCAAAAGCCCTACGGGCTGGGGGCACGGGGAAATATGTCCGTATTATGAATGACACGTTAATATTGCGTGAATTTTCAAAATATTTGACACAATATCAGAAAAAAGTGCTATAATAGTCAAAACGGCTGCGGGGAAGGCGTCCTTCTTTCGAGCAGCGGAAACGGAAGCTCCGGGAGGGCCGGATGTTTTTTGATACAGCGGCGCATGAATACGGAGCGCGACAATGCGGGGAGGGACGGCAGCATGGCACGACTGAAAAAAATTGCGGGAAAAATCTGCCCGCTCTATGGAATCCTGCCGCTGCTTGCCTGCTTTCTGGTAAATGATATCGTCTATTTTGTGATCCGGTTATTTTTAAAGAATGCTTATCATTATGATTTTACGACCTGGCTGGACCGAAAGATTCCGTTTATTCCGGCCTGGGTGAGTATTTATCTGATCTGTTATCTTTTCTGGGTTGTAAACTATATTCTGATCAGCAGACAGGGAAAGGAGCATTTCTATCGGTTCGTGACTGCGGACATTGCTTCCCGCCTGATCTGCGGAATCTTTTTTCTTTTCCTGCCTACGACAAATGTCCGCCCGGAGATTACGGGCACGGGAATCTGGGATACGCTGATGGCCTGGGTGTATGCGCTGGATGAGCCGACGAATCTGTTCCCGTCGATTCATTGTCTGACGAGCTGGTACTGCTATATCGGAATTCGGGGACAGAAGGGAGTTAGCCGCTGGTATCAGTATTTTTCGCTGTTTTTTGCGGTTTTGGTGTGCGCTTCCACGCAGTTTACGAAGCAGCATTATCTGGTGGATGTGATTGGCGGCGTGGGACTGGCGCAGATTTGTTATTCGCTGTCCATGCGCGGGAATTTTTACCGTCCGGTCATGGTATTTTTTGAAAAAATAAACGAGCGGGCCGGTCTTACGTAAGTGGCGCGGCTTCAGGAAAGGAAGGGAAATGGAAAAAAGAAAAGCGATTTTGAATGTGGGTTTTCTCGCTGTGGTTTTTGCCTGTACGGTCTGGGCGGTATTTCGAGGCGAGGATCTGGGGCTGGTGCTCACTTATATGAAGACGGCGAAAATCGGCTATCTGCTGTGGGGCATTGTGTGCGTGGTCACGTTTATCTGGGGAGAATCCATTATTATCTGGTATCTTCTGCGAACGCTTGGCCGTTCGGTTCATCCGGGGAAATGCTATCTTTATTCGTTTATCGGATTCTTTTTCAGCTGTATCACACCGTCCGCCAGCGGCGGACAGCCGGCGCAGATTTATTATATGAAAAAAGGGGACATCCCGGTGCCGGAGTCGACGCTGATCCTGATGATCGTGACGATTACATATAAAATGGTGCTGGTGGTGATCGGGGCGTTTGTGCTGGTGTTTCGGCCGCAGCATATTTTGGCGTATTTGCAGCCGGTGCTGTTCTGGATGTACCTGGGGATTACGCTGAATGTGTTCTGTGTCGGGGCAATGCTGGTGCTGGTGTTTCATCCGCGGTTGGCCAGTTTTTTCCTGATCCAGGGCCTGCGGATGCTAGAACGGCTTCACATTCTGAAGGAAAAACCGGAACGGATGGAGAAGCTGCAGGGTTCGATGGAGCAGTACCACGCGGCGGCGGAGTTTTACCGGGGCCATAAGAGCGTGGTGGTGAAAGCGTTTTTGATTACGATTGCACAGAGAATGGTGCTGTTTTTTGTCACGTATCTGGTTTACCGGGCGTTTGGGCTGCAAGGGGAAAGGCTGTTTGATATTGTCCTATTGCAGGGAATGATTTCGGTGGCGGTGGATATGCTTCCGCTTCCGGGCGGGATGGGGGTTAGTGAAAAGCTGTTTCTGTCGGTGTTCCTGCCGGTTTTCGGAGGGCATTTCCTGCTGCCGGGGATGATTTTGTCCAGAGGGATCAGTTATTATTCGCAGTTGTTGATCAGCGCGGTGATGACCGCTGCGGCGAATTTTCTTTTATAGGCGTCCGGCACCTGTAGGATAGACGCGGCACGGCGGCGGATCAGCATAAGGGCCCGGCGAGGGCGGAATCCATGCTTCTGGAAAACAGGCGCATTGGCAGAAAGCATCAGACCTGGCGGGAGCGGAATCCATGCTTCTGGAAAAACAGGCGCATCGGCAGAAAGCATCAGGCCCGGTGAGGGCGGAATCCATGCTTCCGGAAAACAGGCGCATTGGCAGAAAAGCATCAGACCTCGGAGGAGCTGGGATAAATGTCCCTGTGGCGCGGACACACCAAGGCAGACAGAACAAATGAGGGAGGGTTATGAGATGATTGGATTTTATGATTACACGGTGGTTTTGACGTACATCAGCCTGATGATTTCGGTTACGGGGATGACGCAGGCGATTCACGGGAGGTTTAAGACGGCGGTTTTCTGTCTGGCGGCGTCGGGGCTCTGCGATATGTTTGACGGGAAGATTGCGCGGACGAAGAAGAACCGGACAGAGGACGAGAAGGCGTTTGGCGTGCAGATCGATTCACTGTGTGATGTAGTGTGCTTTGGGGCGTTTCCGGCGCTGATCTGCTATTTGCTGGGGGTGCGGGGAAGCCTGGGACTTGCGGTGATTTTTCTTTATTGTACCTGTTCAGTGATCCGGCTGGCTTATTTTAACGTGCTGGAGGGAAAGCGTCAGCAGACGGAAGACGGGGCGAATAAGTATTATCATGGGCTGCCGATTACTTCGATGGCGGTGATTTTGCCGCTGGTTTTTATGGTTGGTTTTCTGGTGTCGGATTTTACGTTTGTAGTAATGCTGCATGTGGCGCTGGTGGTGGTTGGGATTCTGTTTATTGTGGATTTCCCGTTCCGGAAGCCTAAGAACAGTACGCTGGCGCTTCTGGTAGCGCTGGTGGCGGCGTGTCTGCTGGCGATTGTGATTTACAGCACCTATCGGCCGCCGACACCGAAGGAGGATTCGAATCCAATTATTGAAGAGATTTTAGGCGAGGATATTCTATGAGATACCGGACGCGAGATGGAAGGACGGTTTGCGGAAATGAGGGGCAGGAGCGGTTTTTAGCGCTGCTGTATGGGACGGCTGTGGGGAGAGCAGCAGTGAAGGTACTGGTGAATCCGGCCGTTTCCAGAGTTGGGGGTGCGTTTTTGGACAGCCCGCTGTCGCGCTGGATGGTGAAGCCTTTTGTGAAGCGGAATCGGATTGATCTGACGCAGTATCAGGAGGAAGCTTATGATTCCTACAATGCGTTTTTTACGCGGACGATGCGGGAGGGACTGCGGCCGGTGGATGAGGAGCCGTTGCATTTGATCAGCCCGTGCGACGGGAAATTGACGGCGTATCCGATTACGGCGGAGGGAAGCTTCTGCATTAAGCAGACGCGTTATACAGTGAAGGAGCTGCTGCGAAGCGAGCGGCTGGCGGGGAGGTATTACGGGGGAACGGCGCTGGTGTTTCGGCTGACGGTGGATGATTACCATCATTACTGCTATGTGGATCAGGGAGAGAAGAGCCGGAATTATCGGATACCGGGAGTGCTGCATACGGTGAATCCGATTGCGAATGATGTATACCCGATTTATAAGGAGAACGCGCGGGAGTACAGCCTGCTGAGGTCGCGGAATTTCCGGACGGTTTTGATGATGGAGGTGGGGGCGCTGATGGTGGGAAGGATTGTGAACCGTCAGGAGGAGGCCCTGGTGCGGCGCGGGGAGGAGAAGGGATTTTTTGCGTTTGGCGGATCGACGGTGGTGCTGTTGATGGAGCCGGGAGCGGTGCGGGTGGACGAGGATATTTGGAGGAATAGCCGGGCGGGCGTGGAGACGGTTGTGAGGATGGGGGAGAAGGTCGGATGCGCTGGCGGGCGTTCTGGTGCGAGTGGGAATGGTGTTTCGGGCGGGCGTTCTGGCGTGAGCGAGAGTCGGACACCGGGCGGATGCGGCGAGAATGTGCGGGAGGAAGGTGAACAGAATGGATTATCAGGTAGCAGTTTTTGATTTGGATGGAACGCTGACGAATTCCAGGAAGGAAATTACGGAGGTGACGCGGGAGGCGCTGATCCGCTATCAGCAGGCGGGCGGGATTGTGGTGCTGGCGTCTGGGCGGCCGACGAATGGGGTGCTGCCCCTGGCGAAGATCCTGGAAATGGAAAAGTACGGCGGCTATGTGCTGGCATTTAATGGAGGTATGATCATTAACTGCCGCACCGGCGAGACGGTCAGTCAGGTCGTGCTGCCGGAAGGGGTTCCGGCGTATATGGGAACGTTTGCGCGGGAGCACAGGGCGGCGATTCTGACTTATGAGGGAGATCATCTGGTTTCGGAGACGCCGGAGGATCTGTATGTGCAGAAGGAGTCGGCGATTAATCATATGCCGGTGAAACAGGTGAAGTCATTTGCGGAATATGTGACGTTTCCGGTTACGAAGTGTCTGATGACGGCGGATGCGCACCGCTGCGCCGGCTTGGAGGAGATTTTAAAGGAAGAGGTAGGCGAGAGCCTGAGTATTTTTCGGTCGGAACCGTATTTTCTGGAAATTATGCCGCAGGGGATTGATAAGGCGGCGTCGCTTAAAAAGCTGCTGCGGCATTTGGGACTTCCACGGGAGACGATGGCGGCGTTTGGGGATGGGTATAATGATAAGAGTATGATTGCGTTTGCGGGATTGGGAGTGGCAATGCAGAATGCGCAGCCGGTGGTGAAGGCTGCGGCGGATTATGTGACGCTGTCGAATGATGAGGATGGGGTTGCGTATGTGATTCATAAGTTTTTGGAGGAAGAGGTTTGAGGTATGGATGTTGGGAGTCCCTGGCCGGGTAAGCGGCTGGGGATTTTTTGATGTGTGGGATATTGGCGTGTGACTGGCGGGATGCCGAAGCATGGGGCGGATGGGCGATTCGGGGATATGGCGGACAACTGCAGAACACAGAATTTTAACAGAATTCCGGTCTTGTTTTCACAGGATTTTCAAAAAGTGCTTTTATAATGGCTTCAAGAATTCAGACAGAAGGGATGATTCAGGATGAAGAATAAATATATTGCAGTTTTGACAGGGATTGTTTTGGGAGTAAGTTCGATGGGAAGCTGCTATGCGATGGCGGCGGAAACCGAGAATGTGACGGAGGAGGCAGGCACGGAAGCCGCCGAACAGACGGAAGCGGAAAGCGAATCCGAGAGCACAGACGGCGGGACGGCCGCTGGCGAAGAGAATCCGGATGGGGAATCCGCTGATGGCGAGACGGCATCCGAGAACGCGGGGGACGGATCGGCCGCTAGCGAAGTGCCGGAGAAACCGGACGGTGAAGCGGGAGAAATGCAAAGTGGCGAGGAGCCGCCAGAGATGCCGGAGGGCGAAATGGCAGGCGGGGAGGCGCTAGAAAAGCCGGAGGGTGAGATGGCGGAAGGCGAAGAGCCGCCAGAAAAACCGGACGGTGAAATGGCGAATGGAGAAGAGCCGCCGGAAAAGCCGGACGGGGAGATGGCAGGCGGGGAAATGCCAGACGGTGAGAAACCGGACGGCGAAATGCCAGGTGGTGGAATGCCGGGCGGCCAGGGCGGCCCAGGCGGCGCTTCCTCCGGTGTCGAAAGCTATGATTCCGTAACCGAATACACAGAGGACGCCTCCTCCGACGGCGAGACCTTCACCTCCACCGGAACCGACGAAAATGCAGTCCATGTCTCCGGCGGAAACGTAACGATTACCAATGCCACCGTCGACCGCACATCCTCCGAAAGCACCGGCGGCGACAATTCAAGCTTCTACGGCGTAGGCGCGGCCATGCTGGTAACGGACGGCACCTTGAACGTCGACAGCAGCACCATCACCACGGATGCGGCAGGCGGCGCAGGCGTTTTCGCTTACGGCAGCGGCGTGGCTTACGTATCGGATACGATGATTCAGACGACGCAGGATACATCCGGCGGCATTCATGCGGCAGGCGGCGGCACCCTTTACGCCTGGGATCTTGATGTCGAAACGAACGGCGAATCCGCGGCGGCGATCCGAAGCGACCGGGGCGGCGGAACCATGGTTGTAAACGGCGGAACTTATACGTCGAATGGCTTGGGTTCTCCGGCGCTGTACAGCACGGCAGACATTGCAGTCAATAATGCGGAGCTGACCGCAAACGGCTCCGAGGCCGTATGCATCGAGGGCCTGAATTCCCTGCGGTTATTCGACTGTGACCTGACCGGAAATATGAGCGATCTGAGCCAGAACGACTGCACCTGGAACGTTATTCTTTACCAGAGTATGTCCGGCGATTCCGAGATTGGGAACAGTACCTTTGAGATGAACGGTGGAACATTGACCGCACAGAACGGCGGCATGTTCTACACGACGAATACGGAGTCCACTTTTATTCTTTCGGGCGTGGACATTACCTATGCGGAAGATTCCGAATATTTCCTGCGCTGCACCGGAAATGCGAATGAGCGCGGCTGGGGAGAAACGGGCAAGAACGGCGCGGACTGCATATTTACCGGAATTGGCCAGGTAATGCAGGGCGATGTGATCTGGGACAGCATCAGTAACCTGGACTTCTATCTGACGGACGGCAGCTCCCTGACCGGGGCAGTGCTGGATGATGAGACGAATGCGGGAGAAGGCGGAGACGGCTATTGCAGCGTGTATCTGGACGAGGATTCTACGTGGGTTGTGACCGGGGACAGTACCGTGACGAATCTTTACAATGCGGGGACGATTACGGATGAAGCGGGTAATGTGGTGACCATCCTTGGCGCAGACGGAACCGTATACGTGGAAGGAACCAGCGACTATACGATTACCGTCGGAACTTACAGCGACACGGCGGATGTATCCGGTGCGGCAGTGCAGAGCGCGTGGGAAGATTATGAAGTGGAGAAGGCGGATCAAACAGCGTAAAGGAGTACGAAGGTTGAGTATTTTTATAAGTATGCAGGTACTTTTGGGGACGGCAGCCGTACTGTATGCGGCGTTCGTGTGCGCCAGAAGAGAAATGGAACTCCTGGAAATGGAGCGTCTGGACAACAGATAGGCATAGGTCGCGGACAAAATCCATAGAATAGAAAAAAAGCAGCGGGGGAAACGGAAATGGGATTTCTTGTCTTCCTGTCCACCTATATGGTGCCTTTTGTCCTGTTCTATGTGGTGGCCTACGGGCTTCTGAAAAAATGTAATGTGTACGAAAGCTTTATTGCGGGGGCGAAAGATGGCTTTGGCACAGTGATAAAAATTATGCCTACCCTTATCGGGCTGATGGTGGCGGTGGGCGTCCTTCGGGCTTCGGGGTTTCTGGATCTGGTATCCGGAATACTCGGAAGCCTGCTTGCGTTTACCGGATTTCCGGCGGATCTGATTCCTTATGTGATTGTGCGGATGTTTTCGTCCAGCGCGGCCACGGGGCTGGCCCTGGACATTTTTAAGAACAGCGGGCCGGATTCGGAGCTGGGGATGCTGGTTTCGGTGCTGGCGGGGTGTACGGAGACGATTTTTTATACGATGTCGGTGTATTTTATGACGGCGAAGGTGCGGAAGGGGAGGTATACGCTGGCGGGGGCGCTGGTGGCGACGTTGGCGGGGATTGTGACGAGCGTGGTGCTGGTAGGATGGATTTGACTTCGGGGAAGGGATGCTTTATACTGTAAAAAAGACAGAACTGGCAGGAAGGATTTTACGGTGCGTGATATGAAGCTGAGACGGGTAGGGCAAGATTCTGATATAGCAGAATTCTATCAGGAGAGCCAAAAACAGGAGTCGGAAAAACTGGGAATTGAATATGAGAAAGACGACGATTCCGGGGAAGAAAACTGGCCTTATGATGTGAAGAGTATTCGAATTGACCAGAAAATGATTTCGGTTTTTCAGGTTGAATACTGGATTTCGTCAGGCAGGCTGAATCTGAAACCGGAGTATCAAAGATACGTGGTCTGGGATTTCCAGAGAAAATGCGCTTTGGTGGAATCCTTGCTGCTTCGTATTCCGATACCGGCATTTTACATTGAGGAAAATAAAGACGGTTCGAAAAGTGTCATCGACGGCATGCAGCGGCTGACCACGATTCACGAATTTTTGAATAATGAGTTTCCGCTTCAGAAGATGCAGTATCTGAAAAACTGCGAAGGGCTTTATTTTCGGGATTTGAATATTAAATTTCGTTCCGCGATCGAAGACACCCAGTTGGCCGTGAATCTTTTGGATGAAAGATGCCCTCAGATGGTGAAATTCGATGTATTCCGTCGGGTCAATACGGGCGGAGTTCCGCTCAATCCTCAGGAAATTCGGAATATTATGATGACAGGACGCGTGCGTGCGTTCCTGCGGGAAATGTCCGGAAGCGCGCAGTTTCAGAAAGCGACCCTCGGAAAAGTAAAAGATACCCGCATGGGAGCACAAGAGCTTTGCCTGAGGTTTCTTGCAATTTATCTGAATTACGATTGGAAGTTAAAAGAGTTTACATCTTTTTGCGGGCTGCTGGGAACGATGGACTATATGGTAGTGCAGCTAAATGAAGTATCGGATGAAAAACTGGAGGAATTGAAAGAGAGATTTTTCAAGGTTATGGAGGAGTGTGCGCTGATTTTAGGAAAACAGTCATTCTGTAAGCCGGGAAGCAGAACGATGAATAAGGCATTGTTTACCGGATGGGCAGTGACACTTTGTAATCTTTCCATTTCGGACGGAAGGCTTAAGGAATGCAGAGGGCAGCTTTTTCAGGCGTATATGGAGAGATTGAGCCATGATGAAGCTTTTTACGATTCGATTTCCGTTTCAACCGGAACCAGGAAAAATATTCAAAAATCAATCGAAAGCATACGGGAAGTTGTAGAGGGGATCTTATGATACAGAATATGAAACTCCGGAACTTTAAATGTTTTCCAGAACTGGAGCTGGAATTTTCAAAATTTACGATTCTTTGCGGGGCGAATGCCTCCGGCAAATCTACGGTAATTCAGGCGCTTCTCTTAGCAGCCGGAACAGAGGAACAGAATGGGGGAAGCCTTGACATAAATAAAATACTGGGAATGGCAGTGGGAAATGCCGGAGCCCTTGTTTCACAGAATCCCATCGAGTTGCCGGACTGTAATTTTGAAATTGAACTTACCTGTGACAGCAGACAGAAGGATTTTAAATATACGATTGACCGTTTGTTTCCAATTCGTTTGCAATATTGCTGCGAGGATTCGGATTCCTTTTTGCAGTTACAGTATTTGAACGCAGAAAGAACTGGGCCTCGGATTTCTTACCCGGCAGGGTATGACGAGAAAATTCTGAGTAATGGTTCGAATGCGGCCTATCTGATCGAGCAGGCGGATTTGTCAGGAAGAAAAATTTCAGAGCTTTTAATGCTGGGGAAGGAGTCGCAGCGGTTTTCTTATCAGGCAGAACAATGGATGAATGTGATCCTGGGCGATGTAAATCTTTCTGTGAAAACCGATACGGGGAAGGCGATTACGGATATTAAGTATGGAAATGCGTTGACGGATCAGGCTGTGTGGCCGACGATGACAGGATTTGGAATCAGCTATATTCTGTCGATTGTTGTTGCAGGGCTGTGGTGTTCTGCAGAAAGAAATACGGTTTTGATTATCGAAAATCCGGAAGCGCATCTGCATCCGAGAGCACAGAGCACGATGGGGAAATTTTTACAGTTGTTATCGGAAACGGGAACGCAGGTAATCGTGGAAACGCACAGCGAGCATATCATTGATGGAGCCAGAATCCAGGCAGCGTATATGAAAAAGACGGAAGAATTGAGCGTTTATTTTATGGAAGCTGCGGAGAGCCAAATCATTGCCCGGCAAATTCACATTTCCGAAAGCGGTGAGCTGGATGACTGGCCCAGAGGATTTTTTGATCAGAAGAAGCAGGATCTGCGGGAGCTTCTGGAGATAAGGAGAGGGCATGCAGGTAGATAACAGGCTGGCGGAGGATAGCTTTCATTATACGGAAATCTGCGGGAATCTGGGGCAGCGGGAAGAAGAGCTGATAGATCTTGCCGAAATCGCAGATTATTGTGAAAAAATAGAGGAAAAAATTCGTTATGATGGGAAAATTTATGATATAGAAGTAGAAGAAGGAATACCGTTGACGGATTGGCTGTATCTGGATCAGGGAACAGGCAGCGAAGATGAGCGCAGACTTTTGTTAGAATTATTGGAAAAAAATTTCGAACTGTCCGAGGAAAAGAAGGGGACAGAGATTTTGATAGCATTGGGGGAACATGAAGGGGCGGCTTCGGATAGAAAAGGCTACCTGGCGGCCAGAAGAGAATTGTTGGCGGGGATTGGAAAACCGGAGGAATATTCCGCATTTATGGGGACATGCTTTCCGCAGAGTGTCTTTGCAGATGACATAGGACAGGAAATGAAGTATATAAAAGATTTTCCGGCGCATGCGAAGGAAATTACGGAATGCCTTTCTGTTCTGAATGATGAAGCGGTGGAGCTTTATGAGGAATATCGTTATAATTTACAGGAAGCGATTCAGATTTTATCGGCAAAATTGCTGGAATGTTCCTTGGATTCAAATCATAGACAGTATTTAAAATTTCGATTTACATATGAGGAGGTGCTAAAGGGAGAAAAGAGAGCGTGCACCAGGGAGATTTCGTGTGAACCCCATCTGAAATTGATTCGGAAGGATTCAGATCTTAGGATTTATTTTTGGTGGTGTGATGAAAAAATAGAAAAAGGGGAGAAGGTTCTGGTTGGAAGAATCGGAAGGCATCCCTATGCGTAGGCGGAAAATGGAGACATATTTCCGCCTGTTTTTGTATAAAGTAAAAAGAATACAGCAGAGATGGTAATGAAAATTTGAAGACAGAACGTCATTTCCCGGAAATGCTTGCGGAATCCCTCTTTGTCCTTTGCCTCGTCCTCGTATGCATGCCGATCCTCTGCGGCGATGCCTTTCTCCCCGTAACTTCTTCGGAAATTCTGGAATCGGAAAGCGAAATCCAGGCGGAAACACAGAAAGATTACATAAAATGGGTAGAATTCGAAGTGCCGTATGAGGGATTGCAGAAGGCTTATGAGTGGGATGTGGAAACGCATGAATCGGAGACGCCGCTGAACTGGATTGAGCTGCTGGCTTATCTGGCGACGGAGTACGGCGGCGATTTTAAGAAGTATAAGGGGACGGATCTGGATGCGCTGGCGGAGAAGCTGACCGCGCAGGAGACGACGATGGAGGAGCTGACGGCGAAGCGGAAGTATTATGCGTATTATCTGGAGGCTTATACGGCGGTGCTGGGCGGCATGGTGGGGGAGTATGAGATTGAGGTTTCGGATGGAAATGGGGGAAAGGTGTGGGAGAAGCGCTATGGGCTGAAGGCATTTTCGCCCATTGCGAAGGGGTATGAGTATTATGACTATGATGATTTTGGGAGTGCGCGGTCGTATGGGTATAAGCGGCCGCATTTGGGGCATGACATGATGGGGCAGACGGGGACGCCGATTATTGCGGTGGAGTCGGGGTATGTGGAGGCGCTGGGATGGAACCAGTATGGCGGGTGGCGGATCGGGATTCGGAGTTTTGATAAGAAGCGGTATTATTACTATGCGCACCTGCGGCAGAATTTTCCGTACCATAAGTCGCTGGAGGTGGGGAGCGTTGTGCAGGCAGGGGATGTGATCGGGTATCTGGGGCATACCGGGTACAGTACGACGGAGAATGTGAATAATATTGATGTGCCGCATCTGCATTGGGGATTACAGCTCATTTTTGATGAGTCGCAGAAGGATGGGGATAATGAGATTTGGGTGAATTGTTATGAGCTGACGCGGTTCCTTTCCCAGAACAGGAGCGAGACGGTGAAGAATCCGGAGACGAAGGACTACTGGCGGGTGTACGAAATGAGGGAATAGACAGATCCGTGCCGGAAATGCTATAATGCATGATAGGGTGGAGATTTCTGCCCGCAGCAAGGAAAACAATACATAAAGGAAAAATGGATGATTACATTAGATCAGATTATAGAGCAGGTGAGTGCGCAGGCTTTTCAGGAAGGAGCGAGGCTTTTCAAGGAGAACCGGGTCGAGGGGTATCGGTGCCGGGCGGAGGAGTTTCGGGATGAGAATGGAGAGACGTATCGGATTGATTCCGCGGAGGCGGAGATTGTGGAGGATACGGCTGTGTTTCATGCGGAGATCGAGGTTGATGATGAGGCGGGGTATCTTGCGGGGTGGGCCTGTGAGTGTGCGGATTTTGAGACAATGGATGGGCCGTGCGGGCATTGCGCGGCGCTGCTGATGGAATATGTGTGCTGGGGCGAGAAGCCGGAAGGCGTGATTCCGAAAGGCGTGAATCCGGTGATGGCGTCTGGCGGCGGAAACGTTTCCGGGATGCGATGGGGCGCGGGGCAGCCGGATGGAAGTTCGGGAACGTCATGGGGAGTGAGCCAGCCGGGCGGAAATTCGGGAACGTCATGGGGAGTGAGCCAGTCAGGCGGGAAACCAGGGACGCCCTGGAACGCGGCGCAATCCGGCACAAACGCCCTGGAACCGCGGGAATCCACCGCTGGGCTGCGCAAAGTCCTGAACCAGTACGGCCTGCGCACAAACGGCGCATGGCTCCTGGGCGAAAATTTAAGGGGCAATGTAGAATTGGCCCCTACATTGCGCAAAAGCTACCGAAGCCTCCTTCTGTCCTTCCGCATCGGCGCCGGCAAACAGAGCTATGTTTTGAAAAATATTACGGAATTCGTGGACGCCGTCTTGACAGTGAAGCGGGTCGCTTACGGGAAAAAACTGGAATTCTACCACCACCGGGAAGCCTTCACGGAAAAATCCCGGAAACTCATCGACGTCCTGACCGAACTGGTACGCGACCAGAAACGCCGGTCCCTGGGCCGCTATGGCTACGTCACCTCCTTTGGCCAGCCGGAACGCGAACTGGAACTGACCAGTTACGGAACCGACCTGTTTTTCGAAGCCATGGAAGGCGAAACCATCCGCGCCGTGCTGGATTACCAGGAGGAACAGGAATATCTTGTAAAGCGGGAGCAGCCCAGGCTTGCCCTGAACATCGAAGGCGGTCAGGGCAGCGTAAAAGTAAGCCTGGAAAATGCGGCAGTCCTTTACGGCCTGAAACGGGATTATTATTTCCAGGACGGCTGCGTCTACATGGCCGAGGACAATGACCGCCGGGAAATGGTGGATTTTACCGAATACATGGAACAGCAGCTAAACCGGAGCTGCGTAATCGGGGAGAAAGACCTTCCGGCTTTCTGCCGCGACATGCTTCCGGCGCTGAAAGAACATTTCGATGTGCGCATACAGGGCTTTGACGAAAAGGATTATCTCCCGGAAAAGCCGGTTTTCCGCATTTATCTGGACATGCCCCAGGAAGGGGCGGTTTCCTGCGCATTGACCGCGTGCTACGGAGAAGAGACGTACAATGTCTTCCTGGGTGCGCGCCTGAGCGAACGGCGTGACATGCAGGCGGAACTCCTGGCTAATTATTCCGTGCGCCCGTATTTTAACGCCTACGACAACCGGGAAGGCCGCCTGATGCTCATGGACGACGAAGCCCTTCTGTACCGGCTTTTGGACGAGGGAATCGGAAAAATGTATGAGCTGGGGGAGGTCTATTTGTCCGCGGCCATGCGCAGCCTGCGCCTGCGCAAGCCTCCGAAGATTTCCGTGGGCGTCAGCATTGACGGCGGCCTTTTGAACCTGGAAATTCACTCGTCGGATCTGAGCATCCAGGAGCTGGCCGAGATACTGTCCCGATATGATAGACGGAAAAACTATATCCGGATGAGAAACGGCGAAT
This sequence comes from Eubacteriales bacterium, assembly GCA_030536575.1. Lineage (GTDB taxonomy): Bacteria > Bacillota > Clostridia > Lachnospirales > Lachnospiraceae > Limivivens. Next base: position 77,998 of record JAUNPS010000001.1, on the reverse strand, counting down.
TTTTAAGCGTCCAGGAGGACAGCCTGGAAACGCTGGCGAAATTAAAGGAACAGCTTCATTTCAGCCAGAAGGAGCTGGAGAGCGGCCAGATCACGGTTCCGAAATACCGGGCAATGCTGGTGGAAAAGGAACTGAAGGAAAACGGCGAAGTTTCCGTGCAGGCCGACCGGAATTTCCGCACCCTGATCCGAAATATGAAGACCGTGGAGGAGAGCGATTTCGAAATTCCGGAACCGCTCCGGGACGTGCTGCGGGAATACCAGAAAACGGGCTACCGGTGGCTGCGCACGCTGAAGGCGAACGGGTTCGGCGGCATTTTGGCGGATGATATGGGGCTTGGCAAAACATTGCAGGTTATCAGTTTCCTGATGGCGGAACAGGGCCGGAGTCTGATCGTGAGCCCGGCGTCCCTGGTCTATAACTGGAAGCGGGAATTCGAGCGTTTCGCGCCGGAGCTGCCGGTGGAAACCGTGACCGGAAATGCGAAAGAACGCGAAAAGATCATCCGGAATTTCGCGAAGCGGGAAGGGGATGGCGTGCTGATTACGTCCTATGACCTTTTGCGGAGGGACGCGGCAAGCTACAAGAGCATTGCGTTCGACCATGAAATTTTGGACGAGGCCCAGTTTATTAAAAATCATCAGACCCAGGCCGCGCGGGCGGTGAAGCAGGTGCAGGCAGAATTCCGGCTGGCGCTGACGGGGACGCCGGTGGAAAACCGGTTGAGCGAGCTGTGGAGTATTTTCGATTTCCTGATGCCGGGATTCCTGTTTTCTTACAAGAAATTCCGGGAGGAATTCGAACTTCCGGTGGTGGCCGGGGAGGATGCGGAGGCGGCCGGAAGGCTGCAGAAGATGGTGCGGCCCTTTATCCTGCGCAGGCTGAAAAAGGACGTGCTGAAGGATTTGCCGGACAAGCTGGAACGGAGCCTGTTTGCGGTGATGGAGGAGGAGCAGCGCACACTTTACGACGCCCATGTGCAGAGGCTGAAAATGATGCTGGCGGGACAGTCGAAGGAGGATTTTGATTCCGCGAGGATTAAAGTTTTGGCGGAATTGACGAAATTGCGGCAGATCTGCTGTGACCCGGCGCTGGCGTTTGAGGGCTATCACGGCGGTGCGGCGAAGGTTTCCATGTGCATGGAGCTGATCGAGAAGGCTATCCAGGGCGGGCATAAAATTTTGCTGTTTTCCCAGTTTACAACGATGCTGGAACGGCTGGTGGAGGAGCTTGAGAAGGCCGGAATTGCGAGCTATACGCTGACCGGGGCGGTTTCGAAGGAGAAACGGATGGAGATGGTGGAGCGCTTCCAGAAGGATGATGTTCCGGTGTTCTGCATTTCGCTGAAGGCGGGCGGAACGGGGCTGAACCTGACGGCGGCGGATATTGTGATCCATTTTGACCCCTGGTGGAATGCGGCGGTTCAGAACCAGGCGACGGATCGGGCGCACCGAATCGGGCAGAAACAGGTGGTGACTGTGTACCGGCTGGTGGCGCGGGATACGATTGAGGAGAAGATTATCCGGCTGCAGGAGAAGAAGCGGGAGCTGGCGGAACAGATTCTGGCGGGCGAGGGAATGGCGGCGCTGACGAGAGAGGAGCTGCTGGCGCTTTTGCAGTAAGTTTTTGTGGATTTTTTAACAAAAATAGAATATAATAGAAACGGCTCCCTTTTCTGAAGGCAGCCCTAAAATAACCGTGAAAGGAAAATGGTGAATCTCATGAAAAAATATGTATGTGTTCCCTGTGGTTACGAATATGATCCGGAAGTGGGAGATCCCGATAACGGCATTGCTCCCGGCACCGCATTTGAAGACCTTCCCGAAGACTGGGTGTGCCCCATTTGCGGCGTAGGAAAGGACGAATTTGAGGAAGCGTAATCCGGAAAGGAGATCGGATATGAAGATATTACCGTTAAGCGAAAACTTTTACTGGGCCGGGATCATTGATGATAAACTGCGTGTGTTCGATATTATCATGCACACAGAGTTCGGTACTTCTTATAATTCCTACGTTCTGAAGACCGGCGGAAAGACCGTCCTCTTCGAGACGGCGAAGGAAACGTTTTTTGACGAATATCTGGAAAAAATCCAGGAAATCACCGATGTGAAGGCCATCGATTACCTGATCGTGAGCCATACGGAGCCGGATCATGCGGGCAGTATCGGCCGCCTGCTGGATTTGAATCCGAATATGAAAATTGTGGCTACGGCCTGCGCCATCGGATTTTTGAAAGAGATTGTGAACCGCGATTTCTACAGCATTGCGGTCAATGATAACGAAACCATGAAAATCGGCGACGATACGCTGAGATTCCTGGTAGTTCCGAACCTGCATTGGCCGGATACCATGTACACGTATCTGGAGGAGCGCAAAGTCCTGGTGACCTGCGATTCCTTCGGTTCCCACTACGGGTTCCACGATGTGCTTGCGAGCAGCGTGACCGCCCACGACGATTATATGAGGGCTACGAAGTATTATTTCGACAATATTATCGGGCCTTTCAAACCCTACATGCTGACCGCGCTGGCGAGGGTAAGAGAACTCGAATTAGCGATGATCTGTCCCGGCCATGGCCCGGTGCTGGATACCGGCATTCCGGAAATGCTGGATACTTACGAAGAATGGTGCACCGTTGTAAATCCGAATACGAAGAAAACCGTTGTGATTCCTTATGTGAGCGCATACGGCTATACGAAGATCCTGGCTGAGAAGATTGCGGAAGGAATTCAGGACAGCGGTGACATTGAAGTGCGTAGCTACGACCTGGTGACGGCGGATTTCGGCAAGGTTGTGGAGGAGCTTGGGTTTGCGGACGGAATTTTATTTGGAACGCCGACGATTCTGGGTGAGGCCCTGAAGCCGATCTGGGATCTGACCACCTCCATTTATCCGGTGACTCACGGCGGCAAGCTGGCGAGCGCATTTGGAAGCTACGGATGGAGCGGGGAAGGTGTTCCGCACATCTTACAGCGTCTGGAGCAGTTGAAGCTGAATGTGGTAGAGGGATTCCGCGTGCGTTTTCGCCCGGATGACGTGCAGTTAATCGACGCCTACGAATACGGCTATAACTTCGGCTGCATTCTTCAGAATAAGGAAAATCCGAAAAAGACGGCCAAGGGCGCGCCTGCCCTGGTGAAATGCCTGGTCTGCGGGGCTATTTTTGACGCGTCCATCGAGACCTGCCCGGTTTGCGGCGTTGGAAAAGAAAACTTCGTTCCGGCTGAAGCGGTGCAGAGCGGCTTTACGAGAAATACCGAGGACTTCTACGTGGTTTTGGGCAATGGCGTAGCTGGCCTCAGCGCGGCGGAAGCCATCCGTGAGCGGGATGAGACAGGCTCCATCGTCCTGATCTCGAACGAGCCTTACAGCAGCTATAACCGTCCGATGCTGACCAAATCCATGATGGCCGGGCTGACTCCGGAACAGATTGCCGTCCATGAGGCAGACTGGTATGAAAAGAACCGCATCATCCAGATTCTGGACAAGACGGTGGAGAAAATCGATACGGAGAAGAAAGAGGTTGTCCTTTCGGGCGATCTGAAGATGAAATATACGAAACTGGTTTATGCGCTGGGAAGCGAATGCTTTATCCCGCCGATTCCGGGCCATGACAAGCCGGAAGTGATTGCGATCCGGAAGCTTTCCGATACCGAAAAGGTAGCGGCGCTTCTTCCGAAGGTACAGCATGCGGTGGTGATCGGCGGCGGTGTGCTGGGTCTGGAAGCGGCCTGGGAGCTTCGCAAGTCGAAGCTGGATGTGACGGTTCTGGAGCTGGCGCCGATGCTGATGGGACGGCAGTTGGATCAGCGGGCTGGCGATATGCTGAAGACGATTGCGCAGGATCAGGGAATCCGGATCGAGACGGGCGTGAAGATCGAGGAGATCGAAGGCGACGGCGCGGTGACAGGCGTAAGGCTTGGCAGCGGGGAAGTGATTCCGGCGGAGTTGGTGATTGTTTCCTGCGGCGTGCGGGCGAACAGCGCGGTGGCCGCGGAGGCGGGACTGGCTGTGGATCGGGCCGTTGTGGTGGATGCGCAGATGCGTACCAGCCAGAACGATATTTTCGCATGCGGGGACTGCGCGCAGTATGAGGGCCTGAATTACGCGATCTGGCCGGAGGCTTCCGAGCAGGGAAGAGTGGCCGGTGCGAATGCGGTTGGCGAGGAAATCGAGTATCAGCCGGTTTCTGCGGCATTGAGCTTCCATGGAATGGGAACGGCGCTGTATGCGGCCGGAGATAATGGAAAGAATCCGGAGCGGGCGTATAAGACCGTGGAGTTCTGCGACCAGGGGAAGAAGCAGTATACGAAGTATTATTTCTATAATGGAAGGCTGTGCGGAGCGATTCTGCTGGGCGATCTGTCGAAGATGGCGAAGGTGGCAGAGGAGATTGAGAAGGAGACGCAGTTTAAGGATATGGAGTTTTAAGAAGGCGACAATCCGGGGCAGAGACAGAATCGGGTCTCTGCCCTTTTTCCGATTGTGGAAACAGCAAATCTGGTGTATAATTCTGTTAAGAAATTAATTGGGAAGGCTGAAAGAGGTGATTGGATGGAAGCATACGAAACATTGGATACGGTACTTGTGAAGCTGTTTAACGATATTATGGACATTGAGGGGAAAGCCATTATCACCGCGGAATTTCAGGATATTTCCAATAATGACATGCATATTATCGCAGCGGTGGGGATCTCTGGTTCCAAGAGTATGTCCACGGTGGCGAAGGCGCTGAAGGTGACGGTGGGGACGCTGACCATTGCTGTGAATAACCTGGTGAAGAAGGGATACTTGAGCCGGGTGCGCAGCGAGGAGGATCGGAGGGTGGTTCTGATTTCCCTGACGGAAAAGGGGAAGAAGGCTTACCGGCATCATGAGAAGTTTCATCAGGAGATGATTCGGGCGACGCTGGAGGGGCTGTCGGAGGAGGAGACGGAGGTGCTGGTGCGGGCGCTGACGAATCTGAATGAGTTTTTCAGGAGTTATTAGAGGAAAGGGGCGGCAGATGGCGAGAACGGTTGCGATAGGCAGACAGGACTTCGAAAAAATGATTACCAGAAACAATTTTTATATTGATAAGACGAAGTTCATCCGTGAATGGTGGGAATCTGAAGATGATGTGACGATGATTGCACGGCCCAGACGGTTTGGGAAGACGCTGAATCTGAGCATGGTGGAACAGTTTTTTTCGGTGCAGTATGCCGGACGCGGCGATTTATTTGAGGGGCTTGCGATCTGGGAGGATGAGAAGTACCGGAAATTACAGGGGACGTGGCCGGTAATTGGCCTGACCTTCGCGCCGGTAAAGGAGACAGGCTATGAAGCGGCGAAAGTTCGCCTGTGTCAGATTTTAACAGATTTATATAATAAAAATTATTTTCTGCTGGAAAGCGGAATTTTGACGGAAGAGGAGGCTGCCTATTTCCGAAGTGTGACGCCGGATATGCCGGAGACGACGGCGGTTATGGCGCTCCATAAACTATCTGATTTTTTATACCGCTATTATGGGAAAAAGGTTCTGATTCTTCTGGACGAATACGATACGCCCATGCAGGAGGCTTACGTAAGCGGATACTGGGAGAAAATGGCTGCTTTTACGAGAAATTTATTTAACGCCGCATTTAAGACGAACCCGCATATGGAACGGGCGCTTATGACGGGGATTACCAGAGTCAGCCGGGAGTCGGTTTTTTCGGATTTGAATAATCTGGAAATTATTACGGCAACTTCGGAGAAATATGAGGACTGTTTCGGCTTTACGGAAGAAGAAGTGTTCGAGGTGCTGCGGGAATATGGGCTGGAAGGGCAGAAGCAGGAAGTGAAATTCTGGTATGACGGGTTTGTGTTTGGCAGAAGGCGGGATATTTATAACCCGTGGTCGATCATCAATTATCTGGATAAAAAGAAAATCGGCATGTATTGGACAAATACCAGCTCCAACAGTCTTGTGGGGAAACTGATCCAGGAGGGAAGTCCGGGGATTAAGCAGGATTTTGAAGCGCTTTTGCGGGGCGAAACGTTGAAAACGGAGATCGACGAGCAGATTGTCTATGGCGATTTGGGTTATGATGAAAAGGCTGTTTGGAGCCTGCTTTTGGCGAGCGGGTATCTGAAAGCGGCAGGCAGCCAGGCTTATATGACAGAGACGGGCGAATGGGTGCAGGAATATGAACTGGAGCTGACGAACTTTGAAGTGAAGACGATGTTCCGGAAAATGGTGCGGGACTGGTTTGGACGGGCATCATCGGATTATCATGGTTTTCGGAAAGCGCTGCTGGAGGACGATCTGGATGCAATGAATGCTTATATGAACCGGATTGCGGCGGCGACATTCAGCTTTTTTGACACCGGGGAGCACGCAGAACCGGAGCGGTTTTACCACGGCTTTGTGCTGGGGCTGCTGGTTGATTTCGAAGGAAGATATGTTCTTACTTCGAATCGGGAGAGCGGTTACGGCAGATATGATGTACTTCTGGAACCTGGAAATCCGCAGGACGATGCAGTGATTCTGGAATTTAAGGTTTTTCAGCAATCGAAGGAGAAGAGCCTGGAGGATACGGTTCAGAATGCTCTGGCGCAGATTGAGAGCCGGAATTATGCCGCTGGTCTATATGCGAAAGGGATTCCGGAAGAACGCATTCGGAAATATGGGTTTGCATTTCAGGGAAAAAAGGTATTAATCGGAAAAAAGGAGTCGGATTGTTGAAAATCCGGCTCTTTTACGTATAAAATGCGCCGGGATACGGCGCTGCGGGCAGATATTTGGCAAAGGGTAAAATTTTGATTGACAACAGGCCTGATTAGTGATATGGTTAATTACATAAGTAATGAACCAATGAGGAAACGGGGAGAATCCCCATCGGACAGGTAAAGAAAGGAAATCGTATGAAACTGGAATTAAAGAATATCAGGAAAACCTTTGGAGAAAAAGAAGTCCTTCACGGAATTTCCTTCTCCGTCGAAAGCGGGAAAGCCCTGGGCCTGTTAGGGAGAAACGGCGCCGGGAAAACCACCACCATCCGCATCATCATGGACGTCTTTAAAGCGAACAGCGGCACGATCACCCTGGACGGCCGCCCCTTCATTCCGCGGGAACACCAGATCGGCTACCTGCCGGAAGAGCGCGGCCTCTACCCGAAGAAAAAAGTCGGCGAGCAGCTCATTTATCTGGCCATGCTGCGGGGCATGGATCAGAAATCAGCGAAGGCGAACGCGAAAAAATGGCTGGAGCGCCTGGAAGTCGACGAGTATTTCGACCGAAAGCTGGAAACCCTCTCGAAAGGAAATCAGCAGAAAGTCCAGCTCGCCCAGACGCTGATCTGCGACCCGGATCTGGTGATCCTCGACGAGCCTTTCAGCGGCCTGGACCCGGTGAATTCCCAGATTTTAAAGGATGTGATCCAGGAAGTCATCCAGCAGGGAAAGATGGTGATCTTTTCCAGCCATCAGATGGGCTACGTGGAAGAATTCTGCGAGGACATTGTGATTATCCATCACGGTGAAGTCGTTCTCGGCGGACAGTTGAGCGAGATTAAAAAAGAAAAGAGTAACGGCCGGATGCGCATTTCCTGCATCGGGCTGACGCCGACGGAACTGGCGAACCGTTTAAGTAAAGAACTTCCGGGACTTGTAAGCGTCGAAAAAGTCCAGCGGAACCAGGTCGTCGTATGCATCAGAAAAGGCGCAGGCACGAACGAAGTCTTAAAGAGCCTCCTGGATCTGGGCCTGGAACTGGAGCTGTTCGGACGCTACGAGCCGTCCTTAAACGATATTTTTGTAGAAAGCGCAGGGGATGAAGGATGAAACAGTTTTTTACCGTATTAAAATTCGAACTGGGAAATTATTTTAAAAACAAAAGCTTCTTAATTACAACCCTTGTAATCGCCGTGATCGCAGTCGCCGCCGTGGCGATTCCGCCGATGATTCCGGGGCTTCTGTCGACCGATACGGTGGAACAGATCCTGGTAGACGGCATTGATGAGGAAAGCCGGATCGGGATTGTTGACCCGGACGATGTGATCGGGTCGAAGCTGGCGGCCTATACCGGGCTAACCGATACCTGGGTTCTCTATGAGGACGCGGAAAAGATGCGGGAAGATGTTCAGTCCGAGACGCTGGACGGCGCATTTCTTATCCAGAGTCCTACCGAATACACGTATATTGTCCAGAATAACAGCCTGCACGATGTAAAAAGCATGGCTCTGGATCAAGTGATGGAACTGAATTTTCAGCAGACTTACCTGACGGAAAAAGGTCTGACGGCCGAAGAAATCCAGTCCCTGATGCAGACGGAGATCATTTCCCATACGGAAATCCTGGGGAAAGACAGCTCCCAGAGTTACTGGTATACGTATATTCTGATTTTTGCATTGTACTTCCTGATTTTGTTATATGGCCAGATGATCGCAGTTTCGGTTACGACCGAAAAGAGTAACCGCGCGATTGAAATCCTGGTGACAAGCGTGAACCCGAACAGCCTGATCGTCGGTAAAGTCGTGGCGGGCGCCGCTTCCGGAATCATCCAGATGGGCGTCATTCTGGGCGCGGCCTTTGGAAGCTATGCGATCTTCCGGGAATCCTGGGGCAATGCGCTGGATTTCCTGTTCCATGTGCCGACACATGTCTGGGCGGTTTATATCGTATTTGGAATTCTGGGCTATTTGCTGTACGCGTTCCTGTTTGGAATGCTGGGCGCGCTGGTTTCGAAAACAGAGGATATCAGTAAGAGCTCCAGCCTGGTCGTGATTTTGTATATGGTTTCCTTTTTCATTGCCATGTTCGGGATGGGTTCCAGCGACAGCCTGCTGATGAAGGCGGCCTCCTTCGTACCCTTTACCTCTACAAATGCCATGCTGTGCCGTGTGACCATGGGAACCGTGGCGCTTTGGGAAATCCTGCTTTCTGCCGGACTCCTGGTGGTGTCCTGCATCCTCGTGGGCCTGCTGGCGGCGAAAATGTTCCGTTTCGGCACCCTGATGTATGGAAATCCGATCAAGTTTACCACCGCATTGCAGAAAATCCGGTCGGAGGGAAAAACAGAAAGCAAATAATACCGGGGGGTGAATGGCTTTGAGCGAAATACTTACACAGGAAAAATCCATTTATCTGCAGATCCGGGAAATGATCGAACGGGATATCCTTCGGGATGTCCTGGCGGAAGAGGAGCGGGTTCCCAGTACGAACGAGCTGGCGAAGCTTTACGCGATCAATCCGGCGACCGCGGCAAAGGGTGTGAATCTTCTGGTGGATGAGGGAATCCTTTACAAAAAAAGGGGGATCGGCATGTTTGTGGCGAAAGGTGCGAAAGAAAAAATTCGGAATAAGAAAAAAGCGCGTTTTTTTGAGGACTATGTCAAAGGACTTCTGACGGAGGCTGCAAATCTGGGGATTTCCAGGGAAGAGCTGATTGCGATGATTACAGAGGGGAAAGGGGAGGAAGACTGATGGACGTATTGGAATGCAGAGGCCTTACAAAGGTTTATGGAAAAAAAGAGGTTGTGAAACAGGTGGATCTGACCCTGGAAAAAGGGAAAATTTATGGGCTGATCGGGCGAAACGGAGCCGGGAAGACCACCCTGCTGTCCATGCTGACCGCCCAGAATCCCGCCACGTCCGGAACGGTGACTTACGCCGGGATGCCGGTCTGGGAAAACGAACAGGCGCTGTCCCATCTGTGCTTTTCCAGGGAGCTGGGAAACAGCGGAACCGGGGCGAATGGATGGAAGCTCAAGGATTACCTGAGGACCGCTTCGATTTATCTCCCGCACTGGGATAAAGAAATGGAACAGCGGCTGATGGAAAAATTTCATCTGGACCGGAAGCAGCGGATTAACAAGCTGTCAAAGGGAATGGCGTCGATGGTGACGATCATTGTGGCAATGGCAAGTAAGGCGGATTTTACGTTTCTGGACGAGCCTACGGCCGGGCTGGATGTGATCGCCAGGCAGCAGTTTTACCGGCTTTTGCTGGAAGAGATGGAGGAGACAGGGCGCACGTTTGTGATTTCCACGCACATTATTGAGGAGGCCAGCGACGCCTTTGACGAGGTGATCCTGATGCGGAGGGGCGAGCTGTTTTTGAAGGAAAAGACGCAGGAGCTGCTGGAACGCTGCGTGCATGTGAGCGGGCGGGCCGATGCGTTGGAGGCTGCGACGCGGGGGATGGAAGTTCATGCGAAGGAACGGTTTGGCAGAGGAAGCGGGGCTACGGTGCTTTTGCGGCCGGGCGAGCGGATTCCGACGAATGCGGATCTTACCGTACAGCCGATGAGTCTGGAGAATATTTTCGTGGCGCTGTGCGGAGAGGGGGAGGAGCTATGAGAGCGGCAAAAAAGGCCGTGCGGTATTGGAGCATCGTGCTGGGAGAGGTGATTCTTCTGGGATTGGCGGGAAGTGTCTGTATGGCTGTGATATCCCTTTTGGGAGCCAGAGAATTTCAGATCGGAAGTGCTGTGCGGTCAGCCGCTGTGGCCTGGGTGATTCTTTCGGTGATGGTGATGCTGGTCTATATGCTTGGATGGTATGAGGCGTATCTGCCGGTGCTGTTGGCTTCCGGATGCCGGAGGAAAGAAGCGTTTCTGGGAATGGAAATGGCAAAAGTCGTGATTTCTGCCTGTATTGGGCTGATTGGGACGGCGCTGATGGCTTTTCTGGGAGAGATTTCGAAAAATGCGGGAGAAATTGTGCTGCTCTGGCTGTTGCTTTCTCTTCTGGTCTGCGCGGTAGACAGCGTAGGGGAGATGGTCGGGGCGCTTTATTGTAAGATTGGTAAAATTGCGATTGCCGGGGTCGGCATTCTGTTTGGAATTCTCGGCGCACTTCTGGGAGTAACGGTGGCCAGCGGCGTCAAACAGCATATGGGAGATGTTTTTGAAGCGGTGCTGAAGCTTCAGGAGCGGATAGGGATAATACTGGCGGCAAGCCTGGCGCTGTCTGCAGTTAGTATGTTTATCACCTGGCTGACGATGCGGAAAATCGAAGTTCGGATGTAGGGGGACAAAGATGCGAAAGAAGATTATAGAGGAAGCACGGATTGTAGTTCAGGATTCGGCGGCAGTCAGCCTGTTGGTTCTTTTGATCACATTTGCAGTCGGACTGGGAATTTTGCGGTTTGTTTCCTGGAGAGATCCGGAGAGCGATTATGTCGCGATGGGTACGCTGATGGGGATGATGGTGGTGGCTGCGCTTGAGTTGTTCGGAGGAAGCCGGATGCTGATGAATGATTTTAACCGGGCGGTCGGATTCGGGCGGACGAGGAAGAGTTTTCTGATTTCCAGGCTTGTGGTGGAATATGGGATCTATCTGGGGCTTTTTTTGGTGATCCGGCTTTGGAGTGAGGCGGAGACGTGGATTGGCGGGATGTGGTTTCGGGACGGGCTGGCGATGGATATCCGTTTTTGGCTGGGAGGGCTTCATTTGGTGCTTTATCCGTTCCTGCTGTTAGGGATTAAGACTTGCTGTGCGGGGCTGTTGATGCGGTATTTCCAGATGGCGCAGCTTTTTATGACGGTGCTGTGGTGTGTTGCGGTGATTGGGCTGCCGCAGATGATGGATGCGGTGGAGGAAGCGCCGAATTCTGTGTGGGGGATTCTGGGGAGAGGAATTGTGAAGGTTGTGGGGGAGACGACGCAGGCGGCGGGGTATCTTGTGATGGCTGCTGTAGGGATTGTGACGTTGGCGGCAGGAGTTGGGATGCTGCGAAGGCAGAGGGTGACGGTGTAGGGGCGGAGCCCCGGCACCGTCGGGAGTGGGGGTGTGGCTATAGCTATAACAGATATTTAGCCAGCACGGAGAAAGGCGCGGGGCCGATTTCGAGGACTTTTGCGTGGAATTCGCGGAGGGAGAACTGTTCTCCCTCTTTTTCTTTTACGGCGGTTTGGAGATCCTGGAAGCTTAAGGCCCCGACGTAGTATTTCAGGTAATTGGCCGGAGACTCGATGACGGCGTCAAAGAGCGCGGAGGCAGAGGACGCATTGTAGCCAAAAGAAGTGAGGTATTCTACGACCTTTTCTCGTGTGTAGCCTTTATAATGGACGGCAATGTCGATCAGAGAGGAAAAGCCCAGGGAAATCGAACGGTTCAGGCGGTAAGCTTCGGCCAGTTCCGCCGAAAGTCCGGTGTATTCCCACGACATCATTTCCACGTAGGTCGCCCACCCTTCCACGTAGCCGCTGAAATTCAGAAGATTGCGGACGGGATTGCTCTCAAAGGAACCGGAATAGACGGTCTGGTAAAGGTGGCCAGGATAGCCTTCATGGGCCAGGGTGGTGTAGAGCTGGGCGGAGGTGTAGCCGGAGGCCTGGTTGATGTAGATCACATTGTCCGTAAGGTTATCAATGGGCGGCGTCAGGTAAAAGGCCGGACTCAGATATTCTTCCAGGGAGGCGTCCACATACTTGATCTGGCAGGAAACGTTGGGGGCCTGGGGAAAATCAGCAGCCATTTTCGCCTGAAGGTCGTTCAGGATCGCGGCGGGATCCTGCGGGGAGGCGGCGGAGACGGCGCGGAGTTCTTCCAATACCTGAGGATTTTCCGTTATCAATGTCCGCAGAGCTTCATAATCGGCGAAAATCTGCTCCTGGATCCGGTTCTGGATCGTGGAAACGCTGACCTGACAGCCGGTGGCGTCGCGCACCAGGCAGGCGTAGTATTCCTTGCCCTGGGGCAGGTAGCAGAGGCCGTTTTCAGTGGTTCCGGTGCCGCGTAAGGATTCCAATCCGGTGATCAGGAGTTCGTAGGCAGGGATCACGTGTTCCTGTACGATCTGGCGGTTTTTAGAAATCAGGAGTTCTTTTTCCTGGGCGGTCAGATCGGCCACGGCGTTTACTTTTTCCGGGAAAATGGTGATCAGGACGTTTTTGTCCGGGGTTTCGATGAAGGAACGGCACTGGGTGAGGATGGCGTCCAGGTTTTTGTCGGACATGAAAAGGCCGGCTGCGGATTTTGCCTTTTCGTAGTCCAGAAGGGTGGCGTAGTACACATCCATCTGCTGTAAAAGTTTCAGGTAGCGGATGACGTCGGATTTTTCATAGAAAGCATACTCGGCAAGGAGGATAGGGAGCTGGGCCTGCGTGCCGATGGTGGCGCCCAGGGGTTCAGCGTAGAGGAGGTACTGGCTTTCCTGAAGCTGGTTTTCCAGGTAGACGTTTAGGATGTCATAGGTGAGTTGGTTTTCGCCAGTCAGAGCGCGGTAGGAGAAGGTCTGGAGGGTTTGGTAATCTTGTTCCAGGGTCTGGGCGGAGGCTTCGAGGACTTCTGGCTTGGCGCTGCCAAGGGTGATGGGATAGTCGGTGATGCCGTAGGCGGAAGGATTTTCCAGGGTGTAGTGGAGGTTTAGGGTATTGGACTGGATTTCTTCCAGGAACATGGTTTCGGTGAAGGTTTCGAAGTTGCGGTTGGTCTGGTAAATATGTAAGGCGCAGAGAAGGAAGAAGGCTGCGGGGGCGAGAAGGAGTTTTTTCGGGAAACGGGGGAGGTTTGAGGGTTTTGGGAGATGGAGCATAGCGGCACCTGGAAGGGGTTTTTTTCAGTTTATGCGGGAGGCGGGGAAATGTTGCAGAAAAGTTGGGGAGAACGGTTCTTGCCAGGGGACGGCGGGAAGGCTATAATCAGGGTACAGAAGAATGGAGGTAGAAGGGATGGAACCACAGGTTATTTATGAGGATCGGGAAATTCTGGTGTGCAGGAAGCCGGCGGGGGTGGCGGTGGAGAGCGCGCGGATTGGGGAGATGGATCTGGTGAGTGTTTTACGGAATTATCTGGCGGATGGGAAGGGGATTCCGTATTTGGGGGTGGTGCACAGGCTGGATCAGCCGGTGCAGGGGGTGATGGTTTTTGCGAAGACGAAGGGGAGTGCGGCGAAGCTGAGTGCGCAGGCGGCGGATGGACGGATGAAAAAGATTTACTGGGCGCTGGCGGAAGGGGAGCCGTCGGAGGAAGAAGGGCATTTGGTGAACTGGCTTTTGAAGGATGGGCGGACGAATATGTCGAGGATTGTGATGGAGGGGACGAAAGGGGCGAAGAGGGCGGAGCTGAATTACCGGGTGCTGGAGCAAAGAGAGGGATGTGCGCTTTTGGAGGTGGAGCTTTTGACGGGGCGGCATCATCAGATCCGGGTGCAGATGGCCGGGGCGGGGATGCCGCTGGTGGGAGATCGGAAGTATGGGAAGGAGAAGGCGCAGGGAGCGGAGCATGTGGCGTTATGGGCGGTGAAGCTGGAGTTTACGCATCCGGGGAGTGGGAAGCGGATGCGGTTTGAGTGGAGGCCGGAGGAGGTGGGCGAGCTTCGGGGCGTGGAGTAAAATGTGTGCCGCCGGAGGCCACGGCGCGTTCCAGGATGTGCACGAGTGCGCCGCTGAAGAGCGTGGTGAATTCGGGCAATGCAGTGAGAATGTGCGCCGCCGGAAGTCACAGCGTGTTCCGAAGTGTAGGAGTGTCCTGGCCCCAGGCGGCTCCTTTAAGGAGTTATACATCGTCTTTTGTGCAATCTTCGAGCAGGCGTTTTGTGCCAACTATTTCAGCATCAACTAAGTCCATCATTCTTTTAACATTGGCAACATGGATAGCAGATACTTCACTTTCCCATAGCGGATTGATTTGCTTATCAATTCCTTCACGATACTTATATAAAATATTGAGCCGTCCTTGTAAAAGTTCTGTTTGTTCATTTGGGGTAAATATGTTTAAGAAAAAGGCGGCAATAGAAAAAATATTTGTATCATAGTTAAATTGTAAAATCGATGATTTTAAAGTATTGCGAAACTCTTTTTTTCCTTTTTCGGAAAGACGATAAACGGTACGGTCAGGCATATTTCCTACTTTTTCAGTCGCGCCCAATATAAATTCTTTTTTTTCAAGATTTTTCAGGGTGGAGTAAACAGTGGAATCGGCAATGTTGAACCACCATTTTACATTCATATAATTTAAGAGCTTTATAATTTCGTATGCATTGAGTGGTTTTTCATAAATAAGTCCTAAAAGCATTGTGGCAGGTTTTGACAACATGGTAGTTCCTCCTTGACTTTTGATTGTATTTGTAGTACTCTATATATAGAGTACTTGCTATAAAAACTACTCTTATATCATAACAAAACAAAAATCAAAATGCAAGAAGGAGCGTATGACGCAGAGTTATAATCTAGGGAAAGATGTTACTGTTCAGACAGTACCTGAGCACCTAGCTGCTCAGGTACGTAAGAACATGATTCAGGAGTGAGCAGGCTCTTTTGCGAAGCAAAAACTTAAAATGAGCCTGTGAATCGTTACTGGAACGAGGTACGAGTGAACAGTAACGGAAGGATTGAAAGATATTGAGGGAGAAAATGAACATAGAGAATCCATTATTTCATGCTGTTTTACTTCTCACAATCATTGGGGAGTTTTTACTTCCGTATGCATTGAAGAATTACTATGACGGATATGACAGTAAATCTATGGTAATGAGTGTATTGGGAAGTCGGGAGAGTCCCGTTCGATTTGTATATAATCTTTGGTTAATATGGTTGGGCGGAGTCATGCTATTTACGGCATTTGTTTATTTCATTGCGGCAAAAGAAAAATTTCCGGTACTATCAGTTTTAATATCTCTTTCGATTGGGATTTTTGCTGTTGGAGCTGGCTTCTTTTCAGGAGTTTTCAGCATAAATGAAAAGAAAGGTGTTATTACATTAGCGTCCAAAATACATGGCGTTGGCGCAGCAATAGGATTTACGGCATTACTCTTTTTCCCTCTTATGCAGGGAATTTTAGAACTGAAGAATAGGAATATTATATTAGGTACTGTATGTATTGTATCATTTATTTTAGCATTTGTTTTCTTTATATTTTTCATCATGGGTGATAAAGAACAATTTCAAAACAGCATTTTAAAATATGAAGGTCTTTGGGAAAGAATGACTTTATTCTTTATGTATTTTCCGTTTGTTTTGAAATCGTTTTCTATTCTCTTTAAATAGAGGATGCGCTTGCATTTGCTTCACGAGAAATTCAGTGTCATACTTGCGCAAAAGCGATAGAAAACGCCAAATTTTCCAGAATGCCATTTTCATATTTTTTGTTCAGGCTGTTTGCTAAGTCGCATATGAAAAAGAGCTATCCAATCGAGGGATTTTCAGTAGAATGGAGAAAGATTGATAATAAGAAAGTCCATTTTGATATAACTCGATGCGTTTATAAAGATATGTGTGACAAATATAATTGCCCAGAACTTTGTAAAGTCTTTTGTCAAAGCGATATAACGTCCTTTGCAGGATATAAGCCTAAAATTAGGTTTGAGCGTTTCGGAACAATCGGGGAAGGTTCTGAGTGTTGTGATTTTCGTTTTATTAAAGGCAATCAATAAAATCAGGGAACGGTTTGTCAAGATGATTTGTTCTTTTTTAAACACATTAGCAAGCAAAAGCTATGCATTTATTTGCAACTCAACGATAAACTGGGAGCTTTGCTACTGCAGCCCCATAACAAAGAGTACTAATGCTATAATCGCCACAACAGTCCAGCCGATATATCTCCATGCAATTTCCCAATCAGACGGCTCTGCATGGTCGACATTGCGAATCCGAAATGCCACATTCCAGCGGAACAGTTCATCTGCAAACAAAACAGAAAGTGCATTGAGAACGCAAATGAACATAGCTCCAAACCATGCAAACCATTCGCCCTTATGTGTCAGGGGAGGATCATTCATCACTTCCAGTATGGTATATGCGGATGGCTCTACGGGATCAATTACATTCCCGTTTTCGTCTCTCTCGATTCCATCGATGGTTACATAGGATAATCCAAAGTTATCTAATGTTCCGTCCTCATTGTATAGCCAAAAGGAATCCCCGGTTTCAAAAACGCCCCCACGAAACAGAATCTCTTCTCCTTGACGAAGCTCCACACCGGTCATATATTCCGCCGTTTCCGTGTCCTTTGGAATAGCTGTAGGGTCTTCTTTTGCCGTATAAGGACCATAGGTTTTATCGCCATGCTGAAATACAACGGTCTTATCCTCCGACACCGTAAAATGTGCCTGTTGCCCCTGGATTTTACCGGAATACACCGTACTGCCATTTTCTTGACTTGGGACAAGAATTGTGTTCTTGTATTCAAATCCAGCTTGTGAGATTGTCATGGAATAAACCACTGCAAATACCAGTGTCATGGCAACCATAAATATTAGGACGCCTTTTTGATAGCGATTCAAACTTTTGATTTTTTTCATAGCCTCACCTCCCGAACTACCTTATATTATACACCCGAATTGTGAAGAAATCTACCTCCAACATCTTTGCTCTGCAAAGCTACCGCCATTAACTCGTTACTGTTCACTCGTACCTCGTTCCAGTAACGATTCACAGGCTCATTTTAAGTTTTGCTTCGCAAAAGAGCCTGCTCACACCTGTATCACGTTCTTACGTACCTGAGCAGCTAAGTGCTCAGGTACTGTCTGAACAGTAACATTAACTCTGCGACAGACATGATAACTTCTTAAATACCAACCGAAGAAAAGCCGCCGTCTGCTGACAGCGAACTTTCCCCGTAATACAGCGGTCTAATTGTAAATCAAATCGTTGTAGACCACTTCCACAAACGAACCCCGCGTATTCTCCTGGTGAGACTCAGGCATGGTAGTTTGCCATGTCGGGGTCTTTTTTCTGTGTGGATTTTTCGAAGATACGGAGGAGAGCGAGGATGCCAGCACTGGCCTGGTCACGCATCTCAGATGAGAATTTTTTGCAAGAATTTCCAATGCGTCAGCCTTGACAACTTATACCCCTATAGGTATAATGAAAATACAAATACCCCTATAGGTATAAGAAGGAGGAACCCCATGCAAAACCTCAAAGAAAAAATGGAAAAATTAGAAAGGATTTTGGAACTGGGAGGAACGAAGAAGGACATTGTGCTGCTGGCAATCTCCGGAGCGGCGCTGCTCGTCAGCCTGTTCGGCGGGGAGCAGCTTCCGTTTGATACAGCTTGGGCGGCGATTGTGCTCTGCGGCGTTCCCATCATCCTGGAAGCGGTGATTGGACTCGTGACCGCGTTTGACATTAAAGCGGACGTGCTGGTTTCGTTGGCGCTGATCGCTTCGGTCTGCATCGGGGAAATTTTCGCAGCCGGGGAAGTGGCGTTTATCATGCAGCTTGGCGGCCTGTTGGAGGAGCTTACGGTTGCGAAAGCCCGCGCGGGGATCGAAAAACTGGTGCATCTGACGCCGCAGACCGCCCGCGTGCTTTCCGGCGAGACGGAAAAAGTGATCCCGGCGGAGCAGGTTCGGAAAGGCGATCTGCTGCGGGTGCTTCCAGGCGAAACGGTTCCGGTGGACGGCATCATTACCGCAGGCCAGACTTCGGTGAATCAGGCGGTGATGACCGGTGAATCCCTTCCGGTAGATAAAAGCGAAGGAGACGAGGTTTCTTCCGGTACGGTGAACCAGTTCGGCGCGTTCGAAATGCGGGCGACGAAAGTCGGCGAGGATAGTTCGATTCAGCGGATGATCCGGCTGGTGCAGTCGGCGGATGCAGGCAAGGCGAAGATTGTTGGGCTTGCGGATCGGTGGGCGACGTGGATTGTGGTGATTGCCCTGACTGCGGCGGCGCTGACCTGGCTGATTTCCGGGGAGATTATCCGGGCGGTTACGATTTTGGTTGTTTTCTGTCCCTGCGCGTTGGTGCTGGCGACGCCTACGGCGATTATGGCGGCCATTGGAAATGCGACAAAGCACGGATTTCTGGTTCGGGAGGGCGACGCTTTGGAGCGACTGGCGAAGGTGACGAAGATTACGTTTGATAAGACAGGAACGCTGACGTATGGGACACCGAAGGTGACTGCGGTGGAAAGTATGTCGGGCTATGGAAAGGAGGAGCTTTTTGCATGGACGGCTGCGGCGGAGCAGTTTTCAGAGCATCCGCTTGGGAAGGCGGTTGTCCGGTGTTATGGCAAAAAGCCGGAAGCGGCGGAAGATTTTCAGATGATACCGGGGGAAGGTGTTTCAGCGACGGTGGCGGGGAGAACGATTAAGGCTGGAAATTTGAAGCTCATTTTCGGAAAGGATGTTCCGGTCGCCGGAGCTGAGAGCTATCTGAATGAGGGAAGTACGGTGATTTATGTTGCGGTAGATGGGAAATTGGCCGGATATCTGGTGCTGTCTGATACGGTGAGGGAAGAGAGCAGGCGGATGATCGATGCTCTGGGTGAAATTGGAGTTCAGCCGGTTTTGCTCACCGGGGATAATGAAAAAGCGGCCGCGGCCATTGCGAAGGAATTGCATATAGGGCAGGTTCATGCGAATTGTCTGCCGGAGGATAAGCTGAAATGGATTGCTTCTTATCAGGAAAAAGGGGAAGCGGTCTGCATGATTGGCGACGGGGTGAACGATGCGCCGGCGCTGAAGAAGGCGGATGTGGGGATTGCGATGGGCGGTGTGGGAAGCGATATTGCGGTAGATGCGGCGGATATTGCGCTGGTGGATGATGAGGTGAAGGAGCTGCCGCATTTGCTGGGGCTTTCCAGGCGGATGATGAAGACGATTAAGAGGAATCTGACGTTTTCGATGACGCTGAATTTTTTGGCGATTGGGCTGGCGATTACGGGGGTTTTGGATCCGGTTTTTGGGGCGCTGGTGCATAATGCGGGGTCGGTGGCGGTGATTTTGAATTCGGCTTTGCTTTTGAAGTGGAAAAGGAAGCAATAAGTGCGTTAATAAGAATGGAGCGGGGCAGGAGAACGATTCCTGCCCTATTTTTCTGTCAAAAATGGCTGATTTAGGGTTTACTATAGGAAAAAATTTCTATATAATGAATAATAGATTCCGGTGTGGGAAGACGTGAACGAGGCAAAATTTATAAGAAAAGCGCCGGATAGGAGGGACGTTTGATGAGTGGCTCAATGACGCTGTTGTGGGCAGGGATGATTGCACTGATTTTGGTGTGTATAGTGGGGATGGTGTTGATTTTGTGGAGCAGAAGGAAGAGAATTCGCACGGTGCAAGATCCGACGGGGAAGTCGGGCAGTTTTTTGCGGGCACTGAGCGGGAAAATTGATGCATTGCTGATCGGGCTTGAGGATGAGGAGCTGAAAAGGGCGCTCGAAGGGCTGAAGGAGGATATCCGCTACAGCGAACCGGGCGTTGGCATTTCCCTGGACGAAATCGACGACCGCATCAGCGGAAACTTCGACATGCTGAAAGAAAGCCTGGAAGAGCGCCAGACCGAGCGTGCATTTCTGCACGTGAAAAAATTGAAACAACTGATCGCCGAGCGGAACGCAAAGATACGAAGCGGCGCCTGAAAAAGCCAGCTTCGGAAAGCAGAGGGAGAACATGAGCAGGAAAACGGAAGAAATGCAGAGAGAGCTTCGGGTAAAACTGGAACTTTGCGGAGACGGAAATGAAGATCCGGAAATCCGGCAGTCTCTGCGAAATACCCTGGCTTTGCTGAGAGAAGCGAAAAGCCGGAATCCTGCGATGCAAAGACAGATGCTGGAGACAGCGCAGAACTTACAGGAAGCATTGCGCCAGGGCCGCCTTTCCACCGCCAGGCTGGAGGCAAAACGGCTGGAGGCGTCCGCAAAAGAATGGAAACAGAAGCCGGGAGGGAGTAGAAGCGTTATGGAACGACTGAAAAAACTGTTTAAACCAAAGAAAAGCCAGGAAGACGTCCGCCACGAGCAGATCGAACGCCAACTGAAGCAGGCAGAGGACAACATTGGAGAAATCAAGGAACGGCTTTCCAGGCTTTCCGACCAGTGGGAACAGTGCTATCAGGAGCTTCAGACGCTGGCGGCGGAAAGCGTGAAGATGGATAAGAAAAATCCACGCTACGCGCAGCTTCTCGCAGAGGCAAAAGAAAAACAGTCAAAGATGAAAATTTTGGAAGGCCAGATGAAACAGTTCTCGGCCGTCCTTCAGAATAATACCCAGTATCAGACCATGTTGGATAACGGCCGGATCACGCTCGACCTCCAGGCCCTGATGCCGGAAACCGCCCAGGCAGAACTGCTGATGGAGCAGATAGCGCAGGGCGCGGAAGATACCAAAGAACGAATCCAGGATATGGACGAGATCCTCAAAAAAGGAAATCAAAGAGTGCAGGACGCTTTCGTACAGGAAGCCGACGAAAGCCAGGGCATGGATCTTTTCGAACAGATGCAGCAGGAAGCGCTTAACCAAAGTCAGGCAGAAGCCCGGCAAAAAAAGGAAGAAACCGGTTCGGAGCCTGCGGAAGAAAGCGGCGAACCGCAGCAGGAGACAGGGGAGGATGTGAGTCTGCATGAAATTATTTAAGTCAAAAGCCGAAAAAGAAATGGAAGCCAGGCTGGCCATCAAACAGGGGATCAATAACCTGAAAAAATACGACCGCACCCTGGAAAAAAAGAAAAAAGAAATGATCGAACACGCCCAGACCGCGAAAGAGCAGGGCATCACCCAGCAGTACCAGGTAGCGGTCAGCGGCCTGAAAATGATCCTGTCCTACCAGAAACGCTGCAAAGCCATGATCCTGCAGATCCAGATGACCGAGAGCATGCGCGACCTGACCACCCTTTCATCGAATTTTGTAAAAATTATGGGAAATGTGGGGAAAGAACTGACCCAAGTGAATAAAACGGCGAATTTTGCGAATAACCAACTGGCTTTTGAAAAAGGCATGATGGCAGCCGAAGCGGCGATGGATCAGCTTGAAAGCTTTATGGAAGATGCGGGCATGTCCTTCGCGGACTCCCAGGACGCGGAAGAGCTGGACGCAGAGATCGAAGCCTTGATCGACGCGACCGGAGCCGCCAAAGTAGACGTGATGGATTCGGAAATCGACAGCCTGCTGGCGCAGATCGAAAAGAAAAGCGCGACGATGAAGGAGTAAGAGGATGAAAGACAATCAGGGATTTTCGTATCAGATCTACGAAACCTATTTTCGGCAGGCCAAAGACGCCTATGCGGCGGGACGCATGGACGAAGCCCGGAAAATGTATTTTCACTCGGCCGAAGCCCTTCTGCGCAGCGCGAAAGAAACCGACGGCGAAATGAAAGAAGCGCTGGTGCGGCGCGCCCAGAAGCTGATGCGTCTGGCGGAGAGCATTCCGGAGACGCCAGCACCCAAGCCGCGCAGGACAGAAGGCACATCCGCGGCCTCATCCGGTCAGGGAAGGCGCGCAAACATTTCAAAAGAGAAAAGCGGCGAAGACGAAGAAGGGGTTAAGGTCTGGCAGAGCACCGAAAGCCCCGGCGTTTCCTTTGATGATATCGCAGGGCTTGCGGATGTGAAAGAAAGCATTCAAATGCGGCTCATTCTTCCAAGAAAGTATCCGGAGGTGTACGCGCGTTTCCGTTATGAGGCCAAGGGCGGAATCCTGCTTTACGGCCCTCCGGGAACGGGAAAAACGATGATCGCGAAAGCCATTGCGACGGAAATCCAGGCGGCGTTTTACCCGGTATTCTGCTCCGACATTGTAGGAAAATACTTCGGCGAAGCCGAAAAAAATATACGCAGTCTATTCGAAACCGCCAGGCAGCATGAACGCGCGATTATCTTTTTCGACGAATTCGAAGCCCTGGCGGCCAAACGCGGCGGGCATTCCACGGTGATGAACCGGCTGGTTCCGGAGCTTCTCGGCCAGATGGACGGGTTTCGGAATGACGAAGAAAAAGATTTGCTGATCGTGGCGGCGACGAACCGCCCCTGGGATCTGGACAGCGCATTTCTGCGGCCGCCGCGCCTGACCCAGAAAATCTATGTGGGCCTGCCCGACTATGAGGCCAGGCTTTTCCTGGCAAAAAAGGCCTTCGCGTCGGTTCCCTGCGAGGAGGAAAAACTTGCGGAGCGTATCGCGGAGGTGTCCGAAGGGTGCAATGCCGCGGACATTAACGCGCTTTGCGGGCGCATTAAAGAAAACGCAGTCCGCTATGCGATTGCGAACCATCAGGAAAACGGAGCCGTCAGACGGGAGGATCTGGACGACGCCCTGGAGAATTTTCATTCCTCCGTACAGAAAAGCGACCTGGATGCGATCCGGCGCTGGGAGCAGTCTCAGCAGCATTGACAGCAGAAAAGGAAACAGGCGTGAGGGAGGGAAAGCATGGGTTATCGGTGTCCGACTTGCGGAAAGAGTAATCTGAAAATTCAGACCAAAGGGACTTGCGTGGTGGGCTACTGCGACGCCTGCGGCGAATGGAAAGGGCTGGAAGGCGAAAAAGCCGCGCAGAACCGTCTGATCGAAGAACTAAAAGAAGAAAAACGAAAAGAGGAAGTCTATGAAAGGGCTTCCGGATATGCCGCGCGTGCAAATGAGAAGAAATCCTGGGAGAATTATCAGAAAGCGATCACGGAATTTTCCAGGCTTGGCGATTTCCGGGACGCGCAGAAAAAAGCGGAAGAATGCCGGAGAGCGGCCGCGAAGCTGAAAAAAGGGGCGCGGCGGAAGAAGGAATTTCTTGCGCTTATTGTGCTGCTCGCGGCGGCCGGAGCCGTGTTTGCCTACCTGACCGTTTCATGGTTCCCGTCGAAGCATTATGAGAAAGCGGAAGCCCTGTATGCGCAGGGCGACTACGCGGGCGCGCTGGAAGAATTTGAGGCTGGCGGAAACTATCAGGACAGCCGGAATCAGGCCGTTTTATGCAATGCATTGCTCGCCCTCCAGAAAGGGGATCCGGACAATGCGCTGGAAAGCGTGATGACCCTGGAAGAAGAAAATGGCGAAAAACTGGCAAGCCTCCTGAAAACAGCCCTGACGGAAGCCGCCGCGGACTGGCAGGCCAATGGGATTTCTCCGGAGACACTGCTTTCGCTGCTTGCACAGCAGGACGTTTTTGATGCCGAAGGAAGTCTGGATGCGGAAACGCTGGCATTGGAAGCCCATTTAGAGCTGGCAGGGAAAGAAGATCTGATCGACTGGTATGTGACAGAGGACGGAGAACTGGCCGTTTTACGGACGGACGGCAGCGCGGAGTTGTTTCAGATGACGGAGAGCGGGAATGAGGCGGCTGCAATGGATCGCGCGTCGCTGGCGGACTGCCTGCTCGCATTCGGAAGCCGCCTGCTGGAAAGTGACCCGGAATGCGCCCTTCAGTGTAACTTAGCTGCCCTTTCCGAACGCCCGGATTCCACGGCGCGGGAAGCAAGCGTTACCGCTTATCAGCAATGTGCCGCGGCCCACGAAGCAGAAGGGGACTATGATTCCGCCATACAGGATGCCAAGGACGGTTTCCAGTTAAGCCCGGTGGAAGAAACCTTCCGTTTCTATGTGGAGACGATGCAGCGCAGCTGTGCGGCAGAGGAAGATCCGGAACAGGGAATCGCGCTCTGGAGAGCGTTCTGTGAAGAAGAAAGCAGTTCTTTTTCCGCCTATGAGATGGAAGAAGAAATTTCGGCCTATGCCGGAACCCTTTGTATGGAATATGCCCTTTCACTGGCGTCCTGGTGCGACGAACAGTGCCTCGAATGGTTTGCGCAGGCGAAAGAGGAAGGCGCGGATCTGAAAGAGGCGCTGGGCGAAGCGGTCAGCTATTTCCCGGTAGGCCGGACGCGCATGGAGCTTTGGAACAGCCTGTTAAAGGAATACGAAGACGAACCGGAAGAATACCAGAGTCAGAAAGCCCTGCTGACCGAGGAACTGGCGCAGATTTTAGATGGAAGTACGGCCGCGCTGACCGAAGACCGGCTGATGCTGTTCTTATGGGGCGCGGAACAGGGGATTTTACCGGAAACGATTGACGTGCAGTCGCTTTACCGCGCTGCATTAGAAGAAAAAGCAGGGACGGAAGGCCTGAAAAGCACGGCCTTTGCGGACTGGGATGGAGACGGATGGCCGGATTTAATCGGATTGAACGGGGACGGTTGCCTGGCAGATTACCATGTGTCCGCGGAGCAGGTGACGTGCAGCATCCAGGAAGAAAGCGGTTTTTCGAAAATCGAAATCATGGAAAGGGAGCAGTTCTATATTCTGGCGGAAAATGAAGCGCAGACCGCATTTACCGTTTATCAGATCCAGGGCGGAACTCTGGTGCGGCAATTCACCGAGAGCGAAGCGGTTCATTTTTCCAGGACGGATTTTGTGATTTCGTATGACTGTCTCTTAGAGGGAAGCATTCCGCGGTATCAGAAGAATTTGTATGAAATCGGCGTCCAGACAGACCAGGCCGTATGCCAGGAAATTTCCTGGCCGGAGGAGGATTACCCGCTTCCGGAATCGGTTCAGGATGCGATGACGCAGGCAATGGAAGCCTGTGCGCTGGAGCTGTGGGAAGAATTCGCATTGCTGACAACCCAGTCGGAGGCGGATAGCTGGATGGCCTACGAGGCACTGGAAACGCTTCCGAAGCCGGTGTTCCCGCTCCAGATGAGCTGCAGCGCTTACTGGGCGGAGGACGGACAGGAGCTGGTTCGTGCGGAATATGAAGCGGAAGATGGGACAGCGGCGGTCAGGTATTTTGCGCTGGAGGAGGATGCGGAAGGCATCTGGCGGCTCTGCGGTGCGTCCCGGACGCCGATGCAGACGGACGAGTGGACGGAAGAAGGCGGAGAATTGCCATTGCTCTGCTTAAATACGCAGGTTCAGGATACGCTCCAGGAAACCGGAGAGAACCGAACCTATGAAATTCTTCTTCCCTATGATGCGAAGGTAACGTTATTCTGGCAGTCCGGAGACGCGGACGGTACGAAAGTGGCCTACCAGATTGTTTTAAATGAAAAAGAAAATCCGGATGAGCCGCTGTTTTGCTACAGTCTGAAAGCATCGGCGGCGACGCAGCAGTCCAGAGAACTCTTCCTGGATGCGGGTGTTTACCAGTTAAGCGTGACAGCAGGAAAAGAAGATTTCGGTGACTATACGCTGAAACTTCAGGCCGAAGCAGGGCTTGAGACGGAGCATGAGCCGAATGATACAGTGGCGCAGGCGAGCACGGTTCCGGCGAATACGGAAATTCAGGCGGTGCTGTCCGAACAGGAAGACATTGATATTTACGCGTTTACGCTGGAAGAGCAGGCGGCGGTTTCGATTGGAATCAGCTCGGAGGAAGCCCAGAGTTTTTCCGTGAAGCTGGCGGACGGCGATTCTTACCAGCTTCTCAGGCAGAGCACGCTGGCGCAGGGCGAAACGACGGAAGCAACGTATCTGGCCGCCGGAAGCTATCTGGTGCAGGTCGAAGCGGGCGACACCTGGACGGGCGCGGGCTATTGCCTGGAAATCCATACGGAGACGGCCGCGGACTGCGAAGCCGAACCGAACAATACGGCGGAAACCGCCACGCCGATTTCCACGAATCAGGTGATTCAGGCGGATTCGGCCGTAAAGGGAGACGTAGATTACTATTCCTTTACGCTGGAAGGGGCGGGACTGATCGGGGTCAGCCTGAACTTCCCGGCGACAGAGAGTGAAAAAGAGACTTATACGGCATTGCTCCTTTCGGAAGACGGAACGGAACTCTGGAATGGGACAGCCGCAGGAAAAGACGGTGCGCTTTCTTCAGAACCGGTGATTTTGCCCCAGGGAACCTACCGGCTGAAAGTCGAAAATCCGACTTGGAATCAGAATGGATATACGGTATACATATCCGAAGAAGCAGTTCTTGCGGAAGCGGAGCCCAATGACCTTTTGAAGGAGGCAGCAGCTATCGAGCCGGGCAGTACCGTGTACGGGAGCCTGCTGTCCGTGGCACAGGGACAGGAGCAGGATGTAGACAATTATACGTTTACCTTAGGGGAGCCGGGAAGCGTGACTTTGCGGCTGGAATTTGAAGAACAGTCTTCCGCGTCTTCTGTCTGCCAGATTACCCTTGCGGATGAAGCGCTGAATGTTTTATGGAGCAATGCCGCGAAGGGCAATGCACAGCTTTTAGAGAGCGGAAAGCTCTGGCTGGATGCGGGAACCTACCTTGTGCAGTTGAGCGAGGGGCGGCAGGAGCTGAAAGGGGTTTACCGGCTGACGATGGATTTCGAGCAGGACGCGAACGGGGAATGCGAGCCGAATGAGGAACAGCCGACCGCGTTGGCATTCGGACAGACGCGGTATGGTTCCTTCGGTTCGGAGGACGATATCGACCGTTTCTCGGTGGTATTGGAAGAGCAGACGACGGTGCGCCTGACCTGCGGGGCGGCGGACGGAGGGGAAGGAAGCATGCTTCTGACGCTTTGTCTGGCTGACCAGGAGGGAACGCTTTGGAGCGAGACGTTTGCGGCTGAGGAGGGAGCGAAGAGCTATCTCCTTCAGATTCCGGCCGGGACGTATGTGCTTCAGGCGGAAAGCAAAGACGGCTGGGACAGCGCATGGTATACGCTGGGACTGGAAAAAGCAGAGTAGAGGAAAAGGAGAGCGGCTATGGCATTGCATATTACGGATGTGCTGGAATACGGAGGGACAGCGGAGGATCTTGTCTGGAAATCCGATATTGTAAATTTTAACAATAATTCGAAGGTCGTGGTGCGCCCGTCGCAGGAGGCCATTTACATAAGCGGCGGCGTGATGAGCGACACGATGGAGTCCGGCACGCATATTCTGAAATCGAAAAATCTGCCGGGATTCCGGAAAATTCAGGGATTTTTAAGCGGCGGGAAAACGGCCACCACGGGAGAAGTTTATTTCTTTAATATGGCGGTGGCGCGGCCCATTTCCTGGGGAACCAGGGAAAGTGTGGAGATGATGGATCCGGTTTACCATGTGCCGATCCGGGTCGGAGCCGGAGGGACGATGCATGTCCGCATTGGAAACAGCCGGAAGCTTCTGGAAAAGATGGTCGGGATGCAGGAGTCCTTTACCAGGGGGAAGATGGACGGGTTTTTCCGGGGCGTGCTTGCCGGGAATATCGGGAATCATTTGAGCAATGTGCTTTCGGCCAGTAATCTCAGCTGTATGGAATTCTCAAGGGAGACGAAGCGTTTAGCCGATGGGCTGAAGAGTATTTTGGCGGAGGAATTCCGGGACTACGGCCTGATATTGGAGAAATTTTACATTGACCGGATTCCGGTGAATGACGATGACATTGAAAAAATTCGTAAGATCCTGAAGGAGAACACCGAAGAGCGGCTTCAGGATCGGATGAAAAATGAGCGGGATCATGAAAATGTGCTGAGCCGGGGAACGATTGACCAGCTCAAGGCGCAGAATGAGGCGAAGGTGCGGCAGATCCAGGCGGATACGGCGGCTTATGAGACGATCGTTTCCGGGAGGGCGTCCAATACGCTGAAGGCGGAGGAAGGGCAGGTTCAGGCGGCGACGAACGCGGCGCTGGGAATCACGGAAAAGGAGAAAATGGCGTTTAAAGTGGTCGAAAACATTGCGGCGAATACGGATGCGGCCACCGGAGAAATCTTCCTGTCAGGCGGGATCTTCCCGGAGATGGGAGGGAAAATTCCGGGGAATTCCGGGGTGAATGCCGCGGCGGCTGTGGATGGGATGAAGGCGATTTTAAAGAATGACGGCGCTGCTCAGTTGGCGGAGGAGAAGCGGAACCAGGAATACAAACGGGCGAGGAACCTTTTGACGGAGGATTATAACGAAGGGGTGCTTACGCGGGAGGAATATATGCAGGAGCTTTCCAGGCTTCGGGAAAAATATGCGCGTTGAGCCGGAAAAGGAGGAACGGGAATGAGAAGAGTTAAGAAGATGGTTTGGAAAACGGCACTGGCGATTGGTATGCTGATGGCGCCGTGCGCCGCATTCGCGGAAGAAGGGGTGCAGATTATCGGGGAAGCGCAGGACGGCATTTCGGATGAGTCGCTGATGATGGCGTTTTCGTTTGAGGAGAATTACGAGAATGCGGCGGATGATACGCAGGGCATTAATTTTGGACGGAGAACGTTTGGCGAAGGAGTAAAGGGATCGGCGGTTTATCTGAATGGTAACGGAGACTATATCATTGTAGGGAAGGAATGCAATCTTCCTGGTGATTTTACCTTTAACGTCTGGCTCAACACGGACGAGGAAAACAAAGAGCGGAGCGATGCAGGGATCCTGGCGAAGTATGAAACGGATTATTATGGGCCTTACGATTTTTATCTGAATTATAACCATCCGAGCTTTTGGGTGTCGGACGGAAACGGTGGTCATGAGGAATACCAGACAATCACCGAACTGGAAGCAGGTCAATGGTACATGCTGACCTATACCTATCAGGCGGAATATTCGAAATTATCCATCTATATCAACGGAGAATACGACACTTCTTTTCAAAGCATTCCGATTACGGAAAACGAAGATACCGTGACGATTGGGCGGCAATACCTGGAAGGCGACAGAGAAAAAGTACAATACCAGGGCTGGCTTGACGAATTGGCCTTGTACGGCAGAGCCTTTTCAGAAGAAGAGGTAAAAGAATTATACGATTCTTATGGAAAATAAACGCAGAAAGGGAGAAAAATTATGAAAAAGAGAATGCTTGTGCTGGCGGCGGCCGGTCTGATGCTGCAGGCCATGCCCGCCATAGCGGAGGAAACAGGAACGGTGCAGGTCATCGGGCAGACGTCCGGCGGGGAGCTTTCGGTCGGCGAGAGCCTGAGCACGGACGACTATGAGCTGAAAATCGAAAATGTCCAGATAGGCCAGAACGCGGGAATCAACGTCGCCGATCCGGCCCACAAATATCTGTGTTTTGACGCCACGGTTTTGAACTGGATGCTGGAGGATTTGACGGTCGATCCGGAGCTGTCCTGGTCGGTGGTTTATGATGACGACTACCGTTTTTCCTGCGCTTCCTACCAGCCTTCCTGCGTAGGAACCTGGAAAGGAATCGTGGATTATGGAAATGAGCAAAAGATTGTTTATACGCTCGAAATTACGGAGGAAGCGGAGGACGGAACGCTGACAGGCATGACTATGCGTATGAAGGATGAGGATTATCAGACAGCAAATTCCTCCTGGAATTCCTCAGGCTTTTTCGATAAAACAACGGGAAGCGTATCCTTCGAATATGGTGATTTTATTCAAACCGGGAACAATCGCGTGTCGTTCTACGGGACTTTGAAGGAGTCTGTGCTGGAGGTATCCGGGTTTGCCGAAGATGGAAACAGCGGCGAGGGGACGTTCACGATGACGGAAAGCGACGCGGGAGGCACATACAATTCCGTGATTGCACCGCTGGTAGAGGAGAACTACGCATTGTGCGTACTGCTTCCCAATCAGGCGGCGGCAGGCCTGGCAGAGGGAAACCTTGTGCTGGAACTGGTTGTCGGCGAAGATTCCTATACGGTCAGCTTGGAATAAGGGGGGGATTGAGATGAAAAAGAAAGCAGCGTTACTTGGCGGATGCCTGCTGGCGTTCGCGATGCAGGGAAACGTCTGGGCGGAATCCGTCCAGATTATCGGCGAAAATGAAGCGGTCAGCGAGATGGGCGAGACGACGGAGCTTTCCTCGCTGCTCCTGAAGCCGGAAAGCATGGAGGTTTGTAAGGCGGAGGACGATCATTATGCGGAGCTTTATGTGAATCTGCTTGTCCAAAATCTGGGGCACGAAGACCGTGCGCTTCGCAATGAACTGACCGCGAACCTGAGCTTTATGTCCCGCTATGAATTCAAAATGGATCTGGACAGCTTTGTGTTCCCGACCGCGACTTGGCAGTCCGCAGAGGATTATGTTCTGGATCCGCTGTGCGAGATGCTTGTGGTTTACCATACGCAGATTCCAAAGGCGGTTGTGGAGCGGGACGGCGAATTGCTGATGACCGTTACCTGCGGAGAGGAAAGCGCGGAGTTCAGCCTGGAAATTTCTGAGATGGGGGAATTGCAGGAAAAGCGTGCTGCGATGGACATTCCGGCCAATGCGCTGGAATGGAACGGCCATAAGTATGCCATGTACTATGGGAATGAAGAGGGGCTCGCGACCTGGCAGGAGGCCAGAGACTTCTGCGAATCGCTGGGCGGGCATTTGGCAACGATTACCTCAGCGGCAGAGAACAGCGCGATTTACAATTTTGTGAACAATTACTGGAAAGAAGAGATGCTGTTTTTCGGATTCAGCGACTGGCAGGAAGAAGGCGTTTGGGTTTGGGAGAATGGCGAGGAGTCGGATTATACGAACTGGGCCAGCGGCGAGCCGAATGACCAGAACGGACAGGACTATGCCCAGATTTACTGGGAGGGAACCTGGGATGATGATGACTTTAGTTACAGTAAATTTATCTGTGAATGGGATTGTTACGAGATAGAGGAGTAAAAGTTTCCGCTGCGGGCTGACCGCAGCGGATTTTTAATGCTTCGAATGTGGAAACGCATTGGGCGCCAGCTTCATCCAATGATCCGCCAGCCGCTCCAAAAGCTCCTCCAGGCGAAACGTTTCCTCCTCGGTCAGCACAGAGAACATTTCTCCGGCCTGTTCCTGGGTGATGCCTCCGTTGTCTGCGGCGCCTACGGCGTGATGCAGGTATTTCATGATAAGCTGCTGCTCTTTCTTTTCAAACTGGAGCCGGGGGCCATGGCCGCCGCGCTCTTCGGGGATTTTTCCGGTTCGCGCATATTCTTCTCCACGTTTACAGTGCGGCGCGGACAAATCACATTCCCTTGGACAGACAGGACATTTTTTTACGTTTTCACTCATTGCTATTTCCTCCTTAACTGTCCGCACCGGAAGTCCGGCGCGGACATTATTTTTGTTTTACGGAAGTAAAAACAGAAAAAAAGCACGATGTGAGGAAAACTGGTCTTACATGCGTTTTCATCACATCGCGCGTTGGAATTATCCTATCATATTTGGTTAGTTTCATGCAACTGACAATATGAATAAAAATATTCCTGAATATCCATTATAATTTATGCAATTTTCTTCCATCCAGCGATCTACAAGGATGAATTCGACAACAAGGCGCATACTACGTTCAGAAAAAAGCGCATCCTGGCGAGTCCGGGACGCGGCGGAAAGGAAGGAAGCGTCATGTCGGAAACGGTACGGAAAATTCTGAGCGTAACGGGAATTGTGCTTGCGGTTTATCTGGGGATGAAATATCTCCTGGCGCTGGCGGCGCCCTTTTTTGTGGCCTGGATTCTGGTACGTCTTTTGTATCCGCTGGCGGGGAGGCTGAAAAAATATCTGCCGTTTAAGCAGGGGACGCTGACGGTGATCCTGCTGGGGGTGTTTTTGGTGCTGGCCGGTGTTGGCGTGTGGTATCTGGCGTCCAGCCTGTTTTCGCAGATACGGAGCGTGCTTGCGAATCTGGATGTTTATGAGGCCAAATTGCAGGAGGTGTTAGGAGGGTGCTGCCGTTTGGTGGAGGATACGTTTGGAATCCAAAAGGAAGATACGATGCGCTTTGTGAACCAGAATCTGAATTACCTGGAAGCGCGGGTGGAGGAGCATGTGGTGCCGAACCTGTTTCAGAATTCGATCCGGTATCTGAGTACGGCGATGGAATGGGCGGGGGTTCTGTTTGTGATTTTTGTTGCGGTGACGCTGATTGTGAAGGATTATGAGGAAATCCGGGGGAAGCTGAAGCAGTATCCCCTTTACCGGCATGGGATGCGGGTGGTGGGGAGGCTGTGGACGCTTGGGGGCGCGTGGCTGAAGGCGCAGGCGTTGATTATGCTGGTGGTGATTGTGATTTGTGTGGCGGGGCTGATGCTGCTGGGGAATCCGTATGCGCTGCTGGTGGGGATTTTGATTGGGCTTTTGGATGCGCTTCCGTTTTTGGGGACGGGGACGGTGCTGCTGCCGTGGGCGGTGATCTGCATGATTCAGAGGGATTTTTATCACGGGATTGCGTATTTGGTGCTGTTTTTGGTGGCGAATACGGTGCGGGAGTATTTGGAGCCGCGGCTGATCGGGGAGAAGATGGGGGTTTATCCGATTGTGATTGCGGTGGTGGTGTATTTGGGGATTTGTATTTATGGGCCGACGGGGGTGGTACTGGGGCCGCTGAGTTTGTTGGTGATCCTGGAGATTCTGAGGGAGATGGGGGTTTCGAAGAGGGAGGGTTTGTGATATGATGGAAGGAGAGAATGTGACGACGAAGAGGTGAAGCCGTGAGAGAAGTATTCATAAAAGAAATAAAAATCGCTGAAGTCCGCCATCTGAAAGAGCTGAATATTCCGGTCTCGGAGACAGAGCGGAAGCATCTGATTTTAACAGGGAAAAACGGGAGCGGAAAAACGAGCCTTTTAGATGCAGTTGCGCTGTATTTGCGCTATAATACCGAAAAGTACCGAAAGATTCCTAAGAAAGCAGAAGAATCTCAAAAAATTGATTACCTTTTGGATCAGAATGTGATGGTAGAAATGGTTCGGGAAACGCAGCGTGAATCTGAGATGATTCGCAGAGTGCTTTGTTATTATCAAGGCTTTCTGAATATGGCCAATACCGGGATTCAGATTTCTTTTAATCTTCCGATGGATGAAATAATGGCAGAATACGAAGATGGCCAGATGATCTTTGCCTATTATAAAGCAGAACGTATTTTTCAGACAGAGATCCCACACCATGTGGAAAAAGTTAAACTAAAGGATTGCTATGCCATG
Source organism: Eubacteriales bacterium (assembly GCA_030536575.1). Taxonomy (GTDB): domain Bacteria; phylum Bacillota; class Clostridia; order Lachnospirales; family Lachnospiraceae; genus Limivivens. The sequence continues at coordinate 44,588 of JAUNPS010000001.1, read as the reverse complement.
TTCGATGTTCCGCGCCAGGAATTTGTAAAGTACCTTTTAGATCTGAAGACAACCGAGGCCCTGGCCCTGGCTGGCGGAAAAACAGAAAAAGCTCGGAAAATCCAAAACTGGTTCGCACAATTCCAGGCATTGCTCCGCAGAATTTTCGAGGATGATACGCTGGAGTTACAGTTCGATGAAGATACTTTTACCTTTCAACTGGCAGAAGCAGGCAGACATCCCTTCGGCTTTAATGAGCTTTCCAGCGGCTATGCCGCCGTCCTGGATATTGTCGTCGACCTTATGATGCGGATGGAAAAACAGAACCAGAAATCTTTCGCGTTTGAGCTTCCGGGGATTGTGCTGATCGATGAAATCGAAACGCATCTGCATCTGGAAATGCAGAAAAAAGTATTGGATTTCCTGACAGCGATCTTTCCGAATATTCAGTTTGTGGTTTCGACCCATTCGCCATTTATCCTGAACAGCTTGGAGAATGCCGTGATTTACGATCTGGAAAGACATATTTTCGTGGAGAATGGCCTATCCAATGTGCCTTATGACGGGATTGTCGAAGGCTATTTCCAGGCAGATAAAATGTCTGCAAGTTTACGGGAAAAATTCGAAAGATATAAATTTCTGGTGAATAAGAAGGAACTGACGGATGAAGATTTTGAAGAAATTGCAAGGCTGGAGATGTTTTTAGAGGAAATTCCGGACTATCTGGCGCTGGATATTACCACGGAATACCAGAAGCTCCGGCTGGCTTTCGAAGCGAGGGAGGATCTCTGATGGTAAAAGTGGAACGCACGTTTCCGGCGCCGGCCTCACTTGCCGCCGAAGCGCAGAAAGAATCCGGAAGCTATGAGATGCCCGATGTAGTCGCACAGCTAAAAAAGGATTTTCACGATAAATGCTATATCTGCGAATTAAAGGGTCTGCAGGATCCACAGGTCGAACATCTGCTGCCGCATAAAGGGGGCATGTACAGAGAACGGAAATTTGACTGGAAGAACCTGTTTTGGTCATGCAGCCATTGCAACAGCATCAAAAACCAAAGACAATACGATGAGGGAATCCTGGACTGCTGCCAGGAAGACCCGGAAAAATACATAGCCTTTCGATTTTCGGACAAAAATGAGATCGATGTATCTGCAATCTGCGCTGAAGACGAAACAGCCGTGCGTACAGCGAAACTGATCTGTGAAGTTTTTAATATGCGAAATACCGGAATGCGTATTTACAGGAGCGATTTTCGACTGAAAGCATTGCAGGCAGAAATGAACGTACTGTTCGATAATCTGGAGGAGCTCAAAAGAAATCCGGCTTCCAAAGCCGCCAGACGGAAACTGAAAGCTCTCCTCCGCAGAGAAAGCGCCTTTGCTGCCTTTAAACGAGGTTATCTGCGCGAACATCTGACGGAATATCCCACCCTCAAAGAAGATTTCATTTAACAAGAAACAGGAGGAATCCCATGTACAAAGTACTTCTCGTCGACGACGAAGCCCTCATCCGCGAAGCCATCTCCGAAAACATCCCCTGGGAGGATCTGGGCTACCGCCTCACCGCCTCCTGCAAAAACGGCCGCGAAGCCATGGAAATCATCCGCAAAGACCCGCCCGACCTTCTCCTCACCGACATCAACATGCCCTACATGGACGGCATCGAGCTGGCCCGGTTGGTCTACGAAGAATACCAGGACACCAAAGTTGTCATCATCAGCGGCTACGACGAATTCGAATACGCGAAGCAGGCCGTGAAATACCAGGTATTGGAATACATTTTAAAGCCCATCACGCCCCAGGAGATGACCGAAACCCTCCTGCGCATCCGGGCGAAGCTGGACGAAAAACGGAACCAGGAAGCCAGCATCCGGAAAATCCAGGGCGCCTACAGCCGGAATCTGCCCGTCCTGCGCGGACGTTTCCTGAACAGCCTGCTGTTGGGAAAGGTGGACGCCAAGGACATTCCGGGAAAGATGGAGGATTACCGGGTGAGCCTGCAGGGGCCGTGCTACATGACGGCCATTGTGACTACGGACGATCTGCAGCCATTTTTACAGCAGTCCACGGAGTATAAAAAAGACCTGGCTTATTTCGCCGTGTATAACATTGCGGACGAAATCGTAAAGCGGAATCAATGCGGGGAAACGCTTCAGAGCGTAGACGAAAGCACCGTCCTGATCTTCCAGGGCAATGCAAAGATGGAAGAGCAGGTGCTGAAACTGTGCGAGGAAATCCAGGAATCTGTGAAAAAATACCTGAACCTGGCATGCAGCATCGGAATTGGCCTGTGCGTCCACAGCCTGGAACGCTTAAACGAATCCTACGCGGACGCCGAAAAATCTCTGGAATTCAAATTCCTCTTAGGGCCGGGCCAGGTGATCTACGCGAAAAACCTCCTGGAAAACCGCACACGCTTAGACGTCAACGTCCCCCGGTTCGCGAACGCCCTCGTCCTGGAGATCAAAGCCGACCACCGGGAAGGCATCCGCACGGAAATCCGGAACTTTATCAGCTCCCTGCGGGAAATCTATGTGGCCCGGAACCGCAGCATTTTTTACATTCAAAACCTGATTCTGTCCGTCATGAACGGACTGGACACCACTTCCCTGAATGAAGACAAGATTTTTTCACAGGAACAGGACTTGTTTCACGCAATTTATCAGAAGGAGCACCTGTCGGAAATCGCTCAGGAGCTGACCGCTTTCTGCGAGAACCTGGCGGAAAGCCTCCACGACGAAAAAGACAGTTACTGTAAGAAGCAGGCGCTGTTCGCGCTGGATTACATAGAAAAAAATTATTGGGATTCCAGCATTTCCCTGAATTCCGTGTGCAATTACCTGGCCATGAGCACCAGCTATTTCAGCTCGATCTTTAAGGCCTACACCGGCGAAACCTTCATCGAGGCCCTGACGAAAAAACGGATCGAAAAAGCGAAAAGCCTGCTGGAGCACACCACGAAAAAATCCTATGAAATCGCGGACGAAGTGGGCTACAGCGATCCCCATTACTTCAGTTCCGCCTTCAAAAAAATGACCGGCATGACGCCCACGGAATACGCGAAAAAGGTGAGATAACAAATGAAAAAAGAACATACGGCCAAAAAGCCGGGCTGGCTTTTCCGGTTTAAGAGCATCCGCACTTCGATCCTGCTGTCCTTTGCGGTGCTGGTAATCAGTGCGCTGGCGATTTTCCTGGTTTTTTCGATGAATTTTACGCAGAATGCGGTTCTGGAAAATTCCATTGATTACACCTCCCAGCTTGTGGATCAGCTAAATGCGGATATTGATTCGTACATGAATTATATGGAAAACATTGCGGAGCTTGTGACGAGCGGTTCCAATGTTTCCGACGTTCTGTTCAGTAAAAATATCCTGCGCCGGGAGAGCGCGAAAGGACGCATTGCAGAACAGTTCGCCACGGTTTTGTCCACCCGCTCCGATATCTGCAACATCGGGATTCTGGGGGACAACGGACGTTATCTGATCAACAATGAAGAAGCCGTTTACAATGAATACGCGAACATCGAAGGAATGAAATGGTATCAACAGACCATGGCCGCCGGGGGAACACCGGTGGTTTCCTATTCCCATGTGCAGAACATTGTAAAAGACAGCTATCAGTGGGTCGTTACCCTCAGCATGGGCCTGAAAAATCCGGACACCGGAGACATTGAAGGCATTTTTTTCATTGACCTGAATTACAGCGCGATCAGCGACCTCTGTGAGCAGATTAACCTGGGAAACAAAGGTTATCTGTTTATCCTGGACAGCGAAGGGAATATTGTGTACCATCCCTGGCAGCAGCTTTTGTACAACGGCCTGAAAACCGAGCGCATTCAGGAAGTTCTGGACGCGGAAGACGGCAGTTTCGTCACAAAAGAAGGGGACAACAGCAAGCTCTACACCCTCTCCCGCTCGGAAAAAACCGGCTGGACAGTGGCAGGCGTGGCCTATACAAACGAATTGATGAAAAATAAAGAGGAAATGCAGCTCATGTATCTGGTAGCGGCATTTGTGTTGTTCCTGGCGGCGATTCTGTTTGCGGCGCTGATTACCTCCGGTATTACAAAACCGGTCAAAACCCTGCGCAATTTCATGAAAGAGGTGGAGCAGGGCCATTTCGACCACGTTTACATTCCGGTCTACGGGGAAAATGAATTCGCGAGCCTGAATAATTCCTTCAACATCATGGCCGACCGGATTCAGGAACTGATGGAGGCCAATGTGCAGGAACAGAAAGAGAAACGAAAGAGCGAGCTGCAGGCATTGCAGGCGCAGATCAATCCCCATTTCCTCTACAATACGCTGGATTCCATCATCTGGATGGCCGAATGGGGAAAAAACAAAGAAGTCGTCCTGATGACCTCTTCGCTGGCCAAACTCCTGCGCCAGAGCATCAGCAACGAAAAAGAAATCGTAACCATCGAACAGGAAATCGACTACACCAGAAGCTACCTGACCATTCAGAAAATGCGCTACAAAGACCAGCTCGAATTCGAAATCGACGTGGATCCCGATATTTTAAAAGTTCCCATCGTCAAGCTGGTGGTGCAGCCCCTTGCGGAAAACGCCATTTATCACAGCATCAAATATATGGAAGAAAAGGGCACCATCCGCATTACAGGCGAAGAGAAAGACGGCGATATCCTGTTAAATGTCAGCGACGACGGCGTGGGAATGGATGCGGAAACGCTGGCGCACATTCTGGAGAAAAAGCCGGACGACAGGGAGCGGAAGCATAAAGGCGTCGGCATTTACAATGTCCATAACCGGCTTCAGCTTTATTACGGAAAAGAATACGGCCTGAGCTACGAAAGCGCGAAAGGCCAGGGAACCACGGTGCATATCCGGATTCCGAATACCTACCAGGAGGAGGCGGGCCATGAGCAGGAAGAAATCTAAAGCAATTCTTATTTTTGCCGGGGCGGTTTTGCTGGCGATCCTGACCGGAGCGGTTTTTTATCTCAGGCAAAAAGCCAGTCAGCCGATCCGGATGGTCTGCATTCCAAAAGTCATTGATGAGAAAAATGATTTCTGGATGTCCCTTTTGGAGGGCACGCGGATGGCCGCGGACGAATATGGGGTGGAACTGACGATCATTGCCGGGAAAACGGAGAATGACGACCAGGGACAGATCGAAAAAATCCAGGAAGCTATCGAAATGAAGCCGGATGTGATCCTGCTGACGCCCACCAGCTACACGGAGATCACCGACGCGGCAAAGGAGATTAAAGAAGCCGGGATTCAACTGGTGCTGGTCGATTCCATGCTGGACGAACATGTGGAGGATGCGCTGGTTTGTACGGACAATTTTGAGGCGGGCATGAAGATGGGGGAATTTCTCCGGAGCATTCTGGAGACGGAACCGGTGATCGGGATTGTGGCCCATGTGGAAGGGTCTTCTACGGCGATGGAGCGGGTGGAAGGCTTCCGGGCAGGGCTGGGGGAGTATGAAAACTGCATTGTAGACACGGTTTATGGAAATTCGGATTATGACAAGTCCTCGGAGGTCACGCGCCAGATGTTAGAGGAACATCCAGATATCAATGTGATTGTGGGAATGAATGAATATTCGGCCGTTGGTGCGGCCAGGGCGGTGAAGGACGCCGGGCTGGAAGAACAGATCCAGATGATCGGGTTTGACAATTCCCTGGAAGAAATCCAGTATCTGGAAGAAAATCTGTTCCAGGGGATCGTGATCCAGAAGCCCTTTAATATGGGGTATCTGGGGGTGGAAAAGGCGGTGGAGCTGCTTAGGGGCGAGAAGGTTTCGAAGACGGTGGATTCCGGGTCGGAGCTGATCACCACGGAAAACATGTACGAAATGGAAAACCAGAAGCTGTTGTTTCCATTCCTGGATAATTAGAAGAGAGAAGAAGCCATGAAAAAGAATCAACTGTTTAAAAAGTACCTGTTTATGAACCTCAGCCTGGTGCTGGTGGTCTTTATCGGATGTTTGGCGGATGTCGTCTATACCTATAATCTGGAAAAAAAGAATATCATTGAGGCGAATGAGAGCGCGCTGACGCGGAGCATTGGAAAGCTGGAAGAAATGCTGAATTCCATCTATTCGATTTCTTCCGCATTGCGGTCGAATGATTCCCTTCAGGAGTTAAAGAGCTGTCGGGCAGAGGAGCTTCCTACGGACAAATATGTGTTTCTGAATTATCTGCAAAAGGATTTGTCCGATATTCAGATGATTGCCAATATTGAGGCGACGGGGTTTATCCTGTTTCGGGACAATCCGGCGCTGGTCTCGAATACGCAGACCTCCGGCAATTTTGCGGAATATTATGGGAGGTATTTCGAGGTGGAAGGGAAGTCCGCCGAGGAATTTAAGGAAGAGATTCTGTCCTGCACGGAGCGCATTACCTGTCTGACCAGTCCGGCTGTGAAGGTTTTTAACTCCGGGGAGAAGAATCTGGCGAATCCGCTGATGGTGATTGTGCGGATTACGGAGTCGAACCGGGTGATCGATAAGGCGTCGGCGTTCGTGTTTGTGATCGATCAGGCGGAGCTTTATAAGCAGTTATTTGCGGGGAACAATGAGGAAAATCTGATCTGTATCCGGGACGCGGCCGGAGAAATCCTGTACACTTTTGGAGAAGGAGCGGAGCTTTTGGAGAAGCCTGCAGAGCAAACGGAAGTTTTTTCGGTGAACGGAGCGGGCTATTATCTTCGAACGGCCACGGACAATGTGGATGGGAATACGATTATTCTGGCGGTTCCTACGAGGCAGGTGAAAAAGGAGACGCTGCGGCTGATGAAGGTGATTCTGGGCGTGGTGGTTCTGATGCTTCTGGTGAGCGGGGCGGAAATTATCTTCTTCAGTTACCGGAAATCTTCTTCTATGCAGGGGCTGATTGACCACATTAACGAGCGTTCCAAGAGCGAATTTGTCCACGGGGATGAGTACAAATACATTCAGGAAAATGTGGGGATGATTGCGGATTCCAGGGATGCCTACGAAAAGGATCTGACGCAGCTTCGCATTCAGATGAAGAACAATATGCAGGAACAGCTCTTTGTGCAGGAAATTACTTCGGAAAAACAGCAGGAGCAGTATCGAAAGCTGCTTCCGGAGAACCTGGAATATTTTTATGTGATGGTGGTACAGTGTCAGGCGGAAGACTCGGATATTTTGCTGAAGGCTTTTTATGTGCTGGATATGGTTTTCACGGAGGCGATGGGAGAGGCGTGCTTAAAGGCGCAGACAGCGGTAAACGAGAAGAGCTTTCTGGTGGGGATCAGCCCTGATGCGAAGATTGCGAAGCAGGAGGAGATCGGGCGGCTGGAACGCGTCCTGCAAAAGGCCACGAAGGAGACGGGAGAGGTCTTCCGGATTGGGATCAGCGGGATCGGGATGGTGTTTTCGAATATTCATTCCTGCTATATCCAGGCGAAACAGGCGCTGACCTGCTATGCGCGGGAGCATACGAATACGATCGGGTATTATTCGGATCTGCTGGACAGCAGCGGGGACAACCTGACGAATATGGATTTCCTTTCGAAGCTTTATCAGTATTTGTTAAGCGGGCAGAAGCAGATTTTTGCGGAGGCGCTGGATAAACTGATCCGGCATTATCATGTGGACCCGTATCTGTATGAGCGCAATGTGCGGGGGATTTATTATTCGGTGCGGCATGCGATTGTCTGTGCGGCGATCGAGCTGTCGATTCCGGAGCGGGAGCTTGCACTTCCGGTGTGGAGCGGGAGCAATGGGTTCGAGGAGGGGATCGAGGGGCTGAAGCAGGCGGCGCTGCGGCTGATGGATGCCAATGAGAAGAAGAAAAAGAGCCACAATCATGCGCTGAAGGAGGGGATTACCCAGTATATTCTGGAACATTTCCAGGATGCGAATCTGACGGCGGCGGGGGTCTGCCAGGAGATGAAGATTTCGGAGAAGTATCTGGCGCAGTTTTTGAAGGAGCAGACGGGGAAGACGTTTGCGAAGTATGTGGAGGATTTGCGGATTGAGAAGGCGAAGGAGCTTTTGGTGAGTACGGATTTTTGTAATGAGAGGATTGCGGAGGAGGCGGGGTTTGGGTCGCCGAATAGTTTTTATCGGGTGTTTAATAAGAAGATGGGGGTTTCGCCGGGGGTGTATCGGAAGAATGCGGCGGGGGCGGAGGAGAAATGAGGAGCGGATGGGAAATTTTCTGTTGAAAACTCATTTTTATGTGTTATAATAGACTTAGCAAGACAACTGGAGAGATGGCTGCATCCCATCCGCTCCGGGAAAAGTTAAGTTGTAAAAGGTAGTCGCGTATCTTTTCGGGAGACAGGGCGGCTACTTTTTATTTTTCATATTCAGGATGGATACGATTAAACTTGCGGTTGCAATAATAATCATAAACTCTTCGTATGTACTCATAATTACCACCCCTTTCGTAAGACCTCCGAAGCGGTGGGAGCTGCCCTTCCAGTTGCCTGGATAAATATATTATAATTCTGTGTTGAAAACTCATTTTAATGTGTTATAATAGATTTAACAAGACAGCCAGTAAGGGAGGTTAAGGCTCCCCGTCCTGGCGAATATATTAAGCTAAGAAGTAGCTGCCTATCTTTCCAGTGACAGGGCGGCTATTTCTTATGGGTATATGTAAGGATGGATACGATTAAACTTGCAGTTGTCAAGATAATCATAAAAATCTCATAATCACTCATAAGCACTCATAAGCATCCCCTCCTGTCAAGACTCAGGAAAGGAAACCGCAGCCGCCCTACTGGCTGCCTGGGTAAGTATATTATAATTCTGTGTTGAAAAATCATTTTAATGTGTTATAATAGACTTAACAGGACAGCCGGAAGATAGATGAAGCCTATCCGCCCCGGCGCAAAGTTTAACAGTTACAAATTAATTTCTTAATAAGCAAGCTGCCTACTCCGGCCAAGAGACAAGGCGGCTTGCTTATTTTCTATAATTGAGAATTGCTACAATGAGCAGCGCCACGGTTAAAATAACCATGAACTCTTCATATGTACTCATAAGCGTTCACCCTTCCTACAGGATAAGGAGCGGAGGACTGCACGCCTCCCCGGCTGCCCAGGTAAGTATATTTTGCTAAGTATTCTACCATAAATCCATCGGAAAATCAATAGAAAATAGAACATATGTTTGCATTGCGCAGAAAATTCCTCCTTTTTGGAGGGAAAATCGAAAAATGAGAGACTGGCTAAGGCCGGCCTCTCATTTCCTTTTAAGGATTTCTGAGAGAAAATTCCGAAGATTGAGACTACGAACCGAAGAAAAAATGTGATAAAAAAGAAACAGAGAGACCGGCCGGTTACTTAAAAAATACAAAAGAAAAGAATTGGAGGTAACGTATGAAAACGAAAAAAATCTTAGCGGTTATGCTGGCAATGGGAACCGTCGCCGCCGCCCTTCCTATGGGAAGCCTGGCAAGCGCCGAGGAAACCCCAACCCTCACCATCGCCTTGTCCCAAAACGCCAACGTCGAAGACTACGACACCAACTACCTGACCCAACTCATTGAAAGCGAATGCGGCATCAACGTCGAATTCCTTCTGCTCCCCACCGCCACCGAAGACGCCAAATCCAAACTGGCCCTGATGGCCAGCTCCGGCGAAAAACTCCCGGACGTGGTGTGCATGCAGCTTACCAGCCTGGAAGTTTCCGAATACGGCTCCAAAGGTGTCTTCCTTCCAATGAATGACTACCTGGACAATGCCGAGCTGACCCCGAACTTCAACAGCATCGGCGACGAAGACAAAGCAGCCATCTTACAGGCCATCACCAGCCCGGACGGCAACATCTACACTCTGGCCGACTGGTCGCCGGAAGACTTCAACCTGACCCCGTACCGCTGCTGGATCAACAAAACCTGGCTGGATACCCTGGGCCTGGAAGTTCCCACCACCACCGACGAACTGAAAACCGTCCTCGAAGCCTTTGCCACCCAGGATCCCAACGGCAACGGCATTAACGACGAAATCGCCCTCAGCGGTTCCGTGCCCTCCGCCGCCTGGGGCTGCTTCACCCCTTACTACCTGATGAACTCCTTCATTTTCTATAACGGCGATCTGGCCAACAACGGCCTGGCACTGGCCGAAGACGGCGAGACAGTCATTGCGCCTTTCATTACCGAAGAATGGAAAGCCGGACTGGAATACATGAACAGCCTGTGCGAAGAGGGCCTGTTAGACCCGTCCATGTTCACGATGGACGCGACCCAGTTTACCGCAATGCTCGACCAGACCCCAAATCAGGTGGGCTGCGTCTGCGTAGGCGGCTGGGGCTACTGGACAAACGGACTGGATTCCGAAAACTTCCAGGATTTCGTCCTGCTTCCGCCATTGGAAGGGCCGGAAGGCGTTGCTTATGCGGCATCCTTTGAATATTGCCCGAATTTCTATTACAACATCACAAAAGACTGCACAGACCCGGAACTGGCGATGAAAGTCGGCGATTTCTTCTACCGGAAAGACGTTTCCTATACGACCCGTTATGGAGAAGAGGGCGTAGACTGGTCGACGGACGAAGCCGATACGGCGGAAAGAGTCGGACTTTATGAAGATATGTTAGGCATTCCGTGTAAAATTGCCATCCTGGACAACCAGTGGTCGAAAGTTCAGAACAAGCACTGGTATGCAGCGTGCCCGCACTACCTGAGCACAGATGACTACCGCGGACTGGATTCCATGCAGACCGGAGACGACAACCGGAACGCAGTCCTGCGCGCAACCTCCTACGAAATGTACTACGACGCACACCCGGAAATGCTTCCGACGCTGGTTTATACGCAGGATGAAGCCGAGCAGATCTCCAGCATTGCAACGGATGTGAAGACCTACGTTTCCAGCAGCCTGGCAGAATTTGTCACCGGAAACCGGCCGCTGTCCGACTGGGACAACTATCTGGAAGAACTGGAAAATATGGGACTCTCTTATTTGGTTGAAACGGCTCAGACGGCTTACGACCGGGCTAAATAATCTTTCTTTCCGGGCGCGGGGGCTTCGGTTCCGCGCCCGGTTTGCGTAAAGGAGGCAGAGGATGGGAAAAAGAAAACAGAAAGTGAGTACGCAGAAATCCCTGTGGAAGCGGATGGCGTCGGGATGGCAGATTTATTTGCTGCTGCTGCTTCCGATGATCTATCTGATTATTTTCTGCTATGTACCGATGGGCGGCCTGGTTCTGGCCTTTAAGAAATACGACCTTTCCAAGGGCATCTGGGGAAGTCCCTGGGTGGGATTGGAAAATTTCCGAAAATTCTTTCAATCATATAAGTTTACCGTTGTTTTGCGTAATACCCTGACTTTGGCGGTGTATTCTCTGCTGGTCAGCTTTCCGATTCCGATTGTGTTTGCGTTGCTGCTGAACGCATTTCCGGGCCGGCGTTACAAAAAAGTGGTGCAGACCGTGACGTATATTCCGCATTTCATTTCGACCGTTGTAATGGTCGGCATTATCATGCAGGTTTTAAATAACCGCGTGGGGATTTACGGCAGCCTTTACACCCTGTTTACCGGAGAGATCGCGCCGGATATTTTATCGAAGGGAAAGCTGTTTAAGCACATTTTCGTGTGGTCGGGCGTGTGGCAGAGTACCGGCTACAATGCAATTATTTATATTGCAGCACTTTCAAACGTTGACCAGAGCCTTCACGAGGCGGCCTGCATCGACGGCGCGACGCGGTTCCAGCGGCTGCGCTACATCGACTGGCCCAGCATCCGTCCCACGGCGGTGATTATGCTGATTCTGGCGGCGGGGGGCATCATGAATGTCAGCTTCGAAAAGGCATTGCTGATGCAGAATGATTTGAATATTGCTTACAGTGAAGTGATTTCCACTTATGTCTATAAAGTTGGGTTACAGACCGGAATCGGCGACTTTTCGCTGTCTACGGCGATTGGCATGTTTAATTCCGTGATTAATTTTATCCTATTGGTAATTGTAAACGGCATCAGCAAGCGTCTGACCGACAATTCAATCTTTTAGAGGGGAGGAAAGGCAATGGGAAGAACAAAAGTGAAGAAAAGCCGTTCCGATCTGGCGTTTTATGTGATTACCGGAATCCTGATCACGGTGTTTTTTATCCTGGTGCTGTACCCGATCGTGTTCGTGGTGGCGGCGTCATTTTCCTCCGGGGATGCGGTTTCCAGCGGGAAGGTGTTCCTGTGGCCGGTGGATTTCAGCCTGGACGGGTATCGGACGGTTTTCAATGACCGGGATGTGCTGATCGGGTTCCGAAATTCCCTGCTTTATATGGTGGTCGGAACCACGATCAATGTTTCCATGACCATGTGCGCGGCCTACGCGCTGACCAGAACGGACGTCCCTGGCGTCAATAAAATTATGTTCCTGTTCACGTTCACCATGTTTTTCAGCGGCGGAATGATCCCGAATTACATGCTGATCCGGAACCTGCATATCATGGATACAATGTGGGCTATGGTGCTGCCGGGGGCGATCAGCGCCTATAATCTGATCATTGCCCGGACATTTATCCAGTCCAATATTCCGAAAGAGCTGTACGAGGCTGCGGAAATGGACGGGTGCAGCGACATTAAATTTTTCCTGAAAATTGTGCTTCCGCTGTCCGGGGCGGTGATTGCGGTACTGGTGCTGTTTTATGGCGTGGCGCACTGGAATTCCTATTTCAATGCGATGCTGTATTTGAACGATCCTGAGAAATATTCCTTGCCGATCATTCTGAAGCAGATTCTGATTTCGAGCCAGATTGACCCGTCGACAGTGACAGACCCGGAACTGCAGATGCAGATTGCGCGGATCGCGAACGTGATCAAGTACGCGCTGATCGTGGTGACAATGATTCCGATCGTTATCATTTATCCGTTTATTCAGAAATATTTCGTCAAGGGCGTGATGATCGGTTCGATTAAAGGATAACGAAGGAGCGAGGGATGGAGAAAAGGAGAGACGGCCGGGCGGGGGGAACACTTCGCCTGGCCGAGATGACGCCCGGCTTCTGTCATTATCTGCGGTTTTTGAATGAAGCGCCGCTTCTGGAAACGGAAGATCCGGCGAAATGGCATCATTACAGCAAGACGGACGGGAAGGTTCTGCCGGGGATTTTCGAGGAATTTTCGGCGGATGAGAGCGGGATGCGCCATACGTTTTCGATTCGGAAGGGGCTTTTGTGGTCGGACGGGGAGCCTGTCACGACGGAGGATGTGCGGTATGCGGTGGAGGATGTGCTGCTGCTGCCGGAACTGCGGAAGTATCTGACGAATTCGGAAAATGCGAAGATCATGCTGCCGGAGTGGGAGTGGATTCATTGGGGCAATGAGCCTGTGCGGCTTCAGATTGTGGATGAGCGGCGGTTTACGCTGATCTTTTCGGCTCCGTGTTACGGATTTGCGAGAATGCAGGTGCGCTCCGCCAGATGGCAGATGCTGCTGAAGCCGTCCCATTATCTGAAGCAATATCATTTCCGCTATGCGGAGCGGGAAGCATTGGCGGAGAAGATGCGCGCGGATGGGTTTGACAAGGAGAGCTGGGACGTTTATTATCATTTTATTGATCCGGTGATTCGGGAGGCGGGGTATTTTGTGCCGGAACGCGTCCCGCGGATTTGGGATTATCCGTCTTTGGATCCATGGATTTATGACCGGCGTTCGACGCCGGAACACTACCTTTTGAAACGGAATCCGCATTTTTACCAGCATGACCGGGAGGGGAACCGGCTTCCGTACATTGAGACGGTTACGCGTGATTTTTATCCTACCCGCGAGGAGCTGTCAGAAGCAGTTGTGCGGGGGCAATGTGATGTTTCCGGGTGTTTTTTGAAATTGAATGATCCAATCTTGGAGAACCGGGAGGTTCTGGAGCGCTGTGCGAAAATCTGGCTGCGGCCCTGGCAGGTGCAGCAGGTGGTGTTTCTGATCAATCTCTGCCCGGAACAGGCGTGGATGCGGCCGTTTGTGCAGGATTTCCGGTTCCGGCGGGCGCTGTCGCTGGCGATTGACCGGGAGCGGATGAAGGAGGAGATGTTCTGTGGAGACGGGACGCCTTCTCAGATTGCGCCGGAGCCGTACCGGCCCTACTATGACGCGCGTTTTCCGGTGCGGAATGCGGAGTTTGATCCGGAGCTGGCCGGGGCGCTTCTCGATGAGATGGGAATCTGTTTCCGGGAGGGCGAAAGGGATGTCCGGTATTTTCCAAATGGAGAGGAGGCGTCTCTGGAGCTGGTTTATTATCTGGTGACGCCGATGGCGGATGAAGCCGTGGCATTTTTGAAAGAAGGATTGCGGAATATCGGGATTCGGCTGACGGTTACGCGGCTGAAAAATGGTTCCGAGATGGGCGCTTACCAGGTTCGGAACCGGCATATCCTGACGGTGTGGGAGATGCCGGGGGACGACCCGTTTCTGCCGTATCAGATCGGAGGGCTCAGTGACCCGTGTCCGTTGTACTGGCGTTGGTACGAGACAAAGGGGGCCGAAGGGGTCGAGCCGATTCCGGAGGTGAAAGAGCTGTACCGGCTTCGGGAGAAACTGAAGGGCGCACGGACGGAGGAGGAGCGTTTCGAGGCTGCGAAGGGGCTTTATGAGCTCCAGTCGGAGAATTTGTGGGTGATCGGGACGGTTTCCGGTGTCCGGCAGCCGTTTTTGGTGGACAAAAAGTTCGTTACCGGGATAAAAGAAGGGGAGGCGACGCTTTATTCGGCGCTTTCTTCAGGAAAAACATGGTATGTAGGAGAGGAGCAGTGAAATGGAATATCGCAGCAGCAGGACAATAAATGAGGGATGGGAAACGGTTCTGGCAGGGCCGGATCAGGAGGCGCTGGAGCAGGTTCTTGGGCTGGAAAACTGGAAAAAGGTGGCAATTCCGCACAACTGGGATCAGTACGACGGATATCACCGGGTTTCCCATGGCAATATGCATGGGACGGCGTGGTATCGGAAAACGCTGGACTGGCAGGAGGAATGGGAGGGGAAACGGGTGTTTCTCTTTTTTGAGGGCGTGGGTTCTTATGCCGACGTCTGGGTCAATGGGAAGTATGCGGGGGGACATGCGGGTGGCCGGACGTGTTTTTCGGTGGATCTGACGGAAAAATTGCAGTCCCAAAAGCCGAATGTCCTCTATGTGCGGGCGCGGCATCCGGAGAAGATTCGGGATCTGCCGTGGATTTGCGGAGGATGCTATGGGACGCCGAATTCGGAGGGTTCCCAGCCCCTTGGGATTTTCCGGCCGGTGCAGCTTCAGGTGACGGGGCCGGTGCGGGTGAAGCCTTTTGGGGTTTGGATTACGACGCCGCATCTGGCGGGAAACCGCTCGGATGTGCAGATTGAAAGCGAAATTGTGAACCTCTCGGAGACGATGCGGGAGGTGACGCTTCGCCAGGAGCTTTTGGATGCGTCCGGTGCTGTCCTGGATAAGCTGGAGCAGACCTTTGGAATTGAGGCGGGGGAAGGGCGGAAGATTGGGCAGACGCTGCCGGAACGGGAAAATCTGTCTCTGTGGTATCCGGATTCTCCGGTGCTCTATCGGATTCGGACTACTATTTTAAATGGTAAAGAAGAAATTGATCGGGTGGAAAACAGCTTTGGTTTCCGTCGGATTGAATGGGAAAATTTTGACGGCGGCGCGGAGAAAATCATTGACCCGAAAAAGCTTGCGGAAGTGCCGTGTGCGGAAAATGAGAATTTTGTGACGTATCTTCGGGGAAGCAGAAAGTCGGCTGTTGCGATTCTTCCGGGCGGTGTGACGGTGCAGATTCCGGAATTTTCGCCGGAAAGAGCCTTGATCGTGATCGATACGACGATTAAGAATCAGGACTGTGCGGCACATCAAATCCAACTGGAATCTTTTGTGCAAACCTTCAACCGGACGAAATCCATTGCCAACCTGATTACGCAGGTAGAGCTGAACCCTGGCGAGACGCGCACGGTCACGCAGGCCTGCGATCCGTTGATTTTCCCGGATTTGTGGTCGGAAGAGAATCCGACGCTCCACAATGTGATCAGTACGGTCCGCGGGATCGACGAGGAGTTAAAAGAATATTGTCAGACGAGTACGCCTTTTGGAATCCGGGCATGCGACGGGGCGGCGAATAAGGGCGACGCATTCGTTACGGAGCTGGAGAGCGGCCAACTGGTAAAGCGCCGTTTCCTGGTAAATGGGAAGCATTATTTCCTGAACGGCTCCTGCGAGTACGAACATGAGCTCGGAAATGACCATGCTTTTTCGGATGAGATGATCCAGACGCGGATGCGGATGTTTCAGGCCGCCGGGTTTACTGCGTTTCGGGAGGCGCATTGCCCGCATAATCTGCGTTATTTGGAATACTGTGACCGGAACGGCATTCTGTACTGGGCGCAGATGGGCGCGCATATCTACTTCGATACCGAGGAATTCCGGGAGAATTTCCGGATTCTGATGGAGGAGTGGCTGCGGGAGCGGAGAAATTCCCCGTCGATCATTCTATGGAGCCTTCAGAACGAGTCGATGCTGCCTTCGGATTTCGCCCGTCAGTTGACGAAACGTGTTCGCGAGCTGGATACGACTTCGCCTGAGCAGCGGAAAGTTGTGACGTGCAATGGCGGCACTGGGAGCGATTGGAATGTTCCGCAGAACTGGTCGGGCACTTATGGCGGCGATGTGGAAAATTATGGGCGGGAGGCCGTGCAGATGCGGATGATCGGTGAATATGGCCAGTACCGCGTGCAAGGGAAGCATCAGGAGGGAGATGTGCGCGCCTGCCAGAACAGCGGCGGAGATGTGAGTGAAGAGCTGTTTGCGTACTGTCTGGAGACGAAAGTGCGTGAGGCGGAAAAAGTCCGGGAAAACTTTTACGGGCATTTTCAGTGGATTTTTGTGACGCATGCGAACCCTGGACGGGAGCTGCTGTACTGCCTGGACGGGAAGGGGACGAACGGTGTGGGCGTTGTGAACAGCAAGGGGCTTTTCACGAGTTGGGGCGAGCCGACGGACACCTATTATATGTATCGTTCTAACTACGTTTCGCCGGAAAAGGAGCCGATGGTTTATATTGTGTCGCATTCCTGGCCGGAGCGTTTCCAAAAGCCCGGAACCGGGGATATTGTCGTTTACTCGAACTGCGAAGAGGTCGAACTCTATAATGATTACGGCACAACCCTCATCGAACGCCAGAAACGCGGCGCCAAAGGCGAGCACTACACCTTCCGGCAAGTATCCGTTACCCACGGCGTCCTGACAGCCAAAGGCTACCACAACGGGGCATGCGTCGCGGAAGACCGCCTGTACTTCCCTGCGCTTCCCATGCCGACCGACCGGCCGGCCTCCGCGCCCGGCTTTCAGGTAACTTCCTCCGAAGCCGACCTCTACCGCGTAAACTGCGGCGGCCCGGACTACGTAGACAGCCACGGCCGCCTCTGGTCCGGCGACCAGAAAGCCGCCGAAGGAACCTGGGGCTGGCGCTCCTGGGGTATGGCCTTCGAAAACGTCGAAGACGAAATCGGCAGCTTCGCTGAAACTTCCGACCCAATCGAAACCGCCACAGACCCCGGCTTCTTCCGCCAGTTCCGCTACGGCCGCCAAAACCTGGAATACACCTTCCCCGCCGCCCCCGGCACCTACCAGATCGAACTCTACTTCGCCGAACCCTGGTACGGCAACGCCGGAGAAAACGCCGAAGGCTGGCGCTCCTTCGACATTGCCCTCAACGGCACGGCCGTTCTCGAAAACCTGGACATCTGGAAAGAAGCCCACGGCAGCCGTCGTCCGCTGAAAAAGCAGTTCCTTGCCAACGCCAAGGACGGCATGCTCCGCCTCACCTTCCCACGCCTGCACAGCAACCAGGCCATAATCCACGCGATCCGAATTACGCCAGCCAATTCACAGGCGTAGGAAAGAGGGAAATCTTTCGGGGGAATCCTACCGGTTTGTGATGCACAGTTACCGGGAAGGCGGAAAGATTTCGGGGACGTGTTTCGAGGGGCGCACTTAGGAAGAGTCGAAATCACCCCTTACTAAGACTTAGCCGCGAAGGCTCTCCTGAGCGGCTTAGTCGCAGTTAGGGGAAGTTTGACGATGACGTTGCCCCGTTCCCCGAAAGATTTTCGACGGCACGGTGACGTCCGATTATAAACAAGTAGTAAAAAGTAAAATTTTGAACATTCCTTAGAAAATTTTCCATTTCTTTTTCGTCATCTTCCTAATATAATAATCCCAAGTGCGGAGATAGTACGGCAATTTGCACACAAAACTAGGAGGAATCAAAATGGAAAATCTCAAAAACAATCCGCTCGTAAAAAAAATCGGCTTAAACAGGCTCTTACTGATCGGTGTGCTGATCGTCATGTACGTAGCCTTCGCAATCATCAGCCCCACCTTCTTAAGCTACTCCCGAATCCTGAGCCTGCTGAATTACGTCTATTTCCTGGGCTTTCTGTCCCTGGGAGTCACATTCGTCATCGCCACCGGAGGCATCGACTTCTCCATCGGCCCGGTCATGTTCTGCTGCGCCCTGATCTCCGGCTACTGCCTGACCAGCTACGGCTTCCCCATGATCGCCGCCATGCTGATCAGCATCCTGGTCGGCTGTCTCTTCGGCTGCTTTAACGGCTACCTGGTCGCCTACTGGTCCGTACCTCCGTTCATCGTATCCATGGCAAGCATGAACATTGCAAAAGGCCTCGCCTCCGTCTTCACAAAAACCCAGTCCGTAAGCTGGCCCCAGGCCTCCGCGGAAGGCGGCTGGTACAGAAGCCTTGTAAAGATCGGAAACGTTCCGGTCGGCCTGTTCATCTTCCTCGCAGCAGCCATCATCTGCGCCATCATCCTGAACAAAACCAAGATCGGCCGCTACATCCTGAGTCTTGGAAGCAATAAAGAAGCCGTCCGCCTCTCCGGCGTAAACGTCAAAAAATGGGAAATGCTCGCCTACGTCATCTGCGGCATTCTGGTCGGCATCGGCGCCATCTTCTTCGTGGCCGCCTACACCACCGTACAGCCCGGCTACGGCGATCAGTATAACAACGAAGCCATCGCCGGCTGCGTCATGGGCGGAACCTCCATGGCCGGCGGCCTCGCCTCCATCAGCGGAACCGTCATCGGCGTCTTCATCATCGCCCTGCTCCAGGAAGGCATCCTGGCACTCGGCCTGAACAAAAACTACCAGCTGATTATCACAGGAATCATCGTTATTGCGGCCGTATACTTCGACGTACTCGGCAGACGCCGTAAGAACTGATCAGGAAAGGATAAGGTAAAAGTATGGGCGAAATCATTTTAACAATGAAAGGAATCGATAAATCCTTCCCAGGCGTACACGCACTGGATCACGTAGACCTGGAAGTCCGCAAAGGCGAAGTCCTGGCCCTGATGGGCGAGAATGGCGCAGGAAAATCCACCCTGATGAAAGTCCTCACCGGAATTTATACGAAAGATTCCGGCACCATCACCTACGAAGGAAGAGAAGTCGAATTCCATAATACAAAAGAAGCGCAGGACGCCGGAATCGTCATCGTGCACCAGGAGCTGAACATGTTAAGCCACCTGACCGTTGCGCAGAACATTTTCATCGGCAGAGAATTCAAAAAAGGCTTCCGCATCGACGACAAGAAAATGAACCAGGAAGCCGCCAAACTCTTCAAAAGGCTGAACATTGACATCGACCCCACCGAAATGATGGGAAACCTTACCGTCGGAAAACAGCAGATGTGTGAAATCGCAAAAGCCATTTCCCACGAAGCGAAAATCATTATCTTCGACGAGCCTTCGGCGGCGCTGACCGAAACCGAAATCGAAGAACTGTTCAAGATCATCCGCGACCTGCGGGATCAGAACCTGGGTATCGTCTACATTTCCCACCGGATGGATGAGATCAAAGTCATCACCGACCGGGTAACGGTCATGCGGGACGGCACCTACGTGGGAACCCTGATCACGAAAGAATGCACGAAGAACGACATTATCAATATGATGGTCGGCCGTGTCATTTACGAAGACCCGAAGACCCACAGTATGGTTCCCAAGGGAGCGCCGGTAGTCCTGAAAGTCGAAAACCTGAACGCCGGGAAAATGGTTCAGAACGTCAGCTTCGAGCTGCACAAAGGCGAAATCCTCGGCTTCTCCGGCCTGATGGGCGCGGGACGTACCGAGACGGCCAGAGCCATTTTCGGAGCCGACCCCAAGCAGAGCGGCGACATTTATATTAACGGAAAGAAAGTTACGATCAACAACCCGCAGGATGCGGTAAAGAACGGCATCGGCTACCTCTCCGAAGACCGGAAGCGCTACGGGATCGTCGTACAGAAAACCGTAGCGGAAAACACGACCATGGCAAGCCTGGAAAATTTCTGCAATGGCGTGTTCATTGATAAGAAAAAAGAAGAAAAGATCGCCCAGGAATACGTGGATTCGCTGGCGACCAAAACCCCGTCGGTAGACCAGCTCGTGGTCAACCTCTCCGGCGGAAACCAGCAGAAAGTCGTAATTGCCAAATGGCTGACCCGGAACTGCGATATCCTGATCTTCGACGAACCCACCAGAGGCATCGACGTCGGCGCGAAAAATGAGATTTACAAGCTGATGAACAAACTGGCGGCGGAAGGCAAGGCAATCATCATGATTTCCTCCGAAATGACTGAAATTCTCCGTATGAGCGACCGGATCGTAATTATGTGCGAAGGCAAGATCACCGGAGAAATCGACATTGCAGAAGCGACGCAGGAAAGCATCATGAATCTGGCCACGCGCGAGATCGGTTAGGAAGGAGAAGCGAACATGACAAATCAGACAGCCGCATCCACGGCAAAAAAGAAGTCGTCACTGGACAAATTGGGCGGACAGAAGTTTCTGGTTCTTATTGTAATCATTGCATTGTACCTGTTCTTCTTCGCAATGAGTCCGAACTTTCGGAAATATACGACCCTGGTAAGTATCCTGGATTATTCCTATTACATTGCCCTGATGGCCATCGGCGTGACATTCCCGCTGATCACCGGAGGCGTTGACCTCTCCATCGGGACGGGCGTTATCTGTTATTCGCTGGTAGGCGGGTATCTGATCACCCACCAGGGATTCCCGGTATGGGCCGGAATGCTGGTAACGGTTTTATTCGGTATCGCTATCGGCACGTTAAACGGCGTCCTGGTCGCCATTATGGAGATCCCGCCGTTCCTGGTAACGCTGTGTACCTGTATGATCACCCGCGGACTTGGCTCCATCATCGTAGGCGGCTTCGGAATCTCCTGGCCCACCGCGATTCAGCCGGGCGGCTGGTTCCGGAACATCTTTAAGATCACCCTGACCAACGAGGCAGGCCAGAGAACCCTGATTCCCATCGGCATTTTGTGGGTCATCCTTCTGGTTATCATCATGTCTTTCGTGCTGAACCATACCAGAGTCGGACGCTACACCATTGCCATCGGCAGTAATAAAGAAGCAGCCAGATTATCCGGCGTCAATGTAAAGCTGTACCACATCCTGGCCTATGTGATCTCCGGATTCTTCGCAGGGCTGGCAGCCATCTCCTATTCGGCAGTCTTCACGACGGTTCAGCCGGGTACGGGCGCGGGCTTCGAGCTGGAGGCCATCGGCGGCGCGATCATCGGCGGCGTCTCAGCGTCAGGCGGCGTGGGAACCGTGACGGGTTCGCTGTTAGGCGTATTTGTGATCTGTCTTCTGAAAACGGGGCTTCCGTTTATCGGGCTGCAGGCGAACTGGCAGCAGATTATTACAGGTCTTGTGCTGATCAGCGCGGTTCTGATCGATGTAATTAAAAAACGCAGAGAAGTAAAATAAATCAGATATGCAGTCAGAGCGACTTCATATAAATCAAAAAAATATGACTGGAGGTAATTAAAATGAAAAAGAAACTTTTGGCACTGGTAGTAAGTGCAAGCATGATCGCAGCCATGGGATGCGTTGGATTTGCGGAAGAAGAAGCCGAAGTAACGGCGAACGAAGAGTACACGTTTGAGATTATCGTAAAGAGTTACCAGTCCTCCTACTGGCAGGCAGCCGTTCAGGGTATTAATTCCGAAGCGGAAGCCGTAGGCGTAAAAGTAAACGCAACAGGCCCGAACGCAGAATCCGATATCGCTGACCAGGTAAATATGCTGAACAATGCGATCAATAACAACCCGGACGGCATCGGTCTGGCAGCCTGCGACCAGGAAGCAGTTCTGGAAGCTCTTGCATTAGCACAGGAAAAAGGCATCCCGGTTGTATGCTTTGACTCCGGTGTTGCAAACGCTCCGGAAGGTTCCGTATATTCTACCATTGCCACCGATAACTACGCAGCAGGCGCGACCGCAGCAGAAAATCTGTATGCAGCTCTGAAAGACAAGATCGCAGCAGCAGACGGCGTTGTCCGCATCGGCGAAGTAAACCAGGAAGCAACCTCTGAATCCATCACCAGCCGTGGCCTCGGCTTCATCGACAAATTCACCGAGCTGGCTGCTGCTGACGGACATACCGTTGCCGTTACCGGAAATGAATACTATGTAAACAACTGCGCAGATGCAGGTGACGAAGCTTCTGCAAACATCATCATCGACGTAGCAGTTCCGGCTCAGACCACCGTAGAACTGTGCGCAACCGAAGCTTCCAACATCCTGAACAAAGCCGACACGATCGGTATCTTCGGTTCCAACCAGGTAGCCGCAGAAGGTATCCTGACCGCAAACGGAAACCTGGGCGTTCTGGGAAGTGATCCGGAAACCTCGATCCTGGCAGCAGGCTTCGACGCTGGTTCCACCATCAAAGCAGCCATCGCTGACGGAACCATGTTTGGCGCTGTTACCCAGTCTCCGCTGGCTATGGGTATCAAGACCGTTGACGTCCTGACCCAGATCGCAAACGGCGAAGAAGTAACCGACCTTCCGACGGATGGTTACTGGTATGATTCTACCAATATGGACAGCGACGAAATCGCTCCGAACCTGTACGACTAATTGAAGCCGAAATGAGAGCTGCCGGGGATTTTCCCCGGCGGCTTTTTAAATGTCTGGCATTTCACAGCCCCAGATATTTTTTAAACGCATTCGCATACGTCCTGCTCACCGGAATCACCGTCTGGCAATGATGCAGCCGCACCTCATACGTATTATGAAACATCTGCGAAATCTCCGCCACCTGATTCAGATTAATCAGAAAACACCGGTGGCACCGGAACCATCCCTTCCCCGACAAAAGCTCCTCCCAATAAGAAATATTATGCTTCAGCTGATAAACCTCGCTTCCCGTACAGCACGAAACGCTTCGCTGGTTCACCTCGATATACAGCACATCCGCCGGATTCAGCAGATGAATCCGGTTATTCAAAAGCCCCGGTATTTTCAGCGGATGCCCGGTCGTCTCCGAGGCCGGAAGCTGTTCCGCGTGGGCGTCCTCCTTTCCCTGGATACGAGCCAGGGATTTTTTCAGTTTGGAGGTCGTGACCGGCTTCAGGATATAGTCCACCGCATGGACGGAAAAGGCGTCGATGGCATACTGGTCATAGGCGGTGAGGAAAATGATGTTCGCCTGGTCGTCCAGCAGGCGGAGCTTTTCCGCGAATTCCAGTCCGTTCATGGAGGGCATGTTGATATCCACAATGACCACATCCGGCTTCAAGTACGCGTATTCTTCCAGAGCCTGCGCGGGATCGGCATAGGCTTTCAGCAGAGTGGCATTTTCAAGCTGCTGGAAAATGTAAGAGAGATTGTCGAGAATCAGAGTTTCGTCGTCAATAATGATTGCTTTCAGCATCGTTGTCCTCCTTTTTGGATGATTGCGAGATGGTAAACTGCACGGTCGTTCCCTGGCCTACGGTACTTTCGATGGAGGGCGCCGTGTGGTAATAATGCCGGAGACGGCTGCACACATTCGACAGGCCGATGGAATTGCTCTCAAACGTGTTCGACAAAATTTTCTGAACCGTTTCCTCCGGCATGCCGTTCCCGTCGTCGGCAACCCGCACGAAAAGCTGATTTCCATCCTGGAAAATCTGGACGCTGACCGTCACGCCGGATTCGTGCAGGGAACTGTGCTTGATCGAATTTTCAATCAGCGGCTCGATCAGAAGCGGGAGAATGGGAAAATCCTCGGCACAGTCCACATCGAGCTCATAATAAATCTTGTCCCCGAACCGGGCTTTCTCAATTTGCAGATAAGCGGAGATCAGGTCGATTTCCTTCTGGATGGTCGAAATCCGGTTCAGCGACAGGGAAAGCAGATGGCCGCGCAGGTATTCGCTGAAATCGTCCAGAAGCGCGTAGGCCTTCATCGGCTCCTTGATGCACATATGCATGATCGAATTGATCGAATTAAAAATAAAATGTGGGTTGATCTGAGACTGCCAGAATTCAAGATGGGCTTCCAGCGCGATATCGGCAGTCTTTTTTACGGCTACCAGGGAGTGGATTTTTTTCGCAAGGGATACCTGGGAATAGGGCGGGATCAGGTAGTCGTTAATGGTCGAGCGGATGTAAAAGCTGTTTTCCGCATAGAGATCCGGCAGGAGCATCAGGATCGGCAGGGCCGTCATCGGGTAGTCCAGGCGCACCGCATGATAGAAATCCCGGAAATAGATGCGGCGGTAGAGATTCCCAACGATCAGCAGCGAGTAAGCGGAAAGCGCCTGGGGATGCTCCAGAAAATACTCCGCATCATTTGCAATGGTAATGTGGTACTGGTCAAAGGGCAGCAGCTTTTTGATTTCCTCTGTCTGGGCAATGTCCGAGGAGAGAAACAGAAGATGGCTGGCCTGTTTGTCCGCGCAGGGAAAACATTCCTGGGAATACGCCGCAGGTTCCGCAGAGGCAGCCGGAAAAGACATTTGCAGAACCAGGCTGTAGTCGGAAGAAACGCCCAGTGTCCCGCCGCAGGCCTTTGCCTGATGTTTGAGAATGCTCAAAATATAATCCAGACTGTTCAGATCCAGGGAAGGGCCTGCCGCGGCCCGAAGCAGCGGGCGGCCTTTGCGGATGCGGTCGTTTTCCATAGGCTTTGGCGGGAAAAACCGGAGGATCAGGGAAATGTCGCCGGAAGCCGTGCGGCTTTTGATTTCCAGGCAGCCGTTTGGGAGCTGCTGGCGCAGAAGGATCAGCAGGTCTTCTAAAGATTGCAGCAGATATTCCGGAAAAATGTCTGCGTAACCGCTCCCGGTGGGAATCTGCACCTGGTCGTCCGGCAAAAGCAGACCGGAATAGGAAAGCCGTTCGGAGAGCAGGCGGAAAAAGAGATCCATGTTGATGGTGGTCTGGTGCAGGTTCAGGGAATTCCGGTAAAAAATCGTATAGTTGTGAATCTGATTATAAAGCGTGCCGATGTTGTGCAGTTCTTTGCGAAGCTGGGAGACGTTTTCCTGGGCGGCGTCCGGAAGGCCGGGCTGGGCCTGGAGGGAATCCAGCGCGGTTTTGGCGCTGAACAGGTAATTTTTTACATTGAAATATAAGAGCCCCAGGAGCATTTGCTTGGACTGATCCAGCTCTTCCATCTTCCGGTTCAGATCCCGGCTGTGCATCATCCGGTTTCGGTTCCGGAAAATGGTTCGGAAAAGCAGATAGGCGTCCGTGCAGACTGCCACATAAAGGCTGGCATCGTAGTAGGCGGCCCGTTGATTCAGGAGTGAAATCACATAAACGTGGAGTCTGACAACATAATTGGCGTATAAAAGAAAGAAAATTCCGGCCAGGGCGGGCAGCGCAGGGAGCAGCGTCCGAAAATCCCTGCTGAACAGGCACCAGAAGGTAAAAAACAGGGAAAGGGCGGCGAGGCTGAAAAAGAGGAACGGCATTAGCTGCGTATTGGCCGAATAGCGGCGGAACAGCATGAAGACAGACAAGCCGCCATAGAACAAGAGCGGGATCAGCATAAAGAACACGCTGTGTTTTTCCAGAAAGGAATCAAACGCCAGATACAGGAAAAGAAGCACCAGAAAGATACAGGAAATCAGCCCCATATTCTGCCAGAGCTGGCCCTGGGAGGTTCCGATATAAAAAATCGTGTCCGTTTCCGTCAGCGAGGCACAGTAAAAAATGCAGCCTAAGCAGACCACCGAAAGCTTCAGATAGACGAGCTGGTAGTAGGAAAAATAAAAAAGGTACAACATGATCATCGCGGTGAAAAACAAGAGAACCGAAAACAAAAGCTTGCGCAGGACAGACTGGTTCAGCAGGCGGTACACCGCGGACAAATGGGATTTATCATACAGAAGGTAGCTCAGGTAACGCATCTGGTGGCCGGTAATGGTAAAAACCATGTAGACGGAAACGACCAGGGTCAACAGAAAGAGCAGATAATAGATGATATTTTTCAGGTGCATGGGAAGCCTTCCAGCCGGCATAAGGGTCACTCCTTTGTTAAAATGCACAATTTTTTTGGAAATAAAATGGTTCTATCTACATTTTAACGAAAAAAGAGAAAAAATCAATACATTCCGGTAGGGGATTTAAGCAACTCAGTAGCCATTTTACGCAGTTCGGTTCAAACAAATTGTACAACAATAAAAGATGTGTTAGGGTAATGTCAGAAAAGAAAAGTAAGGAGGCAGAAGGATGGAACTGACGGGCAGAACCATGCTGGAACGCTTTGAACAGGTTCTGGTATTTGGAGAAAAAGAGATGGAGCGCAGATGGGCCCTGGCCAGACAGGTCATGCGGGAAGCGCAGGCGGATTACCTGATCGTCCTGGAAGGCTCCTATGAAGGGTATAATCATTGGTTTATCGGAAATCGGGAATGCGAAGCAATCCTGGTTCCAAAAGAAGGAGCGATTACCGTTGTCCTGGGAAGGGACGTGGAAAACGAAGGGGTTTACCGGACGGAGCGGCCTACGGATTTTGAAAAATGGATTGCAAGAAAACCGGTGCAGGCGGTTCACCCGGAGCTGCGCTTTGTAGATACTTTTGACGCGCGGGATATCCTGCGGGACTGCGAAAAGAAAGAACCGCTGCGGATCGCCATGATTCATCCGGAAGTTTTAAGAAATACCTGGTATGAAAATATGAAGGCTGTCCTGGGGAACTTTACCTATTTTGACATTGGGCTGGAACTGGATGCGGTTCGGGTGGTAAAAAGCGAAGAAGAAACCTATCTGATCCGTCAGGTCAATAAAATGAATGAAAAGCTGATGGCGGCTGCCAGAACAATTGTCCGTCCTGGACGGAGCCTGAAAGAAATTACGGATGAATTCCAATACCTGGCCATGCGCCTGGGAAGCGGCGGACATTTCGTCCATGTGTTCTGCGTCAACTGCGGCCCCCAGGATGAGCCAAGCCCGGACGGGATGAAGCGGCAGCCTTATCCGGGGTTCGTGCTGCGGCAGGGAGACAAGATTTTTATCCTGATTGAAACCAACGGGCCGGGCGGTCACTACAGCGCCCTTGGCAGGTACTGCATTTTGGGAGAACCCAGCCCGGAGATGAAAAAATACTGGGACATGGCGGTAAAAGCCCAGAAAAATGCGGCGAAAATGATGAAGCCGGGCGTCAGTGTCCGGGAAATTGCAGATAAAAACAGAGAATATATTACAAGCTGCGGTTTTCTGACGAATGACCAAAATTATTTACACAGCCTGGGCTTTCAGTACGGGGAGCAGCCCTATCTCAATGCGCCCTCCGAGCATACGCCGCTGCGGGCAGGGATGCATTACATTGCGCATCCGGTGATCCAAAGGCCTTATCCGGGAACGGATGCAATGGACGGGATTTTTGCGCTGGATACGTACTTTGTCACAGAAGAGGGCGGCGTGCGCGCAAACGATTTCCCGCAGGAGCTGATCGTGCTGCCGCATTGACGAAAAGGGGGGACGGATATGGATATCACGAAAGCAATGGTGGCCGGTTGGGAGTGCCGCTATTATCAGATGCCGCATACGGAGCTGGAACGCAGAAGAGAAGCGGTAAAGCGGCTGATGGAAGAAAAAGAAACGGATGTGCTGATGCTGGTTGACATGGTTCGGGGCGGTTATTTTCAATGGCTTTTAGGAGCCGGACTGAGCGAGCGGCCCACGGAGGAAATCCTGATCTTTTCGCGGACAGGGGAAATGAAAATCTGTCTGACCTCCGAGTGCTTCAGCGACGAGCAGCAGAAAAACTATACGAAAGTGGACGCAACGAATACCCAGGATACCCGTTTTGGGGATGCGGCGAACGTTCCGGCGTTCTACTACCGGTACGTGTCCGAGGAACTTACGGAGAAGAAGCGGGTCGGGATTGTTTTTCCGGATTCCCTGCGCAGGACGGTGAAGGAGTATCTGGAAGCGAATATTCCGGGCATGGCATGGGTCGATGTGACGCATGAAATGAATGAATTGAAGGCCTGGAAAAGTCCGGAAGAGCGGAAAATTCTCCGGGACATGGCAGATTTCCATGACCGGCTGTTTCCTACGGTGGGCGTTCTGGCGATTCCCGGAAGGCTGGAAGGGGATTTCGTGAAGGAACTGCGCTACCGGGCTTACCAGATGGGCTGCGGAGGTGAGGACGTCACCCGAAACGCGGTCGTACATCTGACTTCCGGGCAGGACGGCAGAAAAGAAAAACTGGAAGAAGTCCTTTATCCGGGAAAAATCCTGCGGGAAGGCGACCGGCTGAACCTGAAAGTCCAGTGTGTCGGCTACGACGACTATTATGGCGTGCTGGGGCGGTGCTTTGTCCTTGGGGAAGCGTCGGAAGAGACGAAACAGAACTGGGAAAAGCTGGTGAAGGTACAGGATTTTGCCGCATCTCTTTTAAAGCCTGGGACGACCCTGGCGGAAACGGCGGCGAAGGTCCAGGCGTTCCGGAAAAAACAGGGAATGCCGGAGGATGCCAGTAATTTCCTTTATGGAGTCGGCGTTCAGGCGGGGGAAGCTCCGCATCTTACTTATGAGCAGACCATGATCGTGAAGGAGGGAATGGTGCTTGCGGTTGCGCCGGAGCTGAAGATGGAAGGCGCGGAAACCATGTACTGTGCGGATCTGTATGAAATTCAGGAAAACGGGGCTGTCCGGCTGAACGCATTCCCAAGGGAAGTGGAAGAAATTTTTATTCAGTAGGAGGGATGGCGGATGAAAAAAAATCTTTCGAGCTTTTTGTTTACGCTTCCGTCCCTGTTCTTCTTTTGCATTGCCCTCCTGATCCCGTTTTTTATGGGAATCAACATTGCCTTTACGGACTGGAACGGTGTGACAAAGGATTACAACTATGTGGGGCTGGAAAATTTTATCCGGATGTTCTCGGATTCCCGTATCGTGGCGCCGATCAAAAATACGCTGATCCTGGCGGTGATCGGCGTGATCGCAAACAATGCGGTGACGCTGGGGCTGGCCCTTCTGTTCACGAAATTTAACGGGAAATTCGGAAGCATCTGCAGGCTGATCGTCTTTGTACCGTGCTGTTTAAGCGGCGTATTGTCCGCATATATCTGGAAATTTATTTTCCGTTTTGTCCTGAGCGCCCTGACGGGACTGAACAGCCCTCTGGGAAGTATGTTCTGGGTGCTTCCGGCTATCGTGGTCATTGCCCTGTGGAATGGGGCGGGCATCAATATGCTGATTTATTATGCGGCGCTGAAAAATGTGCCGACGGAATTGGTGGAAGCGGCGATTGTGGATGGCGCGGGCCGTCTGGCGGTTTTTAAGAACATTACGCTGCCAATGATCGCGCCGGCCTTTACCACCTGTGTGACTATGACCTTTACCGCGATGCTGAAGGAATTCGGCACGGTGATGTCGGCGACCGGAGGCGGCCCCGCCAGAGCCAGTGAAACGATTTCCATGTATATTTATAACAACCTGTACACCTATAGCAGGGCGGGATACGGGCAGGCGATTTCTCTCGCATTTCTGGCCTTCCTGATCCTTGTCGGGAACCTGATGACGAACTTTTTCCGGAAGCGGGAGGTGGAACTGTAATGGCAACAATGCGAAGATCTCCTGTTGAAAAAGTGCTTTGGACGGTTTTGGCGGTTCTCGTCATTTTCCTGTTCCTGTCCCCGTTTTATATCGCGGTGGTGAACAGTTTTAAGACGCAGCTTGAAACGGCGGAAAACGCCCTGGCATTGCCGTCGTCCCTGTCCTTTGCCAATTATCAGGACGCGATGAAAAAGATTAACTTTTCAAAATCGCTGCTGAATACGCTGATTGTGACGGTGGCAGGGGATGTGCTGATCGTGGTGTGTTCCTCGATGAGCGGCCATGCCATTGCCCGGAATCTGAACAAGCATATTTATTTTAAAATTCTGGATCGGGTCTTTTTATCTTCGATCATGATTCCTTTCCAGGTTATCATGATTCCGGTATACAAGATTTTTAAGAGTATGGGCCTGATCAACAATCTGCTGGGTATGATTATTATGCTGACGGGAATCAGCGTCGCTTATGCCACGTTTTTGTATGTGGGATTTATCAAATCGGTTCCGGTGGAGCTGGAGGAAGCGGCGCGGATCGATGGCTGTAACCAATTTCAAGCATTCTGGATGATTGTTTTTCCGCTTTTGAAGCCGATTACGGCCACGGTGGCTGCGCTTCATGCGATGTGGTTGTGGAACGATTTTAACATTTCGCTGATCCTTCTGCAGAAGGACGAGGTGCGGACGCTGACGATCAAGCAGTTTTATTTCTTTTCCGAATACGCGTCGGACTACAATATGGCGTTCGCGGCGGCGATTATGGGAATGATCCCGGTACTGATTTTCTTCCTGCTGATGCAGAAATACCTGGTGGGCGGGATTACCGCCGGGGCGGTGAAGGGCTGATACTGGAAACAAATGGAAAGTAATGCACGCGTAAGCGGCATGCTATAGAATTATTTTTAAAAAGGAGGATTTTATTATGAGACAAAGGAACAAACTGGCTTTCGTACTGGCAGCGTGTACCGCGATGGCTTCGATGGCAGGCATCGGCGTCTATGCGGAGGAAGAATCCCATGACCCCATTACCGTAACCTGGCTGAACAGCTACAATGAGGACGGGATCAGCGCATGGTCTGAGTGGGTAAAGGAGACCGTGGAAGAGAAATATCCGTATATTACCCTTGATATGCAGACGTATTCCTCAGACAGCATTGACCAGATCGTGAAGACGAAGATTGCAAGCGATGATGCACCGGGCATTTTCGGCGGGTTTAATGTGCAGGAATATGTGGATGCCGGCTATGTCTATGATCTGAGCGGCGAGGAATGGATTTCCAATATTCAGGATGAGGTATTGTCCGCGGGGGTATCCGGCGATACGCAGGCGTATGTGCCAATGGATACGAATTACTATGGGCTGTTTTATAACAAGGACATTTTTGAGGAATTGGAGCTGGAAGTGCCCACCACGCTGACGGAGCTTTATGCGGTGTGCGATACCTTACAGGAAAACGGCATTGCCCCCTTTGCCTGCGGCTTTGGCGATATCTGGACATTGCAGGAGCAGATGTCACCGATTTACATGACCCTCTGCATGGGCGGTTACGGCGGATTTGAGGCGGACAAGACCTGGTATGAGGATAAAGAGAGCCTGACGGATACCTTCGCGGACGATGAGGCTTATGCAAGATCCTTTGAAATCCTGTATTCTCTGCGCGACTATTTCTCCGATGATCCGATGGCGACAGACTGGGCGACCGCTCTGAATATGGTGGCCACCGGACAGGCCGCGATGATTGCGAACGGTTCCTGGACGATGGACGGCGTGCTTTCCATTAATCCGGATGTGAATATGAGCGCGTTCCCGATGCCGGTTTCGGATGATCCGGCGGACAGTGTGGTGATTGCTCAGCCGGGTTCGGGCCCCCTGTGCTATAATTCGGAAGATCCGGAAATGCTGGATGCCTGCCTGAAGGTTTTTGAAGTGATGTATTCGGTGGAATCCGGACAGAAATACGCGGAGATGGGGAATAAGATTTCGACCTTTAAGGAAGTTGATATGAGCTTTAATACTTCCTGCAATGATTTGATGGAGTATGTCAATAATGGCCAGTGCTGGAGCAACGGCGATATTGTCCAGTTCCAGGGCGGCGGCTATGGCATTATCCAGGCAAGGCTCCAGGAGTATCTGATGAAGGATGAACTGGATGTGGAAGGATTCTTGAGTGCGCTGGATGCTGATTTTAAAGCAGCTTATTAAGAACAGTCGGGAGGGCTGCCGCATCGTGCGGCGGCCTTTTTCCGCGGAGCGGGGTGCGTCAGGGTTTCGGCGGATGCTGGGGACTGAGCCGCGCGGGGATTTTTCGCGCCGGGTGCTTTGGCAGATGCCGAGGTGCTGGGCTGCGCGGAGGAATTTTCCGTGGCGCGTGTCGTGGCAGAGTTTTGGCGGATACTGGGCGACCGGGCCGCGCGGCGTTTTTCCATGACAGAAGGGAGAGATTTTGAAGAATGGAATACTATGAGAACAGTCGGATGATAAACCGTTATGAAAAAGCGATGTGCTTTTCAAAAGGAGAAATGGAGCGGCGCTTCGCGCTATTCAGGCAGGTAATGCAGGAGCAGGGGACGGACGTTGTCCTGGTTTTGGAGGGCTTCTGGGAGGGCTACAGCCAGTGGCTCGTGGGGAACCGCACGCCGTCGGTGATTATCGTCCCGAAGGAAGGGAAGATTACGGCGGTATTTGGGGAAGAATTCCTTGCAAAAGGAGAAACCCCGTCGGCGGAACTGTTGACTGAACGGGCCACAGATTTACTCATGCCGGAACCGGTTCACCCGGAAATCGAATACGTCCGCGGCCTGGACGGCTACGGAATCGCGAAAATGTTAGACTCTTATCAGAATCCCCGTCTTGGCTTTATCCATCTGGAAAGCATAACCTGGGCGATGAAACAATACCTGAAGGAAGCCGCGCCCCAGGCGGAATACGTGGATATCACCCTGGCTCTGGATGCGGTGAAGGGGATCAAAAGCCCGGAGGAAATGCAGCTCATCCGCAATGCGGTCGTGATTCACGAAAAAGTCATGCAGGCAATGCCCTCGATTATCCGTCCGGGGCGGACAATCCAGCAGATTAATCTGGAAGCCCGCTACCTGATTCACCAGCTCGGAAGCGGAACGGAAGAATGCCTGGCCTTTGCAATTCAGTTTGGAGACGACCGGAAAGGCCCCCTGTGCCATCATTCCGGCCTCGCGCCGTACCCGGAACGGGCGGTGGAAAAGGGCGACCGGGTCTTTATGCTGCTGGAAGCAAATGGCATTGGCGGCCATTTTACGGCCCTCGGAAGAAATTTCTGCCTGGGTGAGCCTGACGCCGAGACACAGAAATACTGGGAGCTTTGCCTGAAAATGCAGGATTTTGCGGCCGAACGCTTAAAGCCCGGCGCAATTATTAAAGAAATTTTCGACGAAAATGTCAAATATATCGAAAGCCTGGGACACCGCACGAACCGCCAGAATTACCTGCACAGCCTTGGTTACGTTCTGGGAGAAAAACCTTATCTGCACGACCCCTCTGAGACGATTCCGCTTCAGGAAAATATGGTTTATCTGAACCATCCCCATGTGCGGATTGACCGGGGAGCGGATACCGGAAAAGTCGTCTATGACGACCTGTATGCCATCGACACATACCTTGTGACGAAGGAAGGCGGCGTGCGCCAGAATAAGATTCCGCGGGAACTGATCGTGATTGAGTAGGAAGGAGCGAAGGAAGATGAAACTGGATTTATCAACAGGCTGCCTGATTACCGTGAGCCAGGAGGAACTTGACCGGAGAATCGGGGAAGTCCGCCGGATTATGGACGAAAAAGGGATTGGATTGTGTATGGCGGTGTGCCCGATGAAGGAGGGCTGGCGGAACTGGCTTACCGGGACGGATGGGCCGGGCCGTCCGTCGGAAGGGGCAATTTTGATCGGACACAAAGGGGATGTAGTTCTTGTAAACGGCGGAAGTCTTGTACCCAGAGGGAGCAAAGGAGAGCGGAATTATGCAATGGCCCCGGCTTTGGAGGGCGACGGTTTTTCCGGTTACGGGAGCACGGAAGGCTTTTCCGCGGATTTGATGGAAGAAATGCTTGGGGGAAATCAGAAGATTGGGCTGATTGGCGGCCGTTATCTCAGAGCGGATTTGTACGAATATCTGAAGGAGAATTTCCCGGAAGCGGAACTTCTGGATGTTTCCGAAGAAATGGAAGCCATCCGTGCGGTGAAGAGTGAAGAGGAACTCCGCAGTTTATCGGACAATGCGCGGATGATGGACAAGGTGTTCGCCGGAGCGAGCGTCTTTGTCAATCCGCAGAAATATGAGCGGGATATCGTGACCGAGCTGCGCTACAGTGCGTACCGGCTGGGATGCGGCGGAGTGGATCACCTGTTAAGCGCGCCGTGCGAGCTGGTGTCCTCAAAGGATGGAGCGGCGAAAGAAGAAGGTGCGCTGCTCTATCCGGGAAGGAAGGTTGCTTTAGGCGACCAGGTAAGCATCAAAATGTTTGCGGTCGGAAATGACGGATATTTTGCAGGAATGTCCAGGCTGTATGTGCTGGGCGAGCCGGAAGCATCTACAAAACGGCTGTGGGAAACAGCTGTGGAAGCCCAGGACTATGCCGCCAGCCTGTTAAAACCGGGCGCGTTCGTGAAGGACGTGGCCGAGGCTGTCAACCGTTTCCTGGAGGAACGGGGGATGCGGAAGGATACGCGGACGATGATTCATGGAATCGGGGCAGCGGTGATGGAAAGACCTCAGGTTTTCGAGGAAACGGCGATGCCGCTCCGGGAGAATATGGTGCTTTATGTGGGGCCGACTGTGGATGACGGAGTGACGGAGGCGGTGAGCTGCGGGGATCTTTATGTGATCCGGGCGGAGGGGGCCGTTCGCCTGAACCGTTTTCCGAGGGAACTGATTCGGCTGTATTGATTCCGTAGGCGCACAAAGACGAACCGATTTCCTGTGCCTGCACCGCAATCACACCCGCTGTTTTATCCAACGGATAAGCCATCGGGTGTTTTTCTTTGTCTGGGCTGCTTTCCATCCCTGCGTTTTCTTCCAACAGTCTGAAAGCCTCTGCGCTTTCTGTTCCGTCTTTGAATACTTATGGTTCTGTTTTGGTATACTTGATATCAATTTCATAATCTCCATGATCGTATTCGATTTGTAAAGTATAATCTCCGATT
The DNA here is from genome assembly GCA_030536575.1 of Eubacteriales bacterium. Lineage (GTDB taxonomy): Bacteria > Bacillota > Clostridia > Lachnospirales > Lachnospiraceae > Limivivens. The sequence goes on along the minus strand of JAUNPS010000001.1, from coordinate 9,647 downwards.
ACCACCGTTCCGCTATCTACCGGATAAAATTTCTTCTGAGCTGCATCAAAAATGATCACTTCCTCAACCAACTGGTGTTCTACCGTTCCCAGAATTTCCCGGATGCAGTCGTCGCAAAACAAGGACTTCATCCTCTGGACGCTGAGAATTCCTTGTTTCCTATGGATGGTTGCATTTCCTATGTGCTGTCCTGGCATTTTTGCGATATGCAGGCTGGTTTCGCTGATTTCATCATAGCCAAAACTCATGGTCGTAGAATCATAGTCATCTTCGTTTGGCTTTTCACCTGGCTCAAATAAATCAAGGTCATAAGGCTGTCCAGTGTTCGTATAAATGAGATAAACCTGTGATGGGAATGCGTCCATGCAGGTGCGGCAGTTATCCGTTGTATTCGGGATATACTGAATATAATTTTCCATGTCCTGTCCATACTCGGAAAATACCAGATCATTCCGGAGCGTCTTTGCGATTTCCTCATACTCGTCCTGCGTTGCAGAACCTATATAAGTTGCAATCATTTCCATGACTTCCATCATATTCTCGCTGTTTTTTCTGTTTACCCGCATGTTGCTGAACCCGATCACCAGACTGAAGAGGGCAACTGCACTCATGCAGAGCATGAAAGCGCCATACAATAAATCTCTTTTGTCTGACTGGCTTAAATGGTATACGAATTTATCATAGCTGTCATCCTGCAAGAAATACCGCCACCTCCGCCTTATTATGTTCCATATCCTTTTCATGCCCCACACCTCTCCATCTTAGACGCAAATATTTGATTTTTCCTCATTATTACTGCCTTTATATCATAAAATGATATCACTTAACTGTCAAGTGAATGCATACTATTTGCTTGTTTTCGACTACCATTTACCTATACCCAAATGGGAGGGCAGAATATGGCAACCAATAAGAGAGTCTTTACGTTACGCTTATCGGATGAAGTTTTTGATAAAATAGGCGTATTAGCTATAAGCGAACATCGTTCCTTAACAAACTATATTGAATATGTTTTGATTAAGCATTTGGAAGAAGTCGAAAAGGAACAAGGTGAGATAAAAATAGGAGAATAGGACAGCTTATTGCAGAAATTATTTTTCTTTTTAATGTAAAGTGATATCACTTAACAGTCTAATGACTGTATAATTCCAAAGCAACTTGGTATACCATGAATTCATACCCGGAATGGAGGGCAGGAGAATGGCAACCAACAAGCGTGTATTTACTTTGCGCCTGTCTGACGAAGTATTTGATAAGATTGGCGTTCTAGCTACAAACGAACATCGCTCCATGACAAACTACATCGAATATGTTTTGATTCAGCACTTGGAACAGGTGGAGAAGGAGCGGGGAAAGATTGAAACGAAACAGCTTGAATAAACTATATGGCAAAAAAGATGGGGAAAATTTCCCCAGCCCGGAGCGCGCTCCAATTCCCAAAACTCAAGCTTGAGAAATTTCCAGATTTGCGCTATACTGTATCTGTGCAGAGGCAGGGAAGCCCCGTCCGGCTCTCCCTCCAGGAAGATACGAGGAGGATTCAAAGATGTTAAAAGGAATACCGCAGATTTTATCACCGGAATTTTTAAAAGTGCTCTGTGAAATGGGCCACAGCGACCGCATCGTCATCGCCGACGGAAATTTCCCGGTAGAATCCATGGGAAAGAACGCTGTCGTGATCCGCTGCGACGGCCACGGCGTACCGGAGATTCTGGACGCGATTCTGAAGCTGTTCCCGCTGGATACTTATGTTGAGCATCCGGTAAACCTGATGGAAGTCATGGCAGGAGATGACGTAGAAACCCCGATCTGGGATACCTACAAAGAGATCGTGGCCAAGTACGATGAACGTGGCGAAAAAGCCATCGGAAACATCGAGCGCTTCGCCTTCTATGAAGAAGCGAAGACCGCGTACTGCATCGTAGCCACCAGCGAAAAAGCATTGTATGCAAATGTGATGCTGCAAAAAGGCGTTGTCGTAGAATAATTTTGAACAGCAAAGAGCGCTGCCAGGGACTTTACCCGGTCGGCGCTTTTTCGATTTTCGCGAATAACGTACTGGGGGCAATGCCTGCATTTCGCGCGGCACGCAGCCCAACCTGAAAATGTTAATTAATTAACAAAACCCCGCGCTGTGTGGAAAACTTATGGAAAATTTTACAAATTTCCAAGTATTAGAACTGGACAATTCGGTAAAAATATCATAAGATAGGTAATAGCAATGCAAAGAAGGAGGCGGCAGAATGAAACTCAATAAAAACGTCATGCAGAACCTTGCCATGATCACCCAGGTGGGCATCAGCATGCTGGCTCCCATTGTTTTGTGTGTCTTTATCGGCGCCTGGCTGGATGAAAAGTTCGGCTGGTACACGACGCTGCCCTTGCTGCTGCTGGGCATCCTGGCAGGCATGCGCAACACCTGGCTGCTCTTAAAGCAGCTTCAGCACGCAGAGGAGAACAAGCATGAAAAAGATTTCCCTAAAGGAAAAGATTGAAGGCCTGCATCCGGTATTAAAGGAAGTCCTTGCGGGAATCCTTCTGGTAGGATTGCTTTTCCAGGTGACGCTCATGTGGCTCGCGGACTCGAAGCTGTCTTTCACGACAGGCCTGTGGCTGGGCGTGGCCGTTTCCGTTTTCCGGATCTGCCATATGTATTATGGAATCGGCGAGGCCCTGGACATGACGGAAAAGGACGCGAAAGCGTATTCCGCGAAGATGGCGGCGCTTCGTTTTCTCGTGACCGTGGCAGCCTTTGTGGCGATCTACTATCTGAATCTGGGAAATCTGATCGCGGTTTTCCTGGGAATGATGACCGCGAAGGCGGCGGCCTATTTACAGCCGTTACTGCACAATGTATTTGAAAAACTAAAACGTAAAGGAGGGTGAAAAAGTGGGAAGTTCCGGAGTTTTACAGGGTCAGCTCCTGGCGGCGGACAATGAAGTGGACTTTATGGTCCACGGCCTTTATAAGCTGCCGTTTCAGTTCCTGGGGCAGGATGTTTACATTACGACGACACACATCAGCGTTCTGATTGTGATGCTCGTGATCCTGGTCTTTGCGGTGGCAGCGAACCGAAAAATCCGCCATGCGGAAGAACGGCCGGGAGGATTTCAGAACATCGTCGAGCTGATCGTCGAAATGTTGGATAAAATGGTGTACAGCAGCATGGGAAAATATGCGAAAAAGTACCTGAACTACATCGGTACGCTGTTCATTTTCATTTTTATCAGTAATATTTCAGGGCTTTTCGGCCTGCGTCCGCCTACCGCGGACTACGGTGTGACCTTGCCGCTGGGCGTTATGTCATTCCTGATTATCCAGTACAATAACATCAGGCATAACAAATTCGGGGCCGTGACGGATCTGTTTAAGCCGATTCCGCTCCTGTTCCCGATTAACCTGATCGGCGAAATCGCCGTTCCGTTCTCGCTGTCGCTTCGTCTGTTCGGCAACGTCCTGTCCGGAACGGTTATGATGTCCCTGATCTACAGCCTTTTGTCGAAATTCGCCATCGGCTGGCCAGGTTTCCTGCACATTTATTTCGACCTGTTTTCAGGGGCCATTCAGACTTATGTCTTCTGTATGCTGACCATGGTATTTGTCACACAGAAATTACCGGAGGAATCATAATTCATTAAAGGAGGAATTTTTTATGAACAGTAACATCACAAATGAAGGTTTAATCTTAGCATGCTCCGCTATCGGCGCCGGTCTTGCCATGATCGCCGGCATCGGGCCTGGTATTGGCCAGGGTATCGCGGCCGGTTACGGTGCGTCCGCTGTTGGACGGAATCCGGGCGCAAAAGGCGATATTATGTCCACCATGCTTTTAGGACAGGCCGTTGCCGAGACCACCGGTCTGTACGGTCTTGCAATCGCCTTCATCCTGCTGTTTGCAAACCCGCTTCTCGGAAAGCTTTGATGTTTCCGAAACAAGAATATGATGGAACAATAAGCGAAAGGAGGCGGAACCTTGGAGCGATTATTCAGCCTTGACGCCCAGCTTCTCTTTGATGCGATTTTGCTGGCCATAGCCGTTCTGGTTATGTTTACATTCCTGTCCTATCTGCTTTTTAACCCCGTGCGGGATTTCTTAAAAAAGCGCCAGAACAGGATCCAGTCGGATATCGACACGGCCGCCAAGGACAAGGAAGAAGCCAGAAAGCTTCGGGAAGACTACGAAGCCCGCATCCGGAATATTAACGCGGAAGCGGAAGAAATTTTAAGCGCGGCCCGGAAGAAAGCCCTGCAGAATGAAGCGAAGATTTTGGACGACGCCAGGGAAGAGGCAGCCAGGATTCTCGCCAGGGCAAACGCCCAGGTAGAGCTGGAAAAGAAAGCCGCTGTGGATGACATGAAGAAGGAAATGATTTCCATCGCATCCCTGATGGCGGAAAAAGTGGTGGCCGGCGCGGTGACGCCGCAGATTCAGGAAACACTCCTGGAAGATACGTTAAGGGAGATAGGTGAGGATACATGGCTAAGTTAGCGTCAAAGGTCTATGGAGACGCGCTGTTTCAACTGGCCGTGGAGGAACAGAAAGTCGATACGTTTCTTTCCGAAATCCCGGCATTGGAAACGGCCATGGAAGAAAACCCCGAACTGTCTGCCATTATGGACCACCCCAAAATCATAAAAGAAGAGAAAATCCGTATTCTGGAAGACTGCTTTAAAGGAAGAATTTCCGACGAACTGTGCGGGCTTCTGACCCTTGCGGTGGAGAAAGAGCGGTATAAAGAGCTGCCGGCAATTTTTGCTTATACGGTCGGCCAGCTCAAAGAATATAAGAAAATCGGCGTTGCCGAAGTGACGTCAGCCCAGGAACTGGACGAGACGTGGAAGGAGCGGATTGAGAAAAAACTGCTGGCTACCACGTCCTACCGAACGATGGAGATCACCTGGCGGGTGGATCCGGGGCTTCTTGGGGGCATGGTTGTGCGCATCGGCGACCGGGTAGTGGACGGCAGCCTGAAGTTTAAGCTTACCGAGCTGACAGGCGGCCTGAACAGGATTTCCCTGGAACAAAATGAGAAAGTAGGTGAGAGAGCCTCATGAATTTAAGACCTGAAGAGATCAGTTCCGTGATCAAAGAGCAGATTAAACGCTACTCTTCCAAGGTAGCTGTTTCCGATGTGGGGACAGTCATCCAGGTAGCGGACGGCATTGCGCGAATCCACGGGCTGGAAAATGCCATGCAGGGCGAACTCCTGGAGTTTCCGGGGGAAGTGCACGGCATGGTGCTGAACCTGGAGGAGGATAATGTCGGCGCGGTACTTTTGGGCGACAGCAGCGCTATCAGTGAAGGCGACCTGGTAAAGACCACCGGAACCGTGGTGGAAGTGCCGGTTGGCGACGCCCTTCTGGGACGCGTGGTCAATGCCCTTGGACAGCCCATCGACGGCAAAGGGCCCATTGAGTCCAAAAAATTCCGGCAGGTAGAGCGTGTGGCCCCCGGCGTTATCACGCGAAAATCGGTGGATACCCCTCTACAGACGGGTATTAAGGCCATCGACTCCATGGTGCCCATCGGACGGGGACAGCGTGAGCTGATTATCGGCGATCGCCAGACTGGAAAGACGGCTATCGCGGTCGATACGATCATTAACCAGAAAGGCCAGGGCGTGAAGTGCATTTACGTGGCCATTGGCCAGAAAGCGTCCACGGTAGCGACGATTGTAAAAACCTTTGAAGAATATGGGGCAATGGATTACACGACCGTCGTCGCTTCGACGGCCAGCGAATTAGCCCCGCTGCAGTATATTGCCCCCTACGCGGGCTGTGCCATCGGCGAGGAGTGGATGGAAAACGGCGACGACGTGCTGGTCGTTTACGACGACCTGTCTAAGCATGCCACCGCTTACCGTACCCTGTCCCTGCTGCTTCGGCGTCCACCAGGCCGTGAGGCTTATCCGGGCGATGTATTCTATCTGCATTCCAGGCTGCTGGAGCGCGCGGCGCGTCTGTCCGACGAGCTGGGCGGCGGTTCCCTGACGGCACTGCCGATCATCGAAACCCAGGCAGGCGACGTTTCGGCTTACATTCCGACGAACGTGATTTCGATTACGGACGGGCAGATTTATCTGGAAACGGAAATGTTTAACGCAGGCTTCCGTCCGGCGGTCAATGCGGGCCTTTCCGTATCCCGTGTCGGCGGTGCGGCACAGATTAAGGCAATGAAAAAGATTGCAGCCCCGATCCGTGTGGAGCTGGCTCAGTACCGGGAACTGGCGGCATTCTCCCAGTTTGGTTCCGAGCTGGATGCTGATACGAAGGAGAAGCTGGCCCAGGGCGAACGGCTGAAAGAAGTGCTGAAACAGCCTCAGTATCAGCCCATGCCGGTGGAGTATCAGGTTGTGATCCTGTATGCGGCCACGCAGAAATATTTGCTGGATATCGAGACGAGCCGGATCCTGGAGTTCCAGGGCGAGCTGTTTGAGCTTCTGAAAACGAAATATCCGGAGGTTCCCGAAGCCATTGCTTCCGAAAAAGTCATTTCGGAGGAGACGGAAAAGAGCCTGATCGCAGCCATTGAAGAGTGCAAGGCGCGGTTTGGAAAAGCATAAGGAGGTGATACCGCATGGCCTCCATGAGAGACATTCAAAGGCGTAAGAGCAGTATCACCAGCATCCAGCAGATCACCAAAGCCATGAAGCTGGTTTCCACGGTGAAGCTGCAGAAAACCAGAAACCAGGCGGAGCAGTCCAAGCCTTATTTTGAGAATATGTACCGGGTGGTGACCTCCATCCTGGCCCGTTCGGGCGTGGTGGATCACCGGTATTTGAAGCCGGGGAAATCCAAAGAAAAGGCGGTGGTTGTCATTTCTTCCAACCGCGGGCTGGCCGGAGGCTATAATTCGAACATTGTCCGGATGATTACCGACAGCGGCATTCCCAAAGAGGAAGTGCGCCTGTACAATATCGGCCGGAAAGCCGGGGAGGCCCTGCTGAAAAAGGGCTACACGGTGGAGCAGGACTACAGCGATGTGATCAATGCGCCGATGTTTTCCGACGCCCAGACCATCTGCAATCAGGTTCTGGAGGATTTCGAAGCTGGAAAAACCGGAGAAATTTATCTGGTTTATACGTCTTTTAAAAATACGGTGGTGCACGAACCAAAGATGTTAAAGCTTCTTCCGGTGGAATTTGACACTCAGGAGCTTTCAAAAGAGGAGCGTGACACTCTGATGAATTATGAACCGGGGGAAGAAGAAGCCCTGGATATCATTATTCCGAAATATATCACCAGCCTGATTTACGGGGGACTGGTGGAAGCGGCAGCCAGTGAAAACGGGGCCAGAATGCAGGCCATGGATTCGGCTACCAGCAATGCGGAGGAGATGATCGAGAAACTGTCCTTGCAGTACAACCGCGCAAGACAGGGCTCCATCACTCAGGAACTGACTGAAATTATCGCAGGTGCAGAAGCGATCAGTTAAGGCCGGGAACCCGCATGGAAAAATAGAAGGAGGAAATCCATGTCAGAACAAACGAAAGGAAAAATCACGCAGATTATCGGCGCGGTTTTGGATATCAAGTTTCCGGATGGAAATCTCCCGCAGATTTATGAGGCCATTCAGATTCAGACTAAGGATCGGGGAACGCTTACCGTGGAGGTCGCCCAGCATCTGGGCGACGATACCGTGCGCTGCATTGCCATGGGCTCCACGGACGGACTGGTCAGAGGAATGGAAGCGGTGGCTACCGGGAGCCCGATCCGGGTTCCGGTGGGGGAGAAAACGCTGGGACGGATTTTCAATGTGACCGGGGATCCGATTGATAATAAGAAAGCGCCGGAGGGCGTGGAATATCTCCCGATCCATCGGTCGGCGCCTTCTTTTGAGGAGCAGTCCACGTCCACGGAGATCCTGGAAACGGGAATTAAGGTTGTAGACTTGCTCTGCCCCTATCAGAAGGGCGGTAAGATCGGGCTGTTTGGAGGCGCGGGCGTTGGAAAGACCGTGCTGATCCAGGAGCTGATCCGGAATATTGCCACGGAGCATGGCGGTTATTCCGTATTTACCGGCGTTGGCGAGCGTACCCGTGAGGGGAATGACCTGTATTATGAAATGCAGGAGTCCGGCGTTATCAATAAAACGACCATGGTGTTCGGTCAGATGAATGAGCCCCCCGGAGCGCGTATGCGTGTGGGCCTGACCGGGCTTACGATGGCGGAGTATTTCCGTGATCAGGGCGGAAAGGATGTGCTGCTGTTCATTGATAATATTTTCCGTTTTACGCAGGCAGGTTCGGAGGTTTCCGCGCTGCTTGGGCGTATGCCTTCGGCGGTTGGTTATCAGCCGACGCTGCAGACGGAGATGGGCGCTTTGCAGGAGCGGATCACTTCGACGAAGAATGGTTCCATCACTTCGGTACAGGCGGTTTATGTGCCTGCCGATGACCTGACGGACCCGGCTCCGGCGACGACGTTCGCGCACCTGGATGCGACGACGGTACTTTCCCGTTCCATTGTGGAATTGGGGATTTATCCGGCGGTGGATCCGCTGGAGTCTACGTCGCGAATTCTGGATCCGCGTGTGGTTGGGGAAGAGCATTATCAGGTGGCCAGAGGGGTGCAGGAGATTCTGCAAAGATATAAGGAATTGCAGGATATTATCGCGATCCTTGGTATGGATGAGCTGTCCGAGGAGGAGAAGCTGATCGTAAGCCGTGCCAGAAAGGTGCAGCGTTTCCTGTCGCAGCCGTTCTTCGTGGCCGTACAGTTTACCGGCGTGGACGGGCGGTATGTGCCCCTGTCGGAGACGATCCGCGGCTTTAAAGAGATTCTGGAAGGAAAGCATGACAATATTCCGGAGAGCTATTTCCTGAATGCAGGAACCATCGACGACGTGACAGCCCGCATGAAATAGGGGGTGTGTCTATGGCGGATGACAAGTTTTTTGACCTGAAAATTATTACGCCGAACCGGATTTTTTATGAAGGGAAGGCGAGCATGATCGAGCTGAATACCAGTGAGGGACAGATCGGTGTCTATAAGAAACATATCCCGCTGACGACGATTATTCAGCCGGGGGTCGCCGTGATTACCGAGGGTGATACGAAAAGGGAGGCTGCGCTGCATGCGGGCTTTATGGAGATCACGCAGGAGAAGGTGACGATTCTGGCGGAAGTGGCGGAGTGGCCAGAGGAGATCGACCGGAACCGGGCTGAGGAGGCCAGGGTGCGGGCGGAGAGACGGATGCAGATGAGGGACCCGAATATTAATCTGGCGAGGGCGGAGATGGCGCTGAGGAAGGCGCTGATTCGGCTGGAGTTGGCGGATCATGTGAATGAGAAGAAGTGAGAGGGTGCTGCGCGTGGGCGCAGCGCCTTTTTTGCGTGGTGGGGGCGTGCAGGCGTGGGGGAGGGCGCGATTTTGGGGTGCTTGAGTTTGGCGTCGCGCGCGGGGGGCAGGATCTGCGGCTGGCACAGACGGTTTCGGCGGGGATGAAAGGGACATTTTTCGGGGACGGCGCATAGGATATAAGGAGTGAGAAACAGGAGTTTACTATGGAAGAGAGAAAGGAATCCTTTCGTTCCTGTCCGGAGTGCCGGAGGATGCAGAATCCGCCGTGGTGGCAGGGGCCGGGTATGATGCAGCCATCACGGCCTGGCCGCCCCGGCCCTGGTATGCCGCCATCGCAGCCTGG
>JAUNPS010000054.1 GCA_030536575.1 Eubacteriales bacterium | reverse complement strand
GACCGCCCTCGTCGGTCTCCGCCGCCGCCTGCTCTGCTGCCTGTCACTCTGACTCCCGCGGAGCGGCCTCGTCTTCAGCTAGACGCGCCGCTTCTTCTGACTCCGCCGCAGCCCGCGCCGCCGCTTCATCCTCACTCTCCACCGAAGGCGTCTCCGTCTCATCCGAAGCCGTCCGCATCGTCATCTCATTCGAGATTAAGGAGGCGTCCGCATACTCCTCCACTGAATCGCTCCCGTCGTCCACAGGATCAGCAATCGGGGTAATCTTATTCAGCTTCGCTAACTCCTCTTTCGCCGCCAAAAGCTGAAGTTCGATGGATTTCTGGTTCAATTCCGCCGACTCCAGATTCAGTTCCAGAAGGGTGGAATCATAAGTCAGCAGGACGTCGCCGATCTGCACCCGGTCGCCCACCTGTACATGGACTTCGGAAATGAGCTGATCATTGCTCAAATGAACTTCCTGTACAGCATTCGACGTAATCGTGCCGGAGGATGTGGTATCGTCGCTCCACCATCCAAGATTCAGATAAGAAACCGGCGTCACAGAAACCGGCGTCGTATTTCCTTTTACCATGCGGTAAATGCCATAGCCGCCTCCGCAGACCGCCAGTGTGGTCACAAGACCAATAATTACAACTGTCCGTTTTTTCATGAACCCACCTCCTCTCTGGGCCGCTCGGAAATTTCTCCATCGAAAATGTCAACGACGCGTTTCGCGCATTTCGCTACGCCGCTGTCATGGGTGATCATAATGACGGTAACGCCTTCCTCGTTCAGCTTTCCAAAAAGTTCCAGAACCTGCTTGCTGGACTTGGAATCCAGCGCGCCGGTAGGCTCGTCCGCCAGAAGGATCTTTGGATTATTCACCATGGCTCTGGCGATGGCCACACGCTGTTTCTGACCGCCGGAAAGCTGGTTCGGCTGGAAATAAAGACGTTCCGAAAGGCCGACTTTATCCAGGGCCGCGGCTGCCCGGCGCATCCGTTCTCTTTTCGGCACCTTCGCATAAATGAGCGGAAGGGCTACATTGTCAATCGCGCTTTCCTTTGGCAGAAGCTGGAAAGTCTGAAACACGAAGCCCAGGCTGTGGAGCCTGACATCCGCCATCTTTCCGTCTTTTACCTTCAGCATGTCCTGGCCGTCCAGCATAAAGTTCCCCTTGGTCGGTTTATCCAGGCAGCCAATGATGTTCATCAGCGTGGACTTCCCGGAACCGGAGGGGCCCATGATCGCCAGATACTCCCCTTCTTCGACATGAAGTGTGATATCTTTCAGTACCGGAACGACCATGCTGCCCTGTATGTAGTCTTTATAGATATGATCTAATTCCAGTAGCACTATTCTTCCTCCAATCCCGCGCTGACAGGCGCGCTGCCGTCGCCGATGTCCTCCGTATAATCTTCGATCAGCAGTTCGTCATCCAGCGAGTCGCTGTCTGTCTCCCAATCGATTTCACTTTCTTCATAATCGGTGTCCAGATCATAGAAATCGGTATCGTCTTCCCATAGCTCGGTGTCCTCCTCCCACAAATCCGTGTCCTCTTCCCATTCCTCCCAGTCGATATCTTCGCTGTCATTGTAGTAATTACTCATCTGGTCGACATTCTTCTCGGCAGGCGCGCCTTCCGTGATATAGCCGTTCGGGAATGCGATATAGTCATCTGTGGTAAGGCCGTCCAGGATCTCATACTTTTCTTCTTCTTCGTCGTATTCGCCTAAAGTAACATAACGTTTTTCAATTTTATCCTTGCTGTTCGCGGCCCAGACATAAGGATCGCCGTCATCCTGAACAATGTAATAGCTGCTGAGCCACATACCGCTCTTCTGGTCTGCCTGTCCGTAGTCCATCTCAATGTAAACATGCTGCCCCATGATCAGGCCGTCGATGCTGTCGAGTTCCACGTAAAACGGATAATTACTGGACTGGGTGGAACTGTCGCTGGAAGAGTAATAGTAGTTGTTCTGGTTCTGCTCCGGATTATCGTAATCGATTTCGGAAAGGGTTCCTCTCCAGATCTGGTCTTCGTCCACACGGGAATGTACAATGACTGCAGAGCCTTCGCTCAGGCTGCCGCGGTTCTGTTCATTTAAGGTTCCTTTGATCCGGTACTGCCCGACGGCGATAATGGTCATCAGGTAATTTGACTCGTCGCTATAGGAATAGGAGGAACTGGAGGTACTGGTGTCGTTAATGGTTTTTACGATACCGTTCAGCTCGCTGGTCACGGTGGCATTCGCAATGGTTTTTTTCAGGTTTTCAAGCTCGACCTGCTGTTTCTGCAGATCGTACTGGGCTTTCTTCAGGGTGTTCTGGATGCTCTGGATCTGCGTCGCATAGTCCAGCTGGTCGTCTGCGGAAGCTTTCGCCTTATCCTCCTGCAGGGTCTTAATCTGGGCTGTGTAATTCTCGATATCGCCGTTTAAACGGTCAATCTCGATCTCTCCTTCGATCAGGCTTTCTTCTGCATCTGAGGTGCTGTAGGTAAAAAGCTTGTCCCCGACCTGTACTTCGTCGCCTTCTTCCACGTACCATTCCTGGACAGTTTTATCAGAACTGTTCTCGACATTCCAGGTTTTCTGCGGTTCAACAACACCGGCGAAGCGCTGGATCACTCCGGTGCTGCTTAGGCCGGTCAGGTTCGCAACCGAGTCGGTGAACACGGTATCGCTTCCGGTGTTCGTCTGGTTATTCTGATTTTTCATGAACCAGATAATGAAGCCTACTGCCGCTGCCAGCAGGAGAAGGAGAAATACGGCCAGGAAGCCTTTCCTTTTTTTCTTCATGATGGGATCCTCCATGTGGTTAAAATATCTTGGGTGGGTGCACGTTGTGCCTGTTTTATTATAGCACGCACTTTCTTTTGTTGCCTACTTAATTTTTCTTTAATATTGTGAACTTCTGTTCACAAAAATGGGACGTTTTGTCAACGTCCCATCGAGCTGCCGTTTTAAATCAGCGGATATTTTTCAGTTAACTCTTTTACGATGGCTTTCGCCTGGGCTTCGTTCTTTTCGTCGCGGAGCATCAGCACAATGGCTTCTGCGATGCGGTCCATGTCGGCTTCGTTCATTCCTCTGGAGGTTACGGCCGGGGTGCCAAGGCGGACGCCGCTGGTCACAAAGGCGGACTGGGGATCGTTCGGGATCGTGTTTTTGTTGCAGGTAATGTTCACGCTGTCCAGAAGGTTCTCCACTTCCTTGCCAGTCTTTCCAACAGAGGTTAAGTCTACCAGCATCAGATGGTTATCGGTTCCGCCGGAAACAATGCGCACGCCGCGGTCCATCAGGCCCTTGCAGAGGGCTTTTGCATTTTTCACAACATTTTCCTGGTATACTTTGAAGTCGTCAGAAAGGGCTTCTTTAAAGCAGACGGCTTTTGCCGCGATCACATGCATCAGCGGGCCGCCCTGGGTGCCTGGGAAAATGGCTTTATTGAAGTTAAATTTTTTCGCGTTTTCCGCGCTGGAGAGGATCAGGCCGCCTCTTGGGCCGCGCAGGGTTTTATGGGTGGTCGTGGTGGTCACGTCCGCGTAGGGGATGGGGCTGGGATGCTGTCCGGCAGCCACAAGGCCTGCAATGTGAGCCATATCGACCATCAGGTAGGCGCCGACTTCATCGGCGATTTCCCGGAATTTTTTGAAATCAATGGTGCGGGCATAAGCGCTGGCGCCGGCTACGATCATTTTCGGGCGGCATTCCAGGGCAATCCTGCGGACTTCGTCATAGTCGATCACGCCGTCGCTGTTTACGCCATAGGGGACAGCATGGAAGTAAGCGCCGGAGAGATTCGCAGGGCTTCCGTGAGTTAAATGGCCGCCGTGGGCCAGATTCATGCCCATAACCGTGTCGCCGGGTTTTAACATGGCAAAAAAGACAGCCATATTCGCCTGTGCGCCGGAATGGGGCTGTACGTTTGCATAAGTGCAGCCGAAAAGCTTCATGGCGCGGTCTCTTGCGAGGTCTTCGACGATATCGACGCACTGGCAGCCGCCATAATAACGTTTTCCGGGGTAGCCTTCTGCATATTTATTCGTCAGCGGGCTGCCCATGGCGGCCATGACGGCCTTGCTGACCCAGTTTTCGGATGCGATCAGTTCGATGTGGCTGTTCTGACGTTCCTGTTCTTTTACGATTGCTTCTGCGATTTCCTGATCTACTGCAAACACTTCGTCTAGTGAATACATTTGTCTTTCCTCCTCATACAAAGCATTGGAGATATCATAGCGAAAAAAAACAGGCTTGTCAAGTGTTACTGTTCACTCGTACCTCGTTCCAGTAACAAATCGCAGGCTCATTTTAAGTTTTGCTTCGCAAAAGAGCCTGCTCACACCTGAATCACGTTCTTACGTACCTGGGCAGCTAAGTGCTCAGGTACTGTCTGAACAGTAACTGTCAAGTATTCTTTTGGGCGCTGCAAAATTTGACAAGACGCCGTTTTTCATATACACTAGGTATATCTTTGGCAGAATCTGGAAATCTGCTTACTTCAACCATGAATACGCCCCGCGCGGCCCGGCCCGCGGGAATAAAGGAGGACCCATGAAATCACATCGCATCTCTTACGGCCTGTGGCTCCTGCTCCTTGCTGCCGCTTTCCTTCTGACAGGATGCGGAACCAGCAAACCGGAGCAGACTGTCGTCTCGGAGCTTGAACTCATCAAAAAACTGGACGAACAAACCATCCTTTCCTTTGTTTCTTATGAAGATATCATGAGCTCGGAAGCCCCCTCCACCGATATCGGCCCGGAAACTACGGAAGCGGTCCAGCTCTTCTTTCAGAATTTTGACTACCGGATTCTTTCCTCCCGTGTTTCGAAAAACACCGCCATCGTGAAGGTCCGGCTGACCAACCTGGATATGCAGTCCCTCGCCCGCGATATGTGCCTGGCCCTGACCGCCCGCAGCGCAGACCCCCGTACCGCCCCCGAAGACCTGAGCATGAACGACTATTTCGCCCTGCTTGGCGAAGTCATGAAGTCTCACTCTTACAAAATCCTGTCTACAGACGCCCGATTCGAACTGACCAAGCTTTCAGACGGAAGCTGGAGCATTTTAAGCGGCGACGACCTGGAAGATCAGTTGGTAGGCGGCTTTATCAGCTACTTAAACGACCCGTATCTGGTTACCCCGGAAGAGATCCTGGCGCTGACCTTTGACTATTTTCTGGAATTCTCTCCGGAGGACTGGATTGCGTATCTGAATATGGACGACATTTTCGCCACCGGAAGCACCCTGGGCGAAGAGCTGGATTTAGAGCTTGCCTCCCAGATTTCCCGCTATTTTTCCTATCAGATCAAGGATTCCACCATCGACGGGGATTCCGCTTCGGTCACGCTTACGGTCACCAGCCTGAATCTGGAAAATGTCTTAAATGACTGCCGCGAAAAGCTTCTGGATTATGCTGCTACCACCGAAGCCATCCGAGCCACCGATGCCGAACTGGCAGACAAGACTGCCAAAATGCTTCTCACCAGCCTGAAGGCTAACGAAACGACTCTCTCCCAGGACATCGACATTCTTTTTACAAATAACGGTTCTTCCTGGGAAATGCAGCTCGGTGAAAATTTCAGCAATGCTCTCCTTGGCAATGCCGTCAGCGCCATCTCCGCCCTGACTGGTGAAACCTGAACCGCTCCGCCGCTCTTGACTTCCTGTTTTCCTTCTTTTACAATACCACTAAAAATAAGGAAAAGAGGTCAATCCCATGCACACAAACGCCTTAATCCTGGCCGCCGGATTCTCATCCCGCTTCACCCCCCTGTCCCTTTCCCACCCGAAAGGCCTGACCCCCGTCCGCGGCGAGATCCTGATCGAACGCCAGATCCGCCAGCTCAAAGAAGCCGGCATCTCCGAAATCGCCATCGTCACCGGCTGCATGAAAGAACAGTTCGCCTACCTCGAAAAAAAATGGGCCGTCCGCCTGATCGAAAACCCAGACTACCGCACCCGCAATAACCACTCCTCCATCTACGCCGCCAGAGACTTCCTCGGAAATTCCTATATCTGCTCCAGCGACAACTATTTCCCGGAAAACCTGTTTCTGGAAATCCCGGAAAAATCCAGCTACTGCGGCCTCTATGCCCCCGGCCCTACCGATGAATGGTGCATGGAAACCGATTCCGACGGCCGTATCCGCAAGGTCACCACAGGCGGTTCCTCCTCCTGGTACATGCTGGGCCCCGCCTACTGGACAGCGAATTTCACCCGCACTTACCTTCCCCTCCTGGAAGAAGCCTATCCCAGGCCGGAAACCGCTTCCCTGTACTGGGAAGACCTGCTGGTATCCCATTTGGATCTTCTCCCGATGTACCTGCGCCCCTGTCCGGACGGCTCCATCCTGGAATTCGACACCGTCGCAGACCTCGCGAAGTTTGACCCCTCCTACCAAAACCTGGCGTTTAGTAACAAGCTGTAAACAATTCCTTAATTTTTCCTTAAAGAGTTTCAAATTTCAAAGAAACAATTGAAAGATTTTCCGGAATATAGTAAATTGGTAATTGTCACAGAATCACTCATTTTTTAAGAGAGAGGGGAATATATGAGTATTAAAAAATTTCTTTCGGTTCTCTGCCTGCTGTTCTGCCTGGTAATGGCCGGTTCCATAACGGTTTCCGCCGACACCAGCGATACGGCCACCGAAACCAAAGAGACCACCGGGTTCCACAAAGACAGCAAAGGAACCTATTACATCAAATCAAACGGAGAGCGCGCCTACGGCCCCTATAAGGTCAAACTGAACGGCACCAACTATTACTACTACTTTAATCAGAAGACCGGCTACCTTGCCACCGGAAAGATCCGGATCACCTCTTATAATGGCAAGCAGTATCTTGTAGATGCCAATGGCATCATCAATACGACCAAAGGCCTGAAGTTCGTAAAAAGCACTGGTAAAGTCTACTGCGTGATCAGTTCCAGCGGCGTCCTGGCCGCGAACAAAGCCGTTACCATCGGTTCGAACATCTACTGCTTCAGCAAAACCGGCGTCATGTACACAGACGGCCTGCGTACCGTAAACGGCAAAAAATATCTGCTCAAAACCTTAACGGTAAGCGGCAGCAGCGGCGAATCCTATAAAGTCGGCGTCGCCCAGACCGGATGGCAAACCTATAATGGCAAAAAGTATTATTTCAATTCCAAAGGCGTCATGAAAACCGGTATGATAACAAGCGGTGATAACCGATATTACGCGAATTCCAAAGGCGTTCTAAAGACCGGAGCTTTCCGTGCCAACGGCAAGCTTTATTACGCTGATTCCGACGGCAAATTGATGACCGGCTGGGTACAGCGCAGCGACAAAGCCAATAAATGGTACTACTACAGCAAATCCACCGGCGCCATGGTCACCAGTAAATTTATCAAAGATGGCAGCTACTATTACTATCTCGGTAAAGACGGCGCTTTAAAAACCGGATGGTATCAGGTAAACGGAAAATGGTATTACGGAAAAACCAGCTCTCCGAACCTGGGCGCACGAGTCAAGAGCTGGCAGACCATTAACGGCAAAAAATACTACTTTAACACCAAAGGCGTGATGCAGACCGGCTGGCTTAACACTAAGAGCAGCGGCACCTACTACCTGCACAGCAGCGGCTACGTCATGACCGGCTGGCAGCAGATTGACGGCTACTGGTACTACTTCGATACCTCCTCCGGCCAGATGAAAACCGGCTGGCTCACGGACAACGGAAAGACCTACTACTTACGTCCCAGCGCCACCAGCGTCGGCCCGGTAGGTTCCATGGTAACTGGAAAAGTCAGCATTAACGGCAAAACCTATACCTTTAACTCCTCAGGCGCCTTAAACAGCGTTGTTGCTACCGGCGCCTGGAGCGTAACCGTAAACACCAAGAAAAACATTGTCACCATTTACCGCGGCGATACCGCCATCAAGGCAATGTACTGCTCCACCGGAGCGAACGACGCGACGCCCCTTGGAACCTTTAAGATCCTGGACAAGCTCGCAACCCACGAACTGGACGGCCCGTCCTGGGGCTTCTATTGCTCCCACATCACCTCGGACGTCCTGTTCCACTCGATTCCGTACACCGCGCCGAATAATCATTACGCCATCCAGCCCGGCGCCTTTAACCTGTTAGGCCAGCAGGCCTCTCACGGCTGTATCCGCCTGGCATTCATCGATGCGAAATGGCTGTATAACAACGTCCCGATCGGCACACCGGTAACCGTAAGCCAGACCTGTGCGACGCCTCTGACGCCGACCTACTACGGCACCTTCAGCGGTTCCTATGACCCGACAGACGACGAAATCTAAACGCCTTTGGCAGCGCAAATTTATGGTACAAAAAGACCACTGTCCCGCAAGACAGTGGTCTTCTTTTTCGCCTCTTCAGTTAGCAAGCTCTCCCAAGCCGCTCTCAATGGCCCCCACAATGGCCTTTAAAGCCTCTTCCTCATCCTCCCCCGTACAGGTAAACGTCACCTCATCCCCGCACTGCACACAGGCGCTCAGCACGCTCAGAACACTCTTCGCATTCGCCGTCACATTGTCAAACGAAAAGGTAATCTGCGACTTAAACTGAATCGCTTCCTTACACAGATTCCCAGCCGGACGCAGATGCAGCCCCGTAGGATTCTTAATGATCACTTTCTGGCTTACCATAGTTATCCCTCCAATGCATTTTCCGTGGCTTCTTCCGTCGCCACCTCTTTCAATACCAGATTCACAACGATCGTCACATCATTTACCAGAGTATACCCTTCCGGCAGTTCAATCTGAACCGGAACCGTATATGTCCCCTCCGACTGATACTCCGTCAGATCCAATGTCGCAATCACATCGGAAGTCTGCAAAATCGTGGTACTGCCTTCTTCGCTCTGTATTTCGACCGGAAGCTTATCGCCCGGCGTCAGAACCATGTTCATGTTCTCCGGCTGGCCGACAATGACCAGTTCGGAAATCGGCTTACTGATGGTAATCGCGTCGATCTTCTCCACCTGAACCTTCACCGAAACCGTCGTCGCGGCATCCTCTTCCAGCCGCAGGTTCTCATAATTGGTAAGATACTCGGAAAGATCGATACTCCTCTCAATCGTGGAAGAAATTCCGGTCACATCCACCGCGTCGGCAAGCTCCAGCCGGCCGTCCAGTTTTTTCAGCGCATTGCTGCTGCCGACCAGGCTGATCGTCTCCGGCGTCGTGGTAACGCCTGTAATATGGTAGCCGTCCGCGACTTCTCCCACCAGCCCCACATCCAGGGCAATTCCAGTCTGGATCTGCCAGATCGTTACCCGCACGTCGGTCTTGGCCTCCTTCAGGAGCACGCCGTCCGGCCGCTTGATCTCCAGGTTATCCAGATTCATCTCTTCCCCGTTCTTATCATAGATCCGCAGGGTAGCCGACACAGTCTCGGTCGAAGACAGGCCGCTGACGCTGGCCGTCGCCGTAATCTTATCAATCTTATTCAAAGTGGAAGCAGAGCCTGCGATCACGATGGTATCGCCGCGGGTCAGCTTCAGTCCGCCAACCTCATAGCCGTCCGCCACTCTTCCGCTGGTGACAACGGATACAATAAAGCTCTTTTCTTCCTTATCCTCAATCGAAATCTTCATGGATGAAGGGACGCAGCGCATCGCTTCCTGCCGGATCGTCACGCCCTTTTTCGTACAGGTGGGAACCAGGGACACTGAGGGCACGGTAGTGTAGGTATTAATGCTCTCCAGGTCTGCCGTCACGGTAAAATCGCTGGAGGTCAGCGAATTCAGGACGGAACGCCTGGCTGTGACATAGATGGTCGTCTCCCCGCCTTCCACGATATCAAACACGCTTCCCGCTTCTAACAGGCTGTCCTGATTCAGTACCGTGGTCTTAACGGTAAAGGCCTGGGTTTTCTCCGGATTGTCCCCGTTTACGACCACGACCCAGATCAGAAACGCAATCAGTACGGAAAGCAGCTTCATTCCGATATTATTTAACAGCTTTTTCATCCTGTCTGCCCTTTCCTTTCCAAAGCCTGAACTTTTTCGTGTCAACGGACTTATCCTGGAGGACGACCAGCCGTTTCCGAAGCTCCTCCGCGTTGATGTTCCGCATCAGTTTTCCTTTGCTTGCAATCGAGATCCGTCCGGTTTCTTCCGAAACGATGATCGTCACGGAATCGGTGACTTCACTGATCCCGACACCTGCGCGGTGGCGGGTTCCCAGTTCTTTGCTGAGTTCCATGTTATCCGACAGGGGCAGGTAGCAGGTAGCCGAAACGATCCGATCTCCCCTGACAAGCACGGCTCCATCGTGGAGCGGCGTATTATGCTCGAAAATGTTAATCAGAAGCTGGCTGGTAATGATGGAATCCAGGGCAATCCCGGTGCGCTCGTACTCTGCCAGAGGGGTATTCTGTTCAATGACGATCAGAGCGCCTGTCTTGGCTTTTCCCATTTCCACGCAGGCTTTGACCAGTTCGTTAATCGTCTTGTCGCTGAACCGTTCTTTGACTTCTTTACTATTTTCAAATGGGATCGGAAGGAGCTGTGAAAAAAATCGCTTTTCTCCCAACTGCTCCAGCGCCCTTCGCAGCTCCGGCTGGAAGACGATGATCGCCGTCGTCATTCCGAGCGCAAGCCCTTTATCGATCAAAAAGGTGATGGTATCCATCTGGAAAATATAGGCCAGCGCAATAAAAATGGCCAGGAACAGAATTCCTTTCATCAGCGTCCAGGCTCTGGTCGCCCGGAGCCAAACGATCAAATGGTACACCAGAAAGGACAAAATCGCGATTTCCACGACGTCGGTGACCGTAATCCCGGCAATTGTAACGCTGGAAGTCTTTATCCAGGAAAAATAGGTGTTGTAGAATACCTTCAGGTTTCGTAAAACGCCCGTCATTTTTTCACGTCCTTTCTCTTGGGCTTTCCGGTTCGGTTTCGGTTCTCATGTTTTCTCTTCGCTGTCTGCGCCGTTCTTCCCTTGTCAGCACTTCTGTCTCCTCCCTGGGAGAGGCCGGGCTTTCGCCGCTTCTCTTCTTCGGGATCGCTTTCACATAGTAATAGTAATCGTCGTCTTCAAACTGGACGGATTCGGTTCTCCGATAGTCCGGCAGGAACAGAAAGACCTGTACCACAAGAGCGATCAGCACAGCCGCTGCCGTCCCAACCAGAAACGCAGGCCAATTTACCGAAAGCTCCAATGTCCCCATTCCCACAATCATCAGCACCAGATAAACCACGGTCCCGGCGCCAATCGCCATCGTCCAGGCGTATTTCATCACCATCCGGCGTCCCGTCCAGGCCACCAACCAGACGGCCAGGAAGACCACCAGAGTCAGGATCAGTTCCCGGCGCTTTAAAATCTTTTCCAGTAAAACTGCCGCTTCCCCGATCAGCCGTTCGATATCCGCAGCCCGCTCTACCGTCGCCTGGGCCTGCCGCAGGGCCTCCGCCCTGTCCGCCACCGTCCTCATCACATAATACCAGACGGCCCCAAACAGCATGCCAAACATGGAACTGCTGTGGGAGGTCAGCCCTACGACCAGCGGAACAGCCATCGGTACGTTTAGGCCAAGCGCCACCGGCGTCAGCAAAAATGCATATCCGTGATCCGACGCCACGCCAAAATACAGAAGCAGAAGGATCAGTAAGATCGCTCCGCCCACGGCCAGCGCGCAGTAAGATAAACTGTAGAAATGCAGCAGCACCACCACAGATGCCAACAGCACGCACAGATTTACCGGAAGAATCCCGCACAGAACCGATAAACCGGTCAAAAGGAGCGGATTATTCAGCTTATCCAGATAGCCGGTTTCCCTGCGTATCGTAAAAAAGATCAGAAAGCCCAGAAGCATTTTCCCGAAGAAACGGCAAACGCCGCTGTAGCGTCCGTAAAAGGCTTCCAGCGCTTCTTTTATTTTTAAGAAATTCATCGGCCGTCCCCTCCCGGCTTTTCCGCCCTGCTTGCGCGCTTTCCTTCCCTGGCGTATTCCCGCTCCAGGGCGGCCAGCGTCTGGTCATAGGTTTCCCGAACCTTCTCCGCCCGGTGATAACGAACCGTATAGACAAGGTAGGTCAGCAGCAGATAGCAGGCCATCAGGACGCCGTAGCAGATCAAAATGCGTATTCCAATCCCCGCTACGTCTAAGACACCCAGCCTTTCTACTACGTAGTCCAGATTCAGCAGAACCCAGAGCGCTGTGCCCAGCAGAAAGGCCGCCGTCATCCGGAAAAAATTCCGCATCAAATGGATGCCGATATAGTCGCTCCGGAAATAATTTCCGGTCTGTTTCAGTTCGAACCCCTTGTCTTTTTCGCAAATAGCCAGTCTGGTCATAAGCCTGACCCGTCGTTTGCTGATCATAAAATAATTCCCCTTCTGTCCGATCAAGATCCAGTCTCCGCAGCCTTAAGGCTCCTCCCCTTCTCCCGTGCCGAGCGCCAGGAAAAACACTTCCTTCGCCCCTGCCCGGCGCAGAACCATGGCTGCCGCGTCAATCGTGCTTCCGGTGGTGTAAATATCGTCCACCAGAAGGACTCGTTTTAATTTTACATCATCTGCGCCGATTTTAAAAGCCCTTTTCAGATTAATTTGCCGTTTTTTGCGATCCAGATTTTTCTGGGGGCTGGTCGGCACGGTGCGCAAGAGCCCGTGTTCCAAAACGGGCACGCCAAGCCTCTCCCCGATGGGCTTTGCCAGCAGGTAAGCCTGGTTAAATCCGCGCTTTTTTCTTCGTTTCGGATGCAGCGGAATCGGAATGACCACATCCGGCTTCCATATCCGCAGATGCTTTTCGGCTGCTTTCCACATAATCTCTGTGAAAAATTCCGCATAGCATCGTTTATTCTGATATTTAAAACGCCCGACTGCATTGCGCATGGCTCCCTCGTAGGAAACCGCGCAGATTCCTCTGGTATACCAATGTTTGCTCTTTTCGCAGTCCCGGCAGGATTCGGTTTCCGCCCGTCTGAGGGGTTTCCCGCACTTTTTGCAGCGCGGTTCCCCGATGAAATGGACTTCCTTTTTGCAGGCTTCGCAAATCAGGCGTCTCTTTTCTAGTATATCCCCGCAGAGAGGACATTTTGCAGGAAACAGCAAATTATCCAAAAGATTCATCCATGTTTTCGCCCTCTCCCGGGAAAAGCTCCTGGATGCGCTGTTTTAAAGTCGTGTAGCGTTTTCTCTGTGCATTATTTTCGATCATCTGCTCAAAAACTTCCGGGCTTCCCACCAGCGTCACGCAGGTCCTGGCCCTGGTCACGGCCGTATAGAGCAGGTTCCGGTTCATCAGCATCCGCGGCCCGGCCAGAAGCGGGATCACCACGGCCGGGTACTCGCTTCCCTGGGATTTATGTATCGTCACCGCATAGGCCAGTTCCAGTTCGTCGAGCTGGCGGAAGGAATAGTCCACGAAACGGCGTTCGTCGAATTCCACGGTCAGCATTTCCGCAAAGGTATTGATCTCCCGGATGATTCCCATGTCGCCGTTAAAAACGCCCATGCCTTTTTCCACCGCAATCCCGTATTTTCCCCGGACTTCCCACTCGATCTGGTAATTGTTTTTGATCTGCATAACCTTGTCGCCTTCCCGGAATTTCCCGGCTCCGTATTCCCGTTCCCGTTTGTCCGGGGAGGGCGGATTTAAGTATTCCTGAAGGATGACATTCAGCCGTTCCACTCCTAAAAGCCCTTTGCGCATCGGGGTCAGCACCTGGATTTCCTCTGGTTTCGCGTTGACGTATTTCGGCAGCTTTTTCTGGATCAGGGTCAATACGACGCTGATGATCACGTTCGCGTCGTCCCGGCGCAGGAAGAAAAAGTCCCGGCTTTTGTTGTCCAGAGGAACGTGCTCGCCTGCGTTGATCTTATGGGCATTTACAATGATGTCGCTTTCCGACGCCTGCCGGAAAATTTTTGTCAGCCGAACCACCGGGAATCTTTCGGAATCGATCATGTCTTTCAGCACGCATCCCGGCCCCACGGACGGAAGCTGATTCACGTCGCCTACCAGGATCAGCCGCGTTCCCGGAACAACCGCGCACAGCAGGGCATACATCAGGTAAATGTCCACCATCGACATTTCGTCAATGATGATCACGTCCTCTTCCAAGGGATTCTGGGCATTCCGGCCGAATTCCCCTCTGGCGCTTCCTTCCTCGGAGCCGCCGGAGACTTCCAGCATCCGGTGAATGGTCTGGGCTTCCCTTCCGGTGGTTTCCGTCATGCGCTTGGCCGCGCGCCCGGTGGGAGCTGCCAGCCGGACCTGCATATCCTCGGATTCAAAATAGGAGATCAACGCGTTGATCGTCGTCGTTTTTCCGGTGCCGGGGCCGCCGGTGATGATCAGCAGGCCATTCTCGGCCGCCCGGACCGCCGCCTCTTTCTGGAGAGTATCCAGGGTCGTCTCCAATGCATTTTCAATGGAAGCAAGGCGGGTCAGCACCGCGCTTTCGGAAATCTCGCAGTGAATGTTCAGGTCATGCAGCATTTTCGCCGTGTTCAGCTCTAAATAATAGGCCTGTGCGCTGTAGACGCACACGTCGATGCCTTCTTTGATCACCAGTTTCTTATCAATGGCGAGATCCATCAGGTGTTTCTGGATGCTTTCCTGGCTGACGCCCAGAAGTTCCACGGCCCGGCTCGCCAGCACACGGTCCGGAAGATAAATATGGCCTTCCATGGCCGCCTGCTGCAGGACATACAGGATCCCGCAGCGGATCCGAAAATCCGAATCGGTGTGGATGCCTGCCCTGGAGGCGATTTCGTCTGCAATGCGGAAGCCCACGCCGTCGATATCGTCCGCCATTTTGTACGGATTTTCTTTAATGATCTGGTAAACGGCCTGGCCATAGAAAGAATAGATTTTCGCGCCCAGCGTCGTTGAGATTCCGTATTGCTGGAGGAAGATCATGGCCTTGCGCATGTCTCTCTTTTCTTCGACCTGCTCGGAAATTTCCCTGGCTTTGCGCTCGCTGATCCCTTTGATCTCCGCGAGACGTTCCGGTTCTTCTTCCATAATGCGGAAAGTATCTTCCTTGAAACGGCGGACAATCCGGGCGGCCAGGGCGGTTCCGATGCCTTTGATCGCGCCGGAACCCAGGTAGCGTTCAATGGATACCGCGTCCTCCGGGGTTTTCAGCTTCAAAGTTTCGATCTGGAACTGCCGTCCGTAGGTGGCGTGTTCCGTGTAATGCCCTTCGGCTTCGAAGACTTCGCCGTCGCCGATGTAGTTTAAGGAACCCACGCAGGTCAGTTCTTCGCCGTCGCAGACAGCGGTCAGGACGGTGTAGCCATTGTCGCTGTTGCGGAATACGATATGATCCACATATCCTTCGATTCGTTCCATAGATAAATTCTCCATTCATAAACAAACGCTGCGCACCGGCTCTTCCCGGTTCCCGCAGCGTCCTTTGTATCCTCGTCAGCCTCCGATGCTGCCTTTTCCTCCGGTCAGCTCCACAAAACGGCCTGTACCGATGGCAACCGCAGTCATGGGGTCTTCGGCCGTGACCGTATTAATCCCGGTACGCGCCTCGATCAGCTCCTCCAGCCCGTTCAGCAAAGCGCCGCCTCCGGTCAGGACAATGCCCCGATCCACCACGTCTGAAGCCAGTTCCGGCGGCGTGCGCTCCAGCACGCTGTGCACCGCCTCCACGATCTGGGAGGTCGTCTCCTTTAAAGCGTCCCGCGTCTCCTCAGACGTGACGCGCACGGTCTTCGGCAGTCCGGTCACCAGGTCTCTGCCCCGCACCTCCATTACCTTCTGGTCCGGCCGCTCGATGGCTGTCCCGATGGTGATCTTAATGTCCTCGGCGGTGCGCTCGCCGATCAGCAGGTTATGCTTTTTGCGCACATAGCGGATGATCGCCTCGTCAAAATCGTCCCCGGCGATCTTCAGCGAAGAACTGACCACGATCCCGTCCAGGGAGATCACGGCCACGTCGCAGGTGCCGCCGCCGATGTCCACGATCATGTTTCCGCAGGGGCGAGAAATGTCGATCCCGGCTCCGATGGCTGCTGCAATGGGTTCTTCAATCAGGGTCACGTCTCTGGCCCCAGCCTGATAAGTGGCGTCCTCCACCGCCTTGCGCTCCACTTCCGTGATGCTGCTGGGCACGCAGACGCTGATCCGCGGTTTCCGGAAGGACATGCGTCCAATGGCTTTCTGAATGAAATACTTCAGCATCTGCTCGGTCACGGTGTAGTCGGAAATGACGCCTTTTCGCAGAGGGCGGATGGCTACAATGTTCCCCGGCGTCCGTCCCAGCATCATACGGGCTTCCTCGCCAATGGCCTTGATCTTATTCGCGTCCCGGTCGAAGGCCACCACGGACGGCTCCTTCAGCACGACGCCTTTTCCTTTTACATAGACCAGTATACTGGCTGTCCCCAAATCGATTCCAATATCCGTAGATGTCATAAACTGCTCCTTTCCATCCGGCCGCTTCCGGCTCCCGCCAGGCTGACGCCTGACAACTGCTCATGTGCCTTTTATTATATACAAATGCACCGGAAATGAAAAGGCTTTTTCCGGATTTTCTTGGAACCTGCGGAAGTTTTTCAAGTTTTCCTAATAATTTCTTATGGATGTTCACATTTTTTTTATTTTAAGAACATAATTTGAACACATTTTCCGGTTATACTGTAAGAGTATTAGCGATGAGCTAATATATTTCATAACTCACACTACGCAGCCCCCACACGCTGCGTAGTACTCCCTCAAAATATTTTAATTTTTTCTCTTTCCTTTTAGTGAGAAGCGCTTCGGTTGCCCCCGGAGCGCTTCTTGCTTGATATCTGAAGGATGCTCCGGGCGGATTTCTATTTTCCGCCCGCGCCGGATTGCCGCCTTCTGCCAAAAACTGCCGGAAGCTTTTCCTGCTCCCGGCAGTTTTTTATCGAGTCGGAAAGTTCTTTCTCCCCACAGCGTTTTTGCCTTTTATCGTTTCCAGCGAATCGTATAAACTCCGGAACCGGTTTCCGCGCTCATACAGCCCTCTTTCACCACGAAATCCAGTCCATCCGCATCGAGCACCTCTTTTGCCCCATCCAGGCAAATCTCCGCCGTCGCATTCACCGGCACCTTCACGGTCAGCGTCACCAGGTCTCCTTCCGTCCTCCAGAAGCTTCCCACCGGTCCATAAGCCGAATCATATTCCGCCTTCACACTGGTCAATCCCCCGCCAATCCGCGGATAAATCACCGTATGCTTGTACCCCGGCTGTTCCTCACTGGTCTCCAGCCCGGCTGCCACCCGGAACAGCCACTCGCCGATCGCCCCATACGCATAGTGATTAAAGGAATTCATATCCGGACTCCACATCGTCCCATCCGGCTTTAAGCCATCCCAGTGCTCCCACACCGTCGTAGCCCCTTTCTTCACCTGATACAGCCAGGACGGGAAATCATCCTTCAAAAGCAGCTCATACGCTTCCTTCACACAGCCATTCTGGCTCAGTGCATGGCAGAAATACGGCGTCCCGACAAACCCAGTCACCAGATGCCCGTTTTCCTTCTCCAGAAGCCTTAACAGTCCCTGCACCGTCGTTTCCTTATATTCCTCCGGCGTCAGCCCGAAATACAGCGCCACGATATGAGCCGTCTGCGTCTGCGCCGTCATCTTCCCTTCCGCGTCAAAGAACGTTGCCTGGAATTTCTTCACAATCTTCTCATAAAGCTCCTGATACTCCTTCGCATCCGCTTCTCTTTCCAGAACCTTCGCAATCTTCACAAACAGCCCGGTGGAATACGCAAAATACGCCGTACAGGTCAGGTCATTCGGCGTCGCGCCAAAATAACTGCCTTCCTCCGCATCCAGCGCCACCCAGTCGCCAAACTGCAGCTTATAATTCCAGATATAATCCACCGCATGAGTCTTCATGAAGTCAATCCACGCCTTCATGCTCCCATACTGTTCTTCCAGGATCTTCGTATCCCCAAAAGTCAGATACATCGTCCACGGATTGATCACCGCCACATCCGCCCAGGCCGCCGCCGAATGGCTTCCCTGGGACAGCAGCCAGTCGTTCACGATCGACGCTTTCGGTGTCAGCAGATCCGGAACCACATGGGGCACCCCGCCCTCCGGCGTCTGATCCGCCGCCACATCCTTCAGCCACTTGCTGTAAAAGGTATAGGTGTTCATCAGATAACTGGCCGTCCGACAGAAAATCTGGGCGTCTCCAGTCCAGCCAAGCCGCTCGTCACGCTGAGGACAGTCTGTGGGAATGTCCAGGAAATTACCCTTCATACCCCACAAAATGTTATGCCAGAGCTGGTTTAATTCCGGCATGGAGGTTTCGAAGGTTCCTGTTTCCCGCATATTGGAATGCACGGCATAGGCCGTAAAGTTTTCCGTCTGCGGCTCGCCCGGAAATGCGACGATTTTCGCATAACGGAACCCCATAAACGTAAAGGACGGATGATATTCGATTTCGCCGTCTTTCCCAAAGGTATACGTAAAGCTCTCTTTCGCCCCGCGCAGGTTATCCAGATAAACGTTTCCTGCTGCATCCAGCGTTTCGAAGCAGTCCAGACGGATCACATCCCCCGTCTTTCCCGCCGCTTTTACATGAATCCATCCGGTCAGGTTCTGGCCGAAATCGATGACTTGATCTCCCTGGGGCGTGGTGAAAATGCTCTGCGCCGGAAGCTTTGTCATCTCTGCCGGTTTTCCGGCTCCCTGGGCAGTCAATACCTCTTTTTTATAAGGAACAATTTCCACCCCACGCCAGGAAGCGTCGTCCAGCCCCGCTTCACACCATCCCGCGATCTCCTTCCGGGCATCGTAGATTTCGCCGTCATAAATCTCCGCGAAAAGTACCGGACTGTCCGCGCCTTTCCAGCTCGCGTCGGTCGCAAGCACTTCCTCCGTGCCATCCTCATAACGGATCAGAATCTGCGCCAGAAGTGCCGTCTGCTTTCCGTAATTATTCCGCTCATGCAGGAATCCCATCAGGCCCTTATACCATCCGGCTCCCAGCATCGCACCCACTGCGTTTTGGCCGTTTTTCAGCAGATCCGTGATTTCGTAAGTCTGATAGCACAAATGCTTGTGGTAAGAAGTCCAGCCCGGCGTCATCTCGTCCCCGCCGACTTTCTTTCCATTCAGATATAAGTTATAGAGCCCAAGGGCCGTCACGCAGACGTATGCATTTTTTACTGTCTTTTCTACCTGAAACTCTTTTCTGAGATACGTTCCCTTGGAATTCTCTGCATCTGCTTCGGTCTCAGCAGAAATAAACTCTGCTTTCCACTGATCCGGTTCTAAAATGGCCGTCAGAAAACTGGCCGTCTCACTGTATCCGCTCTCTTCTCCTCCGGCTTTCACCTGCACACGCACAAAATATCTGGTCAGAGATGCCAGACGCACGCCTTCCGGGGCAATGTGCGCAGATTCCTCCGATGCGACCACACCGCTGTCAAAAACCAGCGTCTCAAATGCTTCGTCTTCCGCAATCTGAAGCCGATAGGCCTCCTGCTTTACATTCCGCTCGCTGCTGGCCAGCTCCCAGCTAAACTGCGGCATCTGTCCAATACCGGACTGAACGGTTTCATAATCCATTAAAATGCGCTTAATCGTTATCATGGTATCCTCCTGTGCTTTTTCCTGACTCATTGCGCAGATGCTTTCTTTGCCGAAACCTCTGGCACGCAATGTCTGGATCGATATACTTCCAGCTTACACAAAAAAATCCATTCTTTCAATAACGGTTTGCCATTCATTTTTGACCATTTTTCAGGTGACTGGATTCCGCTGTTTCCGGTACGCGGCAGGGGTACAGCCTTCCGCCTCCCGGAACTTTTTGTAAAAGAAATTCAGGTTCGCATATCCGCTTAACGATACGATCTCCTGGATGGGAAGGTCAGTATGTTTCAGCAATGCGCAGGCTTTTTTCAATTTTTGCTCCTGCACATGCTCCAGGAAGCTTCTCCCGGTGCGTTCCTTCAGCAGTCCCGTCAAATAATTTCGGTTAAATCCGAAATATTCAGCCATATCAGTCAATGTACAGTGCTCATAATTCTTTTCTATGTAGGAAAGCAGTTCGCAGATATCCGCCTGTTCCCGCTCTTTGGCCTCCTTCGAGGTATCCCGCATCGAACGAAGAAGCTCCGTAAAAAGAATGACCAGATAGCTCTCGATCACCTGTCGGTTCCCCAGATCCTGAGTGTAATATTCCAGAAGGATCTGCTCCATGATCCGGCGCACCGCCTGATTTCCATGGGTCTGGAAATACAGATAATGCCGCTTTTTCCGGCTCTTCGTCACGGAATCCACCAGGAATTCGCTCAGGATTCCCTGGCCGGAAAGGCGGGTCAGAAATGCGGCGTCGAAAAATTCCCGGTGCATCAGGATATTGACCACAATGTCGTCCTCTCCGGTGCGGCCGAAGGAATGAACCGCCTGGGTGTCGAAAATGCAGACGTCCCCTTCCAGGCTCTGCTGCTTCTGTCCCTCGATCTCCTGGATGCAGCTTCCCGACCACATATAAGCAAGTTCAATGTAATCATGGGTGTGGGGAGCTACCTCGACAAAGCGGTCTTGCCTGTGAATCCCGATCGTTTCGCCGGAACTGATGAATTCGTTCATGCTGAAGCACAGCGTATCCCCGTCCGCCGGATGGCCGAAGGCGGGGATTTCTTCCTGTGTGGGAGCACCGCTTAAAATCTGTTTTTCAATTGGCGTGTATTCTTTTATTCTGCGGTAAAGTCCTTCCCGTTCCATCGCTTTCTCCTTACGGCCTGCAGCCTGTTTCGAACTGTCTTCCCTTTTTCCGGCGCCGTAAAAATTTCTCGCCGCGGCCGAAACGGTTCGCCCGGAAAATCGAAAATCCCTTTCCCGCGTTTTCAGCCGGCGAATTCTTTTTCGCCTGGCGACGCCGCGAAATACAGCGCGCAGCGTCTGCCCTTGCGCTCCTTTTCCGCCTGGCGATACCATGAACCGAAGGCTGCGTTTTTTCTGACCGCATCGCGAGATTCGTCAGTAAATTTTTCCCTGCAAATTCTTTTTCGCCTGGCGACGCCGCCAAACGAGCCGCGCAGGATTTGCTCTTGAACTCCTTTTTTCACCCGGCGACGCCGCGAAATACAGCGCGTAGCGGCTACTGCTTTAAGTATTTCTTCACATACTGCCCCGTATAAGACTGCGGGCACTTTGCCACTTCCTCCGGCGTCCCCGTCGCAATGATCCTTCCGCCGCCTTCTCCGCCCTCCGGCCCAATATCAATCAGATAATCCGCCGTCTTGATCACATCCAGATTATGCTCGATCACCACCACCGTATTCCCGCCGTCCGTCAGCCTCTGAAGGATCTCGATCAGCTTCTGCACATCCGCAAAATGCAGCCCGGTCGTCGGCTCATCCAGAATATAAATCGTCTTCCCGGTGCCCCGCTTCGAAAGCTCCGTCGCCAGCTTGATCCGCTGCGCCTCCCCGCCGGATAACTCCGTCGAAGGCTGCCCCAGCCGGATATACGAAAGCCCCACATCATACAGCGTCTGAATCTTTCGTTTGATCGAAGGAATATGGTCAAAAAATTCCACTGCCTCCTCCACCGTCATATTCAGCACATCGTAAATACTCTTTCCCTTATATTTTACTTCCAGCGTTTCCCGGTTATAGCGCTTTCCGCCGCAGACCTCGCAGGGTACATAAACATCCGGCAGGAAATGCATTTCAATCTTAATAATCCCATCGCCGCTGCACGCCTCACAGCGCCCGCCCTTCACATTAAAACTGAAGCGCCCTTTCCGGTATCCCCTGGCCTTCGCATCCGAAGTGGCCGCAAACAGATCCCGGATCATATCAAAAACGCCCGTATACGTCGCCGGATTCGACCGCGGTGTCCGTCCAATCGGCGACTGATCAATATTAATCACCTTATCGAGCTGATCAATGCCGATCATCTCTTTATGTGTCCCCGGAATCGTGTGCGCCCGGTTCAAATCCTTTGCCAGCCGTTTATACAGAATTTCATTCACCAGAGAACTCTTCCCGGAACCGGAGACGCCGGTCACACAGGTAAACACGCCCAGCGGAAACTCCGCGGTAATATTTTTCAGGTTATTCTGCGCCGCCCCGGTAATTTTCAGCCAGCCCGTCGGCTTCCTCCTCACGGCCGGAACCGGAATTTTCCGCCTTCCGCTCAGATACGCGCCTGTAATCGACTGCTCATTCTGCATAATCTCTTCCGCCGTGCCCGCCGCGATCACCTGGCCGCCGTGCTCACCGGCCCCCGGCCCGATGTCCACAACATAATCCGCCGCCCGCATCGTATCCTCATCATGCTCCACCACGATCAGCGTATTTCCAAGATCCCGCAGCCGATTCAGCGTCCGGAGCAATTTATCATTATCCCGCTGATGCAGGCCAATACTCGGCTCATCCAGAATATAGGCAACCCCCACCAGCCCGGAACCGATCTGCGTAGCCAGCCGGATTCTCTGCGCCTCGCCGCCGGACAATGTCCCCGTCGCACGGGAAAGCGTCAGATACTCCAGCCCCACATCCATCAAAAAGCCAATCCGCGCCTTAATCTCTTTTAAAATCTGATGACCGATCAATTTCTGCTGGTTCGTCAGCTCCAGCTCCTCCAGCCATTTCTGCAGATTCCGAATGGACAGATCCGTAACCTCCGCAATGTTCTTATCTCCGACCGTAACCGCCAGCGCCTCTTTCTTCAGCCGCTGCCCGTGGCAGGTCTTACAGGGCGTAATCCTCATAAACGATTCATACTCCTGCTTCATATAATCGGAACCCGTTTCCCGGTAGCGCCGCTCGACATTCTTAATAATACCTTCGAACGCAACGTCATAAATGCCCTCTCCGCGCTGTCCCCGGTAGTGCACCTTCACCTCCCGGCCATTCGTCCCATTGATCAGCATATCCTGGATTTCCTCCGGCAGCTCGCCGAAAGGCGTCCCCAAATCAAACTGATACGCTTCCGCCAGGGCATCCAGAATCGCCCTGGTAAAACTTCCCTTATCCGTACAGGACTGCCAGCCCGTCACCAGAATCGCGCCGTCCAAAACGCTTATGGATTTATCCGGAATCATCAAATCAATGTCGAATTCCATCTTATAGCCCAGCCCGTAGCAGTCCGGGCAGGCGCCAAAGGGATTATTGAACGAAAAGCTGCGGGGTTCGATTTCATCCACACTGATCCCGCAGTCCGGGCAGGAAAAACTCTGGCTGAACATGATCGGCTCGCCATCCGTCACATCCACCAGCGCCAACCCGTCCGCCAGCTCCATCACACTCTCCAGCGAATCCGTCAGACGCTTTTCAATCCCCGGCTTGATCACAAGGCGATCCACAACGATTTCGATATTATGCTTCTTATTCTTGTCCAGCTTAATCTCCTCAGAAAGCTCATACAGGCTGCCGTCAACCCGGACGCGCACATAACCGCTGCGCTTCGCCTGCTCCAGGAGCTTCACATGCTCCCCTTTCCGCCCGCGCACCACCGGGGCCAGAAGCTGGATCTTCGTCCGCTCCGGCAGGGCCATCAGCTGATCCACCATCTGATCCACGCTCTGCTTGCGGATCTCCCGGCCGCACTTGGGGCAATGCGGAATCCCAATCCGGGCATAGAGCAGACGGAAATAATCGTAAATCTCCGTAACGGTCCCCACCGTAGACCGCGGATTCCGGTTCGTAGACTTCTGGTCAATGGAAATGGCCGGCGGAAGCCCCTCGATGCTCTCCACATCCGGTTTCTCCATCTGTCCCAAAAACTGTCTCGCATAGGAAGACAGCGATTCCATATAGCGCCGCTGCCCTTCCGCGTAAATCGTATCAAAGGCCAGCGAGGACTTTCCGGAGCCGCTGAGCCCCGTCAGAACCACCAGCTCATTTCTGGGAATATCCAGATCAATGCTCTTTAAATTATTCTCCTTCGCTCCCCGAATCCGAATCATCGGTTTTTCATCTTGTTTTCCAGCCATCAGTCAATCTCCTGTATGTGTTTTTTCAATAGAATCATCTGGTCACGCAGCTTCGCGGCCTCCTCGAAATTCAGTTCCGCCGCCGCCTGCTTCATGCGCTTCTGCAGTTCGGCCGCCGCCTTTTCCAGTTCCTTCCTGCTCATGGATTCCGGATCCTTCGCAAAATCCTCCGGCTCTTCCTCCACTTCCTTCGAAATACTGATCAGATCCCGCACTGCCTTCTTAATCGTCTGCGGCGTGATCCCATGCTCCTCATTATACGCCTCCTGGATTTCCCGGCGGCGCATCGTCTCCTCGATCGCCAGACGCATGGAATCCGTCATCACATCCGCGTACATGATCACATGGCCCTCCGCATTTCGTGCTGCCCGCCCAATCGTCTGCACCAGCGAAGTCTCCGAACGCAGGAATCCTTCCTTATCCGCATCCAGGATCGCCACCAGCGAAATCTCCGGAATATCCAGCCCCTCACGCAGCAGGTTAATCCCCACCAGCACATCGAACACATTCAGCCGCATATCCCGAATGATCTCCGTTCGCTCCAGCGTATCGATATCCGAGTGCAGATACCGCACCCGAATGCCGATCTCCCGCATATAATCCGTCAAATCCTCTGCCATGCGCTTCGTCAGCGTCGTAATCAGCACCTTATTTCCCTTTTCAACTTCCTTGTTCACTTCACCCACCAGGTCGTCGATCTGCCCTTCTACCGGCCGTACCTCCACCTTCGGATCCAGCAGCCCCGTCGGCCGGATAATCTGCTCAGCCCGCAGAAGCTCATGCTCCTCCTCATACTCGCCCGGCGTCGCGGACACAAAAAGTACCTGGTCAATTTTACTCTCAAATTCTTCAAAATTCAATGGCCGGTTATCCTTCGCCGACGGCAGCCGGAACCCATAATCCACCAGTGTCGTCTTCCGGGACTGGTCTCCTGCGTACATCCCCCGGATCTGCGGAATCGTCTTATGGGACTCGTCGATCATGATCAGGAAGTCATCCGGAAAATAATCCAGCAGCGTGTGCGGCGGCGCCCCAGGCTCCAGCCCGGCCAGATGCCTGGAATAATTCTCGATTCCGGAACAGAACCCCGTCTCCCGCATCATCTCAATATCAAAATTCGTCCGCTCCGAAATCCTCTGCGCCTCCAGAAGCTTGTCCTCGCTCTTAAACCAGCGGACACGCTCCTCCAGCTCTTCCTCGATGGCCTTCGTCGCCTCCAGGATCTTCTCCATCGGCACCACATAATGGGACGCCGGGAAAATCGCCGCATGCTGCAGCGTATTCCGGATCTCCCCGGTCAGCACATCGATCTCCAGAATCCGGTCGATCTCGTCTCCAAAAAATTCTACCCGTATGGCCGTCTCCGTATTCATAGCCGGAAAAATTTCCAGCACATCCCCCCGAACCCGGAAGGTTCCGCGGTGAAAGTCCATATCGTTTCGGTCATACTGTATGTCAATCAGCTTCCGCACCACCTCATCCCGATCCTTTTCCATACCGGGCCGCAGAGAAATCACCATATTCTTATAATCCACAGGGCTGCCCAGGCCGTAGATGCAGGAGACGCTGGCGATGATGATGACGTCCCGGCGTTCTGCGAGGGCGGTGGTGGCGGAGAGGCGGAGTTTGTCGATTTCGTCGTTAATAGAAGAATCTTTCGCGATGTAGGTGTCGGAGGAGGGGACATAAGCCTCCGGCTGGTAATAATCGTAGTAGCTCACAAAGTATTCAACGGCGTTTTCAGGGAAAAATTCTTTGAATTCGCCGTAGAGCTGCGCCGCCAGCGTCTTATTATGCGCCAGAATCAAGGTTGGCTTGTTTAATTTCTGGATGACGTTCGCCATCGTGAAGGTCTTACCAGAGCCCGTAACCCCTAGTAAAGTCTGGCATTGATTGCCTTCCTTAAAGCCCTGGACCAGCTTTTCAATGGCCTGCGGCTGGTCGCCGGTGGGCTGATATTCCGAGTGTAATTTGAATGTTTCCATAGTCGAATACTCCTTACTATCACCAGTATTAACCAGAAAATTCGTGTAAATTTTGAAAAAAATTCGTGCAGAAAACGCTCATGAGGCTGCCCAAAATGGCTTATGCACGAATAAAGTCATAATTTCCATTTTTTCTGACATGGCAGCACTTGTTAAAACGAAACAGCACACGACAGCACCAAATGAATAATTATGAATTTTTATACGCATTTAGAACATTTGTTCTGTTTGTGATTTTACCAGATTTCCGATATAAATACAAGCACTAAATTGCATTTCCCGCTAATTTTAACAGCTTTTTGGGCATTTGAAAAGGGATAGCCTTTTTATTGGCTATCCCCGGCACGTCTTACCATCTCGCGATCAGTTCTTTCGGCGTCAATGCCATTACCTTGCTTCCCTTGAAGTCCCTGATGTTTCTGGTAATGATGTAATCCGCATGAATACGTTCTGCTATGGTACTCTGTACCGCGTCTTCAAAATCATCCCATCTCATTTCGGACGCATGGAGCATATCCGCCATGCCAAGTTCCGTAAATTCAAAGATTAAACTCATTGCACGCAGTACCTCCTCTATCCCTTCCGGAGTCAGTTCTTTCCGCATCACATAAACCAGATTCGCAAAGGACAATACAGAAACATACCCTTTGACCTGCTCTGTCTCACAAAGCTTCCAAATGACAGAAGAATCCATATAGTGCGGTTCCCTCTTCTGCAGTACATCCAACAGGATATTTGCATCAATCAGTAATTTCATATTTTTCCTTCAGCCTTTCTTCCTTCACCCGGTCAAGATTATAATCACC
The DNA here is from genome assembly GCA_030536575.1 of Eubacteriales bacterium. Classification (GTDB taxonomy): domain Bacteria; phylum Bacillota; class Clostridia; order Lachnospirales; family Lachnospiraceae; genus Limivivens. The sequence goes on along the minus strand of JAUNPS010000054.1, from coordinate 332 downwards.
TTTCAGAATCCCTGTAAGGGAATCTGTAAGATAAGAAACGGCTGCCTCTTTCGGAACAAACCGCCCGACCTCTTTTCCGTTTTTCGTGACAATTACTTCTCTTCCTTCCATAACAAGGCTAAGATATTTTCCAAAATTATTCTGCATTTCCGTAGCTGTAGCTGTTGCCCCAATCATGATGCATCCTCCTTTCTTTTAGCTAATTATATTGTACCATATTTTAGCTATTATTCAATGCCTCTGCAAAAAAATTATACTATTTTCAAAAAAACATAAGAGAAGGGGCTGTTGCACTAAAAGAGGTGCTTCAGCTCCTTTTCCGGGTAAAGAAA
>JAUNPS010000014.1 GCA_030536575.1 Eubacteriales bacterium | reverse complement strand
CGTTAAATTCAAGCTTTACGGGGATTTTTAATCTGTAAACTGTAAAAGTCAGGTTGTAACACCTGAAGTACACTCCAGGTCAAGTCCCTTCTGTCCCCGCGCCGCACTTCCGGCAGCATTCCCGTTACAGTTCACACATCGCCAGCCTCCTGGCATTTCCCAGTCATCTATAGACAGTTACCGGGAAGGCGGAAAGCTTACGGGGACGTGTTTCGAGGGGCGCACTTAGGAAGAGTCGAAATCGCCCCTTACTAAGACTTAGGCGCGAATGCTCTCCTGAGCGGCTTAGTCGCAGTTAGGGGAAGTTTGACGATGACGTTGCCCCGTTCCCTGGAAGGTTTTCGACGGCACGGTAACGTCCGGTTATGCTCCAGTGGTTAAAAACGGGAAAGCTGGCGATGTGTGAACTGTAACTTGCTCTGCCGTTTTTCCGAAGGAATTTCTGATTTTGCTCTGTATTTTTTGTCCGGTATCCGCTATACTGGTAAGCAAGAAGCCATACAGAAAGGAGCCCATCCATGACGCTAAAAGAAATCGCCGCGGAAGCGGGCGTTTCCATCTCCACCGTTTCACGCGTGATCAATCAGGCGGACAAATGTCCGGCAAGCAAGGAAGTGCAGGATCGTATCTGGGAAATTGTCCGCCGTACCGGCTACACTCCGAATACCAGTGCGCGGGAACTGAAAGCTGCCGCTTCCGGGCAGTCCAAGACGCTGTCTCATTCCATTGCCTGCCTCTTTGCCCGCATCCCCGATGCGGAAAAGGACTCGTTCTTTTCTTCCCTTGCCAGAAGCATCGAAAAAGAGGCTTTCCGGCATAATTATATTTTAAAATACAGTTTTTCTGCCTTTGATCTGAATAATCCCAGTGTCTATCACCTGATTTCGAATAATCAGGTGGACGGCGTCGCGGTGCTTGGCCGCTGTGACAAACCTCTTCTGAAATTTTTAAAACAGCATTTTCGCTATGTGGCCTATTCCGGCTTAAATGTTTTGGATGCCAAGTATGACCAGATTATCTGCGACGGCTATCAGGCCAGTATCAGCGCGGTTTCCCATTTGCGCGAGCTTGGCCACACAGAGATTGCCTATATCGGGGAGACGCAGAATGAGAACCGTTATCAGGGCTACCGGGATGCCCTCGCCCGTTTTCATTTACCTTTTAAGCAGGAGCTGGTGTCGAATGTAATGCTCTCCACAGAGGGCGGTTATCGGGGCGCCCGAAAGCTTTTGGAGGCAGGCCGGAGGCCGTCGGCTTTCTTCTGCCCGAATGACAGTACGGCAATTGGGGCTATGCGTGCGGTTGCGGAACATGGGCTCTCCATTCCTGGGGATATTTCCGTGATCAGTATTGACGATATCGATACCGCCCAGTATCTGACGCCGATGCTTACTACGGTACATATCCCGATTGAGGAAATGGGGAAGATGACGGCGAAGACTTTGATTGACCGGATTGAAGGGGGACATACGCTGCCTATGAAGATTTGTCTGCCTTACTATATTGCGAACCGGGAAAGCTGCGGCCCGTGCAGGCAGAGAAGCTGAGACTAATGCGCCAGGTGCGTTTGCCGAATGCAAAATCTTCTTCTCGCATCTGGGCGCTTCTGCGCCCCGCGTCGATCTGCGCAAAAAAGAGCGCCGGCTCCCCGGCGCTCCAAACACATTCCTACCTCTTCAAACTAATATCCCCACTCACACTGGAAATCTGAATCACCCCGGAAGCCCCGTCCCCAAAGACCGCCTCCCCCTTCTTCTTCTCCATCGACCCCGCCAGCGGCAGATTCGTCCAGAAATCCCCGCTCACCGTCCGATACGAAACCCGAAAGCCCTGTTCCGTGGAAACCTGCACTTCGCAGTCCCCTGACACGGAATTCGCCCTGGTCTTCTCCGGAAGCACCTCCAGAGAAAGGTCAATGTCCCCGCTGGTGCTGGAGCAGTTTAACTCCCGGCTTTTCCCGGAAAAACTTACGTCGCCGCTGGCGGTGTACAGCTCGCACTGTCCGGCGCTTCCGCGCATGTCGATATCGCCGCTTTTCGTCTCCGCATACAGGTCGCCGCAGAGCTCCTGGCCGCAGATGTCGCCGCTGCTCGACCGGAACGTCATGTGTTCGCAGGAAACCCGGTCCATGTCCAGGTCGCCGCTGCTGGTGAAAACATTCAGCTCCTGGCATTCCAGCGTATCCTCGATCTCAATGTCGCCATTTACCGTGGAAATGTCCAAGCGGTTCCACACCTTTTTCGGCAGACGCACCACAAGATCCGAATGCCATACCCCGCGCATGAATAGGAAGGCGGAGCTGGCGGTATTTCCCTGGGTGATGGACAGGATTCCGTCGTCTTTCAGCATCGTCTCGATGGCTTCCGTGTCTCCGGTTACTTCAATAAAAGCGTCTGGTTCCTCGGCACAGCAGAGGCGGACATCGCCGTTTGTCAGATGGATTTCCAGAGAATGTACATTTTCCGGCATGACGGCTGTGCAGTCTACTTTTTTCCCGCGCTGGGTAGTGAACTGGGTCCAGACGCCGTTCGGATAGCGTTCTTTAATCTGGCCGGATACGTCGCGGGCCACGTCTTTGGCGCAGTCTACGGCGACTTTCGCGGTGGAAAGGGCCGCATTGACAATCTCTTCGATCCCGTTTTCCAGGTCATCCCGGAAAGCGGAGGATTTGTTTTCATCCTGGAAGGTTTCCTCTTCGTGAGGTATCTGGCTTTCTTCGCCAGGAGCTGCCTGAGCCGCCGGGATTTCTTCCTGCTCGGTTTCTTTCAGATAGGCCAGCAGTTCTTCCACGTCTCCCAGGCTTTCGAAAGCCTGCTGGAGCGCTTCCTCTTCGGTATTTCCCGCAGCGGTCTGTTCCAGGTAGCGCTGGTACAGGTTCTCGCTTAATTCTTCGATCATTTCCGTCTTCGCGTCGCTGTCTTTCGCGGATGCCAGACGGTTCGTTACCATAATGATGATTTTCGTTTCAATCCGGTTCATGTTCCACCTCCGTTTGTTCTGTCTTTTCCTGCCCGTCCTCAAGGGTGAGCAGGGCATCTAAAAGGGAGCGAATTTCCTGCCATTCCTGAATCCGTTCTTCCCATTGTTTTCTTCCCTCTTCGGTGATTTTATAGTAACGCCGTCTGGCGCCTGCGCCTTCTTCTCCCCAGTAGGAGGTGATCAGGCCGTTTTGGCCGAGACGTTTGAAGGCTGTGTAGAGGGTTGCTTCTTTAAGTTCATACTTTCCGCCGGTGCGCTGCTGGACTTGTTTATTGATCTCGTAGCCGTAGCTGTCTTTCGCTGCGAGCTGGGTCAGAATAATCGTGTCGGTGTAGCCGCGCAGGGTATCTGCTGAAATCGACAAATTCGTTCCTCCTTCTCTCGTTGATAGGCTCATCTTAGCATGATATACCTCATCTGTCAAGGTATTTCATTTAAAAATATATTTCGTTTAATATTCTTAAAAACACGAATCCGCAGGTAGATTCTTCGCCGGATTTATGGTAAGATGGGTTTGAAACAATACAAACAGACAGGAGGTGGGATCACAGAAGATGGAAACAGAAAATACACTTGCGAAAAATATTACTGCCGCCGCGGACAAGGCCGCTTACGATGCATCCTGTAAACGGCTCCTGGCCAATAAGAATATCCTTGCATGGATTCTGAAAGGCTGCATAGAGGAATACCGCGACTGCGATGTGAATGATATTGCGGAATGCTATATTGAAGGAGAACCTCACATTGCAGAAACCGCGGTAAATCCGGATGAGGAAATTGCCGGGAAAGGCGGACAAATCAGAGGAAGCCAAACAGAAGACAGCACGATAAACGAGGGGACGATTACTTACGACATCCGTTTTTACGCGATCGCTCCCCGGACGAACGAACCAATTCGACTCATTCTCAACGTGGAAGCACAAAACGATTTTTATCCTGGGTATCCCATCATCAAGCGGGGCATCTACTACTGCAGCCGTATGGTTTCCTCCCAGTATGGGATCGAGTTCACCGATTCTCATTACGAAGGCATCAAAAAAGTTTACTCCATCTGGATCTGTGCCAATCCGCCAAAATATCGCGAAAATACGATTAACCGCTATTTCATCCAGGAGGAACATCTGATTGGAAATGTGGTTGAGAAGAGAGAACACTACGATTTACTTACGGCTGTCATGATCTGCCTGGGACATGACGGAGCAAAAAACGATACCGGAATCCTGAAACTGTTGAATGTACTTCTTTCTTCGGAAAAGGAACTGGGAGAAAAAAAGAAAATTCTCCGGGAGGATTTTTCGATTCCAATGACTCAAACATTCGAAAGCGAGGTGCAAACTATGTGTAATTTAAGCAAAGGCGTCGAAGAAAAGGGAATTGCGATCGGGAAAGAAATCGGGAAGGAGACCTCTACCCTGCAGGCCATAAAAAATCTGATGGAAACCCTCAAATTAACCGCCGAACAGGCAATGGCCGCTTTAAAAATCCCCGATTCCGACCGCGAAAAATACACCCGCATGCTAAACAGCTAACATAACCAGGGGCCGTCCACCGGACGGCCCCATCAACTCCTTCTCTCACCCCTCCACAAACTTCTGCGCCCAAACTCCCTTCTTCACCAACACAAACCCCACCACACACTTAAAAATATCCGCAAACTGACAAATAAAATACAACGGCAGAATCGGCATCTCCGTAAACCTGCTCAGGCAGTACGCCAACGGAATATTCACCAGCCACACATACCCGCAGTCAAAGAAAAACGTCACCAGCGTCTTCCCGCCCGACCGCAGCGTAAAATAAGTGGCATTCGTAAACGCATTCATCGGCATGCAGACCGCCGCCACCCAGATAAAATTCCGCGCAAGCACGCGCACCTCATCGGTGGTATTATAAATCTGCGGGAAAATCGGGGCAAACAGCGCCATCACCCCAGCCACGATCAGGCTGCCCGCCACAGAGAAGAAGATCAGCTTCGTATCCGTCTCCTTGGCCTCTTCGATTTTTCCGGCGCCCAGAAGCTGCCCGATGATGATCGCCACCGCGCTTCCCATGGACATGAAGACAACGCTGAACAGATTCGAAATCGTATTGGAAATGTTCAGTCCTGCCACGACTGCCAGCCCGCGGACCGAATAGCACTGCATCAGAATCGACACGCCCACAGACCACAGCGTCTCGTTCAGCATCAGCGGCAGCCCTTTTTTCGTAATCTGCACCACCAGCGAAACCGGAATGCGAAATGCCCGGTAAAGGCCCTGGACAAAGCGGTTCCGTTTCGGATTCCGATGCGTCCAGACCACGATGATCGTGCACTCCGTATAGCGCGCCACCACCGTCGCAACCGCCGCGCCGGAAGCTCCCATAGCCGGAAAACCGAACTTTCCAAAAATCAGCACATAATTCAGCGCCAGATTGACCAATACAGAGACAATTCCCGCCTTCATCGGCAGAAGCGTTTCCCCGGTTTCTCTTAACGTGCTCGAATAGGACTGCAAAATTGCAAAAGGAAGCAGCCCCACTAACATAATCCGCAGATAAGTCTGGCCGTACTGAAGGGTTCTGCCCGCGCTGTCTCCCGTGCTCTCGCCCTGGAGGAAAAGGGAAATCAGGGCTTCGCCTCCCACCAGGAAGACCAGGGCTCCGGCCAGAAACAGCAGCAGCGAAACCACCAGTTTAAAACGCAGGGTGTCCCGCACGCCTTTGTGATCCCCGCTTCCGTAATACTGCGCGCCAAAAATACCGGCGCCGGAAACGGCCCCGAAAATACAGAGGTTAAAGACAAATACGAGCTGGTTGGCAATGGCGACGCCCGACATCTGTTCCGTGCCTACCTGCCCCACCATGATGTTGTCCAAAAGACTGACAAAATTCGTGATCCCATTCTGGATGACAATCGGAATCAGAATAGCAAGAACCATCCGGTAAAACTTCCGGTCTCCAATAAACTTTCGCATAACCAATTTTCTCCTTCGTGTAAAATCCTGTTCTGCTATCATATCCTAATTTTACACAAAAAGCAACCGTCCGAAGGAACCTATTTTTGAATTTTCCATCAAAAAAACAGAGGGCCGCCCCTCTGTTTTTTACGAAACCACACAAATTTTCCGAATCCCTGAAAACAGCGCCGGATAGCACTCCATGATGGTACCGTCATAGTACACCTGAATTTTCTGCCCCTTCTTCAGCTTCGAAAAGGAAATCCGTTTCCCGTTCTTCCCATAAATCTTCACCCCGGAATCCGAATAGATCCGGTACTTACTCCGGTATTTCCCATAGCAGTTCTTCACTAAAATGCTTCCGAACTTCTCTTTCTTCTCAATCTTGACCGTTGTCGTACAGTATTCAAAACGCCCGGTCTTTTTATTATAGTAGGAAATCTCCTTCCCGTCTTTTACCGTACCGGTCACCATTCTGCCCTGCCGGTCGAACCGATAGATGTAGTTTCCGATCAGCGCGGTCGTATTTTTATAAAGCTTCCCGTTTTCCTTCCGGTAATACCGGTATTTCCCTTTCTGAAACCACCCGTACTTGGTTTCCTTCTTCGTGCTTTCCGCCGCCTGCGAAGTCTGCGCAGACGCCGTCATCCCTCCAAGCAGCATACACAGCGCCAGCGCCGCCCACAAAATCCGTTTCCATTTCCGTTTCATATGAATTCCTCCTTTATCATTTTCTCTGTTACCATAAAAACGACGGAGAACCCTCATTTGTTACATCCCTGGAAGATTTTTCACAAAATTCGTCGGCGACCTCAGCGTATACTTCTTAAACACCGCACAAAAATGCTTATAATCGCTGAACCCCGTGGCCTCCGAAATCTCATACACCCGATACCGCCCCGTATTCAGCATCGAAATCGCCACCTGCACCCGGTACTTATTCAGGAAATCCAGAAACGTCTGCTCCGTTACCTCCTTAAACTTCCTGCTCAGATAACTGGCGCTGACTCCCAGCTCCTCCGAAATGGATTCGATACTGAGCTTTTCCGCATAGCCGCTTTGGATTTTCTCAATGGCCTTCGCCACATAATGATTCTCCGAAAGATCCCGCTGGATATACGCCTCCAGATTCATCCCCTCAAATCCGCCCTTCTGCTCCAGCGCCAGATCCACTTTCCGCTCGCTGGCAATCTCCCCGGCAAGCCGAAGCAAAAGCTCCTTCAAGATCTGCTCATCCACCGGTTTTAACAGATACTCATCCACATGGGACGTAATCGCCCGCTTCGCAAAATTAAAATCCGCGTAACTCGTCAGCAGGATGCTCCTGAACCGGTACGTCTTCGAAGCCTCCTGAATCATCTCAATCCCGTCCAGAAGCGGCATACAGATATCCGTCAGCACCACATCCGGCCGGACTTCCAGGATCTTCTCCAGGCCCTCCCGCCCGTTGGCCGCCTCCGCAACCACCACGCACCCCATACTGAGCCAGTCAATCGTGTAGACCAGCCCCTTCCGGATGATATCCTCATCCTCCGCAATCAAGATTCTCAGCATAACCCATCCTCCCTCCGGGCCGGAAAACTCACCACCACCGTCGTCCCGTGATCCTCCTGGCTCCTGATTTCCACCCCGTAGGGCGCGCCGTAAAGCAGGTAAATGCGGCGGTGAATGTTATACAGGCCCAGATGGCCGCTGCGGTTCTCCTCCTGCTCCAGGGATGCCGTCACCTCCGCCAGCGTCCCGGCCGACATGCCGGTGCCGTCGTCCCGGCAGATCATAACCAGCTTCCCTTCATGGCAGTACGCTTTCAGCTCGATCCGCAGATTTTCTTTATTTCCGAATCCGTATTTCACCGCATTCTCGATCAGAGGCTGCACCATAAGCCTTGGAATCAGACAGCTTCTGGCCTCCTCCGTCACGTCTACTTCATAGACGAGCCTGCGCCCGTAGCGGTATTTCAAAATAGAAAGATAATTTTCCAGATAGACCAAATCCTTTTTCAGCGGAACCTGACTTTCTCCATTCTCCTGGCTGTAGCGCAGAAGGTTCGACAGGGACAGGATCATCTGCTCCGCCCCTGCCGGATCGATCTTGTACATGTACCGGATATTCTCCAGGGTATTGAACAGGAAATGGGGCTTGAACTGGGATTCGAGCTGCCGCATCTGGGAGACCGCCACCAGCTCCGACATCTTCCGGTTCTTTTCCATCTGGCTTTTCAGGCTTCGGATCATGCCGTTGTAGGCCTCCCCGATTTCCAGGAATTCATTGTCCGGATCCAGCCGCAGAAAGCTGTCCAGATCTCCTTCCCTGGCCTTTTTCATCGCTTCCAGGATCGTATCAAAATCCTGGGTTCGCTTCCCCGTGATTTTCCGCGCCCCGCGCCAGATCCAGAAAACCATGACCGCCATGGCCGCCAGCACCACAAGCCCGCAAAAAGCCACGATCCGTACCGCGTCCTGGCCAATCCCCAAGCGCCGGATCAAAAAAATCATGCCCCCAAAGACCGCCAGGCACACGGCCGTCACCACCGCTGCCGGGCTGATCAGATACCGCCAAAGCTGGCGCCGTGTCTCATCTTTTCTCTCCATATTCCCTTTCGGCTCTTTTCCAAAGCAGCCATACCGGGGCTGCCTTCCCTTTTCCCTATAAAATATAAACCCCTTTCGGGTCAAAAGCAAGCTTTACCCGCTCCCCGGCCTCATAAACTTTTTTATTGATCGGGTTATAATCCGTGATCTGCACGGTCACATCCCCGACTTTGGCCTGGTAATACTGGTACGAACCCATGAATGTGGACAATGTTACCACGCAGTCCAGCAGTCCCTCCTCGGACAGCCCCGCCGCTTCCGGCCGGATCACCAAAGAAGCGGCATCTCCCGGCTTCGCTCCGGCGAAATTATTGACCTCAAGCTTTTGCCCGCTGACCGTAATCGCCGCCTTATCGCCGCGCACCGCGTCCACCTTCGCATCCAGGAAATTCGCCTCCCCGATGAAATCCGCCACGAACTTCGAAGAGGGATGATAGTAGACCTCTCTTGGCGTCCCGATCTGCTCCACCTTCCCCTTACTCATGATAATGATTTTATCGGAAATGCTCATGGCCTCGGACTGGTCATGGGTCACATAAATGGCCGTAATGCCGACTTTCTGCTGGATTTTCCGGATCTCGGTGCGCATGGTTACGCGCAGCTTCGCATCCAGGTTACTGAGCGGCTCGTCGAACAGAAGCACCCCCGGCTCCAGGACAAGCGCCCGCGCCAGGGCTACCCGCTGCTGCTGCCCGCCGGAAAGCTGGTTCGTCATCCGGGATTCCATCCCGCTTAATTCCACCAGTTCCAGGATGCTCATGACCCGCCTGCGGATCTCGTCCTTTGGGAGCTTGCGAATTTTCAGGCCATAGGCCACATTGTCAAACACATTATAATGCGGGAGCAATGCGTAGCTCTGGAAAACCATTGCCGTATCCCGCTTATTCGGCGTCAGCGCATTGATCGCCTCATTGCCCAGGTAAATTTCCCCCTCGTCCGGGCTTTCGAACCCTGCAATCATCCGCAGGGTCGTGGTCTTCCCGCAGCCGGAGGGCCCTAAAAGTGTCACAAAGGTGCCCGGCTCAATGTCCAGATTCGCGTCACGCACCGCATAAAAATCCTTCTTCGTCTTCGGGTCCTGATAGATTTTGGAGATATGTTCCAGCCTTACGCCTTTCTTTTCTTTTGCCATCTATTCATCCTCCTTGATCTTCCGGCTTGTGCCGAACAGTTTTATCAATGCATTCATGATCAGCACCATTCCATAAGTGATGAGAATCAGAACGGTCGCATAGGCGCAGGCCACGCCGTAATTTCCTTTCTCGGCCTGTTCATTGATCTGACAGGTAATCAGCAGATACTGCGGCGTCACCAGCAGGATCACCGCCGAGATCGCCGTGATGCTGCGCACGAAGGCCGTCACCAGGCCGCTGAAGAAGGAATCCTTGATCAGCGGGAGCGTTACCGTGAAAAAGACTTTCGCGGAATTGGCCCCCATATCGTAGGCCGATTCTTCGATGGACGGGTCGATCTGGCGCAGGGCGGAAATGCCGCTTCGGGTTCCGGTGGGAAGGCTCCGCACAATGAACACAATAATCAGGATCAGGCCGGTGCCGTAAAGATTGCTCATGATGCCGGTGCGGAACAGGCCGTTTGCGAATCCGCGGATGTAGCCGATACCCAGAACGGTTCCCGGAACCGCCATCGCCAGCATGGAGACGAATTCGATAAAGCCTTTCGAGCGGAACTTCCGCTTCACGACCAGATAGGAAATGATCATGGAGAGCAATGCGGTCAGCGGCGCCGCGATCAGCGACAGCACAAGGGAATCCTTAAACGCTTTCAGGCCGCTGGTCTTAAACATGTACTGGAACCATTTCAGGCTCAGGGAATAATCCCGCCCCCACAGCGTAAACAGCGCCCCAAACGGCACCATAATATACATCAGAACGACAAAAGCCGCCGCCAGCCCGCAGAACACCGTCAGCGGAACCGTCACGCTCTTGTCTTCAATGGGCATCCTGGCCCGGGACGCCTTTCCGGTCAGGGTCGCGGCCGTCTTCTTTTCCAGGTAATATTTCTGAATCAGGAACAAAATCAGCGTCAGGGACAGCAGCACAACGGACATGGCCGCCGCGCCGGTGGAGTCGTAGGCCCCCGTCACCTGCAAATAAATCGTCGTTGCCAGGGTGTCATACGAGCCGCCGATCAGCATCGGGTTCGCGAAATCCGCCACCGACTCGATGAACGTCACTAGAAACGCATTGCCAAGGCCCGGAAGCATCAGCGGCAGGGTCACGCTGGTGAAGACCTTCCAGCGGCTCGCCCCCATATCCCGCGTGGCCTCCTCCAGCGAGGGGTCAATGTTTTTCAAAAGCCCCTTCAGCATCAGGTAGCACACCGGGAAAAAGGTCAGGGTCTGCACGATGGCAATCCCCTTCAGCCCGTAGACATTCGAATCGTAAATCTTTAAAAGGGAACGGGTGATCAGGCCGCTCCGCCCAAACAGCATAATCATTGACAATGAAAGCACAAAGGGCGGCGACACCACCGGAAGCATGGAAACCAGCGCGAATAATTTCTTCAGAATCCGGGAACGCACCCGCACATACACTTCCACGTAGGCAAACAGCAGGCCGATCAGCGTCGAAGCCAGACCGGTAATGATCCCCAGCACCAGCGTATTTTTAAAGGCCGTGCGGAACCGTTCCATGCTTAAAACCCGCTGAAAAACTTCCAGCGTCACTTTTCCGTCCACATAAATGCTGTCTACAAGCAGCATCAGCAGGGGATACAGGATAAACAGCAGCAGAAAGAGAAGCAGAACCACGATCATACTGACGAGAATCGGGTCGGAGAAAAATTTTTTCCGCTCCAGGCGGGCATTTTGCGTTTTCGCCATGTTGATTCCTCCTTGTCGCGTAATGGTAAAAAATCAGGGGAATGGATTTTCCCATCCCCCTGACCAGTGTTTGTGGTTTCTGTTATTCGGTCTTGAAACGATCGTCTGCGGAATCGCCCAGAGCTGCGAAGAAGTCTTCTACATACTGTGCGATGTTATTCTTGGCATCCTCAAAGTCATAGTCGATGGTGTTGTTCATATCCAGGCCGAATGCGGTCGCTTCTTCCGGCTGGGTCGCGTTGGAGATTACCAGGAACTGGTAGGAACCGTTTTCTTTAGCAATGTCCACACAATCCGGGCTGAGCGCGTATTCAATCCACAGTTTCGCAGCGTTGGGATGCTCGCAGCCTTTGAAAATGGCGGTCGCGCCGATCTCATAGGAGGTGCCGTCTTCCGGAACGATCAGCTCGATGTTGTCATAGCCCTGCAGGATCTGGTAAATGCCGTCATGCAGGAAGCCGATTCCGATGACACACTCGCCGGGGCCTACCATCTTGGACGGGCCGGAACCGGATTTCGTGTACTGGGAAACATTGGCGTCCAGAGCCTTGAAGTATTCCATCGCTTCGTCGTGGCCCTTCATCTGCACCATCGTGTTGATGACCAGTTTCGCCGTACCGGCGGTGTTCGGGTTCGAAAGCATGATCAGGTCTTTGTACTCTTCTTTGATCAGGTCGTCCCAGGTCTTGGGCGCTTCCAGGCCTAAACGCTCCAGTTCTTCGCTGTTTACCATGAAGCCCAGGATTCCTTTATAAATGCCGTACCAGCAATTCGTGGAATCTTTGTAATCTTCGGAAATCAGGTTCACAGCATTTATCGCCTCGTAGGGCTCCAGAAGGTCTGCTGCCACCGCTTCATTATAGGGATCGGTGGTGCCGCCGAACCATACGTCGCCGGAGGGATTCCCGGCCTCTTCGGAAATCTTCGTGTAAACTTCCGAGGTGGAAAGGCGCTGGTAGCTGACTTTAATATCGTAGGTACTCTCGAACTTCTGGCAGGCTGCCGCGAGATATTCTTCTTCGCACGATCCGTACACGGTCAGCTCGCCTTCGGCTTTTGCGGCTTCGATCAGTTCGTCCATCCCGGCGGATTCTTCGGCGGCCGCGGGAGCGAAAGAAAGCAGGCTAAAAGCCATCGTACATGCAAGGGCAAGGGATAATTTCTTTTTCATAGATAAACCTCCGATCTTTTTTGATAGGTCTAGTTTATCAGTCATTCTGAACAAAAGAAACCTAATTTTCCGCATAATTATCGTGATTTCTGAACTAAAAACTTCTTTTTTCACTCTACGCCGCCAAATCGCGGTTTTTATACACGAAACAGGCCGCCGCTGTGGATGCCGCCGTCACAGCCAGGCCGATTCCAGCCAGAATCCCGTCCATTTTCCCGGCCAGAAAAATGTCCGTCGCATTGGAAAAGTAATAAGGCGTCACATATTTCAGGCTTTCGGTGCCCGGCAGAATCCGGCAGATCATATCCGCAAAATACAGAACCAAAGCCAGGCCAAGGGCCGTTCCGATCTGTTTCCGCTTACAGGCCGCGGAAATCAGGAAGCAGACGCTCCCCACTTCGAGCTGCATCAAAAACTGCGCGCCGTGATACCAGGCATACGCATTTTTATCCGGCATTTCCCCCGCCGCCGCGAAGCCGGCCAGTTCCGCCAAAACAGTGATGATCTGAAACAGAAAGACCAGCGCTGCCAGCGCGGTATATTTCTGCCGGACAATGCGGCTCCTCCCCAATGGAAGGGCATGCAGAAATTCCGCAGTATGCCCTTCCTCCTCTTTCGAAAGGAGGGACGCCCCGGTCATAGCGGCGAACATCGCGCCGCCGATGGCATGGATCAGGGCAATTTCGGTGGCATAAAAGCCTTCGATGGTACTAATGTTCAGACGGTCCATACCCAGGGCCTCAGAAAATTTTCCCATACTTGCGTAGGCTTTTGCCATTTGTCCAATCGTATCCGCCAGATTTTCAAACAGGAGCAGGCAGCCAAAACTGATCAGGCCGATGCAGACCGCCCAGATCAGCAGGGATTTCCCGTTTTGTTTTACTTCATGCCGAAAAAGAATCATGTCATCCCTCCTCATAATAGTGCCGGAAACTCTCTTCCAGAGACGGCTCCTCAATCAATAAGTCTTCCACCTCCAGCCCATTCAGCCTGCGCACCAGCTCCTTCATCTCGCCCGAATAGGAAAACGCTTCCTCTTTCCCATCTTTCCAGTAGCGTACCTGTCTGACCGGAGATTTCAGAAGATTTTCCACGGAATCCGTCCGGATCAGTTCCCCTTCCCGGATCATACCGGCGTGGCGGCAGAAACGCTTCACTTCCGGAAGCACGTGGGAGGAGAAAAAGACCGTCGTCCCTTCCCGGTTGTATTCCAGCAGCAGTCTGAAAAACGCCTCCTGCATCAACGGGTCCAGGCCGGACGTGGGTTCGTCCAGGATCAGAAGTTCCGGACGGTGCTGCATTGCGCATACAATGCTGACCTTTTTCCGGTTCCCCAGGGAGAGTTCCCCGATTTTCTTTTCCAGATCCACATCCAGCAGATCGCAGATTTTCCGGGCTTCCCGCCCGCAGTCCATCCCCCGGGCCTTCTGCGCAAACCGGATGACCTCTTTCACTTTCATGTTGGGATAAAACATGGCTTCCGAAGGCATATAGCCCACTTTTCGCAGGATTTCCTCCGTCTGCCTGCGGACGTCCATTCCCAGGAGACGGATTTCTCCTTTCTGGAACCGCAGCATTCCTAACATACAGCGTATCGTCGTGGACTTTCCCGCGCCGTTTGGCCCCAGAAATCCGAAGATGTCGCCCTCCGGGATTTTCAGGGAAATGTCTGAGACTCCCCGGTGTTTTCCGTAAGATTTCGTCAGGTTTCGGATTTCCACCGCCGGTCTGCCTTTACTCATGAGGTTCTCCTTTCTTGTACATTGCCAGTAAATCGTTCAGTTTTTCCGTGTCAATGCGGCGTTTCACCTTATTGCATAAATACACGCAAAAATAGCAGAAAAAGATGTAGCCGCCAAATGCCGCGGTGAGCCAGGGCGTTTTCCCGAACCAGCCCATCCCGTAGGAGGCCGCCGCATAAAGGCAGGTGCACAAAAGGGCGCTGAAGACCTCTCTCCTCCCAATCTGTTCCGCTTCGTCAAAATTGCGCAGGGCGTAGACCTGGAGGTATCCGGCCGCGTAAGCTGTCATAACCATTTCAAACATATACAGAATGTGTGCTTCGTAAATGCCCCGGCACACCAGCCACAGGAAATAAAAAGCCAGAATACAGCAAAAATACAGGCACGCCTTGTATTCAATGGCAATCTCCCTGCTCAGGATATCGCGAAATTTACGTTTCATCCTCCACCCCTCCTTTCAGTGTCCGTCTAAGCTCCTTCGCGTATTTCCGGGAAATGATGACCTGTTCGCCATTTTCCATGGTAGCGCGGATGCGGCTTTCCGGCTCGCTCTTCAGGTAGCCGATCTTATAAAGGTTCAGGATCATGGATTTCGAGCACCGGAAAAAGCCCCGGCTCCCGAACCGCATTTCCAGCGCCCGCAGGCTTTCCGGCACCTTCGCTACCCTGTCTTCCAGGTAGGCATATGTGACGCCGTCCACGTTTTCCAGATAATAGATTTTCTCCGGCGGCAGAAAAATGGTCTGTCCCTCCCAGAGGGCGGCGATTTTCGGTTCGGTGCCCCGGACAATGGAGGCGATGGCCTCTACGGTTTCATTCATGCGGCGGTAGCGGATCCGGACTTCTTCTTCGCCTTCGTTGATTTGGGTCAGGGTAAGCTTCAAGGGGTCACATCCTTTCCTTGCATCGTGAGCGGTTTCTATGATATCATGGCTTCGTCATGAGCGCCATTCGCCGCTCTTCCTAACGGCTCATTCATGCCCATTTTATCATATTTGGGCGTTCCTGCAATAGCCGCGGGGACAGGATGCAGTTTTTCTGCCTTAAAATACAGAAACCTGATTAAGGAAAATCATCATGAAAAACAACGGTTACTTTTCCATCGGGGAAGTGTCGAAGCTGTTCCACATCAGCGTCAGCATTCTCCGTTATTACGACAAAATCGGGCTGGTGACGCCGGAATACACAGATCCGGCCACCGGCTACCGCTATTACAGTACGAGACAGTTCGAGTGCCTGAATACGATCCGGTATCTGCGGGCGCTGGATATGCCTTTGGAGAATATTGCGCTCTTTTTGCAGGATCGGAACCTGGACAGTATCCAGGAGCTGTTAAAGCAGCAAAAGGAGGAGGTGCGCCGCCGGCAGGTGGAGCTTGCGCGGATCGAGCGGAAAATCGACAAGAGGCTGGCGCAGCTCGCGGATGCGGTTTCTTCAAGGCTCGATGAGGTTACGCTGGTTTCCAGTCCCGCCCGGAAAATCGCAGCCTTAAATAAAGACCTGACGCCGGCGAATTATCTGGATCTGGAATTTTCGATCCGGGAGCTGGAGCAGGAAGCGCCGCAGTCCGTGACTTTTTTAGGGAAGGTGGGGATTGGGCTTTCGAAGGAAAAACTGGAGAAGCGGCAGTTTCTGCCTTATGATCTGGTGTTTCTTCTGTTGGATGAGGAGGATGCGTTTCATGGGGAGACGTTTCTGCTGCCGAAGGAGACTTGTCTGACGGTGCGGTTCCAGGGGAGCCATGAGCGGGCGCCGCGGTATTATGAAATGCTTTTGGACTATGCAAAAAACCACGGATGGGAAATCCATGGTTTTTCGAAAGAGATCACGATGATCGATTATGGGCTGACGAAAGATGTTTCGAAATTTGTGACCGAGATTCAGCTCCCGGTCAGGGCCGGGCGCGGCGCGTGAATCCGGGCATAATGCGGGTCAGCGCCAGACGCGGCGCGTAAATCCGGGCGCGGTCACTCCCTCTCCAGGAAATAAAAAATCCGCCTCCAGTACCGCTCTGCCGTCCCCGCATCCGCATTAAAAATCTCATGCTTCGACCCCGGCACCTTAATCAGATACACCTTCCTCCCCCTGGCCAGCTTCCGCGCAAACTTCTCCTGCTCCCGCTTCGAGACCAGCTTCTCCCTCTCCGCCTGAAACAGCAGCACCGGCGCCTGGATCTTCCTCCACCCCGTCCGCTGCAGATAGCGGTTCAGCTTCGCGGCCTCATAAAGCCATCCGTAAGAAGCCGCATTCGTCTGAAACAGCGGCTCCTTCTTCTTTTTCTCCTGATAATAATCAAACCGCACCTTGGAAAGGCTGCTGCTCTTCTCAAAATTCTCCTTCCCCTCATAGGGATGCTGCCCGGCCACATAGCGCTGATTTTTCCCGGTCAGACAGAAAAACGCCGCAATCCTCCGTGCCGTCCGCCAGGGCACCTTCCCGGTCAGCGGCCGGATCATCGGCGACGACAGCACCACTTTCCGGAACAGCCCCGGCTCCACCGCCGCCGCGGCCGCCGCGATCCCGCCGCCCATCGAATGGCCAAACACATACAGCGGCAGTCCCCGGCTCTCCCTGCGCGCCCGATGCGCCACATAAAGCAGATCATCCACATATCTCTGCCAATGATCGATATGCACCAGCGACGGGTCGTCCGTCATCCGGTAACTCCGCCCATGGCCGCAGTGCTCCGGCATATAGACCCGATATCCCCGCTTCACAAAATAATACAGGATTTCCCGGTATTTCTCCGCCGTCTCCGTAAAACCGTGGGCGATCACCACGACGCCCCTGGGCCTGTCCGCCCGATAATTCAGGCAATATATTTTCCTGCCGGTCTCCCGTTCCAGCCAAAGCACCCGCTCGTGGGCCTTCAGATAAGGCTCCACCGTATTCTGAATCTGTGTCAGATATTGTTCTTCTGCAATAACCAAATGCCGCATCCCCTTTCTGTCCGGTTTCCTGTCTCCTATGCTACCACAAATCCCAAACGGCAGAAAGACTGTTTTTCACATTTCTGCAAAAAACAGTCCCTCTTCTTTAGTGACAATCACTGTTCTCCAGCAGCTCCTCCATCCTCCGAATCCCCTCGCACTGCGACCGGATAATCTCATCCAGAATCCCCAAAAGCTCCCGGCAGATCGGGAAGCGCATCGCATTCTGCGACATCTTCACCGCTCCCTGGTGGTGGGGAATCATTTCCCGCATAAAATCCGCGTTCAGGTTTTCATCCGCGCAGGCCTGCCGCATTTCCGCAAACATGGTCCGGCTGATCTCCTGCTGCTTCCGGTTATAGCACCGGTTCTGGGCCGGATGGTTTTTCCACCCGCTGCAGCAGGGCAGCACCGCCATCATATCCCCGATACTGGCCATCTGGGCCGAAATGATCCCTTCCGCGATCTCCCGCACCGGCTCCCAGCGGCTGAAACGCAGGATATTATAAGACATGCCGATCGCCCCAAGATGGTGGGGAATCATCTGCACGATAAAATTATGGGAAATGCTGTCCGTCAGGCTGGCATGGGTCATGCCGCAGATCATATTGTCCAGGATCTCCTGGTAGCGGCTTAAATAATCCTCCGTCATCCGGACAGCGTCACATCGATTCTGCATGCTTCCACTTCTTTTTCGGTTCGTTATCCTATACTATGCAGAACTTCCCTTATTCGAAACCAATTACCTGATCTACCGGCATCGAGACTACAACGCCCCGCGCCTCGCTGTGCACCCCGCATTTCTCCCCGATGGCCTTCATGATCGCCAGTTTTTCCTCCTGCCTGGCCAGGATCAGGATCATCTCCCGCTCCGGCTGGATGGAAATCCCCCAGAACTTCAGCGTGTCCTCATTCGCCGCCTGGCGCGCATGGAACACCGTCCCGCCGGCAGCTCCGGCAGACCGCGCGGCGTCCATCACTTCTCCGCTGTAGCCCTGGTTTACCACCGCCAAAATTGCCGCATAATTCATTTCCGGTATTTCCATTTTTCGTTCCTCCAATCGCGCAGTACCGTATTCTTCCTGAAGCTGGTTCAGGCGTTTGATCAGCAGGCTGCTTCCGCCGGACACCGGGGCGCTGAAGGCGATCCCGCTGTTTGGATTGTACAGCCGCAGCTCCGTTTTCATTTTCCGCATCATTTCATCCGAAAACACTTTCGGCATAAAGCTTATGAGAATACATTTTTCAATGCTTCCAAGCCCCAGGATTTCCATGATCTCACTGGTGGCTGTTCCTTTGCCGTAAAACTTGTAATAGGACGGAACGCCGCCTTCTTTGAACATCGTTCCCGCCTTTTGGGCCAGCTTCGGCGTGGTGATCAGCACCAGCATCCGGAAGCCCGGCTTTCTCGTTTCCGCTTTCATTTACTCATCCTCCTCGATCTCTACGATCACATCCGCGTCATCCAGGCTCACCGCCGCGGTCAGGGCTGCCTTCTCCGCCTTGCGCATCTTCCACCGGTATTGCAGGCCCATAAGCTGGACGGCAATGAGCGGCGTCATTGCGACCAGCGCCACCACCCCAAAGGCGTCCGTCATCAGATTTCCGCCCAGGGCTTCGCAGGCCCCGATGCTTAAGGGCAGCAAAAAGGTGCTTGTCATCGGCCCGCTGGCCACGCCGCCGGAGTCGAAGGCAATGCCGACGAAAATCTTCGGCACGGTCCTGGAGAGCAAAAGCGCAATCCCATACCCCGGAATCAGGATCCAGTAAATCGGGAATCCCGTCAGAATCCGCAGCATGGCCAGTCCCACACTGACCGAAACGCCGACGGACATGCAGCGGTTCATCTGGCTGGAAGAAACCACGCCGTCCGTCACGTCCTCCACCTGCCGGTTCAGGATCTGGATCGCCGGTTCCGCCTTTACGATATAGTAACCGATCAGCATCCCTACCGGAATCAGCAGCCATTTCCAGCCCTTGGAAGCAATCTCGCTTCCCATCAGAGAGCCCACCGGCGAAAATCCCACATTGACCCCGCATAAAAATAAAACCAGTCCCAGATACGTATATCCAAACCCTACGAAAATCTGTTTCATCTGCCGTCTCCGATAGCGGCGGCTGACAAACTGGAAAATCAGGAAGACCCCCAGAATCGGCAGAAGCGACATCAGGACTTCCTTCGCATAGTGGGGAATCCCGGTCAGGAAGACCCGCGCCACATCTCTTGTCGTCACCACTTCGGCCACGCCCGCCGCCTCATAGGCCGCTTCCGTGGGCTGATAGAAGCATCCCAGGATCAGGACGGCCAGCACGGGCCCGATACTGGACAGCGCTACCAGACCGAAGCTGTCGTCCGAAGCGCCTTTGTCGCCGCGGATGGAAGCCATACCAACACCCATCGCCATGATAAAGGGAACCGTGATCGGCCCGGTGGTGACGCCGCCGGCATCAAAGGAAACCGCCAGGAAATCCTCCGGCGTAAAAATGGATACAACAAGCAGAATTGCGTACAGAATGATTAACAGGG
This sequence comes from Eubacteriales bacterium, assembly GCA_030536575.1. Classification (GTDB taxonomy): domain Bacteria; phylum Bacillota; class Clostridia; order Lachnospirales; family Lachnospiraceae; genus Limivivens. The sequence goes on along the minus strand of JAUNPS010000014.1, from coordinate 89,295 downwards.
TAGATAAGTTTCCGTGGAATAAAATTCGCAGGATGGCCAGGGAGAAGAAGATTCCGACACCCACGGCCACAGCCCAGGTCAGGACTTCGTTCGGAATCGAGGGCACCTGGTTCGCCAGCACCTGCAAGTCCGGCTCCGCCAGCGTGATGATCGTTCCCATCAAAAACCCCACCAGCACCGCGATCACGGTTTTGCCGCTCTTGGAAATGGCCACGCCAATGCCCTCTCCTAAAGGGGTCATGGCCATCTCTGCGCCCAGTTGGAAAAATCCCATCCCGACCACCAGCATCACGGCTCCGGCCAGAAACATCACGAGCGTTCCCAGCTCCATCGGCACCAGAAGGACGCTGAGCACCAGCACGATGATGGTAATCGGGAGAACTGCCGCGAAGGCTTCCTGGGTTTTTTCTTTTATTTTTTGATTCATGCAGTTCCCACCTTTTCTTTGCGTTGTTCGTTCACATGTGCGTTCTCCTTTCATTTTATTTGTTCTACGAAAAGTGTAACAATTTCACGCCTTTTTGGCAATAAACGCTTTCTGATTATTTTGTGAAAATTTCATAACACAAAAGGCCCTGGTTCGAAAACCAGAGCCTCTGCTGCAATTTACACAAACAGCTTTTTCGCCTTCTCCATCCGCTCCACCACCGGAACCCCAAATGGACAGCGCTTCTCGCATCCCCCGCATCCGATACAGTCCTTCGCATTCGCCGCAAGCTGCGCATAATGCGCCGCCACCGTCGCCGGAACCTCCTCCTGCATCACCGCCAGGTCATACAGCTTATTCACCATCGCGATGTCAATCTTCTGCGGACATGGCGCACAGTGGCCGCAGTAGGTACATTGCCCGGAATAAGCGTGGCGCGGCGCACCGGCCAGGACGCTGGCATAGTCCTTCTCCTCTTCGGAAGCCGTCTCGTAGGCCACAGCCGCCTCCACATGGGCAGGCGTATCATAACCCACCATGATACTCGCCACCGCGGGCCGCGTCAGCGCGTAGTGCAGGCACTGTACCGGCGTCAGCGCCACTCCAAAGGGCGAAGTCTCCGCGGAAAACAGCCGTCCTCCGGCATATCCCTTCATGACCGTGATCCCGACGCCTCTCTGCTCGCAGATCCGGTACAGCTCTTCCCGCTCCGGCGCAATGCCGCCAAGCTGCGCCTCGTAGGAATCCTCCGCAAAATAGCGGTTCATGTCCTCGCTTGCCGGAAGCAGGTCGAAGGCCGGGTTCACGCTGAAGAGAATCATTTCGATCTCTCCGCTTAAAGCCGCCAGCTTCCCCACCGCCGGATTATGGGTGCTCATGCCAATGTGGCGGATCACGCCTTTTTCCTTCAGCCCCTTGACGTAAGCCAGGAACTCCCCGTTCATGATCCGGTCGAATTCCGCCGCTTCATCCACAAAATGGATCATGCCAAGGTCGATGTAATCCGTCTGCATCCGGGTCAGCAAGTCTTCGAAAGCCTCCTTCACCTTTTCCAGGTCACGGGTGCGCACATACTGGCCGTTCTGCCAGGTCGACCCGATGTGCCCCTGGATAATCCACTTTTCCCGGCTGCCCTTGATCGCCTTTCCGATGTTCGAGCGCACATTCGGCTCAGACATCCAGCAGTCCAGGATATTGATCCCGTTCGCCGCGCAACAGTCGATGACTTCCTTTACTTCTTCGGTGTTATGGCGCTCCAGCCATTCGCCGCCCAGGCCGATTTCGCTGACCTTCAGCCCGGTATTTCCCAGTGCACGATAACGCATAGTTCTTCCTCCTTTATTCATTTAGTTCTTCCTCATCTCCGGGTTCTTCCACCGGACGCCAGGCTTTTCCGAACTTCACGTCCTTAAACAGCTCCGCCAGCCCGGTGATCTGCTTCAGCCGCAGGATCTCGTCCCGATCCATCCCAAGATGCTTCGAAATCCAGGCGTCCGAGCGTCCCAGGTCGTGGAGTTCTTTCACAATGTTGCTCATCAGATCCACGTCGTGGGTTCCTCTGGCCCGGTTGTGCCGGATGGTGCTGGCCATCCGCTGATCCAAAGGTTTATTGATGACCGAGACCGGGAGCATCCCCTTCTCCCGCTCGTAAATGTCTTCATGCTCCAGCATGATCCGGTAGCGGTGGAATCCGTCTACAATGATGTAGGTATCCTCCGCTTTATCATAATAACAGACAATCGGCATCGTGTAGCCGTCCGCCTTAATGCTGTCATAGAGCAGGCGCATCTCCGGCGGGGCCACCGCATTGGGATTGTAGGTGTTTGGTTTGATCTTTTCGATCGGAACCGGTATCACATGGTAAACCGGGCTTTTATACTCCATAATCCATCTCCTCCACACTCTTGTACTTTTCTTTGATCAGGTCGATCCGCCGCTGCTGCTCTCTGGTCATCCCGAAGCCCATGAACCGGCAGATGTGGTCGTTTTTCAGAATGCAGTAGCACATCCGCTTCCAGCTCGGCACATCTTTGGAGGACTTGATATCGTCCGTGTGATCCGGGATTTTTTCCAGAAAGACCACTCTGGATTTTTTGCTCAGGGTGTAGTTCGAAACGCCGTTGCGGCGGATTTTGTAGCCGTGATCCACGAGTTCGGCAATGGTTTCTTCGTCCAGGCCGCCTCCGGTTTTGTGCCAGAATTCGATGGAGGTATTGAACTTTTTCGCGTAGTTGTTCCGAAGCCTGGCCGGAAGGGTGTCCAGAAGGAACATCGTGTAGGACTTCCAGGTATGGCCTTCGGGAAGGGTGATGTTCCGGTAGCCCATGGCTTTTGTCCGGCCGTAAATGCTGGCGAAGTTCGCGCCCTGGACGCGGCCTACCAGTTTTACCCAGATTTCCGGATCGATGACCCGGTACAGGTTCAGGGCGTCTTTTGAATAGTCGTTAAACGGGGAGGCCACGCGCATCTGCGAGACTTTCAGCCCGGCCATATAGTACAAGTCGTATAACCGATTGTAATCATAGTTAAACAGATAATTGGCATGCCAGATGTCTTCCGACGTCCAGTCGTACAGAGGGGAGGCGCACCAGACGTCTTTGAACTGCTTGCTGATCCAGCATTCGCCTTTGTAGCCGTACTTTTTATTGACAAAACCGCTGTAACGCTGTAGGGATTCGTCGGCGCGCATTCCCAGGAGGCAGACGGTTTTTCCGTTCCCGTGGGAGAGGCGATACCAGCGGCCGAATTGTTTGGCCAGGTCTTCCTGGTGCATGCGGTAGCGGTAGGTGGTCATGGGGTTGTTATTCAGGTTGATGACGTATTCTTTGTCCGGCATTTTCCGAATCCAGAGTTCTTCTTTCGTGTCGTCCCAGGGATACCAGTACATTTCGTAGCTGCTTAGGGCCGTCCGGGTGGCCATTGGGAGGCAGACCCAGTAGGGTTCCACGTCGTCTTTGATGCGCTCGAAGGTGCGCTCTACGTATTCGGTGGTCACGGTGTACTGGGCTTCGAAGTCCTGGTGGAAGACGCCGATGGTTTTCTGTGGAAAGTACTTTTTCCGGTAGTCCAGAACCATGTTTAAGAGAAGGCCGCTGTCTTTTCCGCCGGAGAAGGAGACGTAGATGTTGTCGAATTCTTCGAAGATCAGGCCTAGGCGGTCCTGGAATGCTTCGTAGACGTTCTGTTCCAGATATTCCCGTTTCATAAAATCCCTCCCTTTTTCCCAAATTTCCATTTTCTGGAAATTGGTTTCCCAATTACTGTAGCATAAACCGGGAGGAATTTCAACAAAATGCGCCAAAAAGGCCGCGCCCCGTAGAGCGCAGCCATTACCATTCACACAACGCCAGCTTTTCTATTTTTTTAACCACTGTAGACTTAGATGGACACCACCGTGCCGTCGAAAACCTTCCGGGGAACGGGGCAACGTCATCGTCAAACTTCCCCTAACTGCGACTAAGACGCTCAGGAGAGCCTTCTTATTTCATGCGCCTTGCCATGCGAGCATGGTATCCGATTCACCGGAAAGTCTTAGAAAGGCGATTTCGACATTCTTCCTTGCCGTATACGGCACGCCTGCATCTCCGCCTGGAACGGAGATTCCAGTGAAAACCGCCCCTCGAAACACGTCCCCGCAAGCTTTCCGCCTTCCCGGCGGCTGTACATAATGGACTTGGACGTACCAAAAGGCTGGCGTAGGTGTGAATGCCGGAGCGCAGCCTCTGCCTGTTTCAAATCCGTCTTATAATATCTGCGGGATCTTCTCCGCCAGTGCCTCCGCCAACTGCTTATGGCCTTCCGCCGTCAGATGCATAAAATCAATGTCATTCGGCCCCGCCTGCACGACCTTGTTCGCATCCAGATAATGACAGCCCATCATCTCGGCGATCTTCTCATACTCCGCCGCCAGCCCCTGGGACTTCTCGGCACAGCCCCGTCCCATCGTGCCGCCGACTTCCGACTGCGCGTACTCCGGCCCGATATTCTGCGGCGTCACCACCAGAATATTCGGCTTCCCGTCCCGCCAGCAGTCCGCAGTGGCCAGGGCCTTCCCGATCAGCCGCTTCAGTCCCAGCGCAATGCACGCCGCCGACGCCCCGAAGCGCTCCTTCGTATCGTTCGTCCCCAGCATAATCACCAGCAGATCCACCGGTTCATGGCTCATCAGGCACGGATACAGATAGTCCAGCCCGGCCAGCCCCTCAAATAACGGGTCCCGGAAACTGGTCGTCCGGCCGCTTAATCCCTCCTCCAGGATCAGGTAATCCTCTCCCAGCTTCTTCTGAAGAAGGCACGTCCAGCGCTCGTTCTCATCGAACCGGCCGCCGTTCGCCGCACAGTATCCGTGGGTGTTCGAATCTCCAAAACATACGATATGCTTTTTCATTTTACCATTCCTTTGTATCGGCAATTGCCTGTTTGATGTCTTTGTAGAGCTGGATCAGCTCCGGATCGTCCTTCGAAACCGGAAGGAACGGAAGCCGCGGGTCACCCATCGGGCAGCCGTCCAACGTAATGATGCTCTTCACCGCGCCGTACATGGAGGCAAAGGAACACAGACGGTAGATCAGCGGCGTTACAATGCCCTGAACCTCGGCCGCTTTCTCCCATTCGCCGCGTCTGATCAGCTCTTCCATCTTCAGGTACAGCTCCGGCATCGCCCCATATGTCCCGCCGATTCCGGCGTCCGCGCCCATCAGGCGTCCGGCTACGAACTGCTCGTCCGGCCCATTGAAGACAATGAAATCTTTTCCGCCGGCCTGTTTAAAGCGCAGGATATCCTGTGCCGGGTCAGAGGAACACTTCACGCCCGCTACGCGCTCATTTTCCAGCATCCGGTGAAACAGGTTCATAGACAGGTTAAATCCGGTGAGCTGCGGAATATTATAGATGAAGAACGGAAGATCCGCCGCTTTCGTGATCTCTGTCCAGTGCCGGTATACGCTCTCCTCGCTGGGACGGTAATAGACGCAGGGGACTGCGGAAGTGGCCGCCGCACCGATCTTTTCCGCATGCTCGGCCAGGATGCAGGCGTGCCGGGTATCCGCGCATCCCACATGAACAATGATATTCATGTCTTTTCCGACCTCGCTCACCACCGCTTCCGCAACCAGTTTGCGCTCCTCGGTATCCAGCAGGAATCCCTCTCCGGTGCTCCCGCAGACATACATCTGCTTTACGCCTTTGTCCCGGAAATATCTGGAAACCGCGCGCACGGCCTGCTCATCGACGCTTCCGTCCTCTTTGAACGGCGTGTTCAGCGCCACGGTCACATGCTTAAATTGATTGATCTCATACTTTGACATGTTACTGCCTCCCTGTCTTATCTTTTTTCAACTGCCTGAATAAATCTCGCCGCGATTTCCAGGGGTCTCGTAATGGCTCCGCCGACTACGACCGCAAATGCACCCGCGTTCAAAACTTCCACGGCCTGTTCCGGATAATGAATCCTTCCTTCGCCGATGACCGGAACGTCCACCGTCTCAGACAGACGGCGCACCAGCTCCAGATCCGGCCCTTCCGTCTTCGGAGAGAATGGCGTATAGCCGCTCATCGTGGTGCCGACCATATCCATCCCCAGCTTCCAGGCATTCACGCCCTCTTCATATGTGGAAATGTCTGCCATCAGAATGGCGTCCGGATATTTCGTCCGCACTTCGGTGATGAATTCACTGGTGGTCTTGCCGTCGCCGCGCTTCAGATTCGTGCAGTCGAAAGCAATGATATCGGTATTCACGGCCACGAGGTCGTCCACCTCTTTCATCGTCGGGGTGATGTAGCTCTCGAAGCCTTCATAGTTTACTTTTACAAGGCCGATGACCGGAAGCCCGGTTTCCTCCTTGATCGCAACCACGTCCCGGATGCTGCTGGTCCGGATCGCCGGAGAACCCGCCTGCTTGGCCGCACGCGCCATCAGGTACATGATGGATTTTTCTTCCACATACAGGGGTTCGCTGGGAAGGGCCTGGCAGGATACGATCACTTTGCCTTTGATCTGTTCAAAAATCTCTTCTTTTTTCATTGCTTCATCCTCCTTAAATAATGATTCTCTTTTCCTTTGCCGGATCAGCCTTTAACTGCGCCCATCGTGATTCCCTTGGTGAAATACTTCTGGAAAATCAGGAATACGATGATGATCGGAATCGCCGCCAGGGCCGCGCCCGCCATGATCAGACCGAAGTCTGTGGCGTTTTCCGCCTGGAGCTTGGCGATACCAAGGGAAATCGTCAGGTTGCTGGTACTGGTCAGCATGATCAACTGCATAAAGTAGTCGTTCCAGGAATTAATGAAGGTGAAAATGGCCAATGCGCCGATACCGGGCTTTAACATCGGCAGGGCGATCTCGGAAAAGGTCTTCCACTCGCTTGCGCCGTCGATGCGGGCCGCTTCCATCATTTCTCCGGGGATGCCTTCCGCGAACTGCTTGATCAGGAAGACGCCGAAGGGCCAGCCTACGATGGGCAGGATCGCCGCCCAGAGGGTGTTATACAGGTTCAGGGCCGACATTTCCCGAAGCAGCGGGATCAGGATAACCTGTTTCGGCAGAGCCATCGCGCACACGATCAGGGTAAACACCAAGGTACGTCCGATGAAGCGCTTTTTCGCCAGGGCATAGCCTGCCATCGCCGCCGTCGCACAGGTCAGGAGCATGGAAACCACGGCCATGAAGACCGTATTCACCAGCCAGCGGATCGCCGCCGGAACCACCGGGCCTGCGAAGCTGATGTTCGTAAACGGAATGTGCAGCTCCCAGAGCGGGGCGGTCTGTCTGCTGAACAGCTTCTGGTAGTTGTCCAGAACGAATTCTTCCGGCCACCACTGGGGTGTCGTCGCATTGATCGCGGATGCCGTTTTAAAGGAACCCGTGACGATCCAGTAAAGGGGGAACGCAAATCCGATAGCTAAAATCGTAATGATCACGATGGATACGATCCGGTAACATTTGGAACGATTAAAGGTTTTATTCATCTTCGCTTCCTCCCTTCTCAGTCTGACTTGGTCACTTTAAACTGGATACCGGACAGGACCGCGATGATGACGGCAAGGACAACGCCCATGGCATTTCCGTAGCCATAACGGTACAGTTTAAATGCGTTATAATAGATGTAGTACATGATGGTGTCCGTGCTGTGGTTCGGGCCGCCGCTGGTCAGAAGCTGGATCAGCGCGAAGCACTGGAAGCTGTTGATCGTGGTGATGACCAGGATGTAAAGGGTCGTCGGCATGATCTGGGGCCATTTGATCCGCCAGAAACACTGGAATTTCGTGGCGCCGTCCACTTCCGCCGCTTCTACTAAGGACTGATCCACGTTATTCAGCGCGGAGACGTAGAGGACGATGGGCTGGCCTACGGAGGTGGTCAGCAGGATCAGGATGATACAGCCCAGGGCAAACCGCTCGTCGCCCAGCCAGTTGATATTCTTATCCAGGATACCCAGGCTTTTTCCGACATAATTAAATATACCATAATAATTGTTAAACATCCACTTCCAAACGACCGTAACGGCTACGGAACCGGTTACAACCGGAAGGTAGAAGATGCAGCGGAAGATGGAGCAGAACGGCTCTTTCAGGTTATAGATAACGGAGCTTACCCACAAAGAGAAAATGCAGGTAACCGGTACGGATACTACCACGATAATGACAGTATTTTTCAATGCGCCCAGGAACACCGAGTCCTGGAACAGCTCCACGTAGTTCCCGATGCCGACGAAAATATCCGCCCGGTTCATCGTAGAGTCAAAGAAACTGGTGATGACGCACTGGATCATGGGATAGATGACAAATCCCAGGAAAAAGATCAGGCTGGGGATCATAAACGCATACCCGGCCATGGTTTCTCTTCGTACAAGTGCTTTGCTCATACGGTTGCTGTTTGACATGAGAGCTCCTCCCTTCGTTTTAAAACAACGGAATCCTGTGTTTTCCGTTACAGTAAAAGGCACCCTTCCCGCACAAGAATACAGGAAGGGTGCGTGATTTCAATGCAGAGACTGTCCGGATTTTGTCAAAATCAAGCCTCGTTCCTCTTGAAATTACTGACTGTAAAAATTACTTACTGTGCCGCCGCTGCCGCTGCGTTTGCCGTGGTCGCGAATTCTTCGACTGCGGTCGCAATGTCTGTGCCGGAACCGATCTGCTGCAGCATGTTCCACCATGCGGTACGGGCTTCTGCCCAGCCGCCAACTACCTGATAGTAATCGCCCATGTAGTCGGTGAACAGCGCATATTCGGTCTTCAGCTCATCGCCTTCGTAGATGTTTCCGAGATCTTTTACCGGCCAGTAGCTGGAAGCTTTTACGCTTTCCACAGCCTGGGTCTCGTCGTTCGCCATGAAATCGATGAAGGTTTTCGCTGCTTCGATCTTGGCTTCGTCGCCGTTATCGAAGATACCGAAGCCCCAGATACCGCCGCAGAGCTGCGGTTCGCCGTTTTCAGACGGGAAGGCCATCGGGAGCACGTCGAAGCTGATGGATTCGGCGTTATTTACTTCCTGTGCGATGTTCCAGCAGAATGCCATGGCCAGTGTGCCGTTGCAGAAGAGCTGGATTTCGTCGCCGCCGGTGATGGAGGCGTCGATGTTAATGCCGTCCATGGAGGTCAGAAGTTCAAGAGCTTTGATGTTTTCTTCGCTGTTTACGGTGTATTCGGTGTGTTCTGCGTTCGTAAAGGTGCCGCCGTAGAGGTTATTGATCAGAGCACGGGTTCCCTGGTCGCCGCCCTGGCCGTTACAGTAGATGGCTGCCACGTTTTCCTGGCCGGAAGCGTAAACGGCTTCTACCGCTTTTACGAAATTCTCGGTGGTCCAGGTACGGGTCTCTTCATCCAGATACTGGAGGGCGTCTGCCGCTTCGAAGATTTCGCGGTTAATCGCCATGGTGTGAGCGGTCATGCACAGCGGATACTCATAGAATACGCCTTCGTTATTCTGGCAGGCAGCTTCTACGGAGTCGTAGATCGCTTCTTTCGCTTCGTCTGTCCAGAGGTCTGCTAGGTCTACCATCAGGCCTTTGGCTCCCCAGTTCGCTACCAGACGTTCCGGGCCTTCGAATACGATATCCGGGGCCTGTCCGCCTTCGATGGCGGTGTTCACCTGGTCGTCGCCGTTCGTGTAGTCCAGATATTCTACGGTCACGTTAATATTCGGATAAACTTCGTTAAAGTTTGCAATCAGGCCGTCTACGACAGCGGAATCTCCCCAGCTTCCTACCGGGTAAGTCCAAAGAGTAATGTCAGTGGTTTCGCTTTCTGCAAAAGCGGATACCGGGAATACCATACAAGCCGTCAGGGCTAAAGCCATAATCTTACGATACTTCATAAAACGCATCCTCTCTTTCTTTTTCAATTACAATACTTCCAACTTGCACAATGACCTCGACGTCCGGACATGTCAATCATTGATAAATCTGATAGTCTTATCATACATTTAATTGTTATATTTGTCAATGATTTTTTCAAAAAATTTTCATTTGGATTTTATTTTGAAATTTTTTTACATAATTCTATTGAAAGGAAAATTTGTGTATGTTATATTATACATATGAAAAAACACGGAAGATCATGACTGGTTATCCGGGATTTTGTCCTGGTATCCCGCATTTCCGAAAAGGAGGGATTTCATTATGAAAGCTGTCGTACTTGATATCGGCGGCACGGCGATCAAATCCGCCGTCTATGAAAACGGCGCGCTGTCCCGCATCCAGGAAACCCCGACGGAGGCTTCCCTTGGCGGCGCCCACGTGATGGAACGCGCGAAAGAAATCATTTCCGGCTACCGGGCCGACTGCATGTTTGACCGGATCGGCATCAGCACCGCAGGCCAGGTAAACCCTGTAACCGGGAGCATCATCTACGCGAATCCGAACATCCCCGGCTACACCGGCACCCCCATAAAGGCCATCCTGGAAGAGGCGTTCTCCGTCCCCGTTTCCGTGGAAAATGACGTGAATGCCGCCGCCATCGGAGAAGCGTACTTCGGAGCCGGGCGCGGCGAGGCGAACTTCGCCTGCTTAACCTACGGCACCGGCGTGGGCGGCGCCCTCTTCCTTAGGGAAAGCCTCTACAGCGGAAGCAGCTATTCCGCCGGGGAATTCGGCGCCATGGTGACCCACCCCGTAGCCCGGAACGCGAAAGAGGACTACTTCTCCGGCTGCTACGAGAAATACGCCTCCACCACTGCCCTTGTGAAGCGCGCCATGGCCTATGACGAAACGCTTGTAAACGGCCGCATCCTGTTTTCGCGGATCGAAGAACCCGCCGTGCGCCGGATCATCGACGACTGGATCATGGAAATCGTCTACGGGCTGATCACGATCACCCATATGATGAATCCCTCCTGCATCGTCTTGGGCGGCGGCGTCATGGAACAGCCCTACGTGCTGGAGCACATTCAGGAAAAACTCTACGAAAACATCATGCCAAGCTTCCGCCACGTAAAAATTCGCAAAGCAGAACTCGGAAACCAGGCCGGCATGCTGGGCGCAGCCGTCCTCACCGAACGATCCAGCTAGGAGGTGGTTTTGTGGCCGGTAATATCCTGGAGTCCATTACAGAACAGTATCCTACCCTCACCCGCTCCGGCAAAAAGCTGGCAGACTACATTTTTGAACATGCCACTGACACCCAGTACCTGTCCATCTCCGTACTGGCGGAACAAAGCGGCGTCTCGGAGGCGACCATCACCCGCTTCTGCCGGGGCCTTGGCCTTTCCGGCTACAATGACTTTAAGCTGGCCCTTGCCAAGGCAGACCGGGTCACAGATCTGGGGGAACCTTCCGATTCTCCCCAGACCATTGCCTCTGAAGACAGCCTGCACACCATCTTCCAGAAGCTCCACGCGTCGAACGTCCTCTCCCTGAACGAGACACTGGAGCAGTTAAACGAGCGGCACATCAGCCGGGCGGTAGACATTCTCTCGGACGCCGAGCGGGTGTACTGCTTCGGTCATGGAGGAAGCAATGTCATGGCGATGGAAGCCTGGGCGCGCTTCTCCACCGCTTCCTCCCGGTTTGTCCACATTGCAGACACCCATATGCAGACCATGGCGACAGCCCTGGCCACCCCCCGGGAGGCGATCCTGTTTTTCTCCTATTCCGGTTCCACCAGAGATATGGAGGACATTCTGCAGATTGCCGCGGAGCGGAAGATCCCGGTCATCCTGATCACGCATTTTTCCCAGTCCCGCGCGGCCCAGTTCGCGGACGTGGTGCTTCTGTGCGGGTATAATGAGAGTCCCCTGCAGTCCGGCTCCGTAGCCGCGAAGGTGGGACAGCTTTTCCTGATCGACTGTCTGTTTTACGGATTCTGCCGGAAGAATCCGGAGGCGGCGACTGCGGCGAGGGCGGCGACTGCGGAAGCGATTGCAAAAAAATTGCTGTGAAACATTAGGTTTCACAGCATTTTTCTTTTCGTACATTTATACCGGCACTTTGATGACCATCTTCCGCACCGTGGCCGGGCCGCCGTCGCAGACGCCGGGCATATGCGCCGCCTCCGGCGGCAGGATCACATATTCTCCGTCCCGGATCACGTGGTCGACGCCGTCCAGGTTATTCGCGTACAGTTCCAGGTCTTTCTCTTCGTCATAGGGCGTCACACAGGGGCAGGCGTGCATCACGTCCGCCGGCTCTACGCCGATGATCTCGCTTCCGCGGATCATAAGCTGGATATCCGTGTAGCGCTTGTGGGCTTCGTAAAGGGATTCTTTCCGGTATTTGGTCGTGTAGGTGCTGATGTTTACGTACACGCCGTCTTCCAGGTCGTAGCGGCCGTCCGCATACTTCTCCGGGTCAAATTCCTGAAGAAAGCGGTAAGCGGCTTCGGATGTCTGCCTGATATCTTCGTATTTTTCCATAGAGGGCCTCCTTGTCATGTTTCCGGCGCTGCGGCGTCCGGCCTGGCCGCGTTTTCGCTGCTCTGCCGCACCACCAGCTCCGGCTGGTAAATAATTTTCTTCGCTTTGGACTCATCCCCGTTTAACCGGGCCAGCAGAAACTCCACCGCGCACCGCCCGATCTCGCCCTGCATCATCCGCACGGAAGAAAGGGGCGGAGTCAGTACCCGGTCGAAGCTGATATTGTCCAGCCCCACCAGCGCCACGTCCTCCGGAATCCGAAGGCCATGCTCTTTCAGGGCGCGGATGATCCCGATCGCGATCACGTCGCTGGCCGCACAGACCGCCGTGGGCCGCTCCTCCATCTTCGCGATGACGCATCCCGCCCGGTATCCGGCCTCTTCGTCGAACTGTTCTTCCGCGAAGACCAGGTTCTCATCCAGCTTTAATTTCCCCCAGGAAAGGGCGCTGCAATAGCCTTCGAAACGCTCCCGGAACACACACATCGTGTTCGGCCCGCCTACATAGGCAATCCGTTCATGCCCGTTTTTGATCAGGTGGGACGTGCTCATGTACAGCGCGTTAAACACATCGATCCCAACATAATCATAGCAGTCATTCTCCTGTCCGCCGTAGGGAGACACGCACAGGGAGCTGACTACAACCGGGCAGCCCGCGCTCTTAAACGCGGCGAAATGGGCGTCGGTATAGTTAAAATTAATCAGAAACAGGCCGTCGATGATGCCTTCCTTGGTCAGCTCCAGGATCTTCAGCTCCTCCTGGACTTCCCCGTGGGTGTGGCTGATCATCATGCTGTACCCGGCTTTCTTCACTTCGTCTTCGATGACGCTGACCATTTCGAAGAAAAAGGGGTTGTCCGATTCGGGGTAGGCCAGGCAGAGGATATTCCGCTTCTGGCTTTTTAAGGCTCTGGCGCTCCGGTTCGGGACGTAGTGCAGTTTTTCGATGGCCTGGCGGATACGCTCCTCCGTATCGCCTTTTGATTTTCCAACTCCGTTGATATAGCGGGAGACGGTTCCGGTGGAAACCCCGGCTTCCCGCGCAATATCGTAAATCGTCACATTTCGTTCTTTCTTTTTCATGAAGGTTCCTTTGTCCTGCGCATAGTTTCGGGTCTGCTTTCGTGGAAAGCGAACTTGGTGTTATTATCTCAGACGCGGGAGCCGTTGTCAATGGATTCTTATGACTTCACCGCCCCGGCCGTCAGCCCCTGGATAATGTACTTCTGGAAAAATGCGTAAATAAGCATCATCGGCACGATCGAAAACAGGAACGAAGCAAATGCCAGGTTATAATTAAACGTATAGGCCGACTTGAAATTGTACTGATAGATCGGCAGCGTCCACATTTTCGCCGATTTGTTCAGGATGATCAACGGGAGCTGGAAATCGTTCCAGATCCACAGGGTATTCAGAATGGCCAGCGTCGCCGTCATCGGCTTCGCAAGCGGGAACACGATCCGCCAATAGGTGCGCATCAGCGTACACCCGTCGATCTTCGACGCTTCCTCCAGCTCCAGCGGAATCGACTTAAAATATCCGGTAAACAGGAACACGCCCTGCCCCAGCGCGAAGGCCGCATACAGCAGGATCAGCCCTCCCTGGTTCATCAGCCCCAGTTTTCCGCAGAGCTGCGCCACCGGCACCATCAGCACCGTAAACGGACAGAAAATGGCCGCCACGAAAAACGCATACAAAAATTGGTAGTAACGCTTCCGCTCCTTATTCCGCGCAATGGAAAACGACACCATCGGGATCATCAGCGTGGTCAGTCCCACGGAAAAAATCGCAACAAAAAGAGAATTTACGACGTAATAGCCGAAATTTTCATCCGACATGACCTCTTTAAAGTTCTCCAGGTACAGGGATGTCGGCAGGGAAAAGAAATTCCCCGCGGACTGCTCCGGCGATTTAAACGCCGTGATCACGGTCACATAGATCGGGAACAGGATCACGATTACAACTGCAATAAATACCGCATAGGTAACGATTTTAATCGGTAATTTTTTCGTCTTCATAGCTGTCCCACCTCGTATTTCTTGCTGACCATCTGCTGCGCAAAGGAGATCACCGCCACAATCAGCAGCAGGATCACACTGAACGCCGAAGCAAACCCTGCCTTATTTTCGAAAAACGCCATCTGGTAGATCACAATGCCCGCCGATTCCGTGGACTGCATGGGGCCGCCTCCGGTCATGCCCTGAATGTAATCGAACACATTGATGCCCGCTTTCAGAACCATCACAAACGCCACATTGATCGTCGGAATCATATATGGAATCGTGATATGTGTAAACAGATGCCAGGAGTTCGCCCCGTCAATGCGCGCCGCCTCATACTGATCCTGGGGCACATTCTGAATCCCGGCCAGCAGGATTACAAAGGGCTGGGCCACCCCCTGCCAGACATTCACGAACAGGACGCCCCACATGGCTGTCTTTGGACTCCCCAGCACGCTCCTCGATAGGGCGTCGATCCCCAGCATCTCCCCCAGGGCCGGCAGCACCCGCAGGTAAATCTGATTCCAGGTCAGCGAAACCGTAATCATACTCAGCACCGCCGGGAAGAAAAACATGGAGCGGAAAAACGTGCTCATTTTATCCGACACCACATACGTCAGCCCCAGCGTCAGGAGCATGGCAATCACCATAACAAAAATCACGAGAAGCAGCGAATATTTCCCGGTAAACAGAAGGGCGTTTCGCGTCCGCTTCTGCGTAAAGACGCTCAGATAATTCTGAAGCCCCACATAATTAAAGTCCGAGGAAAGCCCGTTCCAGTCCGTAAGGCTGTAATGCAGCCCCATCAGCAGCGGGACAAACCAGAAGATCAAGAACAGTACCGTGGCCGGAACCGTCAATGCCAGATAAGTCAAATCCGTTTTACCGCCAAGTTTTTTCATATTTTTTGTCACCCCCATGGAAAGAAAATGCCCGTATAATTTCGGAATCCATTATACGGGCACAGAGTTTCTCTGTTTTTCGCATGTCCTTTTCGCGGGACAGCGGCAGTTCCCGGCTATGTTCCTGCTGTGAACCGCCGCGCCATCCGACGGCTATGCGTCAGTTATTGTTTAACGCTTCCTGGATATTCGCCGTAAAGTTCTCTGCATCTTTGTTATAGTACACTTCCTGTACCGCCGCGCCTACCGCTGTGATCTGCGCGCTGTTCCACTTGCAGTCCGGATTCAGGATAAAGTTTCCTGCCGCCAGGTACGTGTCATAAATCTCCCGGAACTGATCTGCCACGTAATCCACTCCGATGATGCAGGAGGGGCTTCCGTCTGCTTCCGCATATTTCGTAGCAGTTTCCGTAGAGGTCATCCATTTGATGAAATCTAAAGCCGCTTCTTTTTCCGCACCTTCCAGGCTGGCCGATGCGCACAGGGAGAAGTCGCCGGGATATGCCGCAACGCGTGTGTCTTCCGCCGTTTCCCCAGGAATCGCCGCAATGCCGCAGTCCATTTCCGGATTCGCCGCCAGAATAGCCGGAAGCTTCCAGGTTCCGTCAATCATCATCGCCGCCTTGCCGTTTGCAAAATCTGCAACCGCCGCGCTGTCGTCATAGCCCAGAATGTCATCCTGGCTGTTCGCCGCGATTTCGCTCAGAACCGTCCCCACTTCCGCGAAGCACTGTGCATAAACGGAATCTTCCAGATTTACCTGTTTTGCATTCAAATCTTCCAGATAAGCCGCATATTCTTCATCGTTAAAGTAGGATGCCATGCTCAGATAGCAATGCTGAACGGTCTGATCCGTCTTCTGTGCCCCCACTACGAACGGTGTATATCCTTTTTCCGTTAAGGTCGCGCAGACTTCTTTTAACCCTTCCATCGTATTCGGGAATTCTGTGATGCCGCATTCCTCAAAGATGGCCTTGTTGTACCAGATTCCTGCAAAATTGTAGCTGATGGTCGCGGCGTACTCTCCGCCGTTGTAAAGCCACTGTTCTCTGGCGGTCTCATTGATATTATCCATACATCCGGTGTCAGCCAGATTCATCACATAGCCCGCGTCAACCTGCTCGAAGAAGGAAGCCTTCGGCCATACGGTAAAGATATCCGGCGTGTCGTCGCTCGCCATACGCGTGGACAGGACGGTAGGCGCATCCGACGGCGTATTCAGCGAAATGGTCACGTTCGGGTTCTCCGCCTCATACTCTTCGATCAGACCGTTTAAAATGTCCACGATCTCCGTCTTCATATTAAACATTTCCAGCGTTACCTGCTCCTCCGCGAAGGCCGTGCTTCCGCTCATCAGCATTCCCATAGCCGCCAGCATGATCCCTGCTCTTTTGAAATTCCTTCTCATCATTTGTAACTCCTTTCGTTTTTGCTTACTGCTTTTCAATCAGGAAAACCGCCGTCTCCATCGGCTTTAATTCCCCTTCCCACAACAGTTCCTTTTCTGTTACCGGTTTTTCCGTCCTGCCGGTCAGGATTTCCGTCACCGGGCCGTTTCCGGATACCTGCACCCGGATGCGGGGCCTTACGGTGTTTTCCGTCTGGTTGATGACAAAGACGAATTCGTTCTTTTCATCCAGAAGCCGCCGCACTTCCACCACCTCTTCCGGGGCAATGTTTTCGATGCGTTTATCGCCTTCATACTCTGCCAGTGCAAGCAGTTCCCCAAACAGCTCGTTCGTATAAGAAAGCCCTTCCTTCAACGCCGCCGCGAAAAACAGGGTGCCGACATAGACCGTCTTTCCTTCCCCGAAGCGGTTCGTGACAATGGCCGGCCTTCCGCTTGGGAAACTGGCTTCCACCTGCGCGCCCTCCTGCACACGGATTCGCTCGCTGACGTACCGCCCGACTTTTTCATAGCGTTTTTGGCCCAGGTCGATTTCACAGGTGCGAATCAGATCATAGCTTCCCGACGTGGATAACCCGAAAACCCGATCCAGTCCGCCCGGCGGGCAGACCTCCGAGCCCCAGCCGTCGTCCGTAAAGAATCCCAGCATGGCGTCGCTGATAACGGTTCCGCCGTTTTTCACAAAA
Source organism: Eubacteriales bacterium (assembly GCA_030536575.1). GTDB lineage: Bacteria > Bacillota > Clostridia > Lachnospirales > Lachnospiraceae > Limivivens. Next base: position 72,019 of record JAUNPS010000014.1, on the reverse strand, counting down.
TCTTCAATTGCTTTCGCCAACTCGGAAGTGATGCTCACGCTGTAGGGCAGGATCAGAACCTTGTATTTCGCCAGGCCGCCCTGCTCCGTCCGCTCTTTGCTGATGAAATCCGGCTGAATGCCGTTTTTCATACAGAGCTGGTAGCATCCCACGAAGGAAATCATGTCCTTATAGGCATTTTCCTTAAAATTGACGAAACCGCTGGCCGTTTTTGCAACGGATACGATTCCTTCGATAATCATGGAATCCATGTTATACAAAATACAGACGTCGCTTTCCGGTGCATACACGTGTGCAAGCCGTTCCCGGTATTGCCGGAATACCCCTGTAAAGGCGGTGAGCGCCTCCGTCCGGTCGGTAAGCCCGCCGTCCCGCTCGGTAAAGCCTAAGGAGAGCTGCTCGATGGTGCTCCGGTCAGGCCGCCACGCCCAGAAGAAAATTCCCTTCGCCCCTCTGGCAATGTGGCTCCAGGTCAGGCGGAAGATTTCTTCCGGCTCCAAAGCTCTGGAAAAGCAGTGGAAGTCCTCCGGGTCCGCCCCCAGGAAATTGAAGATCGGGCCGGAACCGGTTCCCGTCTCCCCGATCCAGTACGGGCCGTTGTCACAGGCGGAACGCATCAGATCCGCGGTTAGGCCCCCAAGCTCGGCCTTCTTCGACTCGTACAGGGAACAGGCGAACATGTCGGTGGTATCCGCCAGCCGGAAATGGTCGTCCGCATGGGTAATCGGGTGCCCCATTTCCAGGATGCCGGTGTGGACGCTGGTGGCCCGATCCGGGTCGTATTTTTTCACGATCTGTCCCAGCCAGCGGACGGAATCGGTGACGGCGTCCAGGCGGTAGTTCTTCCAGTCCAGCCAGTCGGTGTAGGTTCCCATATTGCGCGGCGGTTCCAGTTCCTCCCAGGAGTTGTAGTGCCTTGTCCACACCCGGTTCACTTCTTCCAGTGTCCCGTATTTTTTCTTCAGCCATTCCTTAAATCCTGCAATGGAATGGGGACAGTAGCAGAACATGACCTCTTTCCAGTCGTTTTCCGGGCCGTGGGTGGCCGCCTCGTCGGTGGGTTCGTGCCAGATGTCGATGGCCAGCACATTCGGGTTCCCTTTGTAATGTTCCACGAAGGTTCCCACGAAATGTTCCACGGTCTGGCGGAAGGGCTGGCTGTCGAAGCAGAGGCCCGGCCAGCCGCCGTGGGCGTTGTCGCCGTTCTGGTTCGAGTTCCATACGGTTCCGGCCGCGGACTGGAACCGGCTGTCCGGATGTTTCTGGAAAATCCACTCCGGAGACGCCATCAGATACAGAGTAAACATGATCTTGATCCCGTAAGCGCCTGCCTTTTCCGTAATGCGGTCGTACTGGCCAAAATCGAACACGCCTTCCTGGGGTTCGATGGGCGCCCAGAATGCATGTACACGCAGGGCGTCGATGCCGCAGTTTTTCATGTTTTCAAAGTCCATGTCCCAGCAGGGTTCCTGCATGTCCCGGTGCTGGGCGTATTTGACGCCGATGGGAAAACTGCCTGCTAAATAGTCTTTTTGGTTCATTTCATCCTCCTTTCTCTTCCCGCGAAGCAAGGCTTCTGGTTTCTGCGCGTCTGCTTGTCCGCTTCCCAGCCTTGCCGCGCCGCAATTCTGCTCTGTTTCCTATTTTTCCTGTTCTGTATAAAAGGTATTATCCGGCCCGAAATGCTGTAAAAATACCATCGGCTCCACCGCGCTGTCGTTTCGGATGCGGACGCCCTCCTGGGCCCGTGCTTTTCCTACGAAAAACTCATCGCAGGTCTGGTCGCCTACCCGCATCATGTTCACGGCTTCCGCGTGGAAGGTTCCAAAAGAGCCGAAGCCCTGGACGCAGATGCAGCCGTATGCGGCATGGTCTTTCAGCAGAATTTCTTTTCCGGGCTGAATCGTCACTTCTTTGGATGCAATGTATTCGTTCCCGTAGCATACCCATTTTTCGGTAAGCCCTTCCTGGGTCTTCGGCAGTTCCACCGGTTTCCGGAAATATTTCTCCTTGAAATCCGGTTCAAAGTTCGCTTCCCAGTCCAGGGCATTCAGGATGTAATCGGCGGGGTTTTCTTCCCCTTCCGGTACGATATCGGTCAAATAGCGTTCCCCGAAGACTTCGCCGCAGACCACATTTTCCAGGACGCAGTTTAAGTCGGTGCACCACTGGGGTTCGTAGGTCAGCAGGGAACCCGGCGCATGGAGGACGCCTGCCGGAACGTACCATCCGGTTCCTACTTCCAGATCGAAGGCCTGGGAGAGGCTTGTCACATGGGTGTCATAGTCTGCGAAATGGGCGATGCAGTCTCGCACTTCTTCTTTTGTCACCCCGGCGTGGAAGCCGAAATAGGTGGACGGCCGTTCTCCGCCGTGGGGATTTAACTGAGGCGGGAAGTAGTAGCATTCCGGCTTTGCCTCGCATCCCACTTTTCCGGCGATTTCTGTCCGGGGATGGAAGTGGAAATACAGCGGCGTCTCGTAGTCAAAGAATTTTGCATACACGGGGAATGCGCCGTAAGTTTTTTGCAGTTCTTCGCCGATCAGCGTTTCTTTTAATTCTTTTACCGCGTCGCACAGTAAAAATTTTTCTCCGTTTTCTGCCAGGACGTAACTGTATCCCAGATCGGGGATTTTCGGATTCTTTGCGCGCGCGCCTTTCATTGCGCAGATCCAGCGCTCCATGATGGTGCCGGAGTCGGCGCCCAGTTTAAAGTAGTCGTCCGGATGGAGCTTCAGTCTCCGGCCGGGTTTCCCGAATTTGATCGGGATGAAGTTGGGAATCATCCGGAAAATGCCGTTTCCGGCTTCGAAGGTGTCTCGAATCAGGTTGCTCATAAAGTGTCTGTTCCTCCTTGTTTCGTTTGTATCGATATCTCCTCGCCCCTCAGTTCGCGGCGGCGGCGTTTGGCTGCCGGGAACCTGGTGCTTCGTAGAAAAATTTCATCACTATCTTACGTTCCTGAGCAGCTAAGTGCTCAGGGACTGTCTGAATAATAATAAAATTCCAGTAATACGTAGTCCTTGATCTCCGGAATCGTTACGGAAACCAGGTCGCCTTCGGTCTTTGCGGGAAGTTCCGTCCCTTCCGGCTGTAAAACCACTTTTTTCAGCGTTTTTCCGTAACGCTTCCATTTCAGGGAAAGCCCGTAAACCGGGATGTTCGGAAGTTCTTCCTGATAGTTTAAAATATGCACGATACTCCGGTCTTCTTTTTCGAACCGCACCGCCTCTAAAGAGGGATAGCCTTCGAATTGTATACAGTATTCTGGCGAAATACGGCGGATCATCCGATAAAAGACTTCCCTTTGGGTACTGTGTTCTCCCATTTCCAGAACCGCGGAACTGTATAAGGCTTTTCCTTTTCCATAGGTGTGTTCGGTGACTGCCGGGTATTTTGTATACTGTCCCGGCGGGTAGGTAAACAGGGCCGAGTAGCGGTCTTCATTCGGGCAATCGTAAGGAAGCGTCACGGTTCCGATGGTTTCCACCTCGTCGATGGGCTCCACCAGCATCTGGCTTCCGGATACGGTTACCGGATAGGCAGCGGAAAAGCTCTCCGGATATTCTTCCTGTCCTTCCCGCACGGGCGAAACATATGTGAAATTCCACTTCGTCTCCCCTTTAAGTGTCACGCCGAACACGTCTTCCAGCATGCTTTTTCCGTTCGTCGTCCCATCATTCAGAATCGTAGCTGTCTCCTTGCTCGCATACAGGCTGCCGCCCTCTGCGACGAACCGGCGAACCGCTTCGATCTCCTCCTGATCCATCATCACCACATTGGAAAGGATCAGGACTTTATAGTTTCCAAGCTGGGACAGGTTCTTTTTCGTCACGATGTTATAGGGTACGTGATACCGCGTCAGGGTTCGGGATGCCTGCAAAACGCTCTTCATATGGGCTTCCGGGCTGTGCAGGAGGCTGCTGGCCTGCGTCCACTCGAAGACCAGTCCGGCTTCTCTCACCTGTTTGCCGTCCATTTCTTTATCGAAGTTCGACAGGTGGCTGACATACAGGCCTACGTCTGCCAGAAGTTCCCCGCCCAGGTAGGGTTCGTAGCGGCGGATTCGGTCAAAGACCCGTTTCATGGTGCGGTAATTCTGTTCATGAACCGTTCCCACCGGGTCGATCTGGTCGATCACGGTTAATGCGCCGTCGTGCATGATCGTATTGTATGCAATCATCGCGAGTTCGTCTTCTGTCCGGGTGAGCACGTGTTCATGGATGTTCGGGTAGTTCCAGCAGTTGACCCGCTCGAACGGGCGGATGCTGCTGAGGGCGTAAAACAGTTTGCTCGAATAGGACAGTCCGTAGCGGTCTGCGTAAATATCCGCGGACATCCAGTCCCAGCAGTCCGCCAGCTCTGCGGAGGTGCCGGAAACCCAGTCCATGTTCAGGGCCTGGGACTGCATGGCGAATTTCATGCCAGGTTTCAGGCGACGGATGATGGCGGCGGCTTCCTGGCAAAATTCCAGAAGCCAGCGTTTCCGGATATTAACCATTTCTACGAAATCCGGATTTTTCCAGTCGATGATGCGGGGCATTTCTTTTCCTGTCTCGGCTTTATAACGCTTCTGGCAGTTGGCGCAATAGCAGACCGTAGGCCAGAAAGTCATATCCGGCCAGATGCCTTCGAAGTCGTAGTTTTCGCAGATTTCGGTGAGTTCGGCTAAGGCGTAATGGCGGTAGCCCGGATCGTTGATGCAGCAGGTGGCGAAGCGGGATTCGCCGTTTTTCGCTCCGACCCGCTGTTTTACCATCCGGCCGTCTTCCCGGACTGTCCGTGCTTCCGGGTGTTTTTCCCAATAATCGATGACGTAGATGAAGACGTAATAGACGACTGCGTCCAGGCCCCTGCGGTGCAGGGCGTCGATGGTTTCCTGAAGCATGTCGCGGCCTTCGAAGGTCCGGTGCATCCGGCCGCCCGCTTTGGAGGGCCAGTTTACCAGGCCGGAGTGGGTGTTGGCCATGAAGGTGGCGGCGGTGGCGCCGCTTTCCTGACAGCATTTGGCGTAGTGTTCCGGGTCGTATTGGGAGAGGAATTCTTCGTTCCAGTCGTCGATGTGGAAGTCCAGGAAGTAGCGGCGGCGGCCGTTTTGATACCAGTTGTTGTTCATGGAGTCCCTCCTTTTCTTTTTTGTTAAACCGGTTTAATGTTTGTTGATTTATTTATAGCATTTCTTCGGTATTCTGTCAATAGTGTTTTGGTTAATTTCGTTAGTTTTGGGAGTTTCGGCCAATTTTGTCGATTTATTCTTTGTTAAATCGGTTCATTTTTTATGCAGTTTTACCTAAGGAAGTCAAAGCTCCCGCGGCAGTCGCCAAATACCCGTGCGGCTGCCCGGCATGTTAGTCCCTGCTCCGGCTGCGGGGCACAAGATGCCGTCAAATATCCATGCGGCTGCTCGGCTCGCTTCTCGCGGGAATAAAACGCGCTTTCTTGCGATATCGCGTTTCGAACCGCTCCGTGTGGAACGTGGGCCGCTGGCTGGAATTGGCGGTCAGACAATCTATATTAAAAATCCCTTTGAGCAGTCCGGAAACCAGACCACTCAAAGGGATTCTTTCAATTTTTATTAATGATTCGCATCGCCAACAAACATCACACGACATCTCTTCTTATAAAAGGCAATCCCATATTTTAAAATATGGTCAACCCCTTCATCAAGAAGAACCTCTTCATACCGGTTCCGCTCAATCTGCTCCAAGGCTTCCCGGCAGGCTGCATCCAGTTTTCCATCCTCTGCATATTTTATTTCCAGTATGATGCCGGTTTCCCCCTCGTCTGTTTCTACCAAAATATCGCTGTAGCCGTCTCCGGATTCTTTATTGGACGAGACGCTCCAGGAATCTTCGAAGCCTAAAATTCCTAGCAGTATGCCGTGGAAAAAGTTTTCTTTCATCTGTTTTTTTACGAAAGTGTCCCGGATACTGATTGTCCGCTTCAGATATTCGCCAAGCCGTTTTTCCACACCTTCTGCATTCCCATTTATCAGCGCGTCACAAAATTCTTTCAGGGCTTCCCCATTCTTCGGTACGTTCTCCTTAAAAAATTCCATGATCTGGGTGGTAAATATTTTCCGGATTTCCATGTTTGGAATTGCCAGCCTAAAACGGTCTCCTTCCGGCTTTCCACGCTGGGTAAGGTAGCCCGTCGTGAACAGGACACTCCACAGATTGTCGATGGAATCATACATGTCTTTGTAGGTCAGTTCCTGATGGATTTCCTTTGTGATCACCTCACCCGCAACCAGTTTTTCGATCTCACGTCTTACGGATGCGTTGTCCGATTTCCGGATGAACCGCCTGACTACTTCATTGCTGCTGGTATTAATCCAGTAATTCCTAGGCTGTGCGTCTGGGTCTGCCCGCAGCGTATCACAGTAATTGATCACATCCCAGGGGCAGTATACTTCCACGTTTCCGAACTGGTAGCCGTCATACCATTCCTTCATCTCTTCATAATGATCGGAAAGGCCATAATATTCCAGCATTTCCCGCACTTCTCCGTCCGTAAAACCGAAAGCTTCGTCAAACTGGATCTCTGCGACCGTCAAAACCTTGAGGTTGTTCAGTCCTATAAAAATGCTTTGGCATTGACTACTTAGCGAGGTATTTTCGAGCTTAGTAGGAAAGCCCACCTCGTTCACTTGGCGAGGTATTTTCGAGCCTAGTGACGATGGTGCTACATGCAGACATCCCGTAAGGACGGCGAACTGCAGATAGTCATTCGTTTTTAAGGCATTGCCAAGCAGCCCCCGGATGAGGGCAACCATCTCCTCATAGTAACCTGCCTGGAACGACTTATCCAATGGAACATCATACTCGTCAATGAGAAGGATTACCTTCCGACCATAATGCTTTGCCAGAAGTTGGGAAAGAACCTTCAGGCTTGTCAGCATAACTGCATCTGTCATTGCAAATACGGCATTCTGCGCATTTCCAATCTGAATTAACTGATCGTACATTGCCCTTTCTTCCGCAGACAGTCTTTCGCTTTCTGACAGGAAGTGGAAACGCATTGCCTCTATCCCGATAACAGAGCGTAATGCTGCGCATGCCTGCTGATAATTCCTTCCTTCTACGCTTTTCAGGCTGATGGATATGACCGGGAACTGCCCCATATACATTTCGCACAGCTCCTGTTCCTGCGAGATCTTCAGCCCGTCAAACAGCGTTTTATCGCAACCAATTTCAAAGAAGCACCTCAGCATATTCATATTCAAAGACTTGCCAAACCGCCTTGGGCGTGTAAAAAGATTCACTTCTGCCCACCCCGTCAAAAGTTCTTTAATGAGGTTTGTTTTATCCACATAATAAAAATCTTCTGTCTGCAATTTTTCAAAATTCTCAATTCCGATCGGAGGTCTCTTTTTTCCTGTTCCCATTTCATCTCACTCCTTTCATTCCTGCTTTCTATGTCAGCGCATTCGCCTTTTCTTCTCTCTTCGTAAACCGTTTTCTTCATTATAGCAGAAATCATATGCAAATCCTACTATTACTTTTTCCAATTTCTCAATCCATTTCTCCCGACAATGCTGATAATCCGTATTTTTTTACGGCTCTTCCTTTTACAGTTGTTCCCTGTAATCTCGCTGTCTACGCTTAGTGAGCAGCATCTCTGCTGTCCACCCAGGGCTCGCTTGGTGCGGTATGGCTTATACCTTACACCGTGGGGCTTTCACCCACCGAATTTCAATCCCTTAGCTGGGCGCACCCTATAAAACAAAAAATCCCCGGCGCTCAGGGTTCCCACCTCCCCAAGCGCCAGGGCTCTCTATTTTTGAACCGTATTCACTCACACATCCGCCGTTTCATCCTGATCACATATTTTTCCAGTCCCGCGCGGCCCGGTTCGCGCCCGCGGCGAGAGCATCAGAGAAACGTTTTATCATTCCGGAATCTCTCCTACGCCCTGAATAACCAGCCTCGGCCTGTAAGGAAATTCTTCGATCGTTTCCCTCGAAGACACTCCGCTGAGTACCAGGATCGGGTCCATGCCCGTCTCAATTCCCGCGACAATGTCCGTATCCATCCGGTCGCCAATCATCGCCGTTTCAGACGAATGGGTTCCAAGCATCTTTAATCCCGTCCGCATCATCAACGGATTCGGTTTCCCGACATAGTACGCCTTCTTCCCGGTGGTTGCCTCGATGGGCGCTACAAACGCCCTGCATGCGGGAGCAATCCCGCCTTCCACAGGCCCGGTCAGATCCGTATTGGTCGCGATCAGCTTTGCTCCCCGGTTCACAAAAGTCATCGCCTTTAAAATATGCTCATAGCAGTAACGTTCGGTTTCCCCTACCACCACATATTCCGGGTCCACTTCATTGATCGTAACGCCGACATCATACAACGCATTGTACAGCCCATGTTCTCCGATCACATAAGCCGTGCATCCCGGAGACTGGCTCTGTAAAAATTTTGCCGTCGCGAGAGCACTGGTATAGAAGTGTTCCTCGCTGACCTCCAGCCCCATACGCTCCAGCTTCTTCTGCAGCTCTTTCGGAGAACGATAGCTGGAATTTGTCAGAAACAAAAACTGCTTTTCCTCCCTGTAAAGCCACTCAATAAACTCTTTGACACCAGGCAGTACCTGATTTCCATGATAGATGACGCCATCCATATCACAGATAAATCCCTTTTTCTTTCTTAAACTTTCCATTTAACCTGCTTTCTGCCGAAATGATGATTCAGCTTTCTGTTATCCTATAGAAAAGCATAACGCGGTTTCTGTAAAATATACTATCATCGGCCTGTAAAATTCCGGTAAACTTTCACCCGTACATGATCATTTCAGAACCGTATTCACCCACACATCCGCCAATGCAGGCCACACCGCCGCCTCCTTGTTCGGAATATTCCCTTTCAGCAGCTCTTTTCCCGCTTCTTCATCATAATCAAAGGAATCCAATACCTGCTGCCTGCCCGGCTCCGGCAGGAAAAAGCTGCCGTCTTTCACTGCCTGCACAAGATTTGCCGTCTGCTGCATCGTATCCGCAATTCCGTATTCTCCGTTCGCCCACGCTTCGTTTGCCAGCGACAGGCCATGCTTCCCGCCGGAAAACACATGGCAGGCAAAAGGAATCCCCTGTTCCTTCAGGGCCTTCGCCATCAGGCCGCTGTTTTCCACCGGAACCAGTTCATCGGTAGCCGTCTGCCACAAAAAGCAGGGCGGCGTATTCTTTTTCACATGCCGTTCCAGAGACATATAATCCAGCTCTTCCTCCGACGCGTCTTCCCCCAGCAGCGCCGTAAAAGAATCTCTGTGCGCGTAATTTCCGGCCGTAATAACCGGATAAGATAAAACGGCCGCGTCCGGGCGGTTGGAAATACCGGCAAATTCCGCATTCGTGTCTTCAATGTCTTCAAAATGCACGCAAAGGCTGCCGCACAAATGGGCCCCCGCTGAAAAGCCGCACAGAATGACCCTGTCTGTCCTTACACGGAATTTCCCGGCATTTTTCCGTATCATACGCACCGCACGGGACAGATCCTGCATCGGCTGGGTTTTAAGCGGCGCGAGGCCCAGAAGGTTTGTCGTATACGTACACACAAATACCTGATAGCCTTTCTCATAAAATGCCTTTGCCACAATTTCCCCCTCACTCGGCGACACGATACGGTATCCGCCGCCCGGAACAACAATCACCGCCGGCCTTTTTTCTTTCTCTTCGTGAAGCAAAGCTGTCAGATTCGGCACAAACCCAAAAGCCATCCGATAATGATATTCTCCTTCTTTCCACAAAGCAAACTGTTCTTTTTGCATCAACGCCCCTCCATTCTTCCCTTCTGCGTTTTTTATTTCTCCTCTTTCACCCGCACAGTTCTCTCTTTCGCGTCTCCCGCAGTCAGCTTCACATAAACTCCGTTTTCCACCTCCCGTACAATCTCAGCTTCTATTCCGTTTCCCCCGACCGCCTGCGGCTTTTCAAACGGTACAAAACACAGAACCTGCGTGCCTGTCCAGGTCACTTCCAGTTCCTTTTCCCCGCTGTCATAATGATAGGCAATTAATTTTCCTTCCGTTTCTACCGGATACGCCCGTTTCAGCGCGTCATAATTGGAATCCTCCTCCATCCCCGGAAGATACTGCCAATATGCGGAGCTCCAAAGATACTTTTCCAGAATTTGATTCATATGCTCAAGCAGCGTTTTGGTAAAATCTTTGCTTGGAAAAGCTCCCCATTCCCCCACGATCACCGGCATCCCCAGTTGTTCCTGCGTCGCCTTCTTATCCGCAAAAAGATTTTCCACATTTTCTTTACTGAAATTCTCATAGCGGTCGCTGTCTACCACAGAATCATAGCCATGGGGCGCATAAATCTGCTGACTTTCCGGCTGCCCATCTGCTCCTGCCACCCGGCCGATCCCGGTTGGAAAATTGGCGCTGCAATAAATATTCCCGCCGGTAATCAACGCAAGGCCCGTTTTCTTCCGGATCGCGTCATTCATTTTCTGATAGAACGGCATCAGCGTATTCCGGTCAAACTCCATAAACGCCTCGCCAATGATCCGGCTCATATATGCCTGACTCTCCGGCGTGATCCCCTGCATCGTCGCCATATTGAATTCCGGATACTTTTCTGTCGTCTTTGCAGAAGCGATTCCAAAAGTCACCCGCGCAAGATTTCCCATAAACGGTTCATTCATCGGCTCAAACCCGATCACATTCCGGCAGCCGCACAGCTTCTCTGCGATATGCTCCCACATAAGGGCATAATGATCCATCAGGCCAACGCCGTCCTCCGCCTTATCGTTCTTCCAGAAATGCTCCGCGGCGTTGATAATCGCCTCGCTCCGCAAATAGGCGTCAAACCACATCGCACAGTCTGACGGATGTTCCCCGCCGTCCGTAATCGTCGCCCATTCCGGCGCTCCGTCCCCGTACTTCACAGACCAAAGATCCTGATGCATATCCACCATCACATACAGATTTTCCTTTTCCGCATCCTGGATCACACGGCGGATTTTTTCAAGATACGCTTCGTCATAAATTCCCGGCTTCGGTTCTGCGGCATCCCAGAAAATCCCCAGCCTCACCAGATTAAATCCGCATCCGGCAAACCAGGCGAACAGCTTTTTATGCTCCGGGAACAGATAACCCTGCTCCTTTTCCTTACATACAAAATTAATCCCCTGCAGCAGCACTTCCCTGCCAGGTTCATTTATAAATTTTTTCCCTTCTACCCGCAGTTTTTCCATCCTTCTGCCTCCTACTCGTCTTTTTTCGAAAAGGCGCCAGTTTTTCTGACGCCCTTTTTGCATTTACTGCTCTTCCTGTTCATTTAAAGCCTTAATTACCATTTCAAACAGCGGCCTTCCTTCCGGCGCCGTGCCGAGAAGCTCGGCAATCGTCATGCCGTAAGCATACTCGATCATGGGATTGTCCAGCATTCCAGGCGCAAACTGGTTGATCATCGCTACCGCAAGCGGCTGTTCCGTGATCTCGCCCAGGTTACTGTCCATGCTGTACCGTTCTGTTTTCAGACAGGTATCCGTATCATATTCATACTCATGAATCCCGGAACCGACTTCCAAAATGCCTGCTTTTTCCGGCAGGTAGATCACCGCGGTCGTATTTGGCGGCACCTGTACCCTGATATGAATTTTTTTATTTTTGCAGCTCCACGCGGATACGATTTTCCCGTAGGGAGATTCCAGCGAACCTTCCGCTTCCTCAATGCCCTTTACAAACATCGGCCGTATGGAAAAACTGTGATATCCCGGTTCGATCTGGTTAATTCCCGCAATTTTCCGGTACATCCAGTCTCCGATTGAACCATATGCATAATGATTCAGCGAGTTCATCCCCGATTCCTCAAAAGAACCGTCCGGCATGATCGAATTCCAGCGTTCCCAGATCGTCGTTGCCCCTCGGTTCACCGCATACAGCCAGGAAGGATAATCTTCCCGCATAAACAGCGTTGCCGCCGTCTCATGCGCCCCATTCTCCGACAATGCATGGCACAGATACGGGGTTCCCACAAACCCTGTGGTCAGATGGTTCTTATGGTTTCCAATGTTGGTAAGCAGCGTCTCCAGGATTTTATCCCGGTCTTTTCCCTTTGCCAGATGGAAATACAGCGCCAGCACGCATCCGGTCTGCGTCTCGCTGACAATTCTTCCCCGCGGCGTAAAATATTCCTCCTGGAAGGAGTGCAGCGTCAACTCATACAATTTTTGATAGTATTCCGCTTCCTGATGCTTTTCCAGGATCTCCGCGGTCTGTCTTACCAAATCTGTCACATAAAGATAATATGCGTTTGCGATCAGGTATTTATCGGTAGCTCCGGTACGGTCCGCCGTCTCTTCCTTATCCAGTGCAAGCCAGTCGCCGTACTGATAGCCTGACATCCAGAGTCCGTTTTCATTTGTATGGTTTTTGATATAGTCCACCCATTCATGCATACATTGCCAGGATTCCTCCAGAATCCGTTCGTCGCCGTAGCTCTGATAGACCACCCACGGGATAATAACCGCCGCATCGCTCCACGCGGAAGAACTGTACGTTTCCATAATATCCGGGACAACATGGGGCACGCCCTTTTCCAGGGAGGAATCCGCCGCAATATCCCGCATCCATTTCGAAAAGAACCGGGCCGTATTCCGGTTAAACGCCGCCGTCCAGGAAAATACCTGCGCGTCTCCCATCCAGCCGAGACGCTCGTCTCTCTGCGGGCAGTCCGTAGGGATATCAAAAAAGTTATCCCGCAGTCCCCAGGAAATATTGCTCTGAAGCTGGTTTACCTTCTCGTTAGAGCAATGGAAATCCCCGATTTTTTCCATGTCGGAATGCATGACACAAGCGGTAAACATCTCCGGTTTCAGCTCTGAAATTCCTTCTACCGCAATATAACGGAAGCCATGGAAAGTGAAATGCGCAAGGAAGGTCTGCTTCGTTCCGTTACAGATATAAGTATCCGTCGATTTTGCCGACCGCAGCGTGTCCGGATAAAAATTGCCGTCCTTATCCAGCGTTTCCGCGTGGCGTACCACAATTTTCTGTCCTTTTACTCCCTTTATCTTCACTTCCACAAGACCGGTCAGGTTCTGCCCGAAGTCTACAAGCTTTCTCCCCTGCGGATCGGTAAAAATCTTCTGCGGCTCGATGCGCTGTGTGATACGCACCGGCTCGCTCTCCTGCACTTCCAGGATTCCTTTGTCAAAGGGAACGGCCGTTACCGTTCCTTCCCGGATCTCCGGTTCATCCGTATCGATGGTTTCTCCCATGTAGATTTCACTGTAACGGATTTCCCCTGTCCGCACCTTCCAGCTCTCGTCCGTGGCGACCACATCCCGGCTGCCGTCTTCATAAAGAATATGAATTTCCGCCAGCGCCGCCACCCGGTCGCCGTAACGGTTCGGCTTACAGTCAAAGCCCAGGATGCCTTTATACCAGCCATTCCCCACCGTAATGGCCACTTCATTTTCTTCCCGCAAAAAATCTGTAATGTCATAGAACTGATACTGGAGACGTTTCCGGTAGCTTGTCCAACCAGGCGCCATAAAATCGTTTTCGACGCGCCATCCGTTTACCGCGGCCTCATAAACGCCATGAGCCGTTGCATACAGGTACGCCTTTGCCGCCTTTTTTTCCATACGGAATCTGCGGTAAAAAATGGGGCACGCGGTTTCCTCTTCCGGGAAATCGTGGGTAATCATTTCCGCTTTCAATTCTTTCCCGTCAAAAATACCCGTGCAGAACGAGGAACGGCACTCTGCGATCGTCCCATGGTTGTCTTCCACTACCAGCTTTACCCTGTACTCCGTTTCCTCCTGCAATTCTTCCCCGCCGTAAGGAACAAGAACCGACTGGTGCGACGGAATAATCCCGCTGTCCCATGCCGTTTTCCCGTCCTTTATCACCTGAAGACAGTAAGATTTCTGGACGGTATCCCGCTCTGCCGCTTCCATTTTCCAGGAAAACCGGGGCTTTCTCACGGAAAGCCCGCGCGGGTTCTTCTGATACTCAATGCGAAAATCATAAATCTTCATACTTACCTTCCTCACGCCTTCTGCTTCGCCGCGTTTCTTCGGTTCAATTCCCCTCTGATCTCACCGATTTTCTTTTCCAGATCAAACCGGCAGGTCATTACAAACATCACAACAAACAGGATCAGCGGCACATAAATCGAAAAGGCAAAGATTGCCTGTCTTGTCGCCAGCGACACGGCTTCCCCGGCAGCTACCCTTGCCGTTTCCACCTCTGAGCTGTAATTTGCCGCCGCCAGGCACCAGCTTACCATGGCCGCGCCAATACCGCTTCCCACCTTACAGCCAAAGCTGATCGCGCTGCCGGAACGGCCAACCATTTTCTTACCGAACTTGTATTCGTTATAATCCACCGTCATAGCCATCAGCACGCCGCTCAGACACATCATTGGGATATTTGCAAACGTTACAATGCATCCCATGATTGTGTTCAGCATAAAATCATACGGATTCACAAGACGGATCGCGCATGCGATCATCCCCATTGCAAAGGACATTTTTAATGTTTTTACCGTACCAAGGTTCTTCACCATCGGCGCAATTAACGCAAATCCCAAAATGGTAGGAATCAGCCCGGCCGCGCCCAGAATCGCCACTAAATTATCATTTCCATAAATCCATTTTGCATAATATGTACCGGAAGAATTGGACAGGCCGTAGGATACCTGCGCCATAAAGTTTACAACCAGAATAATGATCCAGTATTTATTCTTTACCAGATAACCAAGAGCCTCTTTCATGGTCATATTTTCATCTTCATCCTGAACTGCAGCACTTTCCATTCCCGCTGCATCGGCTGTTTCCCTTGAAAACTTATAGCAGATCAGCATACAAAGGATAATCAAAGCGCCAAAAATAACGCCAAACTTGATATACGCGTTCTGGGTTCCTCCCAGCATATTGGTAATCGGAATCGTGCCAATGGCAATCACCATACCGGACAAATACCCTGCGGCTGCCCTCCAGGTTCCCATAAAGCCGCGCTCTTCCTGACTGTTTGTCCGCACGATGATCAGCGAATTATACGGAATGCAGATTGCCGTATAAAGCACCGCGGTCAGAAGGATATTCGTAACCATCGCGTATGCGATCTGCACGCCCTGCCCTGCCGACGGAACGGTAAACATCAGTGCCAGCAGGATACCCGCGGGAATACCGGCTTTTATCAGCCATGGGCGGTATTTTTCTTTTCCCGGCTTCGTATTATCGACAATGTTCCCCATGATAATGTCTGTAAATGCGTCCACGATCTTGCAGATCAGGAACATTGTACCCACGGCGCCCGCCGCTACGCCTACTTTATCGGTGTAAAAATAGGTGAGCTGTCCGACCAGCCCGCTGATCGCGTTCAATGCGAACATTCCAAGTGAGTCCGCGAAATAGTCCCGTGTGCGCATGACCTTTTGGATTCCGTCTCTGTCAAGGCGGAGCGCATGTTTGTTTCTTTTCCTCATAATGGCTTTCTCCTTTTCTTTCTCCCAGGCTTTCCTGCCCGGAACTGTTTGATGGGTTTAAAATATCACCAAACGCCGGATATGTATTGTAAATATGTCCTTTTTATTGTAAAATCAGGCTTATAGTAAAAATAATTTTTCCGGAGGATGCGCATATGATTTCAAACATCATTGATTTTTGCCAGCAGTTTTATGCTTCCACCTTCATTCCCATCCTGTATTTCCAGTGGCCGCACGCCATCCAGTGGTCCTGCCCTTCCGTGCTGAAAGAAATGAGTACGCAGAATACCGCTCTGGAGGAGAAGATCAGGTTCCATAAAAATCCGGACTATTTTATTACAGATTCCTATGCTTATTTTGGTTTTGTCAATATCAACGATTCCCCCTCAAAAATGGATTTCGTTGTGCTTGGCCCTGTATACAGTACACCCATCTCTGAGGAAACGCTGCGCAGCTTTCTCAGGGAGTGCCAGCTTATTGGGGAAAGCGCGGAGGAAATGACGCACGTACTCCTGAACAGTCCCCACGTTACCTTTCATCAGTTTTTAAGTATGTTATCGTTTATTCATCTCTGTATAAATGGAGAAAAAATAGAAATCAGCAGCCATTTTAACACCCAAATGGACGCTTCTGTACAGAAAGAAATTTCCAGACAGTATTCCCTGCGCGTTTACGACAGCAGGGAAACCGGAGAATCCCATAATACCTGGGAATTTGAGCAAAGCCTGACCGACTGCATCTCCCGCGGGGATCTTTCCCGCCTCCAAAAGGTCTTAAAGCAGCAGCCCTCGGAATTCCCGATCAAAACCGGTACGCTTTCCCGCAATGTCCTCCAGCATACCCGGAATCTGTTTATTGTGACGGCCACGCTTGCTACCAGAGCCGCCATCCAGGGCGGCCTTGATACGGAGCAGGCTTATCAGCTCAGTGATCTGTATATCCGGGAATGCGAAAGCACACAGAATGTGGATACGCTGAATTCCCTGACTTATACGATGGTTCTCGATTTTACCACACGCGTGAAAAACCGGAAGCTGCCTCTCGAAGGAATGTCAAAAGAAATTTTTCAATGCGTGCAGTACATTTCCCAACGTCCGAATGAGCAGCTTCTGGTGGATGACGTAGCGGCCTTTATCGGACGAAGCCGTTCGTACATTACCAAAAAATTTAAAGAAGAGCTGGGCTTCGATATCAGCAGCTTTATCATGCGCTGTAAGCTGGAAGAGGCGAAAAGCCTTCTCACCTATACGGACAAGCCGTTAAGCGAGATCAGCAGCTATCTTTGCTTTTCCAGCCAGGCTTATTTTCAGAATGTGTTTAAGAAAAAATTTGGAATGACGCCTATGCAGTACCGGAAAAAGACGGCGGGATAAGCTCGACAAGCTTATCCCACTTTTCATTGAGGACTCGCGTCGCCAGCAAACATCACGCGACACCTCTTCTTATAAAAGGCAATCCCATATTTTAAAATATGGTCAACCCCTTCATCAAGAAGAACCTCTTCATACCGGTTCCGCTCAATCTGCTCCAAGGCTTCCCGGCAGGCTGCATCCAGTTTTCCATCCTCTGCATATTTTATTTCCAGTATGATGCCGGTTTCCCCCTCGTCTGTTTCTACCAAAATATCGCTGTAGCCGTCTCCGGATTCTTTATTGGACGAGACGCTCCAGGAATCTTCGAAGCCTAAAATTCCTAGCAGTATGCCGTGGAAAAAGTTTTCTTTCATCTGTTTTTTTACGAAAGTGTCCCGGATACTGATTGTCCGCTTCAGATATTCGCCAAGCCGTTTTTCCACACCTTCTGCATTCCCATTTATCAGCGCGTCACAAAATTCTTTCAGGGCTTCCCCATTCTTCGGTACGTTCTCCTTAAAAAATTCCATGATCTGGGTGGTAAATATTTTCCGGATTTCCATGTTTGGAATTGCCAGCCTAAAACGGTCTCCTTCCGGCTTTCCACGCTGGGTAAGGTAGCCCGTCGTGAACAGGACACTCCACAGATTGTCGATGGAATCATACATGTCTTTGTAGGTCAGTTCCTGATGGATTTCCTTTGTGATCACCTCACCCGCAACCAGTTTTTCGATCTCACGTCTTACGGATGCGTTGTCCGATTTCCGGATGAACCGCCTGACTACTTCATTGCTGCTGGTATTAATCCAGTAATTCCTAGGCTGTGCGTCTGGGTCTGCCCGCAGCGTATCACAGTAATTGATCACATCCCAGGGGCAGTATACTTCCACGTTTCCGAACTGGTAGCCGTCATACCATTCCTTCATCTCTTCATAATGATCGGAAAGGCCATAATATTCCAGAATTTCCCGCACTTCCTCGTCTGTAAAACCGAAAGCTTCGTCAAACTGTACTTCTGCGACCGACAAAACCTTGAGGTTATTCAGTCCTGTAAAAATGCTTTCCTTTGAAATGCGGAGGCATCCCGTAAGGACGGCGAACTGCAGATAGTCATTCGTTTTTAAGGC
Source organism: Eubacteriales bacterium (assembly GCA_030536575.1). Lineage (GTDB taxonomy): Bacteria > Bacillota > Clostridia > Lachnospirales > Lachnospiraceae > Limivivens. Next base: position 54,092 of record JAUNPS010000014.1, on the reverse strand, counting down.
ATTGCCAAGCAGCCCCCGGATGAGGGCAACCATCTCATCATAGTAACCTGCCTGGAACGACTTATCCAGTGGGACATCATACTCGTCAATGAGCAGAATTACCTTCTGGCCATAATGCTTTTCCAGAAGCTGGGATAATGTGCGCAGGCTGTCCACAAGGGTTTCGTCAGCCATCGCAAACGCTCCGTCTTTCACACTGGTCAGGGCACTGTACATTTCTTTTTCACTGGAAAGCAGTTTATCGCTCTCTAGCAAGTAGTAAAACCGGAGCGCTTCATTTCCGACCACTCTCCGCAACGCCGCGCATGCCTGCTGATAATTCCTTCCCTCTACGCTTTTCAGACTGATGGATATGACCGGGAACTGTCCCATATACTTTTCACACAGTTCCTTTTCCCGCGAAATCTTCAGCCCTTCAAACAATGTTCTATCGCCGCCAATTTCAAAAAAGCACTTCAGCATGTTCATATTCAGAGACTTGCCGAAACGCCTCGGACGTGTAAAAAGATTCACCTTCGCCCACCCTGTCAAAAGCTCTTTAATGAGGTTTGTCTTATCCACATAATAAAAATCTTCTGTCTGTATCTCTTGAAAATTTTCAATCCCTATCGGAAGTTTCTTTTTTCCGGTTTCCACTTCATCGCACTCCTTCCATTCCTGCTTTCTATGTCAGCGCATTCGCCGTTACTGCTCTCTTCGCAATCCATTTTCTTCATTATAGCAGAAACCCGGTGCAAATCCTACTCTTACTTTTTCCAATTCCTCAATCCATTCTTTTCTATACATCCAGTTCCGAAACTTCCTTAGGATATTCCCGCAGTTCCTCCGGCCCATGCAATGGGTTCCACACCTGCGCAAAAAACGGATCTACTTTCGCACGTCTTCCGTAATTCCAGCTCCTTCGCTCGCATTCCGGACACCAGTGCCCGCCCTCCAGGATCAGCCTTGGGCTTGCCTCAAACTCATGTCCGAATGCACAGCGAAATTTCAGCTTATTCCGCCAATTTCCTGTCTCCATCTGCTCCGACAGGCAGACACCTCCCCGAAACCTGGCCGCGCCCTTCATATCCGAAAGCGAAAGCTCCGTTTCCGGTTTTTCTTCATCATATCCGTGATCCAGTCTGATCACCTTATCCCAGTCTGTAAAATGCTTCATATCATTTATATTATCCGGAATTTCTTCCCACGCTTTTTCGCTGCCCCAGTAAGCGTCAATGTGGTCTTCCACATGCTCTCTGATAAAACGTACCGTCCCATGCTCAGTCAGCGCCTGCTTAAGGAACATCTTCTTCATAATGCTGCCCATCAGCTTCTGGCCGCCTGGAATCTTACAGAGAATTTTAGAAACGGTAACGGTAGCTCCAAGGTTCTTTTTATACGCATCATAAAAATATTCCATACTGTCGCTTCTGAAATGCAGATAATTTTCCAGTTTATCGGAATCCAGATAAAAATGCCCGTGGAAATTTCTGGTTGCGTACCATTTGGGATCAACTATTTTGGAAAGATCCGTAAAACCAATATCCCCATACAGGCGCTGATACATTTCATAAGTGCTGACACGGCAGGATTCCCCGCCGCCGATATTATAAATATGCCCCCAAAAAGAAGCGTCCAGCGTGCCTTCTGCCTCAAACTTACACAGATTCTTCATTGCACGTCCGGAATCCCGGTCAGACACATATTCCAGCACATTATCCAGGCAGTTGTGGAACATGATCGCATCCATAATACCGGCCATTGCTTTCCCAATGATTCCGGTCTGCCGGAGGCTCACCCAATATTTTAATCCGGATTCAATGACCAGACGCTCCGCCGCAATCTTGGAAACTGCGTAATAATCAAACATACTTGGTTTGATCGGATCGCCCACGCGTCCCCAGTGAATCGGCGGCATCCGGTCGCCCGTTTCCGCAACCGTTCCAATATAAACAAACCTGGTACGGTCCGCCCTTCCGGATTCTTTGATTGCGTTAATAAGATTTCTCGTTGAACCGTAGTTATTCTGCATGGCTTTTTTCGGATAATAGTCCGCGGCCGGAGAGACAAACGCCGCGATATGCAGTACAATATCCGCCTGCCGCACACATTCCAAAACATCCGGATAGTTCAGCAGGTCGCCCCACTTTATCGTCAGCCCTTCTCTGCCTTCATAGTTCTTTAAGAGAGCATGGTTTTTCCCGGAATCCCTCGCCAGAATAATCAGGTTCAGCTTCTCTGTTTCCTCCAGAAGCTGTTTCAGGCTTTCAAAGCCCATGCCGCCGGTAGCTCCGGTAATCAATACATTTAATTTTTCAGCCTTTGCGTTCATTGCTTTTCTCTCCAATCTCTTGACTTTTTCTATCGATGCAATCCGCTATTTCTCATACAGGATTTTTCCGATTCCCCTCAGGAAATGCCCATTTGCCATTTCCAGAAGCCCTGTCATCACGCCGCCTTTCATGCCCCCGGAAATCTGCATACTGCGCAGGGGCGCCCCGGCCGAGGAAGCCATCATCATCCGGAATTCCGGGTTCTCATAATCGGCCTTCCCGCCAAATCCCCTGGCAACCGTTTTCTCCACCGCCTTATACATGATCTTCATTATGAAAGAAAACTCCTTCATTTCTTCCACGGTATTGTCCATCGTAAACTGACCTTTGCGCAGCTTTGGCGGTACATAGGCTCTGCCCAGCATAGCCTCCCATTGCTTTTTAGAAGGCTTACCCTGACAGGTTTCATACCAGCTTCCCTCCTGCCACGCCGGAGCAGGAATTTCCTCCCCCTTCTTTTCAATCACCGCAGACAACCCGCCAACATGGATCGTATAACTGCCCTCAGAAACCTTCCATCCGTCTTTCCACAGAGCAAACGCGCGGTCATCCAGCTCAAAAGCAGCCCTCCGGCTCTCTCCTGGCTGCAAAAATACCTTCCGAAACCCCTTCATTTCCCGTACCGGACGATGCAGACCCTCCTGCGGCGGCGCAAGATAAAGCTGAATAATCTCAGCGCCAAAATATTTCCCTGTATTTTTCACTGTCACCGAAACCGTATTTCCACAGATCTCCAAATCAGAATAAGCAAAGCTGGTATAACTCAATCCGTAACCAAAAGGCCAGCGAACCGCCGCTCCCGCTTTGTCATAATACCGATAACCCACATAGATTCCTTCCTGATACAACGCATCCTTTGTCTTTCCGTAAATCTCCGAAGAAGGGACATCCCCGTAGGCAATGGGCCAGCTCTCCCCTGTTTTGCCGCAGGGATTCGCTTTCCCATAGAGCAGATTGGCAATAGCCTCGCCGCCTGCCTGACCTGGCAGCCCCATGTAAAGAATGGCTTTCACCTGATCCGCCCAGGGGCATTCCACCACGCAGCCGCACAGCAGAACCACCACGGTATTAGGATTCGCATCTGCTGCCGTCTCAATCATACGGATATGCCCTTCCGGCATCTGCATACTTTCCCGGTCAAATCCCTCCGATTCATACCGGTCTGGCAGCCCGGCAAACACCACGGCAATTTCTGCGTTTTTCGCTGCCTCCGCCGCCTCGGCAAGCAGCGCATCCGTAGTATTGCCCCTGTCATCGCAGCCGGAGGCATAAGATACGCCAGGTAGAAAATCCAGCGGCTGACTGATCCGGATCGGATTGATGTGGCTGGAACCTGCCCCTTGAAAACGCATGTTCTTCGCCATCTCTCCAATTACCGCAATCTTCGCGCCTTGCTTCAGAGGCAGAATCTTTTCATCGTTTTTCAGCAGCACCGCTCCCTGCTCCGCCGCCCTGCAGGCCAGCGCATGGTGCGCATCGTAATCGCATTCCGATTTTTCCCGCAAAGTCTCAGCGGCACGAAATACCAGCTTCAGCACACGGCGGGCAGAAGCGTCGATACAGCTTTCCGGAAGCGTGCCGTCCCGTACTGCCTGCCGCACCGCTTTCTCCATGTAATCGCTGCCGCCGGGCATGTTCAGGTCACACCCGGCCCGGAATCCTTCAATCCGGTCGTTCATTGCCCCCCAATCCGTAACCACCATGCCGTCAAACCCCCATTCATCCCGGAGAATACCGGTCAACAGTTCCTGATGATCGCTGCAATGGATTCCATTCAGCTTCGGATAGGCGCACATGACAGAAGACGGTTTTCCCTCCTTCACAGCAATCTCAAAAGCAGGTAAGTAAAGCTCCCGCAAGGTGCGCCCGTCCATAACGCTGTCCGAATGGAAACGGCATTTTTCCTGAGAATTTGCGGCAAAATGTTTCAGGCTGGTTCCCACTCCCTGACCCTCTGCTCCCCGGATAAAACCCGCGGCCAGCTTTCCTGCCAGATACGGGTCCTCACTGAAATACTCAAAATTGCGCCCGCACAGAGGATTCCTCTTTATGTTTGCGCCTGGCCCAAGGACAAGGCCAACGCCCTGCTCCTTCGCTTCTTCACCAATGGCTGCTCCGATTTCTTTCAGCAGCTCTATGTCCCAGCTCCCGGCAGTGGTAACTTCTGCCGGAAAACAGGTGGAAGGCCTGGAACCGCCCACGCCTAACATATCCGCGCCGTCTTCCCGCTCCTGCTTGCGCAGGCCGTGGGGGCCGTCGCACAGAAACATCGACGGGATTCCATATTTCTCATAGTTTTTTGTCTCCCAGAAGGAAGCCCCGGAACAAAGGGCGATCTTATCCTCCAGGGTCATCTGCTTCAAAATCTTTTCAATCTCCATTTCTTACCCCCTGAATGTATAGATCCCCGTGCTTAAGGAAATCGCTTCCCTGCCCGGCAGCAGCAGCGCGGCGGTACAGTTCGCCGGAATTACGACCCTGTAGACGGCTCCATTGTTCTCCTTTTCCCATCCGCTTTCCACCTTTCCGTAAACGCTTACATAGACTGCCCTTGCGTGGGTGAAATGACCGCCGGGACGGGGCGCAATCACAAAATGGTTCTCGCCATCCACCCGGATACCGCACATGGTATCAAAAAGCCACCGGCAGACCGCGCCTTTGGAGTAATGATCCAGGGAAGCAATCCCGCCGTTTGGGGCAGAGCTGCCTTCCCATGCTTCCCACACCGTAGTCGCCCCGTTTTTCGGCATGAACAGCCAGCCCGGCATTTCTTCATTCTCCAGCAGCCGGTAAGCTGCATCCAAATCGATCTCCGCCAGCACATCCAGGATCAGCGGTGTGGACAAAAAGCCCGTACCAATCCGCCAGCCGTAGTGTTCCAGTGCTTCCAGCAGCCTTTTTTCTGCAAATTCCTTCTGTTCCTCATCCAGCAGCCCAAAAGCCAAAGGCCGTACCAGCCAGGCCTGCCGGTCCGTATCCAAACAATACGCCTGCGTTTTCCGCAATGCCTGATAGGATTTCCTGCATCCGTCTGCAAAAGCACGGTACTCCTCCGCTGCTTTCACATTTCCAAGCGCTCTCTCGATTTCCGCCATGCAATCCATGACATGGGCGGTATAGGCAGTAGCCACCTCCGGATGGGGGACTGCGCAGTCCTTCCAGGTCATGTGATGCACCTCATCCGGCTCCGCCCATTCGCCATAGGCTTGTCCGTAGTTGGAAAGGTAGGCCCTTTCCTCCCCCTTCAGTCCCGTCCGTTTCGCCCCAGGATACCATTTCCCGCAGCGGTTCTGCATAAACCTGGCATACCTGCGCATTCCGGGAAGAAACCTTCTCAGGATTTCCGTATCTCCATACTGTTTCCACAGAGCGTATGGCATCAGCACCCCGGCATCCGCCCAGCCCACGCTGCCATCCATGAATTTCATATAAGCGTCCGTCCCTCCCTCCGGGGCAATCTGGGGCAGCTTTCCATCCGGCCTTTGCCAGTCGTAAAGGTCATTGAGATATTTCCTGGCAAAACTCCTGTAATCGAACAGAAAGCTCGCCGTGGGACAAAAAATCTGGGCGTCGCCGCTCCATCCATGGCGTTCTCTTGTGGGGCAGTCGGTAGGCAGGTCGGCGTGGTTATTTTTAGCGCTCCAAACGGTATTCTCCACAAACCGGTTCAGAAGCGCATTGGAGCTTTCAAACCAGCCGGTACGTTCCATGTCCGAATAAACTGCAATGGCGGTAAAGTCCGCCGGGCAGATTTCCACATCCGTTTCTACCAGCACATACTGGAATCCGAAAATGGCGAAGGTCGTCTGATACTCGTTCAGCCCCTCCTTACAGGTATAAATCACCTGCTGCAAAGGCGTCGTGATCTTTTTATTGGAGCACTGAATATTTTTCTGGGTAAACTCTCCCTGTTCATCCAGCAGTTCTCCGAAACGGAGACGAATCGTCTGCCCGCTCCCTGCCATTAGGGAGAAGGACACATACCCCGCAATGTTCTGCCCAAAATCCAGAACCGTTTTTCCGGCGGGCGTTCTCAGGAGCCGGGCAGAAAGGTGCTCGTGTTCGGTCACCGGCACGTTATTGGAAGCGGCGGGCGTAACCGGGTGGGCCGTCACTTTTGCCTTACCGCAGTATCCGGGAACGGCGTTGGCGTCGTATCGCTCCCCGTCTTTATTGTCGGCAAAACGAATCGGGCCATCGTTGCTCCAATCCCAGTTTTCATCCGTGCCGATCACCTGGACAGAACCATCCGCATGAGTAATCTCAAGCTGTGCCAACAGCTTCGTTTCCGTACCATATTGATTTTTCAGCGCCCATGCTCCGCAGCTCCCCCTGTACCAACCATCGGCAAGCTGCACGGTCAGGGTGTTTTTCCCTTTGCATAATAGTTCTGTCACGTCATAGGTCTGATATTGCACGCGCTTGCGGTAGTCGGTAATACCCGGAGCCAAAATGAAATTTCCCACCCGCGTGCCATTCAGCTTCGCTTCATACAAGCCGCAGGCCGTGATATACAGTCTTGCCTTTTTCCTGTCGGGCACCGTGAATTGCCTGCGGAAACAGTCGACGGGATACCGTTTCTTTTTGTTTACCTTATAATTCCCGGTGATCCACTTCGCCGTCCATGCGTCGATTCCGGTTTCAAAACTGGCTTCCTGCCAGTCGCCGGGTGTATTGTTTTCATCCCAAAGCCGGATTTTCCACAGTACCTTCGTTTTGGGCTTTATCGGCAAGCCTCCCCATGCTGCCTGCATAGAGCTGCTTTCCACCCTTTCGCTGTCCCAGAGAACCTTGCCGTCATCGGTAACGGCTATAATCTGGTAAGCGGTCTGGTTCCTGCCATCCTGACAGTTCCAAAACAGCCGGGGCGTCGCTGCGTCAATCCCGATTGGATTTATCAAATACTCTGTTTTCAATCTCGCCGCAATCATTTTGCACCTCCATCCGTCTTCTCCCGCCGGGCCCGAATCTCCGCCTGCTTTTTCCCAATATCCTTCTCCACATTCAGGAAAATCAGCAGGATTGCCAAAATAACGCCGGTGAACACCTCAAATCCCACAAATCCGAAGGTTATTGCGCTTTTTACAGCCTCAGACTGTGCGGCGGCAACCGTCACGCCGTCCACAATCTCCGGTGCAAGATACCCCGCGCTGCTGAGCAGCCCATTGAAGATTCCTGTACAGATCCCGACCATAGCCACCGCAATGATATTATAGACCGACATGGCGATGCCATCGCTGCGGAACCCTGTTTTCCATTCCAAATGATCCAGCACGTCCGCAAACAAGGCCATAAATACATAGGAACAAGGCAGGCCGCCAACATTTTTAATAAACTGGCCAACCAGCATAATCGTCATGTTTGTCGGGAACATCCAGCAGATCGCACCGCCTATGGCATAGAGAAGGAAACCTGCAAGCGTTACATTCCTTTTACCGAACTTTTTTGCCAGAGGCCATACGGCAAAGATCCCGATGCCCATCGGAATGCCGCCGATAACAGAAAGCATGGTCTGCGTAAATCCATCATTGTATGTACCAAGCACATAGTTGCAGAAATAGACCAGGCTCAGGTTCTTGATCGAAGAACCACAGGTGTAAATCAAAAAATAGGCATAGATTATGAGCATGTATTTATCCGTAAAAATGGCCTTGAGCTGTTTTGCAAAGGGAACCTGCGCTTCTTTGCCGGCCTGCGTTTCCTCCGTAACCCGCTCTTTTGTAAAATAATATTCCAAAAGCGTCAGCGGCAGGGCCAGAATGGACAGAATGCTCATAAGTGTGATCCACTTACTCTTATCCACGCCAATCCTGGGCATGATGACCATCGGAAACACAAGGGCAACCAAAATGCCGCTCATCATGATCGTTGCAATCTGATTAAAGACAGACAGTCCTCCCCTCTGGGTGGTGTCACGGGTGGATAAAGGCACCATCAGATTGTGGCTCATGTTAAAAATCGTGTAAGCAAAGGAATAATACAGGTTGTAGGACACCATGACCCAGATTACCTGCACCGTTTCGGAAGCGTCCGGAACAATAAACAGCAAGATTCCCGTAATGGTCAGCAGCGGCGCAGATGCCAGCAGCCAGGGACGGGCTTTTCCTTCCGCCGTGTGGGTTCGGTCAATCACGTATCCCATGATCACGTTCGTGACAGCGTCGATGACCTTGGAAACGATGGGAAAGACCACCAAAAATGCTCCGCCCCAAACAGCGGTCAGTTTCAGAACATCCGTATAGTAAACATTCAGATAGGTCGCCAGCACGGCGTTGAGCAGCAGCGCCCCGGCGGGGCCAAGCAGGTAGCCCAGCCATTTTTCGGCTGGTTGGACATCCTGGGAGTTGATTCTTGTATGGAACGCTTTGCGCTCCATTCGGTTCTTCTGCGGCATCTTTTGCTTCCTCCTTTTTGGGTTCGTCAGTCTTTTTTGGACTGCGGTGATTCTTACAATTTACCGAAATTCCAGTTTCGAATACCTTTTCTGTTATTAAGTATAGCAAAAGCTCTCGTTTTCCTCTTGCATTTTTGTATCTTATTCTATATAATTGTAACCAAAATGGGGAGGTGCGGTATGAAAGAACCTGATATTTGCTATCTTTGCACAACGATTGGAAATCTTTCCGGTGTTCCTGTCCGGATTTTCGAAAAAGAGGAGCTTATTTTTTTCTATTCCCAGGCGAACCTTCCCCGTGACCCAATGGCGGTCTGCCGTAAAGAAATCTTTGCCGTCCACTCCCATATCGGCTACATCACGACCCGCCATTTTCATTTCTATGGCATCGTCAATTCCGGTGAGACCAAAATCGTGATTGGCCCCACGCGTCAGATTGCCGAAAGCGATCAGGAACTTCGGGAACTCGCCTTTCTGGCAGATGTATCCGAAGAAGATACCGCTGCCTTTCTGGCTGGAATGAAAAGCATTGTCCGGATGCCTTTCGAGAGTATCCTGCAAATGCTCTGCACCATCAACCACGTTTTAAACGGCGAAAAACTGTCCTTAAAAGACATTGCCATCTGCGAGGCGGATCAGGAAAAATTGACGATGTACCAGGGCAGGCAGCAGGCGGAGCGCAAGCTGTCGCCCCTGGTTTCTGAACCGCAGAGCGTTCATAATACTTTCGATCAGGAGCAGGCCCTCCTGAGCATCGTCCGAAAAGGCGATACTGCCGCACTCCGGAAGTGGTTTTCTGCCGCTCCGGCGATTCGGGGCGGCATTTTGGCCAAAGAACAGCTCCGGCAACAGAAAAATATGTTTATCGTCACCGTTACCCTGGTTTCCCGCGCTGCCATTCAGGGCGGTATGGCTGCGGACGACGCTTTTTCCTATAGCGATTCCTATATCCAGCAGTGCGAATTGTTATCCTCCCCGGAAGCCATAACCAATCTCCAATACCGGATGATCTTAGATTACACGGAACGAATCGAACGGCTGCGTTTCGGAAAGCAGCCTGCAAAGCTGACGCTGGATGTGGCCAACTACATCCAGCACCACATGTCGGAAACGATTACTGCGGAAAAAATCGCAAAAGAACTGTTTTTAAGCCGCCCCTATCTCTCCAGAAAATTTAAGGAAGAAACCGGCGAGAGTCTGACAGACTTTATCCTGAAAGAAAAAACGGAGGAAGCCAAACGCCTCCTCCGCTATTCGGATAAATCCCTGACAGCGATCAGTAATTATCTCGGTTTTTCCTCACCAAGCCATTTTTCTCGCGTGTTCAAAACGTATACCGGATATATTCCGCGGGAATACCGTGGAAAATATACCTGAACACGCTTATTCCTCCTGCGCCGTTTCCACAGAGACGGCCGGCGCCGCCTCATCCTTCTGCCGATACGCCTGTTCCAGAAAAAATTCCTGAGAATTCAGTCCCGGCCCCTCCGCAAAAATCCTTTTATAGTTCCCGTCCGCCTGAAGCTCCCGCGCCTGCTGATTATCGCTGAGCATTGTCACAAACATTTCATTCAGCATCGTTTTCAGCTCCAGATCATAAATCGGCACCGCCACTTCCACACGGCGCAGTGTATTCCGAGTCATATAATCCGCCGAAGCGATATAAATCTTCTGCCGCTCCCCGCATCCAAACATATAAATACGGGAATGTTCCAGATATCTCCCGACAATGCTGATAATCCGTATATTCTCCGTCTTCCCCTTCACACCCGGAATCAGACAGCAGATACCCCGCACGATCATTTCAATTTTTACGCCTGCCTGGGAAGCCAAAACCAACCGATCAATAATTTTTTTATCAGTCAGGGAGTTTATTTTTATGCCGATATACGCCTTCTCCCCCTTCCTGGCATGGTCAATCTCTTCATCGATCATCTCCAGCACCCTGTTTTGCAGGCACTTCGGCGCAACCAGAAGATGTCCGGATTCCTCCACCGTTTCTCCCATAGCCAATGCCGCAAAAACCGCCGACGCCTCCTGCCCGATTTCCATATCCGCGGTCATCAGGCTCAAATCGGTGTACAGTCTTGCCGTTTTTTCATTGTAATTCCCGGTTCCGACCTGCGTAATATACTCCAGTTTCCCCTGTGTTTTCCTGGTAATCAGGCAAAGTTTTGAGTGAACCTTATAGCCGTCCAGCCCGTAGATCACCTGGCATCCCGCATCCTCCAGCCTTCTCGACCATTCGATATTATTTTCTTCATCGAAACGCGCTTTCAGCTCAACCAGCGCCAGAACTTCTTTTCCATTCTCCGCCGCTTCGATCAGCGCCTCCACGACCTTACTCTGCCTTGCCATCCGGTAAAGAGTCATCTTAATCGATACAACATCCGGATCATTGGCCGCTTCTCTTAACATTTCCAGAAATGGTTTTATATTTTCATATGGATAAGACAGCAGCTTATCTTTTTCTTTGATCTGTTCGATCACAGAAATTCCTTTTCGGAACTGGATGGAATTCTGCGGCGTCCGTTTTTCATAAAACAATTCCGGAATCTGGCGCAGAGAATCCTGAATCTGGAACAGGAAGGACAGATCCATCGGTGTGTTCATCTGAAATACATACCGAACATCCGTCTTCAGGAAATCGCACAGCATACGGATCACGCTGCCATCCATTTTTCTGGACATTTCCAGACGCACCGGCGCCAGTTTCTTCCGCTTCTTGATCAATTCCGTCATAAATTCCCGGTAATCCAGATCCTCGTCATAAAGAGCATCCGCGTCAATATCTGCATTCCGTGTTACTCGAATTATGGACTTTTCTTTCACCGTATATCCGGGAAATGCCTCCGCAATAAAATGCAAGATCAGTTCTTCGGATAGCATAGAAATCCCCGTTCCACTCTGAACCGGAATTAGTCTTGGAAACACGCTGGAACTACATGGAATAATCCCCAACTTTTCCTTCCCATTTTTTCTTTCCAAGACTGCAACGGCATAAATTTCTCTATTTCTCAGGAACGGAAACGGCTGACGTTTTCCAACGATCGTCGGAGAAATCAGCGGGGCAATTTCCGCTTTAAAAAACTGCATCAGGTTCTCCTGTTCTTTTTCGCCCACCATCTGAAAATTTACAATTTTGATTCCGTATTCTTCCAGCTCTTTCATTAATGTCTCATAAACGGCATCCTTTCGGTAATTCAGCAATGTCACCTGCTGCAAAATTGCTTTTATCTGCTCTTTGGGCGTCATCCTGGTCTTATTATCAAGAATGTCTTTGGAAACCATCATCTGGTCAATCAAAGAACCGACCCGCACCATGAAAAATTCATCCAGATTGCTTTGGTAAATCGAAGCAAAGGAAAGCCGCTCACACAACGGCGTTTTTTCATTCTCCGCTTCTTCCAGCACGCGCTCGTTAAACTTCAGCCACGATAATTCCCGGTTCATATAAATTTTTTCTTCACTCATGTTTTTCTCCCGTTGGGAATGGAAACCCTTCTCTTCTGCATAGAAATATTTTTTCTTATAAAATGACAGTTTTATTCTAAATTTGCCATGTAAAATCCCTTGCCAGATTTTGTAAAAACAGAGTAAACTATTTTTTGCACGTAAAAATGCTCCACGCGTCCCGTGAAGCACTTTTTTCCGTTTCGTTATTCTGGTTTACCGCTCGCCAGTTCTGCTATTCAGTTCGAATTTATATCCATATCCCACAACTGTTTTTATACAATCTAAGCCGTCCAAATATGGGCGCAGCTTTTTTCTGATTTGAAAAACCGTATTTTCAACCGCATGAAAACAGCCATTTGAACATTCCTGCCATACCGCCTGATAGATTTGCTCTTTGCTGAATGTAACGTCTGGATTGGCGTATAGCAAATACAAAATATCAAACTCTTTCGTTGATAAAAAGATGTCCGTGTTTCCGACGGATACTCTGTGCTTTTCTATGTCCATACATAAAGGGAGCGGTAAATCATTTAAGCCGAAAAATTTTCTTGCCGCCCTGCAGTCCTGCCTGATCTGGTCAAGCAATGCCGACAGGTCGCTGAATTTTTGCGGATCTCTCAGCTTCGTATATAGGCTGACAAGAAGATTTTCTCCATAAATATCCTGACTAAAATTCAGCAAATGTACTTCTACGGAAACACTTTCGTCATTATCAACCGTAGGGCGTTTTCCTATATGCGTAACGGCATAATACGTCTTTCCATTCCAAAGGACTGATGAGATATAAACCCCCGGCATTGGGATATTGTCTTTTGGTGATACTTCTAAATTTGCAGTAGGGCTTCCTACAAGTTTACCGATTCCTCTGCCATGGACAACCCTGCCTCTTAAAGATACCGTTTTTTCTTTCATCTGCATATCCTCAGATCAAACCATTCATAGATAACGCGACCAAAATACAAGTAATGATGATCAGTGCAAAGACAAGGTAGAATCCGATTGCCTTCTTGTTCTTTGCTGCATTCTGACTTTCCACAAATCCACTTTTCCGCAAAGCGGCTACTATCGGCTTATACAGAAAAAAAGTGATGCTGGCATTCAGCCCGGCTTTTAACAGGTTGAACGGCAAAAATGCAGGCAAAAGCAATTCTGCGACTGCTTCACGGGGATACCCCATATAAAGCGGTGTTATCAGATAATTCCATAAGAGCATCACCACAACCATAGCCATGCTTCCGGAAATCAGCCCCAATAACGCGCCGTTCAAGGTATGCCTTTTTTTATAAATAAACGCCGCTGTGCAGGCAAAGGAACAACTTGATAAGATATTCATCATGCATCCTAAAATTCCGGTTTCACTGACGGTCATCATTTCGATAAAAGAGACGATGACTGACACAATGCAAGATGTCAACGGTCCCCAGATCAGACCGCCCAAAGTAATCACAACATCTTTCGGGTCATATTTGAGAAACAGGACAATCGGTATTCTTCCCACCGCCATTACCACATAGGAAATGGCGCAAAGCATGGCGGTTCTTGTGATCTTTCTTACATTGGTATTCATTCCAAAGTTCCTCCCACTTAAAAATAACATCCGCAAAACCTGTTTTCGTATTTTAGTATAAGTTTTTGTGAAAGGCAATACGACACGGCTATTTCGGAAACATTTCGGAAGTTCTCTGCAGCGGAAATTTCCGGAAACACGATTGACTTCTATTACGGTTAGTGATATAATTATTACAGTAACCGTAACAAGGAGGGATGCGCTATGCGGGATCATGCGAAAGGCGGCGCACTTACAGAAGTGACCTTTTACATTTTGCTCTCGCTTTATTCCCCAAAACATGGGTATGCTGTTATGCAGTTTATTGAGGAAAAAACAGAGGGGCGGCTTTCCCTCGGAGCCGGAACTCTGTATGGGGCATTGAACACATTGCAGGAGAAAGGCTGGATCACGCCCTGCGGTGACAGTGAAGGAAGAAAAAAGCAGTACATAATTACAGAGCTGGGAAAAGAAATCGCAGAAAAAGAACTGGTACGGCTCGATGAACTTATAAGCGTCGCAGGTGAAATCATACGAGGAGGTGCAGTATGAATAAAAAATATTATCGTTTCTTTGGCGGCTTCTTATCTGTACAGGAAAATTGGCTGAATCAGATGTCCAAAAAGGGGTATCGCCTTGTCCATACAGGAAAAATGTTCTATGAATTTGAAGAATGTGAACCAGGCCAGGTAAAATACTGCGTGGAATTTATCGGGCAGAAATCAAAAAGTCAGGCGAAAGATTACCATGATTTTTTAGAAGACATGGGTTACAACGTTTTCTATAAAAATATCAACCTCAACGCCTCCATTGGTAAAGTACGCTGGCGCCCGTGGGCGGAAAAGGGCGGACGCATCGCCACAAATGCTACAACTTTTAATCAGGAACTGCTGATTGTGGAAAAAGAGGAGGATGGAAAGCCCTTTGAACTCCATACTTCCTATGAAGACCAAGAAATCTATTACAAAAATTTGCGTAACCCATGGCTTTTGCTCCTGCTCATGTTCGCAATATTTACTGTCACAAACCATTCTGCTATTTGGGGTATCCTTACTCTGATTTTCCTGATCCCTGTTTTGCTATACCAGATGCAGATACAAAAAGCCAAACAAGAAGCCAAGACAAAGGAATGGTAATCATGAAGAATCCGGCGGCTGTACGATCACCGCCGGACTCTTTCACTCATAAGCTTATACCCGCCCCACGCGGCACGCTGGCTCTGTTCTTTGGAGCATCACTGTCAATCGCTCCTCATTGCTTGAAACTCCTTCTGGGAATATCGTTCTAAAAATATCCACTCCACTGCTGCTATCACAATCCCAAATACCGCCCCTGTGAGAATCCCTTTGCCTCCTGCACCATATGTCCCATTTAAATAATAGGACGGCAGGAATGCAAGAACTGCTCCCAAAAGAATCGGAGGGATAAAGCGCAATGTATTCTTATATTTCAGGCATTTCATAATTTCCTGCTCCGTCATTCCAATCAGTTGCAGGCTGCAAACCGCCCTGCCATTTTCCTCTTCTTCTGCCTGGATTCGGAAATGGATCAACAAAAATTCTGCTGTCAGCATAAGTCCGATTACGAAAGCCATCAGAAAGATCAGAAATTGTCCCGATTTCCTGGCATCTGAATAACTTTCGATCTTTGAAGTTGCATTAAAATAATATGCTTCTGTCTCATCCACCTCGTTTTTGTTCCGCAGATACTTATTCACAGCACATACCCCATCATAAGAATCCTCCCAATGTTCAAATAAGAACAGATGCGCCACACCAGTCCAATATTCTGCATCTTCTTTCATCTTTTCAAAATCAGAATGACTGACAATCAGCGTCCGGTCCGCAAAAGTGGGATTCTGGTTCCATAAAATCCGCACATCGCTTCCCACAGAATGCAGTTCTTCATTCTCACCATATGAGATTTTCGGAATTTCTGACAAGTCATGTTCATACCCATCCTGCAAATCATACTGGAAAAGGTTCAAAAACTGCCCTTCTTCAATCTGATAGTCACACTGAAAATATTGGTTTATTTCCTCGACGGGGAAAAAATTAAAGTTCGTGCTTCTTATGTATGGAATCTGTATACTCTGCTTGATTGTCACCCCGTTTTCCTTCAGGATCTCTGCTACCGTTTCTTCCGGTACAATGTTCATTCCGTATATTTCGGAATATACCATGTCATACGGCGCATAACTTTTCGCATCCCGCAGAAAAGCCGGATACATTGTTACACAAACGCTTACCAGCATAACAGAACAGGCAGCAATCAATGCTGCAAACAAATACCGGATTCCCCATTCTTTCTTATGCCTCCGCAGGAAAGACCATTCTGCCATATGCCTTTTCATGTAGGCAGGACTGAAACGGTATAGAAACCGATAAAGCAGCCCTTTTTTCTCTGAACGGTATTGCATCTTTATTAGAACGCCAATCCTCTCACGCAAAAGACTTCCCGCATTCAAGACAAAGGTAAGACCGATTACTACCGTATATAGTACAATTGTTATTTTATACGGTTCTGGGTTTAATTTCCAATGCAGTCCCTCGATGCCAATCCCATACTGGATTACTGCGAAAAACAGCACCGATAAAACGGTTCCTGCTGCCAACGCCGCCACTAACGCCAGTATCGCTACCAGGACATTTTCCAGAAACATATTCCAAAACGCTTCCTTCCGGCTCATCCCAAGGGAGAACAAAATGCCATATTCCTGCTTTCTTGACGCAAGAAATACCTGGCCGGACACAGGAAGGAAAAACACGAGGAACAGCGCCGCCAGTATGCTCGGAAAATAAATATTACCGGATATCAGCGAGTTCACAATCCTCCCGTTCCGAAAAGATGCATTCGTAAGGATCGATGCAAAACAGTAAAACAATGCTGCTGCAAACAGATTACAGAAAAAGTAAATCCGATACCTCTTAAAATTCGCCCGCAGCATCTTCCGGGATATTTCATAAAATGTCATCCTGCTCACCTCCCAGATGGCACCACATTTTTAGAATATCCTCCCGAAATGCCGCATTACTCCCCTGCTTTTTCACCTCACATTCCAATTTCCCATCTTGTAACAAAAGAACCCGGTCGCAAAAAGATGCCGCGTATACGTCATGGGTTACAAGCAGAAAGGTGGTTCCAAATTTCCGGTTCATCTGTACCATACATTTCATGACATCCCCGGTGGTTTTCCGATCCAGGCTACCGCTGGGCTCGTCTCCAAAGATGATCTCCGGCTCGTTGATCAGCGCCCTTCCAATCGCCACACGCTGTTTCTGGCCTCCGGACAATTCGTCCATTCCCTTATCCGCCAATTCCGTAATGCCAAGTTCTCCCATGACTTTTTCCAGGGCTTCTTCCTGTTCCGAAGCCTCTCTCTTATTTCCGCGAGCAACGAGCCAAGCGGACATGCTTGCATGTCCATTTGGCGACTGCCGCGAGAGTCTTTGACTCAAAATTAAGGGCAGCAGGATATTTTCTTTTACCGTCAGACTCTCCAGCAATTGAAAATCCTGGAAGATCATACCCATGTGTTCCCTGCGGAAGCGTGCCGCCTCCTCCTGTGTGGATCCCGTAAAATCCCTGTTTCCGATCTCTACCTTTCCACTGTCCGGAATATCCACACCTGTCAGGACATGGAGAAGTGTTGTTTTTCCGCTGCCGGACGGTCCCATGATAGCCGCCATTTCCCCTCTGGCAATCTTTAAATTCACATCAGACAAAACTTTGACCGCACCTTTTGATGACCGATAACTTTTTGATAGATTCCTTGCTTTTAGTGCGTACATAAAAATCCTCCTAAGCATAATTCTTTCTTCCACTGCCGGAGAATTTTAATCGTTCATCCTCACTGATAAACTGCACAAGGTAATGCTTGGTCGGACTGCACAATATACGAAACAGGCAAATAGCCAGCAAACATACTGTAAACAGACACGAATCCCTGTTCCAGTCAGATACATGCACTCAAGTAAATATACTGATTCCTCTATCGCTTTTTCGCTCTCTCCTGTGTCGCCTTTTTTTAATGCCTCCATCTGCCGCACGACAACACTTTCCAGATCGCCTTCCCTATAATTTCCGCTCCAGATTTTAAAATGCAGGGACAGAAGCAGCAGCAAAATGATAGGGATAAGGACAACAAGAGTGATTTTGCGACGATCACTCTCTGTTTTTTGTCTTATCATCGTTTAGAGTACCAGATAAAATGTGATAGAATTGCTCACATTCCACCGAAACAGCAACTTCCACATTCCCATTCAAATCTGCTGAAAATTTTGTTGCACCCATATCATTTTCCTCGTTCGTTTCAACACAGACATTCCCTCTCTGGAAACGACATACATCTGGATAGAAAATAGAAACAGCAGCCAAAGGGTCGTGTAAGGTTAGCTTTTTAGAGCTTTCTAACCATGCGTTTCCAAAATCAAATACGGCGTTCATCAAATTACTAGTCGCCTTTAAAAGTGTTCTTGCTTCTTGGGCTTTGATTGTAAGCAGCTCCGTAACTTCCAGTGGAATTGCCCGGTGGACGGAAACATTTGTTGCAAACACAATTTTGGAAGCCAACGGGTCAGCCCATGAATTCCAGTTATACCACGGCTCCGGTAACCTTTCCGCCCCAAAATAGCCGTTCATCACATAAAGTCCTTTTAATAAAGCTGCGGCGTTGGGATACTTCTGAAACATGGTAGCAATATTTGTCATATTGCCAATTCCGATGAGTATGACTTCATGCGGATTTTCCTTTATTTTTTGGTACATAAACGCAGGGGCGTCTGCCTTCTCAAAATGATTATGCGCCCAATGCTCTAACGCATTCGCGCCTTCGGGAGTAGGATATACGGGAACAGGCTGCAATGTTGTATCTAAGCCCGCTACGATTGGAATATCTTTTCCCGCCGCTTTACATATTGCATCTGCCACGGCTGCTCTTTTTTCTGATTCGCCGCATACGGTTGTAATACCGAGCAGTTCACACTGTGGCTCTTTTAATAAGTACGCAAGACAAATCGCATCGTCAATGTCTCCGCCAATATCGGTATCAAGCAAAATTTTCTCCATTGATGAAATCCTCCTATTTTATTCCTGCTGCAAGAGAGTCATGCAAATTCCCATGCAAAACCTCCTTGAACTTTGATTCCTCTATCTTTCTCAATTATACACGAAAGCATAGGCTTTTTCATTCCCCTTCTGTCTGACTAAAGTCCTGCCAAATACCAAAGACCGTTTTCTATCTTAACATTCTCCGGTAAGCTTCCATAATCTTTTCCGAAATCTGCTCATTCAGCGTTTCTTCCAGATGATACCGTTCCATGAAAGCGTTCAAGTTCTGAAAATTGATTGCAAAAAACTGCTCCAGCTCCCGGTTTTCATATTTCGCTACAATCTCCTGCTGCCCGGTATGTACGATCTCGTAGGTACAGCATGCCTGCAAAAGCAGCGAAAGCCCGGCGCTCTTCGGCTGCGTACTCCAAAAATAGAACCACGGAATCCGGATTTCCACAGACCGCCGCAGCCACTGCCCCACCTCCGGAATCCGGGCCAACATCCTTGGATCGCGATCATATTCCGGAAAGAAAATATCCAGTGTGGAATGGGCTTTGCGCAAAGTCTCCTGATTTTTGGACAGGCGTTCCATAATGGTCAGAATATTGTCGAACTCCAGATCCTCCACTTCTCTTTTCGATATGCCGATGAACCGGAGGCCATATGCGTCTAACATTTCATCCGTACACCAGCTCTGGCCGATCCGCTCCGCATAATCCACCACTGACGCCGCACTTCGAAAAACCGCCTCCCGGAAATTCGTCCGCAGCTCCTGCCACGCCGGGATTTCAATCCACCACTTCTGATTCGGCAGCGGCGACGTCTTCCCGACCTCAAACAGCGCCCAATTTCCCCGCTCCAGGGCCGTATCCAGAATAACCAGAAAAATCGGGAGCGAATGGTTCAGATAATAGTTCAAGTGCCGTTGTTCTCCGACGTAGCGATAGCCGCCGCTGGTTTGTTTTTCAAAGTAGGAATCTCCACATTTGATCTGAATCCCCACCAGCTTCCCGGTCACACGCCCGTTTTCCACAAGCTCCAGATAGCCGTCTACCCCAAAATCTTGTTCCTGATGGACGCGGTGGTAGACACAGCCCAATTGACTGCTCACGAAAAACTGAAAATAGTCTTCCCCTTTCGCTCCTTTTTGCTGGCTTTCACTTCTGTATGGAAAATTCATGCTCCGCTCCTTTTCGTTTTTCTCGCTTTTCACAGTAAAAATAATACGGGATCTCATACAGCAGCATCAGCGTCCACCCGATCATGCACGCGTAAGCCGCCCCCGTCATCCCAATCCGCGGCACCAAAATGTATACAAAAACCACCCGCAGGGAAACCTGAATAATCGTCGCCGCCAGCGTCACCTTCATCTTCCCCATTCCCCGAAAATATCCCTGCATCCCGTTCGTCAGCCCCGGAAGGATATAGAAAAATGCCATCAGCGTCAGGTAGTCCACCCCGGCCTGGATCATTTCCACACTTTCTTCGGGCGCAAACAACTTCATCACAGGCGTCTTCAAAAGAAGCGTCGCCGCGCAGATACACGCCCAGTAAAGCACTTCCAGCATCAGGCCTTTCCGCAGCGTTTCCTTGATTCGGGACTGTTTTCCCGCGCCCCGGTTCTGGGCGACGCAGGTCATCATGCCGTGGGAAATGCTCTGCTCCGGAATGCAGGCGAAATCGTCGATCCGATTGACGGCATTAAAGGCTGCGATCACGCTGATTCCCTGGGCGTTCATGCAGCTTTGGATCAGCACTTTCCCGATCGGCTGACAAGACTGCTGCAGGGCCGTCACGGAACCGTGCCTGAGCGTTTTTTTCAAAAGTTCCGGATCAACCCGAAATTCCGACCGCTTGATCTGCAAAAGCGGGATATGCCGGTATACATACACGAAGCAAAGAATTGCCGAAAATCCTTCCGCAATCACCGTCGCCAGCCCCGCGCCCACAACGCCCATTTTTCCGCCGCAGATAAACAGCACGTCTAATCCGGCATTTAGGATCGAGGACAGGATCAAAAATTTAACCGGGGTCTTCGAATCTCCGGTGCTTCGCAGCGCCGACGACATGGCGTTATAAAGAAAGGTAAATAAAAATCCTACAAAAATAATGCGCAGATACACCGTGGCCATGCCAAGAATATCCTCTGGGACATTCATCCAGCCTAAAATCGGCTTTGCCAGCGGCATGCCGATTCCGAACACCGCCAGGGAAAACACAATCCCGGCAATGAGCGTGGTCGCCACCTCTTTTTTCAGGTTTTCCGTATCGCCTGAACCGTAAAATTCGCTCATCAGCACGGAGGCGCCGATGCACATGCCGGACACTCCCAGGATGATAATAGTCATGACCGGATTCGATGCGGCGACTGCCGCTACCGCGTCCTCCCCCGCGAATTTCCCGATTACGATCGAATCCACTGCATTGTAGGTAAGCTGGAAAATGTTTCCGAAAATCAGCGGAAGCGCATAGGAAATCAGGTGTTTGATAATATTGCCTTCTGTCATTTTCTTCATGTTGAACGGTTTCCTCCTCCCAGTCTTAATTTACCACGCTAGGGATTTCTTCGCAATAGACGCAGTTGAAAATCTGATTGATAAATGGGCAAAAAAATTATATACTAAAAATAAGAATAAGAGCTGCAGGATAGGAGGGAGAATTATGCCGCAAACCGTTCAATCGTTGCTGAACCAGTATTTGGCGGAGCTAAAGAAACTATATGGTTCCCATTTAAAGAGTGTGATTCTTTACGGCTCTTACGCGAGAGGGGATTATACGGAAAACTCCGATGTCGATCTTATGATATTGGTGGATTTGACCGATGAGGCATTGGAACGCTATTCGGATGCCCTGTCGGAACTGGGGTTTGGCTATAATGTAGAACATAATATCTGGATGATGCCAGTGGTGAAAAATATAGATCATTTTCAGCATTGGGTTTCTGCGTATCCATTCTATAAAAATGTGCAGAGGGAAGGAGTGATGTTGTATGAAGCAGCCTAATCCTTTGGATATCGGTACGCAGATGGATGTTGCCCGGCACCGTCTGCGGGTAGCGAGAGAAGATTTGGAAACGGCAATTCTGACTTTTGAGGCCGGACAGTACAGAGCCGCAAATAATCGGGCTTATTACAGCATTTTCCATACGATCTGTGCGGTGCTTGCGAAAGAAGGCGTAGCGTTCAAACGCCATAAAGATACGCTTAGTTATTTTAACAAAAACTATATCCATCAAGAAATTTTCCCAAGAGAACTTGGCAGAAAAATTGTAAGGGCAGAAGAAATCCGTCACGCCAGTGACTATGACACGTTCTATATTGCATCGAAAGAAGTGACTAAACAGCAGATACATACCGCACAGCAACTTTTAGCATTGGCAGAGGAATATTTAAGAGAAAACGTAGAATAAGCGTCCTTCTCTTTACATTTCAGCATTTTCCTTTTATAATAACAGTATCAAAACTGGAACGAAAGAAGGAGAACACCATGAAAGATCCAAACTGCGGCTACTGCGTCGGCGGGGAGCCCTTAGCCAAATTCGGCATCAAAATCTGCGATCTGGACGTGAGCCAGCTCATCTTATTCAAAGAACAGAGTAAACCCGGCCGCTGCATTGTGGCATACAAAGACCACGTAAGCGAAATCGTCAATATTTCCGAGGAGGAACGGAACCGTTTCTTCGCAGACGTGACGAAAGCGGCGAAAGCCATCCACGCGGCTTTCCACCCGGACAAGCTGAACTACGGCGCTTACGGCGACACCGGCTGCCACCTGCATATGCACCTGGTTCCGAAGTACAAAGACCAGGACGAATGGGGCGGCGTCTTCCAGATGAACCCGGATAAGACTTATCTGACCGAAGCCGAATATGCGGAAATGATCGAAAAGATCAAGGCCTGCTTATAAAAGGCTGGGCGTGGCACGCGCTACGCCCAAAGCCTCCTCAGCCACAAATCCGCCAGCCCCGGCCACATTGCCACCGCTTCATCCGGCCGGTCGTCTCTTCGAAACTCCTCCACAGCCTTTAAATAAAATTCTTTCACTCCCATTCCTTCCGGCATGGGAATCGTATCAAACGGCGCCGGAAGCGGCTCGCCCCGATCCGCCAAATCCTGCAATGTATCAAAAAACTGCTGCATTGTGTAAAGCCCCGTATAAGCCCCGCTGGACCACTCCTCTGTCGCCACCGACATGCCATGCTTTCCGCTTCCAAAAAGGTGCATCTCCACCGGCACCCCCGCTTCCCGGCAGGCCCGCTCCATCAGCAGACTGTTTTCCACCGGAACCGCCTCATCCGTCTCACAGTGCCATAAAAACAAAGGCGGCGTCTCTTTCGTCACCCATTTTTCCAGAGACATTCCCTGCAATGCTTCCTCGTCCGCATCCGCTCCAAGCAGCGCCGTAAAAGAATCCCGATGCGCGAAAACCCCGGCGGTAATCACCGGATAACAGAGAATCGCCGCATCCGGCCTGACGGAAATCCCCTCATAAACGCCTTTTTCCCGCAGCTCCTCCCTTCCGTAGTGAACCGCAAGGGACCCGCTCAAATGGCCGCCCGCCGAAAACCCGCACACCGCGATTCTGTCCGGAAAAATCCGGAATTTCTCCGCATTCTTCCGCAGAAACACCATTGCCCGCGCCAGATCCTTCAGCGGCTGAAGCCCCAGCGGATGTTCCATCAAAAGATCCGTGGTATACGTCAGCACAAACGTCTGATAGCCCTTTTCCCAAAATGTCTTCGCCACGATCTCCCCTTCCGTACAGGACACACAGCAATATCCGCCGCCCGGCGTAATGAGAATTGCCGGCCGATTCTGCGCTTCCTCATGAAGATAGGCCGCAATATTCGGCTGAAATGCTGTCCGATTCGGAAACGTATATTCCTTTTCCTTCCAAATTTCATATCGTTCGATCTGCATCTTTACTCCTCTATCCATTTTAGTACACATGGTTTTCCTTCGGTTTCCCAAATCCCATAATTTTTCGGGTTATACGGTATTTTCAGCGGAATCCCAAGATCCTGCGGCTCTGCAAGCCTCCGGTTATACAGGTTCGAGGTAACGAGCACCTGAATCTGATTTTCACCTTCCCGCAGCCAGGCTGTCACATCCGCTTCCTTTCGCACCTGATCGGGAAATGCCGTCTCCGCCCCGTTCACCCAGACCCGAAATGTATCGCAGACATTTCCAAGCGTCAGCACCGCCCTTCCCTCTTCCGGAATCTTCCCGCAGAAAACCGTCCCTTCATAAGTTCCTCTCCCCACAAAATGTTCCAACGAAGAATCCAGTTCTTTCCATGGACAAAGTTCTGTCAGCGCATAGGCCCTTTTCTCTCCCGAAAATCCACTTTTCAAAAACGTTTTCCCCTCGGCTCGGAACTCCTCCAAAACCACTCGTTCAAACCGTACTGGGATCTGTCTTTCCGTCCGCTTCTTCGCCTGTATTTTCTGCGCTGGCGGCTCTTTTCGCTCCAGCGCCAGCAAAACAAAATCGTCCTCTTCCAGAACCAGTTCCCCTTCCATCCTTCCGTCTTTTTCCCGGAATGGGAGCGGCGAAACAGAACCGTCCCAGAAATTCCAGCGGTACACCTGCCCGATTCCCTCCAGCCGGACACGGACTCGCCTGGCGCTCCCGGCTCCCGGACGGACGTAGGTACTTTTGACGGTTCCTTTCTGAAAAACAGCACTGACCGCCAGCTCCTCCGGATTGGGCGATTCCGGACAATACTTCACCTGATTATAGGCATAGACCGCATAAAAAATACGCTGCATTTCTTCCTCTGTCCGCACCGCCGTCGTCAGATCCATCTCTCCGCGCAGTTCCAGCCGCGGAAAAATCCCCTGTTTTTCCAGAAAATCCGGGATTTCTTCCAGCCTTTCCACATGCGCAGCCCTTTCCCATGCCTCCTCAAGCAGCGCTTTCCAGCGATTTTGTTTCTCCTGCGTGTTCCATTCTGCATAATACTGGGCCATTTTGGGCTTTTTCCCGGCCCAGACAAGCATCAGCCCCGCATCTGCAAGCGTCCGCGCCCGCACAAGAAACGCCGAAGAAATCGCCTCCTGCTCCGGAATCAGCAGGCATCGGTAGCCCACACCCTCCGGGTCCAAAATCCCGTCCGCCACCACCGCCTGGGGCAGCTCCAAAAGGGCTTCCGAGACAAATTCATACGAATACCCCCTGCGGTTCAGCGCACCGCCGTCCGGATAAAGATCCTGTTCGCTCCAGGCTCCATCATTCAAATAGCTCGCCCGATAAACCGCACAGTCCACTTTCGCCTGTTTCTGAAAAATGGCGTTCAGCCGTGCGACCGCATCCAGACACCCTCTCGCATCCTGCACAGAAAGCGTCCGGTTCCAATTGTTCGACACCAATGTTGAAAATGCTTCATACCCCGGCCAGGAAACACCGTCCATCCCACCATCCCTGGAATATTTCCCATGATAACCGCCGGAGTAAGAAGCGCCGTGCAGAACCTGCGCGTTCATCCCAGCCATCAGGCTTCGTTTCACCCACCAGAACAGGTCCTCATAATCCTGGCCATAGCAATTTCCAAACTCCGCCGCACATTCAAACGAATAGCGCTTTTTCCTTCCCAGATGCACCGCGGCGGCCATCGTCTTTTGGCCGTCTATGCTTGGACGCCCCAAGGCCTCATTTTCCGGAATTCCCACAAAAAGCGCGCTCCGTTCCACCTCAAAAGCCTTATTATAGGCCACCTGATACCGGACATTTTTTCCATATCTTTCCGCCATGTTTTCCAGGACTTCCAGATGATTTTCGCAATAGCACTGTGTCAGGACTTCGCAGTAATCCTGATTTACCATCCAGGAAATTTCCGCATCCGAAAGCGCATACCCGGTCACATCACAGAACGGATAAATCTCCTTCATTCCCAAAAAAGGCAGATACGGAAGGATCGAATAGCCCCGCCGCCGTTCAAATTCCTGGGGAAACGCTTCCGTCCAGTCCAGGGACGCCTCATATTCCAGAGAATCGCAGAAAAGGGATTCCAGCGAGGGGTATGCATGGGTTTCCAGAATTGGCTCCCAGTACGCCGCACAGGCTTTGGCCCCCGCTTTGCTCAGATGGTCGATCACATAAAAGCTGCCCGCCCCTGTTTTCTGGGCGGTCGGCTGGCAATAAAATGCAAACAAGACCCATTGGTTCCCCTCCTCCGCTTCCGGAAGCGTCACACACAGCCCCTGCTCTCCCACCCCTCCTGACAAATCCCGATACGTATGCGCAAGAAGCTTTCCTTCGCTGTTTTTCTGATACGCCATCACGTGAACCAACTTCGCTGTCCCTTCCGCATGGATTCTCTGTCTTTCGGGCAGCGGGCCTTCATAATGGTTTCCCGCAAGGACAAGGCTTCCCCAGGTCAGTTCCCTGGCCGCCGCCGGGTCGTCCGCGCTGGAAACCGTCGGCATGGAAATGGGCCACAGCGGGCCATTGGCCAGATCGAACGTCATTCCCAGCTCCTCTGTAGTATCCGCAATGACCTGCACCATCCTTTCCCAGTTTGGCGTTCCCCAGCCATCCTCACCTTTCACGATTTCTTCCGGCGTTCCAAGAAGCGCCACCACTTCCACGCCGCCAAACCCCCGCTCCTTCAAAAGCCGAAGCTCCTTCTTCAGATCCGCCTCGTCCATAGCCGCCCCGGGCACCCAATAGCGCACCTTCGGCCTGGCCTCCCGGCGGATTTCCTCCCATCCCTTTCGTTCCATCCCTTTCACCTCTTAGAAAAATGCCCGCAGCATGCCTTCCAAAACTTCGTTTTTCTGATAATGCTCCGTCCCGCAGCCACTCCACTTTTTCCGGATTTCCGCCTCACTGTCTTTCTGATAATCCACGTAAACACCGTCGAAAGCGTACCAGAGTGACCAATTGTCTTTCCGCACCGGATCGGTGATTTTATAGCTCCAATTCGCCCAGTGAATCCCCAGTTCCTCAAGGGCTCCAAGCCATTGCTCCCAGACCTCTTCAAACTCCCAGCAGCAAAATTCGCCTGCAAAGACCGGAACCTGCCAAAGCTTCCGGTACTTCCGGATTTCCGCCGCATAATCCCGCATGCTTCGGGCCACCGCTTCCCGGTTTCGGAAATCTCCCAGCGGATAACAATGTACCTGATACATGACATTTTCCCAGCCGTATGCCGCCGGAGGCTGCAATAGCTCCAAATCCGCAAAGAGCTGCATACACCGGATATGCTGATCTCCGGCTTCCTCCAACGTCTGATAAAACTTCTGATATAGTTTCCGCACGGGTTTTCTGACCGAATCCGGAAGATGGAAATACAAGGTTGCCGATGGAATTTTCTCGGCCTTTTCCTCCATCCCGGAATCATCAAAAGAAGGCTGTACCGCGCAAGGTTCGTTTAAGAGATCATACGCCGCAATCGCAGGTTCTTTTCCGTACCTCCGGCTGATCTCCCGCCAGATTGCGCAGGACATTTCCTGATACCGGTCATTGAGCCACAGTTCATTGGAATCCAACTGCCCCGCTGTAATGGAACCCATCGTATTTCCGCCAGGCGCGCCGTGATAATCCAGCATTATGTAAATCTCCAGTTCCCTGCATTGCTCCACCAGCCAGTCCAGGTTCTCCCAGGCATTTTCTTTCACGCTTCCATCCGGACTTAGCACTTCCTGCCAGTAAACGGGCGTCCGCACCAGATTCGCTCCAAGGGATTTGATGTAGGCAAGATCCCGCCTGGTCAGGTAGCATGCCTGGTAGACCGCCAAAAGCTCCTCCGCCCGCTCCTTACCGAAGCGCGCCTCCAGCATGCGCCTGGCCTGAAAATCGTCGACGTCCCCGTAACGCATCGGCTCTGCGTCCTCCACTCCCGCAATCCGGACAAATTTCGCCGGAAATTCATTCGTGTGGATGACTCCGTCCTGCACAAACACGCCTTCATCATATACATTGACACCAGGCGCATACGGCGCAGGACGCCCGTGATCCCTCTGCGAACGTTTTTCTTCTGAAAAGCTTCCTTTTGCACGGAGTTCCCAGCGTTCTCCATCCAGGGAACTCCAAATCTGATAGGCCTGCCCCGGCCCGGAAAAAGCGAACCGGTTGCATCTGGAAATTTTCGGAAAAGAAAGCAGAAGCCCTTCCTCTGTCCGTCTCCTGGAGACAACCGGAACCGTAAGCAGGCACGCCCCGCATCCGTCCATCCAGCCTTCCCGGTGGAGCCATCCGCCCAAATTCGTTCCTTTCAGGACAATCTTTTCTCCCCGGCCGTTCACCAGGCTGCCGCCTTCCACCCTTAAATAATCTTTTTCCGTGAACATTTCCTCATCCTCCAAAAAGCATCTCGTCCATAGCATCCAGAAGCCACCTGCGCC
Organism: Eubacteriales bacterium; assembly: GCA_030536575.1. Taxonomy (GTDB): domain Bacteria; phylum Bacillota; class Clostridia; order Lachnospirales; family Lachnospiraceae; genus Limivivens. The sequence continues at coordinate 25,986 of JAUNPS010000014.1, read as the reverse complement.
CTTCTTCCGCCATGGAATCCGTCCCTTCCGTAAAGCCGTGCAGGGCATTGCGGAAACAATGATGAATGACGCGTACCCCTGCCTCTTTCAGACGCTCTGCATACAGATCTCCGTCCGCCCGAAGCGAATCCATCTCGCAGGTCTGGATAATCGCCGGCGAAAGCTCCCGCATCTGCGCTTCCTTTGCCGCAAGGGGACTGCAAAAAATTTCGCTCCGCTGTTCCTCGTCTGCATAGCCGATGGCCATCCCTTCCAGCATTTCCAGGGACAGCGTGTCCTCTGCCTGATAACGTTCCTCCTCCGGGATCATCCGGCACAGATCAAGCCAGGGATGATCCAGCACCTGAAGCCGGAATTGAAAGGTTCCTTCGCACCGGGCCTTCTGGCAGAGGGCGGCGGCCAGATTCCCTCCGGCGCTTCTGCCGCCCACGATGACATTCGCTGCGTCAGCCTGATATGTTTCTGCGTGTGTCCGCAGGTATTGGATGGTTTCGTAAAGCCAGTCCAGCGCCTGGGGATATTCCGCCTGGGGCGTCAGCGGGTATTCCGGCGCAAAAACGGCAAACCCAAAGCGCTCATTGACCGCATGGCAGAACAGATCGCCGTCTTCCATGGTTCCCCAGACGAACCCTCCTCCATGAATGTCGAAATACATTGGAGATTTGGGGCCTTTCCCCGGATAGTAACGCATCCGGTGCTTCTCTCCTCCGATCTCTACGGAAAGCAATTCACCAAACAGCGGACGGTTCCCTTTTTGCTGAAGGAAAAATGCCATCATAGGTTCCTGGGATTCCAGCAGCTTTTGTTTTACCAGATCTCGATCCATCTTGTTTTCTCCTGCTTTGCTCATTCTTTTACACCGCCCAGCGTAATGCCCTTTACGAAATACTGCTGAAAGAACGGATATACCAGTAAAATTGGTAAAATTCCGACTACTGCAATGGCCATCCGGATTGTGGTGGTCGGCAGCTTGATGTTCATGCTTCCCAGGGCGGACGCATTTTGCTGAAGGCTTTGGATATTGTTGTTGATATTGTTCAAAATGACCTGAATCGTATAATAGGAGCTGCCTCCCCGTTCCGTCAGGTAATACAGGCCGTTCTGCCAGTCGTTCCAATAGGCAAGCCCGGTCATCAGTCCGATGGTAGCCAAAATCGGTTTACTGAGCGGCAGCACCACCTTCACGAATATCCGAAATTCCCCTGCCCCGTCCAGCCTGGCCGCTTCCGAAAGGCTTGGCGGGATTCCTGTCCGGAAATAGTTCCGGACAAGAATGATCTGAAAGGCCGACATTAACAGGTTGGGGACAATCAGCGCCCAGATCGTATTGCGGATGTGAAACAGATTCACATAGCTGTAATACGTTGCCACCAGGCCGCCGTTAAACAACATCGTGAACAGGATCAAAAAATTCAGGACGCGCATACCCGGAACCTGTTCCTGGCTGGTTCCATAGGCCATCAGCGTCGTCAGCGCGATACTGAGCAGGGTTCCGACTGCCGTTACAAAAATGGTGACCAGATACGCCCTGCCAATGGTCTGCCATTGCTGCCAGATATACCGATAGGCATCCAGGCTCCATTTCTTTGGAAAAAACGTGAATCCGTTGGCCGCCGCCCAGGTATTATCCGTAAACGATGCAATTACCAGAAGCAAAAATGGGATCAGCACAAGCAGCGATGCAAAAATCATGACCGCATGGGAAACGGACTGGGTTATTCTGTCTTCTCGTGTCCTCATTTTTCTCCTCCTAAAAAATCGAACTGCTCTTGTCAATTCTGCGCACCAGCGCATTTGCCGCGACGATCAGCACGAACCCGACAATGGCCTGATAAAAGCTGGCCGCCGTAGACATGGCGTAATCGCTGTTCTGCATCAGCATCTGGTAAATGTACATGTCAAGCGTTCGCGTAACATTGTAAAGGGTGCCGCTGTTTCGCGGGATCTGGTAAAACAGGCCAAAATCTGACCGGAAAATCTGGCCAATACTCAGAATGAACAGCGTGATCATCGTCGGCCTTAAAAGCGGCAGCGTGATGCTTTTGATCTGCTGCAATTTTCCGGCCCCGTCAATCTTTGCCGCCTCATAATAGTCCTGGCCGATTCCCACAATGCTGGACAAATAGATGATCATGCTGTAGCCGACGCCTTTCCAGGCATTGACGAAAATCAGGATAAACGGCCAATACTTCGGCTCCTGATACCAGTTTACGGTTTCCATCCCCATTTTCGTCAAGAGCGTATTCAGCAGCCCGTTTTCACCGGAAAGAAACACGTATACCAGGTAACTGACCACTACCCAGCTCATCAGATAAGGCAGAAGGATCAGCGTCTGATAGAGCTTTTTGGAAAATTTTGACCGGATCTCGTTAATCATAATCGCAAAGGTCACGGACAGAACGGTTCCGACCAGAAAAAATGCAATGTTATACAGCACGGTATTGCGCGTAATGATAAACGCATCTTTGGACTGAAATAAAAATTTGAAATTGTCCAGCCCGCACCAGGGGCTTCCCCAGATGCCTTTTGCGAAATTCAGTTTTTTAAATGCCATGACAATGCCGAACATTGGAATATAATTATTGATGATCAGATACAGCAGGCCCGGAAGGACCATTACGTAAAAGGGGATGTACCGTTTCCATTTTTTCTTTTTTGCCATGAACCTTCCCCTTACTGTTCTGCCAGCCAGGCGTCTAATTGTCTCTGATTTTCCGCAATCACGGTATCAATGCCGGCAGATTCCAGGGCCGACTGGAATTCCGGGAGGACGACTTCCGGGTCCAGCGCACCGCAGTTGATCGTCGTCAGATATTGATTCAGCACCGCATAAACGGCCGAATATTCGGTGGAAACGCTCTCCATGTCGAAGCAGTAGCCCAGGGTCGTGGAAACGCGTTCTTCGGGAATCGCCGCATCCCATTCTCTGCTCTGCTGGTTCAGGTCGATCGGGGCGGGCGCTACCACGGGCCAGCTCAGGCGGTCGCCGTATACGGTAAAGGGCTGATAATAGGGCAGGGATGCCGCGTCGCCTAAGAATTCGATTACCGTGCCTTCTTCTGTGGATTCCACCACCTGATAGTCCTGTCCTTCCAGGCCGTACTGCAAAATCGTGGCCGCTTCCGGATTCGCATAGATGTAATTCAGCGTCTCCATCGCCTTTTCCGCAGATGCGGTGGTAATGGGAATCTGCCAGCTCACGACCGTAGAACTCGTCTGCTTATAACCGGCGATCATTCGGATGGGCGTCATGTCATACCCGTACTGGCTCTCTAATTCCAGGATACGTGCCGGGGTATTCTGTGCAAAAACCCCCAGGTAATTCCCGGTCTGGAATAGCACGGTGCCGTCCTCTGTCGTGGTTGCCGCGTCTGCGCTGTAGTAGCCTTTCTGCGCCCAGTCATACATGGTTTTCGCATAGGTTTCAAACTCTTCCGTCTCGTAAAGGTTGGTCACGGTGGTCTGATCAAAGCCTCTGCAAAGCATCAAAACGCCGGATGCGGGGGTGGCGGAAAGGCTGTCCATTTCCATCCATGCGCCGTCCATTGGCTGATAAGAATTTCCGGGAATTGCCATATAGAATTTCTCGCCCTCTCCTTCCTTCACAACTGCGAAAATTTCTTCCAGCTCTTCGGGTGTATAGTATTTCTCATCATCAATGGTAATGCCATATTTGTCCAAAATATCCTGTCTGGCTACATAGCCGTAGGCATCTCCGCTGATATAAGCCACCGGAATGGCATACAGTTCATTCTGGTAATAACCTGAATAAATCGTATCGCCGCAGGCTTCCAGAATGCCTTGGCCATATTCCTGCACCAGGTCGGTCAGAGGCAGGATCAGGCCGTTCGACACATAGGGCGCAACGCCGGTTCCGATCTCCAGGCAGAGATCCAACTGTTCGCCGGATGTGACGGTCAGGGTCGTGTCGTTTAACAGCTCGGCGTAGGAAACCGGTTCCAAAATGACATGTACGCCGATATCTGTTTCCAGCAGTTCGTTCAGCGCATCTTCTACCGCCTGAAATCCGCTGCCTGTCGAACCCAGACTTGGCCATTGCATATAAATTTCGGTAATTTCTTCTTCGGCGAAAACCGCCGTTCCGGATGCCGCCATTGCCGCCGCCAACGTGATTCCTAATAATGTTTTTTTCATCTCGTTCTCCTCCAATTAAAAAGAATGTGTTTTTGATAAGCAAATTTTATCGAAAACACATTCTTTTCTCAATTGTGAAATCAAACTGTAAGGTTGTGCAAATGAAACTTTTCAGTCCAGCTTATACGGAAAGCTTAAAATCACTTCCGTTCCCACGTCCATCTCTGACAAAACCTGTATATCGGCCTCTGGCCCGTAGAAATGTTTCAGGCGCAGATAAGCATTGCTCATGCCAATGTGTTCGCTGCTCACGGTTCCGCTGTGAATCTGCTGATTTAGGGTTTCCAGTTTTTCTTCCTCGATTCCCGGCCCGTCGTCCATCACATGAAAGGAGACGGTTCCGTCCTCATATTCTCCCTGGATGAAAATATGGGTCACTGTCCCCTGCTTTACCACATGCTTTACAATGTTTTCCACAAAATTGTGTAAAAGCAGCGGCGGAATCCGCACGCAGCGAAGCCTGGGGTCATACTCATATTCAGCTTCTACGCAGCCGGGATAACGCAGTTTTGCCATCTCGATATATTGTTCGATCAGCCTTTCTTCTTTTCCGAAAAGTTCCAGCTCTTTGTCGTTCCGGAAAATGTAGCGGAAATATTCCGAAAGATACCGGATGATTTCCTGCACATGCCGGATCTCTTTTTCCTGGGCCAGGTTATAGATCAGATTAAAGGCATTCAGCAGAAAATGCGGGCGGATCTGAAGCTGCAGGTTTTGGAGCTCCATCTTCTGGGTCTGGAGTTCTTTTTCATAGTTTTCAATGGTCAGATCTTTCAGATTTCCGGCCATTCGGTTAAAGGAATCGTAGGCTTTCTGGTATTCGACGGAATTTCCGGTCTCCCGGATGCGGAAATCCAGGTTTCCCTTTTCGACCTGTTCGTGGGCCCGGTTGATGGTGCGCAGAGGCGAAATCAGCAGCCTGCGCAGGATGAAATACAAAAACGGCAGGCAAAGTAGCAGAATGACCGCAATCCGCCGATACCAATAATAGGCGGTCAGCACGGTGCCATTGATTTCTTCCGTTTTCAGTTTTACGGTAACATACAGGCCCGCCGTTTCGAAATACTCGCTGACCAGCATTTCCTCTTTCGTCTCCGCCGCTGGCTCCTCTTCCCCAAAAACGATCTCCGCGAAATCATACGTCAAATCCTGTTGAATCCGGGAGGCCACATCGTCCAGCTCGATCCACCCGCCCGCGTACATTTCGCCCTGAACCGTTTCGAAAAAAAGCAGCGGATATTCTTCGCCGTCTCGGTACTCGCCCGGCACGGAAAACAAATTCCAGCCGCGCAGGTCTGTCCCTTCCGTACAGTTGCTTCGCACCAGCTCCCGGATATCGTTATCCGAGTGGATTCGGCCGTTCAGGTTCCAGATCAGCAGGTCGTCCAGTTTTCCCATGTAGAGAAAGGCCCCGTCGCCGCTGTCCGTAAGCTCTACGGTGGAGGAAAAGTCCCGATAAAAGAACTGGCGGGCCAGGTCATATTCCGTATCGCCCCGCTGACCGGTCAGAATACGGCCGTTCTCGTTGTTCGTCCGCATGGAATACAGGAGGGATACCATGTGTTCCATACGGATTTCGGTGTCGGAAAGATGGTTTCGGATAACGTTTCGGACGGAGTGCGCGGTCTGTTCGCGGCTGTTTTTCAGGGCGAGTTCGCTGACGCCAAGGGCCAGTAGATTGATCGGAAGAATAAACAGGATCAGAACCAGAAGGACTTTTGTCGAAATACTTTTCCGAAAATTGGAAAATTTGCTCCTCGCCGATGATTTCATCATTTGCCCTCCGCGTGTAATTCCTGGTACTGCGCGGGTGTGCAGCCGTAAACTTTTTTGAACATATGGTGGAAATTCTCGTAATAGCCGTAACCGACCTGTTCGGCCACGTCTTTGCTGCTCATCTTTCCTTCTGTAAGCAAGGCAGCGGCCAGTTCCATCCGTTTATTCAGGATATATTGGGACAATGGGATCGACTGCTGCTGTTTGAACACACGGTTTAAGTAAACCGGATGAAAATAAAAGGCTTCCGCAATGCTGCCAACGGTCAGCGTGCTGTCGCTGATATGTTCCATAACATAGGCCTTCACTTCCGTCATCAGCTCCTCTGCGGATAGCTTTTTCCCTTTCTGTTTGGTCTCTGTCTGGCTTTTTTCCCGGATATAGGCTTCGCCGTATTCCTTGTAACGGTGGATGTTTCGCTTTTCTTCGATGCGGCGGACGACTTTGGCGACGGCCTGGCCGATCTGTTCGTATTCGGCCGGCATCAGGATGTAATCCTGGCAGTCCAGGCCGATGGCTTCCTGGGCGTAGGCAAAGTTGGCGTGGCAGGTCAGGAAGATGCATTCAATCTCATAGTTTTGCTCCCGCACCCAGCGGATCAGTTCCAGGCCGCTTTCGCCGGGCATTTCGATATCGCAGAGGATGAGATCGATCGTGGTTTGTTGGATGATTCGTTTTCCTGCTGGGGCGTCGTAGGCGGTTGTGACTTGGGTGATGCCGTAGGCTGGCCAGGGGATTTCTTTTTTCATGATTTCCGCAGTACGGATTTCGTCGTTTACGATCAGGAGGTTCATGGCTGGCTTAAATCCTTATCATCGCTCCTCCCGGCACTTCCCGTATCTCCCCATCCACACTGATCCACACCGAAGCCGCCCCCGGATTATAAACCCGGTCGCCGTCCACGGTAAACTTCAAATTCTTCGCCGCTTTCATATAATCCACGATCTCAATATTCGTCGCATACCAGATATCGTCCTTCCCCGCCATCATCTCACAGAATTCTTCGATCAGCTCCCAGTTCCCCTGCCGGTCAAACTCGAAGCTGTGGCCCCAGACGTACATCAGATAAAGGTACTGCTTTTTATCCAATGCCAGGAAGCGCTTCCCGTTTTCGATCAGATTATGGTTATGGTGGCAGGTCGCCTTCCAGGTAAGGTAATTCTCCGGCATCCCGAAGTCATCGGTATCGCCGACGACCCGGCAGTATTCGATCCCCAGCATGGGGAGCAGCCGCACGATTTCTTCCGTGTAGGAACCGTTCGGGTAGGACATGCCCCGCACCGGATACCCGGCAACCCGCTCCAGCTCTCTCCGGTCTTCCAAAACCTGCACGGCCACCTGGTCAATGGGCGACCGTTCGATCGTCGGATGCAGGACGGTATGGCAGGAAATTTCCTGTCCTTCATACAAGGCCTTCCACTCCTCCTTTGGAATCCGCTCTTTTCCGCAGAGCCCGGAATTTAAGTGGAAGGTTCCCCGGATTCCATATTTCCGGAAAATCTCCACCAGGCGGCGGTCCGCCAGGGTTCCGTCGTCATAGCTCATGGTCAGGACTTTATGCTTTCCTTCCGGAAAACAGGTATACAAAATGTGCATTGGCTGTGTCATTCCTTTTCCTCCGTTTTCTTCTCAAATGCTTCTTTTACATCTTCCAGGGCTTTCTTATACTTTGCCGAAATCGATCCCGGATTTCGTTTTAAAATTCGGGATGCCTGCCGGTAAAGCTGGTTCCTGCCAGGCAGGCCCTGCTTTCGCAGTCGCTCGATTTCCTGTTTCAGGCCTTCCATCTCGGCCGTCATCTTGATCTGCTCCAGACTCTGTCCCATCCGCTCCCGGATCTTTCCGGAATCATCCTCCAGGAAGGCCAGGACGACGTCGATGCGTTTCTGCAGGCGCTGGAGTTCCTGGCTGTTCTGGGTCATCGACTTCAGCAGTTCTTTCAGATCCAGGGCTTCTCTTACGGACAGCGCCGTATCGACGGTAAATACGATGGAAATCACCGCGTTGATCCAGACCGCATATTCCATGGGAATCCGGAGGATCAGGCCTTCCACCGGCGTATGTAAGACTTCCACCAGAAGGATGGAGAAAAATCCCCAGCCAATGGAACACGCCAGGCAGATATGGCCGTTCAGATTCAGCTTATGATTGCTGTAGTCCCAGTAGCGGACATGGAAAAGCTTTTCCATCAGGGCTCCGGTCACGTATTCGAGAATCGTCGCCCCGATCATTCCGAGTAAAAAGACCAGCGCAATATTTTCTTTCACCTGAATGGTCAGCATCAGGATCGTCACCGCGCCAAAGCCGTAGATCGGCAGCATAGGGCCATGCAGGAAGCCGCGGTTCACCCAATGCCGTTTCAGCACGGACACATAGCAGCTCTCCCAGACCCAGCCGCAGAAACAGTAAAAATAAAAAAATAAGAACCATTGAACTAGATTATACTGATACATCCCTTCTCCTTTTCAAATCTCTGTGCCGCCATTTCCAAACCCCGTTTTTCTCTGTCCGGAAAAAGGCTGTTTTCCTGTTAAATCGAAATACCCCGCAGCAAGCTGACAGAGCGCCGGATTTTCGGTGCTTCAGTACCACGGGGTATTCAGTCTTTGTTTTGACCGCTCTTATTCTTTTCCGCTCAGATATTTCTCAATATCGTCCATGGCTTCTTTTTCGTCGCCGCCGTTCGCCGTCACCGTGATGTTCTCTCCGGCGTTCAGTCCCAGCGTCATCATACCCATGATGCTCTTTGCGTTGACGCGCTTCGCCTCGCTTTCAACGTAGATCTCGCTTTCGTACTGGCTCGCCACTTGTACCAGCAAAGCGACAGGTCTCGCTTCAAGGCCGCTTGGAATCTGAATGGTGATTGGTTTCTTAATCATAATGTTCCTCCTCCTTACTCTCTCTTAGCTCGTCTGCTAACATGCTTAGTTTCCTCAATCTATGGTTTACTCCGGACTTTCCTACCGGTACGGCGAGCATTTTTCCAAGCTCTTTTAATGTCGCCTCCGGTTGTTCCAGTCGGAGTTTTGCAATCTCTTCCAGTCCTTCGGAGAGTTTGTCAAACCCGATCGTCTTTTGAATATACCGGATGTCTTCGATCTGCTTTACGGCAGCGCTCACGGTTTTCTGGATATTGGCTGTCTCGCAGTTTACCTTTCGGTTCACGGAGTTACGCATTTCCTTCAGAATCCGGACGTTTTCCAGATTCATCAGGGCAATGTGGGCCTCCATCACATTCAAAAGATCGACGATCTGGGCGCCCTCTTTCAAATATACCACAAAATATTTTTTTCGCAATACCATTTTTGCGTCCATGTCAAAAGAATTGATGATGGCAATCAACTGCTCCGCCTTTTCCTGGCTGGTGCAGACGATCTCGAAATGGTAGGATTTCCTCGGATCGCTGATGGAACCGGCGGCCAGAAACGCGCCGCGTATAAATGCGCGCTTACAGCAGGAGCGCTGGATGATCAGATTATCCGCTACGGAAAAATTCTCCCGGATTTCCAGCCCGGTATCGACAAGCTTCGCCGCCTTCAGGATTCGGACGGTGTCTTCGTGGCTCTTTACCAGAACGCTGTATACGCGGGTTTTCCGCGTCCCCATGTTCTGGCGGATGGATACTTCCGTATCTATATTAAAGGTTTTTTTCAATAATGTAAAGTACTTTCTCGCTACGGAAAGATTTTCCGTATGAATTTTCAGGCTGTAGCGGTCGCCGCTGGAAATGACGACTCCACCGCACATGCTGATGATGGCGGAAATCTCGGCGATCTGGCAATGTCTGGCCGGGCTTACCTGCCTGGAGAGTTCTTCTTTTACTTCGCTGGAAAATGACAAACGATCACCTCTATTTCCGGATATCCCGGTGCTCCAGCCGCACGCCGTATTCTTTCTGGCGGTTCAGCCGCTCGAACAAGCGGTTTGCCAGGGTCACGGAACGGTGTTTTCCTCCGGTGCAGCCCACGCCGATGACTAACTGGTTCTTTCCTTCCAACACATAGTTTGGGATCAGGAAATCCAGCAGGTCGGTCAGCTTGTCCAGAAAAACGTGGGAGAGTTCGAAGCCCATCACGTAGTCCTGAACTTCCTGGTCATTTCCGGTCTTTCCCCGCAGGCCCTCTATGTAAAATGGATTTGGCAGGAACCGGACGTCAAAGACCAGGTCGCAGTCCTGGGGGATGCCGTATTTGAACCCGAAGGAGAGCACGGTGATCATCAGGTTTTTGAATTCCTGGTTCTGCATGAAAATTTTGTCGAGTTCCTGGTTCAGCTCTCTGGTCAGAAGCTGGCTGGTGTCCAGGATGTAGTCCGCGTGCTTTTTCAGGAAGGCAAGCTTTTCGCGTTCTTCGGCGATCCCCTTGTCCACGCGGCCGCCTTTCGCCAGGGGATGGCTGCGGCGGGTTTCTTTATAGCGTTTGACCAGAACCGCGTCGGAGGCGTCCAGAAACAGGATTTCGTAGGAAATCCCGCCCATGGTGAGCTGCTCTAAAACGGCTTCCAGTTCCCCTAAGGCCTGCCCGCTTCGAATATCGACGCCTAAGGCCACCCGGTTAATCTCTCCGCCGGGGGAGCAGGCAAGCTCCACGAATTTTCCCACCAGGGCGATGGGAAGATTATCCACACAAAAATAGCCCATGTCCTCCAGCATTTTCAGGGCCGTACTTTTTCCGGCGCCTGACATGCCTGTGACGATCACAAATCTCATAAGAATTCTCCCAATAAACGTACTTCCGGTTCCAGCCGGACCTGAAATTTTTCGTACACGGTGTCGGTGACGGCCTTCATCAGGTCGGTCACATCTTTGGCCGTGGCGTTTCCGGTATTGATCACAAAGCCGCAGTGCTTTTCGGAAACCTGCGCGCCGCCCACGGTATATCCGGCAAGGCCAGAGTCCATGATCAGCTTTCCGGCGAAATACCCTTCCGGGCGCTTGAAGGTGCTTCCGGCGCTGGGGTATTCCAGGGGCTGTTTTGTGATGCGGCGGTTCTTCAGTTCGTCCATGCGGGCCTGGATTTCGGTGCGGCTTCCTTTTTTCAGGGTGAGGACGGCTTCCAGGACGATCCAGCCGTTTTTCGCCACGTTGCTGGTGCGGTAGCCCAGTTCCAGTTCGGCGGCGGGGATCGTGCGGATCTCCAGGTCTTCGGTGAGGACGGTGGCCTCGGTGAGGATGTCGCGGATTTCGCTGCCGTAGGCCCCGGCGTTCATGTAGATGGCGCCGCCCATGGTGCCGGGGATGCCGGAGGCGAATTCCAGGCCGGTCAGGCCGAATTCCAGGGCTTTTTTGGCTGCTTTGGAGAGGAGGGCGCCGGATTTGATACGGAGGCGTTCTCCTTCCTGGGTGATATCGCAGTAGTTTTTGAAGATTTGGAGTACCAGGCCCCGGTAGCCGTTGTCGCCTACCAGGAGATTACTGCCGTTTCCAAGGATGAAGTAGGGTTCGTTGGCGTTTCGGCAGGCCTTGAGGACAGCGGCGATTTCTGCCTTGCTGTGAGGCTTTACGAAGTAGTCTGCCGGGCCGCCGATTCGAAAGGTGGTATGGTTTTTCATCGGCTCGTCGGTAAGGGTGTGATCGCTTCCTACGATCTCACAGAGCTGTTCCCATAATTCCTGATTCACTGTTTTTACCTGCTTTTCTTGAATTCTCTGTAATCCGGATTCACTGGATTACTGTTTCTTATCATACAATAGAACGGGCGATTACGCAACCCTTTAACAGTTTCTTTTTCTATACGCTCTATATGCGTATCACCGGACGCCACCGATTCGAATGAAAACCTTCCGGGGAACGGGGCAACGTCATCGTCAAACTTCCCCTAACTGCGACTAAGACGCTCAGGAGCGCCTTCGCGCCTAAGTCTTAGTAAGGCGCGATTTCGACTCTTCCTAAATACGCCCCTCGAAACACGTCCCCGGCCGCTTTTCATCCTCTCTGGCGGCTGACTTTAAAATCCCCAAACGGTATCGCCGCCGGTGCGTGAGCAGCTACTCCCCGCGCTCACATCTGCAAAATTCCGCTTTCTTTTACCGCCCGCACGACTTCCCGCATTTCTTCCGCCGGAAGCACCAGCGCGAACCGCACATAGCCCTCTCCGAGGCTTCCGAAGCTGCTTCCCGGCGTGCATAGTACGCCTGCCCGCTCCATCAGCTCCATGCAAAACTCTTCCGAAGTTTCAAAGCCTCCCGGAATCGGCGCCCAGACAAACATCGTCCCCTCGCTGTCCGGCACATTCCATCCAATCCGGCGCAGGCCTCCGCAGAGCGTCTTCATCCGCTCTTCATATTCCGCACACTGGGCCTTTACCGCGTCCTGGGGGCCCGTCAGCGCCGCAATCGCGCCGTACTGCACCGGCAGGAACACGCCGTAGTCGATCTGGGAGCGGATGGTCTTAAATTTCTCGACAATCTGCGCATTTCCTACAACGAAGGAAATCCGTGCCCCGGTCAGGTTATAGGACTTGGACAGGGAGTAGAACTCCACGCCCACCTCTTTCGCGCCCTCGTAGGCCAGGAACGACCCGCCCACTCTTCCGCCGTAGATAATATCAGAATATGCGTTATCATGCAGGATGATGATCCCGTACTTTTTCGCGAAGGCGATCAGTTTCTCATAGAAACGGCCGTCCGCTGCCGCGCACACCGGATTCAGCGGATAGGAAACCACCATAAATCGGGCCTCCTTCGCAATCTCTTCCGGAATCTCATCCAGTTTCGGCAGGTATCCATTCTCCTTGTAAAGGGGATATTCCCAGGTGCGGGCATCGCACAGGGAAGGCCCGATGCTGAAAATCGGGTAGCCCGGATTCGGCACCAGAACCAGATCCCCCGGATTACACAGCGTCCAGGCAAAATGCGCCATGCCTTCCTGCGAACCATTGATCGACATAATCTCGTTCGCCGCCAGCTCCACCCCGAAACGCTTCTGGTAGAAATCCCTCACCGCCTGCACAAGCTCCGGCTTATCCTCCAGGGCATATTTGTAATTCTCCGGCTTTTCGGCCGCTTCCGTCACCGCCTGCATGATATGCGGCGCGGGCTGGAAGTCCGGCGTCCCCACCGTCAGGTTATAGACCGTTCTTCCCTGGACTTCCAGTTCCTTTTTCTTTTCATTCAGCTGGGCAAAAATGCCTTTCTGGAACATGTTTGCCTTGTCGGAAAATTCCAGACTTGCTTTCTCTTCCATTTTCTTTTTCTCCTGTTCCTGTTTCTTTTTCTCAAACATCCCGGAGAGGAAATACAGGCCTGCGCACAGGATCGTCAGGATCGTCCCCGGAATCAGCCCGCCCGGCGTGTATTCCATCGTGATCGTATGCGTTCCGGCTGTCAGATCCACGCCCGTCAAGGCCTCGCCGATCCGGAATTTCTCCACGGTTACGCCGTCCACCTGAATCTCCCAGCCCTCGTCATAGGGCAGGCTTAACATCATCGTGCCGTCCTCGTCTGCGGTAATCGTTCCCTCGATCCGCTCATCCTGAAACAGCGTGATCTCAAGCTGGTTCGCCGCCAGCTTTTCATAGACTTTCTGGTAATCGGCATCCGAGCAGACATAAACCGACGCCTCCACCGGACCGCTCTGCCCGTCCTTGAATGAGCAGCTGATCGTCGCCGCTTCCTCCGTCTCGAAACATCCCAGGTCATACAGATGATTGTTATAATTATTAATGGTTTTCGTGTATTCCGGCGTGCTGATGGTCAGCTCCGCAACGGCCTGGCTCACAGACACATACACCTGCATCCCGGCCGGAAGCACAATCGTGTACTCCTCTTCTTCCTCCATACTGATCGCCTGGTTCAGGGAATAAATCGGGTCTTCCCCGGTGGCCAGCTGAATGAACTGATCCTGCACTTCCGTATAGGTTCCGGAATAAATATCCCAGTCTTTCACCGCGCCGTTTACCATGTAGCCCAGGGACAGTGCATTTTCATTTTTATACATGCTTAAAGGCTTCACATAGCCCACCTGATCCATCTGGTAGAGACGCGGGGACTGGCTGGTGCGGGAAACCACGTAGCGGACGCCAAACAGGTCGTTTACCAGCTTTGTCAGGCCGCTGTAGCCGTTTTTATTCGTGCGGGCTTCCATCCCCAGGGCTTTGCACAGGTCGACGGTCGCCGCGGGCATGGTCGAGGAGAACAGCACAACGCCGTCTGCGCCCATGTACATATTGCAGTTACGCATCCGGGTGCTGTCAATGTCGCTGCGGAAAAATCCGGTATCCCCTTGCTCGGCAATCAGTTCTTCATAGGCGGCCTGGTCGTCCAGGTAGGTCTGACGGCTGACGGTTCCATTGCAGGAAACGCCGTATACGGCCGTGACCACCATCTCCGCGGTCACAAACACCGACAGGAAGGAGACAAAATTCCGCTTTCCGACCAGCCTCCCCCGGTACACGAGAAACGCGATCCCATAAATCGCCAACTGAATCAGCGTAATCAGATAAACATACGTATCCCGGTCTCCCAGCCCGGTCTTCCAGGCATACCCGGTGAACGCCAGCGGAAGCGCGATCCCCGCCGCCAGCCGCACCCAGCACATCCGCCTCAGATGCGGGAGCACATCCGCCATCATGACCAGCAGCAGGGCAATGTAGAGGAAAGCGAAACGGTTCGGCAGGCCGTTCTGCGTATGAAATCCGTGCCAGATATAGTTCAGGATATTGATATCAAAGCTGGCATACAGAAACAGCAAAAGCCCCAGCTTCGCCAGACGTTCCCGCAGGGAAAGCTTCTTATCCAGGACGTACAGGCAGGCGGTGATCAGCGTCACAACGCCGCAGAACGCATTCACTCCGATCTGGTCGTTCGCAATGTTGATCGGTTCCACAAACGCAAACTGACTGGTGAGCTGCGACAGATTTTTCACATAAAATTTAATCGTGCTTGGAAAGCCGCCTTCCGCCGACTCCGTAATTCCAAGGTTCACATAAGCCGGCACGAGTACGACAGCCGCCATCCCTCCCGCCAGCAGGGCGTACCAGCCAAACGTCAGACAGGACTTCGCAATGCTCCGGACGCTCACGCGCTTCGCCCCGATCCAGGTCACAAGGAAATAGAGGCAGGAGAAGAAGCAGAGCATAAAACCGATGTAGTAGTTACAGTAAAGGCCGTAAAACAGGGAAAGCCCGAACAGCCGTCCGCTCTTTCCGTCCACGATCCGTTCAATCCCCAGCATGATCAGGGGCAGCATCGCAATACTATCCAGCCACATCAGGTTAAAGTAATAGCCAATAATAAAGCTGCTTAATGCAAACATGCAGGCGAACATCACCGGAAGCCAGTTCCGGTACTGCTTCTTTTCCAGCATGTACCAGCCAAAGGTCAGGCCGCAGATCCCGATCTTGA
Source organism: Eubacteriales bacterium (assembly GCA_030536575.1). Taxonomy (GTDB): domain Bacteria; phylum Bacillota; class Clostridia; order Lachnospirales; family Lachnospiraceae; genus Limivivens. Next base: position 10,713 of record JAUNPS010000014.1, on the reverse strand, counting down.
TCACAATGAGCAGGGCCATGACGTCCATCATGGCATCCTTCGGGAAGAAGGTCACGATCAGGTTCAGCGGACTCGCCAGATAGTAGGCGTAGGTCGCCCAGAAATTAAAGCCCAGGCCGCCGCCGAAGGAATAGAGCAGCGTTTCATTATTCGCCAGCTTTTCGTGAAATTCCGTGAAAAATGGAAGGTACTGGTGGAGGGAATCGATGATCAGGACGCCATGATCCCCGAAGGGAAAGACGCCGCTCAGCGCAAAAGCCGCGGCAATGGTCACCGATGGAATCGCAAAGCTTAACGCGAGCTGGAGCCGCCGCCGTTTCTGAGCCGCCGCTTCCCGGCCCGTGTATTTCACTTTTTTGTCATTAAAGATGTACAGCTTACTGAACATATAATTCAGTACCAGCACAATGAACTGGATCAGAAGCTTGGCCACCATGTCATTTAATTTCCAAACGCCGCTTAACATCACCACGCCGAACACTTCGATCAGCATCGTGATGAACCGCGCGCCTAAAAACTGGAAAAATTCCGCCAACAGCCCGCCAAGCCCTTTCGTCTTACTCTCGAATACGAAAAGTTTATTCACCACATAGGCGAACAGGATCGACGTCGCCACGGATACGAAGCCCGAAAGGGTCACGTCCAGCCCCGCCAGGTTCCGGACGCAGGCATAGGTTATCAGGTTTACCAGGGTGGTGCATCCGCCGAAGAAAATGTAGCGGATGGTCTGGTTTCGGAAGAGTTTTTTCAAAAATTCTATCATAGTCTCACCTTTTGCATTTTTCCTGCATTTTATTTTAAATAAGTATAGCCAACTTTCGGAAACTTTGCAATTACTGTTTCCTTAACTCTTTCTGAAGCCAGAAGGAGTAGATCACCGCGTCCTTCACCCGTTCCCCGGTCAACTGCTCCAGGGCTTTCTCGTAGTAGCGAAGCTGCGTCTCATATTTCCCGAACAATGCCCGTCCGGAACGGTCTTCGGTGTAGTCCGTCTTATAGTCCACCAGCACCAGCCCGTCCTCTTCCCGGAAATAGGCGTCCATGATCCCCTGGATCAGCACCAGTTCCTCACTGTCCCATTCCGGCCGCACTTCCCGCGCCGGCAGCCCGATCACAAACTGCTGCTCCCGTTTTAACGTGCCCTTCAAAAAGGCTTCCCGCATCCTTCTTCCCAGCGGCGATCTCACGAAACGCCAGAGCGCCTGGGGATACAGGACACGGCTCTCCTCTTCCGTAAAAAATCCCTGCTCCCGCAGCTTCCAAATCTGTTCTTCAATCTGAACCGGTTCGTCGGTTTTGCCATAATCCAGCTTTTCCAGAAACCGGTGGTAAATGGTTCCCCGTCCGGCTCCGGTGGTCTCTGTTTTTTCCTTCATAAATTCCGGGATCCAGGGTGTGGGCGGCTCCTCCTCGTAGAGAGTTTCCCCGTTTTCTTCTTCGGTCATTCCCATCCGCTTCAGCTCAGAAACAGTCAGCTTTGCCCCGGTTTTCCGGCCTGCCTCGTAAGGGTAAACCGCCGAAAAGGCCGCTTCCAGCTTCTCCTTTGCCGTCTCATCCGTCACTTCCTCCGGATTTTCCGAAAGAAGTCGTTTTCCGGCCTCGGTCAGGTTGATCTGTTCTTTGGCCTCCTCGGTCACCAGGTCGCCAAGTGTCACCATCTTCACCTCAAAGGGCCCGTCCGGCTCTGCCAACAGCACCGGCATCAGCCAGTCCAGATACCCCGAAGCCCCGGAAAGCGCCGTGTAAGACAGCTCTTCGCCCTCTTTCGGCGCATCCTGTTTCCAGGAAAGCATCTTCTTCTCGGTATTCGAAAGCACGCCTGTCAAGATCAGCTTTTCCTTCGCACGGGTCAGCGCCACATACAGCACCCGCAGTTCTTCCGAAAGATTGTCCTCATCGACGCGCTTTTGCAGGAGCCGTTTCATCAGGAGCGGAATGCGGATGCGCAGCTTCGGATCCACATAATCGCAGCCCAGGCCCAGATCCGGATGCAGGACGAGGCGGCTGCGGACGTCCATCCGGTTAAACTGCTTCTGCAGGCCCGACACGAACACAATCGGGAATTCCAGCCCCTTGCTCTTATGGATACTCATAATTTTCACCGTATCCTCTTCTTCCCCCGCAATGCTGGCCTCTCCATAGTCGATCTCCACTTTTTTCAGATTTTCGATATAGCGGACAAAATGATACAGGCCCCGGTAGCTGGTTTTCTCATAAGCCGCCGCCTTTTCTTCCAGCATATGCAGGTTCGCAATCCGCTGCTCTCCGCCCGGCATCGCCGCCGCATACGTCTCATACCCTGTCCGGTCAAAAATTTCCCACAGCAGCTCATGCATCGGAAGATAAGAAACTTTCTGCCGGAAATCCTCCAGCATTCCGAAAAACGCGCCCAGCTTCGCTTTCAGCGCTTCGTCCTCTCCCTCTTCCAGATAGCTTTTGCAGACCGTATAAAAATCGCCTTCCCGTTTCCGGCTCTTGATGACGGCCAGTTCTCTGGAGGTAAAATTCCCGATGGGCGACGCCAGAACGGCCGCCAGCGCAATGTCCTGCCTTGGGTTATCGATCACCTTCAAAAGTGAAAGCACCGTCTGAATTTCCGTCGAAGAAAAATAACCGGTTCGCGTTCCGGTGTATGCCGGAATTCCCATTTCGCTCAGGACTTTTAAGAAACTCTCCGCCCATCCGCTGATCGTCCGCAGCAGAATCACGCAGTCGCCGAATTTCGCCTTGCGCAGGCTTTCGGTTTTCCGGTCAAAAACCTCGGTTTTCCCCACAATCTCCAGAATCCGGGTGCCTATCATCCGGGCTTCCAGCTCCCGCTCGTTTTCCTCGGACTCCTCGAAGCTCTCCGGATCGTCGTCCAAATCCAGCAGCAGCATTTCCGCGCACGCCTCTTTGTCTTTCACAGGCGGATAGTCCGCGCCCGGATAAAGGGCCGCCGCGTCATCATAGACAATCCCGCCCATTTTTTTCGTCATGATCCGCCGGAATACGCCGTTGGCGCTTTCCAGCACTTCCGCACGGCTCCGGAAATTCTTATGCAGGTCGATGCGCTGTTCCTTACTGTCTTCCAGTGTGTAGCGCTCGTATTTTTCCAGGAAAAGCTCCGGCCGCGCCATACGGAACCGGTAAATGCTCTGTTTGACGTCGCCGACCATGAACAGGTTCTTTTTCCCTCTTCCGGCCCCTGCAATGCTGTTCAGGATCAGCTCCTGCACCTGGTTGCTGTCCTGGTATTCGTCGATCATGATTTCTTCATAGCGCCCGGCAAGTTCCAGCGCCGCCTGGGTCGGCACAGGCTTTCCGTCTTTTCGCTCCACCAGGATATTCAGCGCCATATGCTCCATATCCGGGAAATCCAGCAGGTTTTTCTCCCGCTTCGCCTCTCCGTACCGCCTGGAAAACTCCACGGCCAAGTCCACCAGCATCCCCACATTTTCCCGACAGCCTGTCATATTTTCCAGCAATTCATCCGCAGGCGCGCCGAAATACTGCTTCTCCAGGCCGTCCAAAGACTTCTTCACCTGTTCCCGAAGCTGTTTCACCGTGTCCCGTTTCTCATCCGACACATTTTTATCTTTCTTAACCGAAAGTCTTGCATAAGCTTTCTCTTCCAGGAAGACCCGGCTCATTTCCGGGTAATCCTTACATTCGGCCATCTTCTCCACAAGGAGCGCGTCGCTTTTCAATGCCTCCTCATACATCCAGGGCCCGTCCGGCTCCCGGCAGACCGCAAGAGCCTGCTCGATGGTTCCCGCCGCATCTTTTAACACCTTCCGGATCATTTCCATCATCTGAACCGCCCAGGAACTTTCAAACATTTCGGTTATATTAGCTATTTCGTATGGTTTTTTGCATGCTTCCAGCCAGATTTCCGGCCAGGGATGGCTCATGGAAAATTCATACAGCTTTAAAATGTAGTCGCCCACCTCCCGGTCGTCCCGCCCCGGCGCATACGAATCCACAAAATGCTGGAATGCAGGCGACTGCTCCGCGAATTTCTCTTCCAGCAGCTTTTCCATCACATCGGCTTTCAGCATCTTCTGCTCGCCTTCATCCGCCACGCGGTAGTCCGGGTCGAGCCCGATCAGATGAAAATAATTATGAAGCACATCATTGCAGAAACTATCAATGGTGGTAATCTGTGCATTGTAAATCAAAGTCTGCTGCCGCTGGAGATGTTCATTTTCAGGCTCCGCTTCCAGAAGTTTGTCGATGGCTTCCTGGATGCGCTCCCGCATCTCCCCCGCCGCCGCTTTCGTAAACGTCACCACGAGAAGCTGGTCAATGTCCACCGGGTGAACCGGATCGTTCAGCATTCCGATGATACGCTCCACCAAAACGGCCGTCTTCCCGGAACCGGCCGCCGCCGACACCAGGATATTCCGCTCCCGAAGCTCAATGACTGCTCTCTGCTCCGGTGTCCATTTCACTCCCATGACGCTCCTCCTCTTCCATCTTCCGGAAAATGTCTTCCGCTTTGTACTCCCGCAGGCGGCGGTAACGATTTCCGGGAATCTTCGGGTCAAAACAGCACACTTCCCGGTAACTGCAGTAATCACAGGCCGTCCGTCCCTTTCGCTCATAGGGCGACGCCTCCGTATGGCCCTCCAGGATTTCCTGGCCAAGCTTTGTAAGCTGCCGCCTCACATAGCCGGACATCACGCCAAACTGCTCCTTTGTGGCCGCTTTCGAGGTCTTTGACAGGCTCCCGTCTTTGTTAAAGCTGACCGGAACCACCGCTGAATCCTTGACAATCCCCCGATCCAGCTTCCGGATCACGTCCGGGTCAGCGCTCACCAGGCCGTCCGGCCGCAGCTCTTTTAAGATCTTCTCCTCCACCTGGGCCAGATCCGCGCGGATGTTCACCTCCAGCATCGGGTCTTTCACATGATAATAGAAGATTCCCGCCGGAACAATCTCTTTTTCCGGATAAATGCGCTGTTCCAGTTCCAGTGCTGCATTTAAGTAGACCACAAGCTGGAGCTGAAGGCCGTAATACATGGCCACCAGGTCAAATTCCGTACTTCCGGATTTGTAGTCGATGACCTTGACATACACCTGATTCTCTTCCTGGCAGACGTCGATCCGGTCAATCCGCCCGCGAAGCCGCATGGTCTCCTCCCCGGAAAGTTCCAGATTTACCGCTTCCAGCTTTGCCGTGGAGAACGGCACTTCGAAATTCGACGGTACAAACCCGCCTTTTCGCACCTGCTCGCACACCGCCCAGACCGTCCGGAGCATGATGCGTTCCATCCGCTGGATCGCATACTCGCTTCGCGCAGAACTGTGCAGGATGCGCCCGCCGTACTCTTCCGTCACTTCCCGGACGCATTCCCTGGTCAGTCTTTCCTGGACTTCCTGGGGTACATTGAACCAGGTGTATGCGGTCTGTTCCAGCTTTCTTGCGAAGAGTTCCAGCACCCCGTGAAAAACATTACCCATATCCACCGGCTGGAAAACATATTCTTCCCTGGGCGCCAGCTCCAGCCCGTACATCAGGAAATGCGCGTAGGCACAGGCCGCGTAGCGCTCCAGACGGCTCACGCTGTTTTCCAGGTTCTGTCCATAAAGAGCTTTCGCCACCTGCGCTCCCAGGCCCGCTTCCTGGCGGCTTTCCGTGGCCGCCCGAACCAGATTTTTCACCTGTTCCTGATAGCCCTCCTGCCGCAAATACCAGCGGTACAGCTCCTTTTCCTCATCGCCTGCGCTTCCGTCCAGAAGCCTCGGAAGGCTGGCCGTCAGATAGGGAAGGCCGCTTACCGGCCCCGCGATCCTTTTTGCCAGTTCCGAGAATCGGTCCTCATCCTGCACCGCAAGCTTCGGAAAAAGCTTCTGAATCCGGGCAATCACACTGGATGGCCGCATCGGCGTCCCATCCGCTCCTGCCTTGGCATAGGACAAGAACAGGCGATCCGAAGGCTTCGTCAGATGCAGATACAGATAAAACCGCTGAATATAGCTGTTCTCCCGGATTCCCGGCGCAAGGCTGGCCCCGGCATCTATCAAGACCGTCCGCTCCTGGTCGGTCAGAAATCCGCCGCCCGCCTGCCCCATCGGCACCAGACCGTCATTCAATCCCATAAAAAACAGGGCGCGGATATTTTTCAGACGGGTGCGTTCAATGTCGCCCACCAGCACCCTGTCCGGCTCCGGCGGAATCATCCCGGCTTTCGCTTCTTCAAAACCCGCTTCCAGAATCTGGCCGAACTCTTCCAGGCTTAAGATTTCTTCCCCTAAAAGCTCGACGATCTTGTCCAGAAGTTCCATGATGATCCCATAAATCTGGCGGTATTCCCTGGCGCGCTCCGGCTTTCCTGCGGCCTCAAAAGCCTTTTCCCGGCCGGCGAGCTGTTCCTGGATGCGGCACTCCACCAGGAAGCCGTACAGCGTTTCACAAAGCTCTCTGGCCGTCTTTTTCCGCCCTTTCATCGCTGTGGTAAAAGGCACGAGAACGGCCGAAAGCTTCTGCCTTATTTCCTCGCACCGAGCTGTTTCTGCCTCGCCGATGGTCTTCGTCGGCCGCTCCCAGGGCTGCTCCCAGCGGGATTTTCCACGGATTCCCGCCGCGCGCAGATAGTTTTCCACAAGATCCACGTTCTCCATGGGGATACCTGCCATCCCCGTCCGCAGCAGGCGCACAACGCTCTCCCAGGTATAGTTCTGCTTCGCCACATCCAGCGCCGCCTTGACAAATTCCAGCGCCGGATTCAGCAGCACTTTCCGGGTCTCGTCGATGAAGACCGGAATGCCGTACTGCCCGAAAACCCGCCGCACCGGATTCGCATAGGCTTCCAGATCGCCGGTAATCACCGCAATTTCCCCGTAATGCCATCCTTCCTCCCGGATCAGCCTCCAGATCGTCCTGGCCGTAAACTCCGCCTCTTTGGCCGGATTCGCCGCCGTATGGAGCGAAATTTCCTCCGGGATTCCCGGATAAGCGCCCCGGCCGTATTTTCCGCTGCGGTACAGGTGCTGTTCCAGGAAATGGAGGGCCGGAGCGCCCTTTTTGCTTCCTCTTTTTTCGCTTCCAGCGAAAATGGGGTCGTCCACCGGGCAGCGGGCCTGTTCGGCCAGCGCATTTAGGCTGCATATGGTTTTCCGGCTAAGGTAAAACAGCTCGTGCATGGGGCCTGGGCGGAACAGTTCTTCCCGCACGTCGATGGTCACGGTCACATAGACTTTCTTCGCAAGCTTGAACAGTTCCAGAAGAAGCTTCTGCTGGATCGGCGTGAAGCCTGTAAAGCCGTCCAAAGCAATCGTGCAGCCCCGCAGGAGTTCGGATTTCTGTACATTGTCCCCAAGGACTTCCAGCAGCTCCTCGGCCGCAATGTAGCCTCTGTGCAGACGCTCCTGGAAACCCTCATAAAGGATCTTCACATCCTCCAGCTTATAATACAGAGAAGGGCGGTTTTTCTGCGCCCCGGCAAGCTCGCCCAGCTCCTCCGGGGAAATGTCGTACTGGGTCAGTTCGGAAATCATGGATTTTACCTGGCTGATAAAGCCCTGTTTTTTCATGTTTCCGCCCAGCACTTTTAAACTCTCCTGCTTTTCCTGGGCCACCTTTCGAAGAAGGAGATTCTTTCCGGTTTCTTCCAGGACGGTTTTCGTGCTGGTTCCGGTTTCTTCGAAAATGCGCCAGGCCAGGCGCTGGAAGCTTAAAACGTCGATGTTTAAAATTCCGTGATCCGGATGAAGGTTCACCAGTTCTTTCTGGGTCTGGAGGGTAAACTGCTCCGGCACCAGGACGAGAAAGGCTTCTTCCGGGTGGTTTCTGGATTCCTGGATGACTTTTTCGTACAGCAGGCGGGTTTTGCCGCTGCCGGAATTGCCCAGGATCATTTGAAGGGACATGTCGCTTCTCCTTTCGGTAGGCGTTGGCGAGAACGCCGCACAAGTGAAAAGAAGGGCAGACTATATCTGCCCTTTTCCTTGTGTGTCGCTGCTATTTTGTGAGCTGCTGCAGGCGTTCCTGTACCTGCGCCATCATTTCACTGTATTTTTTCAGCTTGCCTTTTTCTTCGTCGATCTTTGCCTGGGGGGCGCGGCTGGTAAATTTCTCATTGTTTAACATGCCGTTTACCCGCGCCAGCTCTTTGGTCAGGCGCTCTTCTTCTTTCTTCAGGCGTTCGATTTCCTTTTCAATGTCCACCAGCTCCGCGAAGGGCAGATAAATAACCGCTTTATGGATCACGGAGGATACGGCGTCGTCTGCGATTCCGGTCTTGTCAGCCTGAACGTGCACCTCGCTGGCGTGGCCCAGGGTTGCGAAGAAGACTTTGCCGTTTTCGAAGATGGCTCTGGTTTCGGCGTCTTCGGAAACCACGAATACCTGGGCTTTTTTGCTGGGCGATACGTTCATTTCGGTGCGCACATTTCGGATACCGCGAACGGCTTCTTTGATCGTCTCCACTTCCTGCTCTTCTTTGGCGAAATTCCAGCTCTCCTGGTATTCCGGCCATTTGGCGATCATAATGGATTCTTCCTTTGGAAGCAATGTGCAGTAAATTTCTTCTGTGATGAACGGCATGAAGGGATGCAGCATTTTCAGTGCATTGCTCAAAACAGTTCTCAGCGTCCACAAAGCCGCCGCTTTCGTGGTATCTGTCTCGCTGTACAGACGGGGCTTCACCATTTCAATATACCAGTCGCAGAATTCTTCCCAGATAAAATCGTAAACCTTCTGAACGGAAATGCCAAGTTCGTATTTATCCAGCATTTCTGTCACGTCTTTTGCCAGAGTGTTCACCTTGGAAAGGATCCATTTGTCGGCCCCGGTGAGGGTATTCAGGTCGATTTCTTCCGGCGTCTCCGCTTTTTCCAGGTTCATCATGATAAACCGGGAGGCATTCCAAACTTTGTTCGCAAAATTCCGGCTCGCCTCTACGCGTTCCATGTAAAAACGCATATCATTTCCCGGCGCATTTCCGGTGATCAGCGTCAGCCGAAGGGCGTCTGCACCGTATTGGTCGATGATTTCCAGCGGATCGATGCCGTTTCCGAGGGATTTGCTCATCTTCCGTCCCTGGGAGTCCCGCACCAGGCCGTGGATCAGGACATGGTGGAAGGGCACTTCTCCGGTCTGCTCGATGGAGGAGAAGACCATGCGGATTACCCAGAAGAAAATGATATCATAACCCGTTACCAGAACATCCGTCGGGAAGAAATATTCCAGGTCTTCGGTCTTTTCCGGCCAGCCCAGGGTTGAGAAGGGCCACAGGGCCGAGGAGAACCAGGTGTCCAGGGTATCCGGATCCTGAGTCAGGTGGGTGCAGCCGCATTTCGGACATTTTTCCGGCATTTCTCTGGCTACCACCATCTCGCCGCATTCGTCGCAGTAGTAGGCCGGGATGCGGTGGCCCCACCAGAGCTGTCTGGAAATGCACCAGTCGCGGATATTTTCCAGCCAGTGGAGGTAGATTTTATCGAAACGCTCCGGTACAAAGGTCAGTTCGCCGCTTTTCAGGGCTTCGATGGCGGGTTTGGCCATTTCTTCCATTTTTACGAACCACTGCTGTTTTACCATGGGTTCCACGGTGGTCTTGCAGCGGTCGTGGGTGCCTACGCTGTGGCTGTGGGGTACGACTTTCACCAGAAGCCCTTCTTTTTCCAGGTCGGCGACCATGGCTTTTCTGGCTTCGTAGCGATCCATACCGGCGTATTTGCCGCCCAGGCTGTTGATGGTGGCGTCGTCGTTCAGGATGTTAATTTCCGGCAGGTTGTGGCGTCTTCCCACTTCGAAATCGTTCGGGTCGTGGGCCGGGGTGATCTTTACGCAGCCGGTTCCGAAATCTTTGTCTACGTAGGCGTCTGCGATCACCGGGATTTCCCGGTCGGTCAGCGGCAGCTTCAGCATTTTGCCGATCAGGTGCTGATAGCGCTCGTCGTCCGGGTTTACGGCTACGGCGGTGTCGCCTAACAGGGTTTCCGGCCTGGTGGTAGCGATTTCCACGTACTGGCCATCTTCGCCTACGATGGGGTAGTTGATGTGCCAGAAAAAGCCATCCTGATCCTCGTGCACCACTTCGGCGTCGGAGATGGAGGTCTGGCATACCGGGCACCAGTTTACGATGCGGGAACCTTTGTAGATCAGGCCTTTTTTATGCAGGCGAAGGAAGACTTCTTCTACGGCTTTCGAGCAGCCTTCGTCCATGGTGAAGCGTTCCCGATCCCAGTCGGCGGAGACGCCGAGCTTTTTAAGCTGATTGATAATGCGGGCGCCGTATTCTTCTTTCCAGGCCCAGGCGTGTTTTAAGAATTCTTCTCTGCCGATGTCTTCTTTGTCGATGCCCTGTTCTTTCAGTTTTTCGATAACTTTGACTTCGGTGGCGATGGCGGCGTGGTCGGTGCCGGGCTGCCAGAGGGCGTTATAGCCCTGCATGCGTTTGTAGCGGATCAGGATGTCCTGCATGGTGTTGTCCAGGGCGTGGCCCATGTGGAGCTGGCCGGTTACGTTGGGCGGGGGCATGACGATGGTGAAGGGTTTTTTGCTGCGGTCTACTTCGGCGTGGAAGTATTTTTTGTCAAGCCATTTTTGGTAGAGGCGTTCTTCCAGGCCCTTGGGGTCGTAGGTTTTTGCCAATTCTTTGCTCATGATTTTCCTCCTGGTGTGTGGGTGTGGTGGGTGAGCGGCGGCCTGGCGGCCGGGTTTGCTCTGGTGGTGGCCCGGCGGGCGGGTTTGCTCCGGGGGTCGCCCTGGCGCGCGGGGTTTCC
>JAUNPS010000013.1:3071-110170 GCA_030536575.1 Eubacteriales bacterium | reverse complement strand
TTTCTTTACCCGGAAAAGGAGCTGAAGCACCTCTTTTAGTGCAACAGCCCCTTCTTTTATTCTGCCGCGTAGCCGTTCGGATTCTGGGACTGCCATCTCCAGGTATCCGCGCACATTTCATCCAGTCCGCGCTCGGCTTTCCAGCCAAGGACTTTCGCGGCCTTCGCGGGATCCGCGTAGCACATCGCCACATCGCCGGCCCGCCGCGGTTTGATCTCGTAAGGAATGTCTTTTCCGCAGGCTTTCGAGAAAGCTTTTACCATGTCCAGAACGGAGTAGCCTACGCCGGTTCCCAGGTTGATGATATCCAGGCCCGGATTTGTCAGGATGTAGTCGATGGCTTTTACATGGCCGATGGCCAGGTCGACTACGTGGATATAGTCGCGCACGCCGGTTCCGTCCGGGGTGTCGTAGTCATTGCCAAAAACGCCCAATTTTTCCAGCTTGCCGACCGCGACCTGGGAAATGTAGGGCATCAGGTTGTTCGGGATGCCTTTCGGGTCTTCGCCGATGCGGCCGCTTTCGTGGGCGCCTACGGGGTTAAAGTAGCGCAGAAGGATGACGTTCCATTCCGGGTCGGCTTTCTGTAAGTCGGTCATGATCTGCTCCATCATGGATTTCGTCCAGCCGTAGGGGTTCGTGCACTGGCCTTTCGGGCAGTCTTCGGTGATCGGCATGACTTCGGGGCTGCCGTAGACGGTGGCGGATGAGCTGAAGACGATGTTTTTTACGCCGACCGTGCGCATCACGTCCATCAGGGTCAGGGTGCCGGTAATATTGTTCTCATAATATTCCAAGGGTTTCCGGACGGATTCGCCGACGGCCTTTAAGGCTGCGCAGTGAATCACGGCGTCAACGGATTCTTTTTCGAACATGTCTTTTAAGGATGCGGCGTCGCGCACATCGCCTTCGTAGAAGGTGACAGTCTTTCCGGTGAGTTCTTCTACCCGACGCAGGGATTCGCTGGATGAATTGGAGAGGTTGTCGTAGACGACGACCTGATAGCCTGCGTTTAAAAGTTCGAGAGCCGTGTGGCTGCCGATATATCCGGCGCCGCCGGTGATTAAAATTTTCGCCATGTTTTCGTCCTCCATACCTATTTGTGCTTGCAATTCGCAGGATTTTGATTTATCCTATCAATAATCATAATGAGAAGTCCGGATAAAAGCAATAAGCATATTATTCATTTTTATAAGGATATTGAGAAAAATGCAGATTCAGATTGGGGAAAACAACAAAGAGATCAAGGAACACGGGAATTATGAGTTCCCCGTGAACGTCAGCGTGGAGCGCATCCAGGCCTACGAGCGCGGGATTTTTTTATGGCATTGGCACCCGGAGATCGAGCTGACGTGGATTATGTCCGGGGAAATGGAATACCATGTGAACGATGACTGCTACGAGCTGGCGGAGGGGGAGGGGATGTTTGGAAACAGCAATACGATGCATTCCGGGTTCCGGAAGGACGGGAAGGAATGTACGTACCTGTCCATTACGTTTCATCCGCGGTTCCTCTACGGGTATGAGAGCAGCGAATTGCAGACGAAATATGTGAATTTCATCACGGAGAATGAGAACTGGCCGGCATTAAAGCTGGAACGGGACGTGGGCTGGCATCAGGAGATCCTTGCGCAGATGCAGGAGATTTTCCAACTTTCCAGGGAGGAACCGATTGATTACGAATTGCAGGTGCACATTTTGCTGATGCAGATCTGGCAGAAATTGTTCCGGTATTTTTATGCGCTGCCGGAGAAGCATGCGCAGCCGCGGAAGAATATTCAGAGGCTTAGGGAGATGATCGCCTATTTGCAGGAGAATTACCGCCAGAATATTACGCTGGACGATGTGGCGGAGGCGGTGAATCTCTGTAAGAGTGAATGCTGCCGGTTTTTTAAGAAATATATGAATATGACGATCTTTGAGTATCTGATGTTTCTGCGGATTCAGAACAGCCTGCCGCTTCTGAAGCAGGGGGAGAGCATCACCAGGATTGCGGATATGGTGGGATTTGCAAGCCCGGCGTATTACGGGCAGATTTTTAAGCGCTATATGAAATGTACGCCGCGGGAATACCGGCGGCAGCAAAATAACGTGACAAAGGATGGGAATGAGTTATGAACAAATCGAAAAAGCTTTGTATGACCGGGTATCTGACGTTTTTCTTAAGCGGGCTGTGCGCGATCTCCAGCGGGATTATTGTCAGCCTTTTGCAGGAAAAGTATGGGTTTTCCTACGGGATTACGGGGACGCTGCTTTCCTGTATGAGTATTGGGAATATGGCGGCGTCTTTTGCTTCCGGGCTGCTGCCGGGGCGGATTGGGATGCGGAACACGGTGCTGATTTTATGCAGCGGATATTTTCTTGGGTATCTGCTTATGACGGTGTCAGGGGCGGTTGGTCTTCTGATTCTGGCGTTCCTGATGGTGGGGATTGCGAAGGGGTGCGCGCTGAACAGTTGTACGGTGCTGGTGGGGAATAACAGTGCTGACCGCACCAAAGGGATGAATGTGATGCATGCCTGCTATGCCAGCGGGGCGCTGCTCTGCCCGTTTTTGGCGGCGGCGATGGCGCGGGGGAGTGCGAATCTTCCGATGATTGCGGTGGCGCTTACCGGGCTGGTGCTGTGGGGCGTCTTTTTTGGCGCGGGGCTGCCGGGGAAGAAGGGCAATGCGGGCGGCCGGAAGGAGAAGGTGTCCTATGGGTTTCTGCGGCAGAAGAAGTTCTGGATTCTGACGGCGCTGCTGTTCTGCCAGAATGCGGCGGAGACGAGTGTGACGGGATGGCTGGTGACGTATTATAAGGATCAGGGGATTTTGACGGGAGTGTTTGGGAATTATACGGTGACGATTATGTGGGGAGCGACGTTGATTGCAAGGCTGCTGATCGCGTTCGTGTTCCCGGTGAAGGATACGTTTAAAGCGCTGTCGGTGATGGGGGCCGGGTGTACGGTGCTGTATGGGGCAATGATTTTTGCGGGACGGCCGGTGAGCGCGGTGGTGCTGCTGTTTGCGTTTGCGTTTTCGATGGCCGGGGTGAATCCGGTGGCGGTGGCTGGCGTTGGACGGGAGATGAGTCAGGAGAGTATGGGGATTATGCTGCCGATTGGGGGGATTGGGGCGATTTTGATGCCCTGGGTGATTGGGAAGGTTGCAGACGGCGTTGGTTTAAAGGCGGGGATGTTTTGTAATTTGGTGCCGTGTGCGGGGATTTTGATTTTGGGGTTGTGTATGGTGAGGATGCAGAAGGCGAAGGGCGCGGGGGCGTGACGACGCAGGTGAAAGATGCGATGCGCCGGGCGAACGGTTCGGGCGGAAGATGCGGTGTGCCGGGCGGCTCGTGCGGGCAGAAGAGGTGAGATGCCGGGCGGCGTCGCGCCGGAATATACATTGCAAAAATAGACAGAAAAGAGGAGACAAGATGGAGATTTGTTATCGAAAACCGGCCGAGGCATGGCTGGAGGCGCTTCCGATTGGAAATGGAAGAATCGGGGGGATGGTTTACGGCGGGACGAAGGTGGAAACCATTGGAATGAATGAGGATACGCTGTGGAGCGGGTATCCGGCGGGGACGTATCGGGGGCTTACCGGGGAGACGTGCCGGAAGGCGAAGGAGCAGGTGCGGGATGGGAGGAATGCCGCGGCGATGGAGACGTTGGAAACGGAGCTGCTGGAGGCGGAGGATGTGCAGATGTATTTGCCGCTGGGCGAGCTGGAGATTCGGTTTGACGGGGACGCGGAGGTGACGGATTACCGGAGAGGGCTGGATTTGGAGCGCGGGATTGTCCGGGCGGATTACAAGAAGAATGGAGTTGCTTACCGGCATACGGCGTTTGCAAGTTATCCGGATCAGTGCCTGGTGTATCAGATTCAGGCGGAGGAGGCGTTTTCCTGTACGATTTCGGGGAAGAGTGAACTTCCGGTGACCTTTGTTTATGAGAAGGATCGGGTGATCTTGCGCGGGCAATGTCCGGGGAGAAGCGGCCTGACCGTGGGGAACAGCGGGGCGGGCGCGGCGCATGTTTTTTCGGAAAAGGATGAAGAGAAGGGGATTTTTTTTGAAGGAAAGGTGTTGGTGCAGGCTCAGAGCGGTCGGACGCTGGCTGGGGAAGAGGGTGTGAGGTGCCAGGAGGTTCGGGAGCTGACGTTGGTTTTCCTAGTGCGGACGAGTTTTCATGGGTATGACAGGCATCCGTTTTTGGAAGGGAAGAATGTGGAGGAGGAGCTGGCGCGGGATGAGAATAGGCTGAGATGTGGCGCGGGAGCGCGGGCCGGAGCCGAAAATGGGCTGAAATGCGATGCGGAAGCACAGAAAGGGCGCGAAAACGGACTGAAATGCGCCGCAGGAGCGCAGGCCGAAGCCGAAAGTGGGATGAAATGCGATGCGAAAGCGCAGAAAGGGTGCGAAGCTGGGCTGAAGTGCGATGCGGAAACGCGGGATGGTGCCGAAAACGGGCTGAAATCGGACGCGGAGGTCTCGCCGCGGGATGGGCGCGAGGCTGAGCTGAAATTTTTTGCAGAATTGCAGCAGGCGCATGAGAGAGACTATCGGGAGCTGTTTGGACGCGTGGCTTTGAAGCTGGGGACGCAAAATGAGGTCTTCCCGGAAGAAAATCCACCAAAAAATGACCTTAGTAAAGCAATATTTGACTATGGGCGGTATTTGCTGATTTCCTGTTCCAGGCCGGGGACGCAGGCGGCGAATTTACAGGGGATCTGGAATCAAGATCTGATCCCGGCCTGGTTCTGTGATTATACGGTGAATATTAATTTGCAGATGAATTACTGGATGACCGGGGTCTGCAATCTGCCGGAGCTTTCGGAGCCGCTGGTGGAGCTGTGCAGGGAACTGACCGAGGCCGGGAAGAAGACGGCAAGGGAGCTGTATGGGTGTGAGGGAGCGGTGTGCTTCCATAACACGGATCTTTGGCGGAAGACGACGCCGGCGAACGGACGGGCGATGTGGGCTTACTGGCCTTTGGGGCTGGCATGGCTGTGCCGGAATCTGTTTGATCAGTTTTTGTTCACGGAGGATTTGGAGTATCTGGAACGGATTTTTCCGGTGTTGGAAGAGAGTGTGCGCTTTGTGTGCGGGATGTTGGAAGAAACGGATGAGGGGTATACGATGCCGCTTTGTTCTTCGCCGGAAAATGAATATCTTCTGGAGGGGAAAAAGGTATCCGTGGCGGTGTATTCGGAGAATGCGAATGCGACGATTCGCGGGCTGTTTCGGGATTATCTGAGGGCGTGCGAGGCGCTGGGGAAGCAGGGCAGGCCAGAACAAGGCGAGCCTGGGCGAGATGGGCTTAAACAATGCGGGCCAGGGCAAGGCGAGTCCAAACGAGATGTACATGAATCGTGTGGGTCAGCGTATGACAAATTTGGGCGAGATGTGCATGAATCGTGTGGGTCTGAGCATGGTGAATTTGAACAGAGAGCACTTTATCAGAAAGTGCGGAAACTCCTTCCGCTGATTGTGCGCCCGAAGATTGGAAGCAGGGGACAGATCCTGGAATGGGAGCAGGAGTATGAGGAAGCGGAGCCGCACCACCGCCATCTGTCGCACTTGTATGCATTTCATCCGGGAGATGAGATTACGAGGAAGGAAAAAGAACTATATGGTGCGGTTCGCGAAAGCTTGATAGAGCGCGGGGATTCGGGCACTGGCTGGAGCCTGGCCTGGAAACTGTCCATGTGGGCGCGCCAGGAGGACGGTGCGCATGTGCAGAAAGTGATGGAACAACTGTTTACGCAGGTTCCGGCGGTGGGAACGCCCACGAGCGGAGGCTTGTATCCGAATTTATTCTGCGCCCATCCGCCGTTTCAGATCGATGGAAATTTCGGGTATACGGCCGGAGTGGCGGAGGCGCTGGTGCAGAGCCATGGTGGAGAGGTTGTGCTGCTCCCGGCGCTGCCGCCAGCGTGGAAAGACGGAGAAGTGCGCGGACTCCGGGCACGAGGCGGCATCGAAGTGATGATAGGCTGGAAGGATGGAAAACTGAATTCCGCGGTGCTGAAAGGCAGACCCGGCCAGAAAGTTTCGATTCGTTATGGAACGGAAGAACGAAAAGCGACGTTTGACGCCGAGGGGAACTATCGGTGGTGAGCTGACGCAGCCAACCGGGGAGCCATCAGTGGTGAGCTGACGCCGCCGAACCGGAGAGCCATTAGCGGCGAACTGTGCAGCCCGGCCGGGACAGCCATCGACGGTGAGCTGCCCTTCCAGGCCGGACACTTTTCCGCCCGGCCTTGGAACTCAGTCCTCGCCCGGCCCCGGAACTCAATCCCCCTCCAAGTCCATAAGCTCCAACTCCCACACCCCCGGCAGGGGCGCAAGGCACGCCCCCGCCTTCTCCTTACACGCTCCCGCCGTCTCCGGAATCAACCCAGAAAATTGCCCCGGATACCAAGTAAGCAAAAGATATTTCACAAGATAGAGAAGCCCCGTCTCCTGCGGCGATCCAAGCCTTTCCGCGCATTCGCACGCATCTGCAAGATATTTGGCAGCCTGCGCAAACTCATTTCTCTGCGCACACAAAACCGCTCCGCTGCCCCGCGCAATCGAGCGCCCCATCAGCGTCAGCGTATCGTCATAAGCGCGGTTTGCAGCCATGATCCTTTCCGCCGCCAGATCCTTTCGCCCATCCGCCAGAAGCGATCTCGCTTCATTCACATAAAAAGTCGCATTTACCGCACAATTTCTGGAAATACAGGTATCAATCGCTTTCTGACAGAAATCTACAGACGCAGAAAAATGCCGCTGCCGCCGCTCAAGCTCTCCAAAATAACTGTAGCACGCCGCCAGATTCAGCGTAAAGCTGTGCGCCTTTAACTGCGCGCTCTGAAAAAGCCGAATCGCTTCTTCCAAAAAATTCTGCGCTTTCGGATAATCGCCTTCCATGGAACAGAGGAGCCCGGATAAGCGATACTCCACGGCCAAATCCGTCGTCAGTCCATATTCTTTACAAAGCGCAATCCCTTTCTCGATGTGCTCCCGCATCAAATCCGTTTTCCAGGTCTGAATTCCATAAAACGTCATTTGCCGCAGACAGAGAATGTGAAACTGCGGCTGTCCCTTGATATACTGATTTTCAGCCAGCAGCTTTTCCATGACCGGAACGCCCTCCGCATAATTCCCGCGCGCAATGTGATATTTCCCGGTCAGATACAAAAGCCGCGCCTCCGCTTCCGAGTAATCGATCACGCCCGGCTGCGACTCATTCAGCCGATAAAGCTTCTTTGCCAGCTTTTCCAGATATTCCGTAAGCTTTCCCGGAGCCTCCCACGCGCTGTCGGAAGACCGCGGCAGAATCGGATATAATTCCAGATGCACCGCGGAAGACTGCTCCAACTGAAGAATCTGATACTGAAGCACCTTTGGCTCATTCTGACACATCCCATAATGATAAATTAAATTCTGATGCCAGCGGTACGTGTGAAGCTCCGCCGGGAGCTCCTCATAGGCAGCAGCCGCCCGGCTGTGCAGAATCCGCAGCTTCGTCGGCGAAAGCTGTTCATGCACAAATGCCCGCGCGGTATCGGTGCGAAAGGAAATCCGGATTTCCGCATCCTGCGTTGTCTCCGACGTAAACCCGTGTTCTTTTAACTCATCCAGGAGATAAAGCAATTCCAGATTATCTTTATTCAAAATGGATTCCAGCATTTCCAGGGACGCGTAGTCCGGAAAGAGACTGATCACATCCAGAAGCTGCCTGGCCTGGGGTGTCAAATCCGCCAGCCGCCCGGTCAACGCATCCTGAAACGGCAGAGGAGGAAGCACCCCCTGTTCCAGGTCGTCTTTTGTGACGTGCCTGGTCAGCAGTTCGAGGAAAAAAGCATTGCCCGCCGTTTCCTGGTAAATCCGGTCGGCAAGCGAAGGGGAGAGCGACGCAGCGCCTGTTTTTTTACACACAAACCGGGCGGTCTCCGCAAGGGAAAAAGGCGCGAGGGCCAGACGGTCAGCCAGCCCTTCCCGCACCAGACTGCCTGCGGCGGCCCGAAGATCGGGCGAAAGGGTATCCAGATGGGTTCCAATGAGCAGAATATTCGGGTTTTTCTCCCGGATCATCAGGGAAAAGAGCTCCAGGCTCTGGGGATCCATGTGATGGAGGTTGTCGAAAACCAGCACAAGCGGGAGCTCCTTACTGATCCAGGAAAAGAGTTTCAAAATGCCGTTGCAGGCCGCCCGGTAACTATAGGAGACTGAGATATCGGCAGGAAGGCCAAAAGCCGGATCCTGATTCTGAAAAAGCGGAAAGACCGGATTCATGGCGCTGATGTATTTTTCCGGAACCGTCAGATTCCGTTCGGTGACAGCCCGGTCGAGCTGGCGCAGGATCAGGTTCCAGGGCTGAAAGGAAAACGCTTCCTCTTTCGGAAAGCAGACCGCGTGCAGTGTCAGGGAAAAACCGTCGTCCAGGCTGTCCAGAAACCGGTTCAGAAGCCAGGTTTTGCCGACTCCGCTTCCGCCGGAAATGAGAATGGCCCCAGGCGTTCCGGTCAGAAACCGGCGATAATGCTCCTGCAAAAACCGCAGCTCCGCTTCCCGGCTGTCCGCAAGAAATTCTTCGGAGACGGGCTGGGACGCCGCCTGATTCCAACTGTGCAGCAGGCTCCGGTGAAGGGCGGAAAGCTCTTTGCCCGGACTGATCTGCAGTTCGGCGTTTAACAGGCGCGAAAGCTCCTGATAAAGCTTGATCCCTTTGTGGAACAGCCCGTTTTTCTGATAAACCTGCATCATCCGGAGATAGACGGGCTCATCGAAGGGCTCTTCGGCAATGTATTTGTGGAAAAGCGTTTCGATTTCCGCCAGATGTTCGGCAGACGTCTCCTGAATGGCCTGGGAGAGCCGATGGAGGTACTCTTCCCGCAGGGCGGCGCGCTCGATGGAAAGCCAGGACTCGAATGCCTCGCCGTTTTTAACGGAAAAGCCCCGGAGCAGTTCTCCCTGGTAAGCCGAAAGTTCTTTCTGCTCCCGGAAGGCGTCGTAATCATTTTCGTATGTAAAATCCGGGTTCAGGGAAATGAGGGATTTCTGCGGGGAGATCAGCACGTCAGCGCCGAACGATTTCCGGATAATGTACAGGGAATGGCGGAGGTTCTTTTTTGCGGCAGTTTCATCGCAGTCCGCCCAGAGAAGGGCGGCGGCTTCCTCGCGGGAGACGCATTTTTTTATGGCAAGGCAGTAGAGAAGGGCTTCCGCTTTTTTGAAGGGAAAGGTCACGGGAATCCCGTCAAGCAGCACCTGGGGCGTTTGGAGGAGCCGAAAAGTAAGAACAGGCATGGGAAGTCTCCTTTCGAAAGAACATTTCTGGTGTGAGTATAACCGATTTCCGGGAAAGATACAAGGGAAAGAACGCCGCCGCTGTAAGCTCTTACATAAAAGTTGAACAAAAAGCATAAGTTCTTTCGGACAATCTGGCGAATTTTTGGCAAAATTTTGAAAAATCATTGACAAATCCCTGAAAATGGTGTAGTTATTTATGAAAGCACTTACATTCATTGCAAAGAAAGGAGTACCATTCGGGAGGAAAGAATCATGCGATATCAGGATTACATCTTTCAGGTGCCGGAGGAAAAAATCGTGCGCCTGATTACCGACACGGATGCGAAAAACGAGGCGGACGACGATTTTGCCGTGGTGCATGCGCTGCTCAGTCCGAAAATTGAAAATGTGGGACTGGTTGCGGCCCACTACGGAACCGGGCGGGACGCGGACAGCATGGAACGAAGCTACCGGGAACTGGAAACGGTGGTGGAGAAGATGGGATTTACGGGAAAAATGCCGGTTTTCCATGGGGCGGCGCATGGGCTGCCAAACACTTCCACGCCCGTGGACAGCGAAGGAGCCAGGCTGATCGTCGAGGAGGCGATGAAGGCGGATGACCGGCCGCTTTACGCGGTATTTCTGGGGCCGCTGACGGATTTGGCCAGCGCGTATCTGATGGAGCCGCGCATTGCGAAACGGCTGACGGCGATCTGGATCGGCGGAGGGCTGTATCCGGACGGTGGGGAAGAATTTAACCTGGGAAATGACATTGCTGCGGCGAATGTGGTATTCGGTTCGAATATCGAGCTGTGGCAGGTTCCGAAGAATGTTTATGAAATGATGCCGGTGACCATGGCGGAACTGGAATGCCGGGTACGGCCCTGGGGCGAGATCGGAGCCTATCTCTGCGACCAGCTTATGGAGCACGCGATGACGGATATTCCGCGAAAAAGCGCGTTCCGCAGCGGAGAAAGCTGGGTGCTGGGGGATTCTCCGGCCATTGGGCTGATTTTATACGAAGACCGTTTCTCCTTTGACTGGGTACAGGCCCCGGCCGTGGGAGCGGATATGAATTACATTCACACAAAACGGTTCCGGCCGATCCGGGTGTACCGGAAGATCGATTCCAGGCTGATTCTGGAAGATTTGTACGCGAAGTTGGAACTGTTTGCAAAAAAAGGAAAAAGATAAAAGAAATCATGGAGGTATGACATGCAGTACAAGAAAGACTGGGAAGCGACGAAACAGAGGTTTGAGGATTATTGGAAAGGGGAGAATACCGGAAGGCCGATTATGCGGGTAACCGGCGTGAAGCCCGGCTATTATCCCTTCCAACTGCCGCCGGATATTAAATCTAAATCCCTGGAGGAAAAATATACGGATCCGGAGAGCATTGTGCGCAGATACCGTTATTACTGCGATACCCACGAGTTTTTGGGCGAGAGTTTCCCGAACCTGAACGCGGATTTCGGGCCGGGATCGGTGGCGGCTTATCTGGGAAGCGAGATTCAGTGGCAGCCGAATACGGTGTGGTTTGAGTCCTGCGTGGACGACTGGGCGACGTTTCCGGAGCTGAAGTTTGACCCGGAGAATAAGTGGTTTAAAATGCATATTTCGATTTTTGATAAGTGCAAGAAGCTGATCGGGGATGATTTCCCGATTGCGATCCCGGATTTGATGGAAAATGTGGACGTGCTGGCTTCGCTGCGCGGGGCGATGGATCTGCTGTACGATATGCTGGACGACGAGGACGAGATCCTGAAGCGGGTGCAGCAGGTGACGAATTGCTATCAGCAGTATTATGATGCGTTTTATAAATATGCGCAGTATGAAGGCGGAAGCGCTTACACGGTGTTCCAGATTTTCGGAAGCGGGAAGACGCAGAAGCTGCAGTGCGATTTCTCGGCGCTGCTGTCGCCGGACTATTTCCGGACGTTTGTGCTGGATTCGCTGAAGCAGGCGACGGAGCCGCTGGATCATGTGCTGTATCATCTGGATGGGCCGGATGCGATTAAGCATATGGATGCGCTGATGGAAGTGGACGGAATCGATGCGCTTCAGTGGACGAGCGGGGATGCGGGCCCGGATGGTACGCTGGAAGAGTGGGATGTGATTTATGATAAGGCGCGTGCGGCGGGGAAACAGCTCTGGGTGAAGGTGTACTCCGGAGAGTTTAAGGACTGGCTGCGCAATACGGACCGGATCGTGAAGAAATACGGTTCGAAGGGGCTGTATCTGTTCTTCAATGATATGCCGTTGGAGCAGGCGCAGGAGCTGATGGAGTATGCGGAGAAGAACTGGAGCGATGTGAAGGGAACGTTCTGAGGCGGACGCCGCCGGGGCGGATAAAAATCCGCCCGGCCGCCCCTCATCCGGGCGATTTCAGCTTGATCTCCACCCGGTAAGCATTCGGCGAAACCCCATATTTCCTGCGAAACTGCCGGTTAAAGTAAGCCTGGCTGGAAAATCCGGCCTGATCCACGATTTCCTTCAGCTTCATGTCCGTGTCCTTCATCAGGGAAACCGCATATTTTAAGCGCTCTTCATTCAGATAATCGCTGAAATAATAGCCGGTCTGCTGATGAAAGACCGTACCCAGGTAAGAAGGATTCAGGTTCAGCTTTGCAGCCAGCCTCTTCAGGGAAACATCTTTATCCGAAAAATCGTGGACGGCAGCAATGACAGTATCCACATAAGGGTAGGCGGCCGCCTGTGCCGCCTGCTTTTTTTCACGGATCGCGAAACAGGCGGTGAGAAACCGGGTCAGATAGTCCAGAAGGTTTTCCGGATTTTCCCCCGAAAGGGCCGGAAGCTCACGCAAAAATCCAAGCAGCGTCTCATCCGGACACCCTTCCGGCGAAGACTGGGAAATTCCCCAGCCGAGGGTCTGCAGAAGAAACGCCCGGTGCCTGGACTTCGGCAGGGAGAGGAACAGCCGGGAAACCTGTGCCTGGTAGACGTCTTCGGAAACCTCCGAAAAGTCACGCTCAATGACGCTGGAAGCCGCCATAGTCAGCCCCAGGTCACAGGTATTGATGCCGGGCAGGGAACTGTATTGCAGGAAGAGGAATTTTGCGGCGCTGCGGTAGCTGGCGCTGACATCCTCGTAGTTCGTCGCCATAGGGCCGGTGGAAGTGAAAAAAGGAAAATCCAGCTTCCTGCGGGCATTCTCCAGCCTGGAAAGCAGCGCCGTTACCGAGCGTCCCTGATCCGCGCTGCTGACGATGCAGACCAGCGTGGTAGGCGATTCGAAGTAAAAATGGCTGATGTAATTCCCGACCAGGAGGGACAGCAGGTAGTCGAACAGGGAAGCCATCTTCTCCTTGCCCTGGTAAAAAGAGGGCGGGACAGAGAAGATCACGACGGTGTAGTTGTCCAGGTAGAGGTTTACGCCGAGCATCTGGGCGCGGGTGAGGAATTCATCCTCGCTTAAAGAGCCTTTTACCCAGTTTTCGATAAAGTTGCTCCGGAAGGTGAGCATGGTGGAGCCGTAAGCCCCGGACAGGGCCAGCCGCTCGTGGATATGCCCGGCAATGCGGCTGATAGAGTCCATCAGTTCGTCAGGATCCAGTGGTTTTAACAGATAATTTTCCGCGCCGTGGCGCATGGCAGACCGGACATACTCGAAGTTGTCGTAGGCGGAAAGCACCAGAATGGAGGTCAGCGGATTCGCCTCCTTCACCCGGCGGATGAGCTCGATTCCATCCAGGCGGGGCATGGAAATGTCCGTCACCAGAAGATCCACCGGATGGCTTTCGCAGTAGGCCAGGGCCTGCAGGGGGTCCGTGGTGCAAAGACAGAGTTCAAAATGAAATCCGGGCCAGTCGATGGCCCCTTTGATTCCTTCCACAACGAAGGATTCATCGTCGACAATGACAGCTTGATACATAAAAAAATCCTTTCGTAATGATTCCGTACCTTCCTGGTCACGCTCCGGAGAAACTCACGGCTTCATCAGCAAAGTGATCCGGCCGGTACGGAACCATTGCATCCTTTCAATAATGGGAAATTCGTTTTACTTTCAGATTAGCATAACACAGAATGGAAAAATTGCAAGGGAGATGGAAAAAGATGAATGGCAAAGAAACGCAGCTATCCGCGAAGGATGAGGAGTTTCGGGAGTTTACCCTGAACGCGAATATGTGGAAAGTAGTCTGGCAGGTGGCGCTTCCGCTCTGCCTGTACCAGTGCCTGGGACAGGTGTTCGGCGTGCTGGACACCATGATGGCGTCCCACATCAGCTCCAATACGGTGTCTGCGGTATCTTATCTGGCACAGATTAACTCGGTGATTTCCGCGATTGGCCTTGGAATGGCCGTAGGTTCCAGCCTGAAGGTCAGCGAGGCCTACGGGCAGGGCGACTTCGAACTGCTGAAACGCAGGATCAACACACTTTACGCAATGTGCGGAATCCTGTCGGCGATCATCCTGCTGATGATCCCGTTCGCGGACTTAATCCTGGCGGCGGCCCAGACCCCGCAGGAGCTGATCCAGGAAGGAAGCATGTATTTCCGGGTGCAGCTTTTGAGTCTGGTTGTGACGTTTTTTAACAATGTATTTATCGCGATCGAGCGTGCGCGCGGCGAAACAAAGCTGATCATGAAGCTGAACATTGTGGTAATTTTAACGAAGACGTCGCTGACGGCCCTGTTTGTGTATGTGCTGCACGGAGACGTTGTGATGATGTCCGTGGCAACCCTGCTGGCACAGTCGCTGTTGATGGTGATCGCCATTTACCGGCTGCGCCATGAGCACAATGCGTTTGGATTTTCCCTGAAATACATCACACTGAAAAAAGAAATCACGGTTCCGATGATCCGGCAGTCCATTCCGCTGATCGCGGAGCGTGCCCTGTTTTCCGTCGGGAAACTGATGGTAAGCGCCATGAGCGCCGTGTACGGAGTCCTGACCGTGGGGGCCCTTGGAATTTCGAATAACCTGGGCGGGTTTGCGGCCGCGCCCCAGAACGGGTTTCAGGAAGGAGCCGCTTCGGTCATCAGCCAGAATATGGGCGCGGGCAATATGAAGCGGGCATTGGAAGCTTTCCGTGCAGTCCTGGTGTACAATGTGGCGGCAGGCCTGATCGGCTACCTGATCGCAATTGGTTTCCTGCCCCAGATCAGCGCAGCCTTTGCCAACGGCGACCTGGAATTCCAGGCCATGATCGAGACGATTTTCCGGTATGAGGCCAGAGGCTTTGTGCCTTTGGGAATCAATGCGTCCGTGATGGCTCTGCTCTATGGCCTTGGCGAGACGAAAGTGGCGATGCTGATCAGCATGAGCCGGGTCTTTGTATTCCGCGTTCCGGTGCTGTGGTTCTTACAGAACTTTACGCAGGTGGGCCAGGAAAGCGTGGGAATTGTGATGATGGTCAGCAATGTTTCCGTTGCAGTAGTAGCGATTATCGCCGGAATCTTGGTAGTACGGCATGAAAAGAAAAAGAGAAATTTATAGAGAAGAAAGGGAGCAAGATGGCAGCAGAAGATTTTTTCCAGGAGATTGCAATGACAAAACACCCGGTAGGGGACAGCGACAAGGAGGTAGAACCCAGGGAAGCGTGCCGGAGCTTTTTCGAAGAAACGGATACGTTTCCGGAGGGGATCGCTTTTTCACAGGATGTTCCGTTTGAGGAGAAGCGGAAAGCATTTAGGCGGCAGCTTGAAGACATGCGGGCGCAGTACCGTCCGTTTATGGAAAATTATTTGCCGGAGGCGAATCCATTGCACGGATGTTTGGAGCTTCGGCAGTTTGAGTTCCGCTATCTGAAAAAGCATGAAATTTTCTCCAACCGCTACGAAGAGGAAGAAGAATGGGAAGCGGTGGAGATCCCGGATTACCGGGGCCCGGCGGAAGAAAATGGACGTTGGCGCGGCTATTACCGGACGTGGTTTGACGAGGTGGCCCATGAGGCGGACGAGCGGATTATCCTGCGGTTCCAATGCGTGGATTACATTGCCAAAGTTTACCTGAACGGAAATTTTGTCGGAAGCCACGAGGGATTTTTTGCGCCGTTTGAGTTTGATATCACGGACTACCTGGAACAGGACAATGAGCTGTACATTGAGTGTATCAATGATTTGCCGACCCTGGGAATCGGCGCGGTGCTGGACGGGGATAAGCTCTATGGGGCAACCGGGCCAGGCTGGGATGACCCCAGGACGGGATGGCATCATTGCCCGGCAGGAGCCGGTATTTTCGGGAAAGTGACCGTGGAATGCAGGCCGGAGATCTTTGTGACGGATATTTTCGTGCGGCCGGACATTGATTCGGAGTATTCGGAGATCCGCATCGGGGTGCAGAATTACACGGAAGAGGTCAAAGAGGGCTGTATGCTGGAGATTCATGCATTGCCGCGGAATTTCCAGGGGGAAGAAATCGGAAGCCTGACGGCGAAGGCCGACTATATCGGCGTTGGAAAAAATGAATACCGCTATAAGATCCGGCTGACGGGTTACCGCCTGTGGGAGCCGGACACGCCCTGGCTGTATGGGGCGGCGGTGAAGCTGACCTGCGGGGAGGATGTGATTTCCCAACGTGTGACGGCTTTTGGGATGAAAAAGTTTGTCAGCGACGAGAGCGTTTCTCCGAAGGGCAAGTTTTACCTGAACAATAAGCCATGCATCCTGCGCGGAGCCAATGAGATGGGGCATTTGCAGCAATGTGTGATGAAAGGCGACATGGATCAGCTTGTGGACGATATTCTCATTGCAAAAATGTGCCACATGAATTATTACCGGATGACCCAGCGGCCGGTGCAGGAGGAGATTTACGAGTATTTTGACATGCTTGGAATCTTCCATCAGTGCGATTTCCCGCTGTTTGGGTTCCTTAGGCGAAACCAGTTTGCGGAGGCGGTGCGCCAGACCGTGGAGATGGAGCATCTGATCCGCAGCCATGTGTCTTCGGTCATGGTGACGTTTATCAATGAGCCGATGTGCATCCGGAAGACGAACGACCCGAATGACAAATATTCGAAGCGGTACGCGGTAAAGGGCCACCGGAATCTGCTGCGGGATGAGCTGGAGGCCTTTTTCGCGGCGGCCAGGAAGGCCATTTATACGGAGAATCCGGATCGGGTGATCAAAAATGTGGAAGGGGATTACGATGCGCCGACGAAAGAGGGCATGCCGGATTTCCACACCTATACGATGTGGTATTCGAATCACGGGGAGCCGATTGGAAGGCTGCTGAAGGGGTATCTGCCGCCGATTAAGAGCGGGTGGATGGCCGGATGCGGCGAGTACGGCGCGGAAGGCCTGGACAATCTTCCCGTGATGGAGAAGTATTATCCGAAGGAATGGATGGAGAAGCGGGAGGACGGAAGCTGGTTTCCGGACCGGATCGTGCGGGCGCAGACCCATTCGGTGCAGGGCGACTGGTATCAGGAGCAGGAGACGGTGGAGGACTGGATTCGGGAGAGCCAGATTCATCAGGCGCATGCCACCAGGCTGATGACGGATGCGTTTCGGCGGAGGGCGGATGTGATTAATCATACGGCGATCCATCTGTTGATTGATGCGTGGCCGTCCGGATGGATGAAGACGCTGCTGGACTGCGAGCGGGAGCCGAAACGGGCGTATTTTGCTTATCAGGACTGCCTGGTTCCGCTGCGGGCGCATCTGTGGTGCGACCGGAATTATGCGTATGCCGGGGAGCGGATTTCGGTGGAAAGTTGGCTGCTGAATGATACGGGCGAGGAACGGACTGTACATGTGTGTGCGGCGGTGCGGGTTAATGGAAGGATTGTTTCGTGCTGGGAAAAGGAAGCGCGGATTGAGGCGGCTTATGCGAAATGCGTTGGGCTGATTCCGGTGACGGCGCCGCAGGTGGAGACGGAGACGGCGGTGCGGGTGGAGATTTGCATTTTGGATGCGGACGGGGTGTGCCTGAATGCGGAGAAGTGGGAGTTTTTGGCGTATCCGAGGGTTTGTGGACAGGAGCCGGTGGCGGTGATTGGGAAGCAGGCGGCGGTTTATGCGCGGGCGATTGGGCTGGAGGCTGCGCAGGATGCGGATGCGGCCGAGTGCGACGCGGTGCTTGTGAGCGATTATTCGGCGGAGAGTCTTGCAAAGGTGCAACAGCTTCATGCGTGTGGGAAGAAGCTGGTATTGCTGCTGCCGGATGAGCCGGGATTTGAGACGGAGGTCTGCGGACTGGAGATTGGCTTGAAGAAGTGTCCGGAGGTGTTCTTTGCCGCGGCGGAAGAGGAGGATCGGAAGTACCATTTGAATATGCTGTATAACCGGGATGCGGATTACATTGATTTTGTGGGAAGGAACAGCATTGTGTGCCAGGGAGGGCGGGATGTGGTTTATTCCTATGCGAAGAATGGATTTGTGGGGAGTGCGGGGAGGAAGCCGAGGCTGCCGTTTGTGAAGGTGTTTGAGGAGGAGGGGATTGTGATGGTGAGTTTGCTGATGGAGGGGCGCGTTGGGGTGAACCCGAATTTGGATGCGCTGGTTGCGGATTTGGTGAGGTAGGAAATGGAGCGGGATGCGGTGGCCGGGCACGGCCCCAGGCGGCGCGCGGTTTCGGTGCCCAGATAAGGAAATTTGGGAGTGGCCCGTCCTGGCCGCCGGGGCCGCGTTTTGCGGGAAAGGAGGAACGCAATGTTACAGGAAGAATTAGAGAGAAGGGGGATTCCAAAGATTGGCCTCCCTATGCAGGAACCGGAAAGAGAGGCGCGCCGGGAGGAGATCCGGCAGATCCTGCGCCGGGAATTTTACGGATTCGCGCCGGAATTTCCGCTGACGGATGAGTCGGAGATTGTGCGGACAGAAGAAAATAGTTTCGGCGGGAAGGGGACGACCTATGAGATCGAGGTGCGGGTGCGTTCGCCTTTCGCGTACACGTCGTTTCCGGCGACGCTTACGGTGCCCAAGGGGATGGAAAAGCCCCCGGTTTTCCTGTGCTATACGTTTACGCCGACGATTGCGGATGGGCTTGGCGAGGAGATTCTGGACAATGGGTATGCGGTGGCGAGCCTGTATTACGAGGGCATTGCGCCGGATAAAGATGACCAGTTTGCAAACGGGGCCGGGCGGTTCTGCCGCCGGAATCCCTATGATTCCTGGGGGAAGATCGCGATCTGGGCCTGGGCGGGTTCCCGCCTGCTGGATTTTCTGCTGAGAAGCGGCCTGTGCGACGAGAAGCGCGTCGCTGTCGTGGGCCATTCCAGGCTTGGGAAGACGGCGCTGTTTGCCGGGGCCATGGACGAGCGTTTTTCCCTGGTGATCAGCAATGATTCCGGAGCCGGCGGCGCAGCCCTCCTCCGCGGAAAAACCGGAGAGAAAATCGAGAACCTGGCCATGAAAGGCTCCCGGTTCTGGTTCTGCGGAAACATGGAAAAGTATGTGAAAAAAGAAGAGGAGCTCCCGTTTGATGCTCATTTTCTGGCGGGATTAGTGGCTCCGCGGCATTTGTATGTGGCGAGCGCGTCGGAAGATGATTGGGCGGACCCGAAGGCGGAGTTTTTGTGCTGTGTGGCGGCGGGGGAGGCCTATGAGAGCTATGGCGTGAACGGGCTGGCTGCGCCGGATCGGTTCCCGGAGCCGGGAGAGGCGTTTCTGGACGGGAGGATTGGGTATCATTTGCGGAAGGGGACGCATTATATGGGGCGGGAGGATTGGAAGCAGTTCTTTGTGTACCGGAGAATGCATGATGTGTAAAAAGGAGGATTGAACGGAAATGGGAAAAGCAGACACGATTTTATTGACCCACCCGGCCCACAAATGGGAAGACGGGCTCCCGCTCGGAAACGGGCGTCTGGGTATGATGCCCTGGGGCAGGGTCGGCGAGGAAATGATTGTTTTAAATGAGGAAACGCTCTGGTATGGCCCGGCCAGGAACCGGAGAAATCCGGACGGAAAGGCGCATGTGGAGGAAATCCGAAAGCTTTTGCGGGAAGGACAGACGGAGCAGGCGGCGTTTTTGGCGAAGATGTCGATGACCGGGACGCCGAAGTACAATAATCCGTACCAGCCTGCCGGGGATCTGCGGATTTATGTGGTGGGGCATCAGGGGAAGTCGGCGGACTACCGAAGGATGCTGCACCTGCCGACCGGACGGGTTTTTCAGGAATATTCCATTGACGGGATTCTGTATAAACGGGAAATGTTTGTGAGCCATGCCTGGCAGGTGGGCGTGGTTCGGCTTTGGACGGAAGATCCGAAAGGAAATCTGACGGTGTGCGCGAATATCGGGCGGAAGCCGTTCGAGCAGGAGACCGGGCGCGTGGAAGAGCGGACGGTTGGAAACTGGGGACAGAATGGTGTGGATGGCGTGCGGTATTTTTCGGCGGTGCGGATGACGGCGGATGCCAAGGTGCGGACGCTGGGAGATTTTGTATATACGGAGAATGCGAAGGAAGTAGTGCTGTTTGTGGACTGCGAGACGGATTTCCGGGAAGATGGTGGACGAGAGGAAAGGTTCCGGGAGGTATGCCTGGAGCGCTTAAGGAGCGCGGAGGCGGCGGGAATCGAGAAGATTCGGGCGCGGCATCTGGAAGAATACGGTGAGCTGTATAATCGGATGGATATTCAGATTGGGCCGGAAGAGCCAGGTGAGGCCGCTGCGGGAGCCACGACGAGCACGGACATGGCGCAGGGCATAGGAGAATCCATCTCGGCGGGAACCCGGACTGGCGCAGGCTCTGCGGCCAGCGCACCTGCCCCCATCGACACCGCTGCCATGCTCGCCAGCGTAAAATCCGGCGACCCCACCTACCTTCCGGCGCTCACCATGCTCCTCCTTCGCTACGCCCGCTGCCTGCTGATCTCCAGCTCCACCGACTGCCGCCTCCCAGCCAACCTCCAGGGCCTCTGGAACGGCAGCTTCGAACCCCCATGGCAATGCGAATTTACAGTCAACATCAACACCGAAATGAACTACTGGTTCGCCGAAAAAAGCGGCCTCTCCGAATGCCACAAACCCCTCTTCCGCCTGCTCAACCGTCTGGCGGAAAACGGGAAAGAGACCGCCAGAGAACTTTACGGCTGCGACGGCTTTGTCGTCCACCACAACACAAACCTCTGGGCCAACACCGACCTAGAAGGCATTTTCGACGCCTCCCCCTTCTGGGTGACAGGCGGCGCATGGCTTTCCCTGCATCTGTATGAACATTACCTGTATACAAAAGACACAGAATTTTTGAAAACCCAGGCACTCCCGATCATGCGGGAAGCCATTCGCTTTTTCGAAGGCTACTTATCCGAAGATGCGAACGGCCATCTGGTGACCGGCCCGGCCGTATCTCCGGAAAATACCTACGTCTCAAAGGCAGGTCAGCGCGGCGCCCTCTGCATGGGCCCTACCATGGACACGACCATCCTGCGCCAGCTCATCACTTGGTATCTGGAAGGGAAGGAAATCGCCGGGACGGTCCTTCCGGCAGAAGAGCGGACGAACCTGGAAACGATTTTGAAAAAACTTCCGCCTCTTCAGATTTCCGCAGACGGCAGAATTATGGAATGGGCCGAAGACTATGAGGAGACGGAGCCGGGACATCGGCACATTTCCCATCTGTTCGGTTTGCATCCGGGGAATGAGATTACTCCGGAAAAGCCGGAGCTCTTCGCGGCGGCGGAAAAAACGCTGGATTACCGCCTGAGCCACGGCGGCGGCCACACCGGCTGGAGCAAAGCCTGGATCACCTGCTTCTATGCGCGGATCGGCAAAGGAGAAGCCGTGGAGCAGAATATCCGGGAACTTCTCAAGCGGTCTGTCCAGGATAACATGCTGACGATTCATCCGCCTTACCAGATCGACGGAAATTTCGGCATTGCAGAAGCGATTTTGGAAGCGCTGATTCAGTCCCATGCGGGTTATATCCGAGTTCTTCCGGCGTTGCCGAAGGCGTGGGAGCAGGGGGCGCTGCGGGGTGTGGGCCTGCGCGGCGGCATGACGGCAGACATGCGCTGGGAAAACGGGAAACTTTGTTCCTTCGCGGTAACGGCAGCCGAAGACGGCCCCCAGGAATTCGTATACGGAAATCAGCGGCAAACCGTGTTCCTGAAAAAAGGGAAACGCACGGAGGTTTCATTTTAAAGAAATCACGCGGATTTATTCCGTAAGTCGTACTCTGTTAAATTACCGGGCGTGGATTGAAACAACGCGCCAGGCGCGGATTAAAGCGAGCATAAAAAACTGCCGTATAGAAAATTTTTCTATGCGGCAGTCAGCATATTATTCCCGCGAGCAGTGAGCCAAGCAGCCGCATATATGCGGATATTTGGTGGTGCTGTGTATCGGTGGTACACATTTAGTACCGGCCGCAGCGGGGGCTTTGAAAGGTGCAAATCCACTTTAAGGAGGCATTTCATAAGCAGAGGGGGCAAGGCTGAATTCGGCAGGTAAACTGAAAATAGTTTTTTGAAATCACAAATTTTGACTTCAAGGGGTATAAACTATGAGTGAGCAACAGAATTATGCTGAAGCTGTCAAGGCAATAAAAACAGCGATATTGCAAAGTCAATATGATGCTGCAAGAACCGTGAACGCGAAACAGTTGATGCTCTATTACGGCATTGGCAAATACATATCTTTAAATTCCCGAAACGGGTTCTGGGGTAAAGGAGCGGTTGATGCCATTAGTGAGCAATTGGATAAAGAGTTACCCGGACTTCGCGGATTTACATCCCGAAATCTTCGGTATATGCGGACGTTTTACGAAGAATGGGAAATGCTGGATTCTGTTGGACAGTCCGAGATGATTGCAGAAAATGTCTCCGATAATTTGGAACTTATGGATTCCAAAACAGAAAAAACTGCAATTAAGGTAATTTGGAATTTGCAAGTTCCAAATTACCAAGATTTTCCGATGGACGCATTTCTACATATAGGGTTCACTCACCACAGGGTAATTCTTGGAAAAATAAAAAATTTGGAAGAACGTCTTTTTTACATCAAACGGTGTGCTGATGAGCATTTTACGGTGGAGGAATTGAAAAGTAGTCTCGCCGCAGATGATTACCATCATCAGGGAAGTCTGCCGAACAATTTTGCGCGGACTCTTCCTGCGGGACAGCAGGCATTGAAAGCCATAGGAACATTCAAAGACGAATATCTGCTTGACTATATCAATGTAGAGGAGTTGGATGCCAGAGAAAAAGCTGATGTTGATGAAAAAGTCGTGGAAAACGCTATCATTCATAATGTAAAAAATTTCATTCTGACTTTTGGAAAAGATTTTGCATTTATCCGTAATCAGTATCACTTGGATGCCTTTGGGGAGGATCAGTATATTGACCTTTTATTCTTTAATCGGGAATTAAACTGCCTTGTTGCTGTAGAATTAAAGAGAGGAAAATTCAAAACATCCTATCTGGGACAGCTACAAGGATATTTGAGTGTCCTTGATGGATTTGAGCGAAAGCCTCATGAAAATCCTGCGATAGGAATTATTCTATGCAAAGATATGAACAAGTCTTTTGTGGATTACGTGATTCAGGATTATACCAAACCGATGGGAGTAGCCACCTATAAAACATCAAAGGATATGTCTGAAGAGCTGCGGAAAGCGCTGCCGGATATTGAAGATTTGAAAAAATTGTTGGATGCGGAGGAAGATGCCGCATTTTAAAGAGAATAATGCTGCGGAATTGACAGAAAAAAAGCGCAGATATACCGAAAATTTGGGGCTTAATCTGCAGAATTATTTTAAAGTTTAAAAACGCATATTTGATGAGGCAACATAAAAAGACTCCCGACTGTCGGTGTTCATTCTGACAGTCGGGAGTTGCCTGATTTTACGGAGCTTACCACTCCCAGGCGGAATGAGTTTATTAAAAAGTAGTTGTGCATGAAGCCGCCAGGGACAGGGCGGCGAATGGACGTATGGACGTCCGCTGGCCTTATCTATGATTCTGTTCCAGTTATCCGACAAACAAGCAGAGCCAGCTCCTGCGCTCCTGCCTGAACCGATTCAGGAGAACGCACCCACTGTTCTAACATAGCGACCATGCCGCTGATTACAAACGTGGTGGCGTATTCCCGTTCCTGTTCCGTCTGAACTCCATGCAAATCATAATGGATATACTGGCTTTTTTGTAAATACTCCCTGCATTTTCGCTGCATGACGCAGCTCTTTCCGTTTTGAATAATCAAACCGAAGATTTGCTTATATTCTTGAAAAAATACAAAAAAAGCTTTGCTGCGTCGCACAGATTTCTGACTTCATGCTGCTCTGTATGCGTAATAAATTCTTCAAATATGGTGTCTAAATAATATTCCAGTATTTCTTCTTTGTCCGAAAAAATTTGATAAAACGTCTGGCGGGAAAGACCGGTCGCGTCCATGATCTGTTTAATCGTGATTTCTTCAAAGGAATAATCGGATAATAGACTTAAAAATGCCTGAACAATTTCCTTGCGGGACCGCAAAGCGGACGGATTCGTGCCAGTATACATAGCCGCGTCTCCTTTTAAGGGTGTCATTATGGAAAAGAGAATGGAAAGTACGACATATTATGCATTCTGTATGACTTAAATGCAAGACATTGACTTCACACGTCTCTCTGGTTATAATAATAACAAAAACACATACACATGTCAAGATTTTTACAACTGTATGTGTTTTAACAGGGAGAGGGGAGTTTATGGACTTGTTCGAGTTGAAAGAAACAGATGAATATTATCCGCTGTCCGTATTGTTCCATGAAAGCGGAATGGAGATTGAGGTCAGCGACATACCGCCGGAAGGCATGGTAAAAATGTGGCGGCTTGAGGATAAGGAAACCGGGGAAGTGATTGCGGCGGTCACGCTGCAGATCAGGGATCATGTTTATACTCCCGGTGATTTGGCTGTCAGAGTAATTGCCGGATTTGACCGCGTCGGCCCGGACTATGCCGCAGCACGGGCATCGGCGGTAACCTGGCTGATGGGCGCCGCTGACGAGCAGATTGGCTTTGCACTACGCAATATGACGGGAAATATTACCGGAATGCTTTGCGATGAAGGGAAGGCAGGCTGCGCTTTGAAGCTGGTGACTGTCTCCCAGGAGGAGTGTATTGCTGATATTGCGGGAATTGGAGCAGATGGAATGAGACACATGGACAAAGCGATCTTGTCGATTATGAAAAATAAGAAGAATTGGGAGGAATCAAAATGAAAGTGGGAATTATTCGTTGTATGCAGACAGAGGATTTTTGCCCCGGCACAACCGATTAGCCGTTCGGGAGAAAATCGGCGCATTTGCGGAGATCGATGAAGAGATTAAAATTGTTGGCTTTATCAACTGCGGCGGCTGTCTGGGGAAAAAGGCGGTGCTTCGTGCAAAAGAACTGGTAAAGAGAGGCGCGGATACGATTGCGTTCGCTTCCTGTATCCAGAAAGGAACGCCGATTGGTTATGCCTGTCCATTTGCGAAGCGTATGGAAAACATTGTGCGGGAGGCGGTCGGAGAAGAGATTCATATTTTAACTTACACGCATTGACGGAGAAATCGCTGGATTTCAAAAACTGACGCTCTTAGACCTCCCCGTCCCGGCGCATCATCCTCATAATCCCCAAAGCAGGCAGCCCCCAGCCGCCTGCTTCTCCTTTGTGCAACATTTCCACTGTAAGCCCTTACACTTCGAAAAAAATCATAAAAAAACAGAACAAAATATGAAAAAAGTGCAAAAATATTGAATTAGTACAATTGAAAACCCTTTTCGAATCCTGCTATAGTAAAATCATCAAGCGGCCGTGGCCGCAAAATCGTCGAAAAGAGGAAAACCATATGAAAGGAAAGAAAGGAACCAACAAAACCCTTCGCAAGCAAATCTGGGAATACCGCTGGATCTACCTGCTGGGCATCCCCGGACTGGTCGTCATGTTCCTGATGTACTACATGCCTCTGCGCGGAATCCTGATGGCATTCCAGGACTACAACCCCCATCTGGGAATCCTCGGCAGCCCCTGGGTAGGCCTGAAACACTTCAAAACACTGTTCTCAGACGCCAAGTTTTACAACATGTTAAAGAACACGCTGATCATCAGCGGCCTGAACCTGCTGACCTTCCCCGTGCCGATCTTCCTGGCCATGCTGCTGAACGAAGTCCGCAACGCAAAATTCAAGAAATTCATCCAGACCTCGATCTACCTGCCCCACTTCATGTCCTGGGCGATCGTTGTCAGCCTGACCTTCTTCCTGCTCTCCACCGAACAGGGCGTTGTCAATAAACTGATCACCATGGCAGGCGGCGAACCCTATGCCTTCCTGTTCAGCCAGAAATGGATTTACCTGATTCTGGTCGTGCAGTCTCTCTGGAAAAGCGTGGGTTGGAACTCCATTGTTTACCTGGCGGCCATCTCCGGCATCGACCAGAGCCTTTACGAAGCAGCCAAGATGGACGGCGCAAACCGCTTCCAGTGTATGATGAAAATCACATTGCCAAGTATCATGCCCACCGTCATCGTTATGCTGATCCTGAAAATGGGAAGCATTATTTCCGTAGATTTTGAACAGACCTTCCTGATGAACAACCCATTGGTAAAATCCAAACTGGAAGTTTTCGAAATCTTCATCTACAACAACAGTATCGCCACCGGAAGTACCCAGTATTCCTACACGACGGCCATCGGTCTGTTTAAGTCCGTCATCAACACCACCCTGGTCTGCCTGACGAACTGGATCACCAGCCGCAAGGGCTACGAAGGCGTTATGTAGCCGGAAGAAAGGAGAATCCGAAAAATGAAACAAAAAAATAAAATGGGGATGCGCCTCAAAGAAAACATTTATCAGGCAATCCTGTGGATCATCCTGCTGCTTCTGGCAGCCACCATGCTGGT
The DNA here is from genome assembly GCA_030536575.1 of Eubacteriales bacterium. Lineage (GTDB taxonomy): Bacteria > Bacillota > Clostridia > Lachnospirales > Lachnospiraceae > Limivivens. The sequence continues at coordinate 84,136 of JAUNPS010000013.1, read as the reverse complement.
GCCCTTCCTCTACGTATTGATGCTGTCCTTCACGGATTCCACCGCCTATGTAGCGGGTGCGTTTAACCTCTGGCCGAAAAAATGGTCCCTGGCAGCCTATGAACTGATCCTGAAAGGCTCCGGATTCCTGAACGCATTGAAATCCACGCTGATCATTACAGCCATTGGTACGCCGTTAAGCCTCTGCCTGAACGCCGGACTGGCCTACTGCCTGTCCAAACCGATTCCGGGAAAAGGCATCTTAAACAAATACGTCATGTTTACCATGCTGTTTTCCGCAGGTATGGTGCCGAACTTCATGAACATCAAGGCATTGGGCCTTCTGGACAATTACTTTGCCTGCATCCTGCCCTCCGCCTGCGGAGCCTGGACGATCATGGTCATGCGTTCCTTCTTCCAGTCCCTGCCGATCGAACTGGAGGAGGCGGCAAAAATCGACGGCTGCGGCCAGCTCCGTATTTTCGGAACGATCGTGCTGCCCCTGTCGAAAGCGATGCTGGCGTCCATGACCCTGTTTTCATTTGTAAGCTATTGGAACACCTACTTTAACTCGATCATGTACATGACGACCACATCCAAATCCACCCTGCAGGTTTACGTGCAGAAGGTCGTACTCGCATCCGGCGCAAGCAGCTCGGACATGGTGGATATTCAATCCGTTGTACAAAACGCCGTACCGCAGGAAGTTATGCGTATGGCAGCCGTAGTAGTGGTTATCCTTCCGATACTGATCATCTATCCGTTCCTGCAGAAGTATTTCCAGGCAGGTATGATGGTAGGTGCGGTAAAAGGATGATATAAACGTAAAAACCAAAAGGAGGATATGAAGATGAAAAAAATGTTCAGAAAATCAGGCGCGTTCGCACTGGCAGCGGCTATGGCCGTGTCAGCCGTACCGGGAATCGGCGCAGCCGCAGAGGAGCGCATGACGATCACCGTCATGGGAATTGACTGGGGGTATGGCCCGCAGCAGGACAGCGAAATGGAACGGGCATGGGAAGACCTGTTCGACGTAAACCTGGAAATTGAATGGGTAAACTATCAGGACTACGACCAGAAAGTCAACACCCTGATCGCCGCAGGCAGCACCCCGGACGTAATCCAGATCAATAAAGAAGGAAACGGCCGCTACTATTACCCGATCTTCGCCCAGGCCATCGACGCCGGACTGTTCGTTGACATGACGGATTACCTGTTTGCAGACGGAAACGGCATTGCAGAGACGAACGCTGTTATGAAAAACTGGGATGAGAGCTTTTGGGAGCAGGCAACTTACAACGACGGCATCTACATTCTGCCAAGATGTAAAGCAGAAAGCGCACAGAACTCCGGTATCATGGTCAGAAGAGACCTGATGAAGAAATACGGCTATGAAGAAGAGCCGACCACGATGGACGAGCTGAAAGACTGGCTGATCGGCCTGTCCCAGGCAGCAACCGAAGGAGAAGGCCAGAAAGTTTACGGCCTGGAATTCTACGGAGACGACTTCATGGATTCCCATACGAAAGCCTTTGCGGTAGCCTTTACCGGACAGACAGACTGGAGCCAGGATGAGAACGGCGATTACCAGTATATTCAGTTCAATGACAAATACATCAACTTCCTGAACTGGATGAAAGATCTGTATGATGCAGGCGCCCTGGATCCGGAATTCGCACTGAATAACTCCGATACTTCCAAGTGGAAAGGCGGCAATTCCGTAGCTTACCTTGGAACCTGGTACAACTGGAACCAGTCCGCAGACCTGACCAGCAACAAGATCTTCGACGCAAGCACGGCTGACGACCTGGAAGCATGGTGCCTGATGCCGGTAGAAGGCGACGAGGCTTACTCCGTATACCCGAACTACACGGACATTGATTCCTGTATCGCCATCAGCGCAAGCTGCTCCGAAGAAAAGATTGCAAAGATCATGGAAGTCTTCAACGGAACCGAAGAAGCTTATCCGGGTTATAACCTGATGATGACCGACGGCGTAGAAGGTATCCACTACACCCTGCTGGAAGACGGTACGAAAGACACCAGCGACGACGCAATGAAACAGGCAAGACAGGACGGCTACGTAGGCGCATGGAACCAGATTTTCCTGAAAACCGACCAGGATCAGATCAAAGATAAATTCATGAGAGACGGCGCAAAACGTGCTTCGGATGAAAGCATCGAAAAAGTGCAGGAAATCAAAGAATTCATTTACACCTATCCGGAAGAAGCAGGCTTAAAGCAGGAGATCCAGAAGCTTCAGTCTACGACCTATGATACCCAGTGGAGTATCATTTCCGATGATGTGAACGCAATGTGCACACAGTACGTCATGGGCCAGATTGGTGAAGCAGAGTGGACGGCATTTGTACAGGGAATCAAAGATTCCGCTGATTACAAGGCAATCCAGGAAGAGTTCAAAGCATCTGCTCAGTAAAATGGTAATGACTGTCTCCTGAAGTGAGACAAAGGCCCTTTCTGACAACTCATTCAAACGTGTTGTAGCGGAAAGGGCCGTTTTTTTGCAAGACGACAGATATCGGAGGACATTATGGAAAAAATCACGATTTTAACAATGCAGACAGAAAATGACCGGATACAGTTTGGAATCCGGAAACTGGAACAGGCGCTGGCCAATGCCGGCTATGACGCGCACACCGAAGCGTGGAGCAAAGAAGCCGCCGAATACCGCCTGATTCCGGGAAAGAAGATCTACGTTGGCGTCCGCGGGGAGGATTCCTTCCTCTCCTGGCTGGAAGAGCAGGAAGTGCTGCTCTATCACACGAAAGCGCCGCAGGGAGAGGGCTTTTACTTAGAGTCCTGCCCAGGGAAGCTGACCGTTGTCTGCGGCGGAAGCGATACGGGAGCCTTGTACGGCTGTATGGAGCTGGCGGACAGGGTGCGCGAAAGCGGCGAACTTCCGGAGGAGATCACCTTCGGGGACGCGCCGGTGTTCAAGCTGCGCGGCCCGGCCGTGGGCCTTCAGAAGACGAAGGTGGAAGCGCCCCGGCTTACCTATGAATATCCCATTACGCCCAGCCGTTTTCCATGGTTTTACGATAAAGAAATGTGGCTGAAATTCCTGGATATGCTGCTGGATATGCGCTGCAATGTCCTGTACATCTGGAGCGGACACCCCTTCTCCTCCCTGGTGAAGGTGCCCGATTCCCCTGAAGCGCTGGAAGTGACCGAAGAAGAATTCCAGAAAAATCAGGAGCTTTTTGGCTGGCTCACCGCGGAGAGCGACAAGCGCGGCATCTGGGTGGTGCTGAAATTTTATAACATCCATATCCCGCTTCCGTTTGCAGAGGCCCACGGGCTGGAGCTTCTTCAGAGTAAAATCGATCCGCTGGTGGCGGATTACACCCGGAAATCCATCAAAGAATTCATCAAATCATTCCCTCATATCGGTTTGATGGTGTGTCTGGGAGAAGCCCTGCGCGGCACCCAGAATAAAACGGACTGGTTTATCCAGACGATCATTCCGGCGGTGAAAGAGGGGATTTCGGAAGCGCACCTGACCGAGGAGCCGCCGATCATCCTGCGGGGCCACGACTGCGACCCGATTGGCGCTATGACCGAGGCGAAAAAGATTTATTCGAACCTGTATACCATGTGGAAATATAACGGGGAGAGCCTGACCACCTATTATCCCAGAGGAAAATGGCAGGACACTCACCGGGCGCTGGCGGATATGGGGACAACGCATATCATGAACATCCACATTCTGGCGGATCTGGAGCCGTTCCAGTTCAATGCGCCGCTTTTTATCCAGAAATGCGTTCAGGCCGGACAGAACCGTCTGGGCTGCAATGGCCTGCATCTGTACCCGCTGTTTTATTGGGATTGGCCCTACACGCCGGACAAGGTATCGCCCAGGCTTTTGCAGATGGATCGGGACTATATCTGGTTCGCGGCCTGGTTCCGCTACGCGTGGAATCCCGACAGGGAGGAGAAGACGGAACGGGAACATTGGATTCATGTATTCGCCAAACATTATCAAATCAGCCTGGAATCAGCCGCGAAGCTTTTGGACGCCGAAGAACATGCCGCGCAATGTGCACCGAAGATTCTGGGCCGTGTGGGTATCACCGAAGGAAACCGGCAGACCATGAGCCTTGGCATGAGCATGAGCCAGTTTACGAATGTGACCCGGTTCCGGCCAAACAAAGAATTGTGGAATTCGGTTGCCAGAAAAGGCGAACAGCCGGATGATTATATAAGGAAGGAATTGGCCGGAGAAGCCCACATTGGCGAGACGCCCTACGACTGTGTGGAAGAAGTGAGGAGCCATGCCGGAAAAGCCCTGGAGCTTGTCGGGGAGGTGATGGGTGAGGAAGGTCGGAAAAATCCGGAGCTTCTTCGTCTGTATACAGACGCCCAGGCCATTTACCATATGACGGAAAATTATGGAAAAAAGATTGAAGCGGCCATGGAAATCCTGTACTATAAGTATACGATGGATGAAAAATGCCGGGGCGAGCTTTCCCATCTGGAAAAAGCGGAAGGGCTGATGGCCGAGGGGCTGGAAGAATACCGGAAGCTGGCAGCATTGACCGAAGAAACGTACCTTTACGCGAACAGCATGCAGACGCCTCAGCGGAAAATTCCGTTCCCGAACGGGGAGACTTACGGCCACTGGACAGCCTGCCTGCCGGAATACGAAAAAGAATACCAGAATTTCCGGAAACATCTGGAGGAGCTGAAACAGGGAATCTTACCCACGGACCATACGGCGGATGTGACGGCGGAACCGCTGATTCCGGCGGAATATGAGCTGTTGGGCGACAAGAGCTGCGAGACGTATGAACTGGCGAAAGGCAAAAGCGTCTTCTCGGACTGCTCCTGCAAGGTGCTCAATCTGGCGCCGGAGCTTTCGAAACTGAAAGCGGTGCGGATGGGACTTGGGGCGGCCATTGAAGAAGGGGTAACGGTAAAAATCACATTGCCCCAGGATTCCTATGTGCTGGTCGGCTACATGAACGCGAAGGGTGTAGAGTGGCTCCAGCTTCCGGATCTGGAGACGAATACCCACGCGGACGACCGGGGAGGGCTGACAGTGGTTTATGCCAATGCGATCAAAGCGGAGAGCTGCCCGCCGGTGAACATCCATGCATACCGTTATGAAAAGGGAACCCATGAAATTTATTTTGGTACAGGGGCGTTTCTGATTGCCGGAGTGGTGAGCGCAGAGACGGAATTGAAGCCCAGAAATGCGAACCTGGGCGGCGAGGGACTGGAAACGCTGGACTGGCTGTACGAGGAATAACGAGCGAGGAGGACGATCATGGCAACGAAATTACCAAGAGAAATGACAGGTGCAGAATTGAAATCCATGCTGAAAAGCAGCATTAACTTAAAGAGTCTGGGCGGCGTGAAATGCCCGGAACTGAAGCTTCCGCCGGAGGATCTGAAATGGTGGCGGGATGCTAAGGTGGGAATGTTTATCCACTGGGGCCTGTATTCGATTTTAGGAAGGGGCGAATGGGCCAGGTTTAACGAGCAGATTCCCAAGGAGGAGTATGAGGCGCTGGCGGACGAGTTCATCCCGCAGGATTTTTCCATGGAGGAATGGACGGAGCTGGCGAAGGATTTCGGGGCGAAGTATATGGTGATGGTGACGCGCCATCACGACGGGTTTGCCCTGTGGGACAGCCCGGCAAGCTATGAAGGCTTTAACAGCTTTAACCACGGCGCGAAGCGCGATTTCGTGAAGGAATATGTGGAAGCGGCCAGAAAGGCGGGGATGAAAGTAGGGCTTTACTATTCGCCCATGGACTGGCGTTTTCCGGGATATTTTGACCCGGAAGGGCTTCCGGACAATGCGAAGCTGATGAAGGATCAGTGTTATGGACAGGTGGAAGAGCTTTGCAGCAAATACGGCCCCATCGACATTCTGTGGTATGACGGCGGGTGGCTGGCCCATAAGGGAAGCGATACGTCCAGCGCCTGGTTCTGGGAGCCGGTGAAGTTAAATAAGATTGTGCGCAGCTATAACCCGAAGACGCTTCTGAATCCCCGTTCGGGCTATGAAGGGGACTTTTACTGTGACGAAGGTTCCCATGAGATTACCGGGAAGATTCTGCCGGTGCCCTGGGAGAAGAATATGTGCGTGTGCAGCGGATGCTCCTGGGGATGGATGGCGGACGACCCGGTGTCGGATTTTGACTGGCTGATCCGGATGATGGTGAATGTGGTCTGCCGGGATGGGAACTGGCTGGTGAATGTGGGGCCGGACCGGAATGGGAAGCTGTCGGATGAGGTGAAGAACCGGATGCGGGAGATTGGCGCGTGGCTTGCCGAGTACGGTGAGGCGGTTTACGGCACCAGAGGCGGCCCCATCGAGCCTGTGGACAATGTATACGGAACCACCTCGAAAGAGAATAAGATTTATCTGCATGTGCTGGATGTGAAGGAATGCTCCGGACAGCAGATTCCGCTTACTGGATACAGAATACAGAATGTGACGGCGTTCCACGGGGAGCCGGTTCCGTTTGTGCAGACGGAGGAGGGTTTTTCGGTGAATCTGGAAGGGTTCGATGGGAAGGCGCCGGATACGATCCTGGTGGTGACGCTGGATCGGGAGGTGGAAAAGAGCCAGGCGGCGGAGGTTTATTTTACAGGGAAGGAGTAATCTATTTATGCGCTATGGAGTCGCTTATTACCCGGAGCACAAAACTCCGGAAGACCTAGAACACGATCTGGAACTTTTAATCAACTCCGGCATCAACACCGTCCGCATGGGCGAATTCGCCTGGTGCCGCATGGAACCCCAGGAAGGCGTCTACGACTTCGCCTGGCTCGAATACGCCGTCAACCGCCTCGGCCAGGCCGGCATCAAAAGCATTCTCTGCACCCCCACAGCCTGCCCGCCCTCCTGGCTGGTCTACAGGCACCCGGAAGTCCTCTACGTCGACAACCGCGGCGAAAAACGCCCCTTCGGCGGCCGCCGCTTCTACTGCTATAACAACGCCGTTTACCGGGACTATTCCGCCAAAATCACCGAAGAGATCGGAAAACGCTTCGGCAAAAACCCCTACGTCTCCGGCTTCCAGATCGACAACGAGCCTGCCCAGGAAGCCTCCGGCCGCTGCCACTGTCCGGCCTGCCAGGAAAAATTCGGCAAATGGCTTCAGAAAAAATACGGCACCATCGAAGCCTACAACCGCCGCAGCGGCAACATCTTCTGGGGCCAGGACTACGAAAGCTTCGACCAGATCCGCATTCCGGTAAACACCATCGAGGTGAGCGCCGTCCAGGCCCTCCCGGTGTACTTCGAGAACCCGACCCTGCGGATGGAATTCGAGCGCTTCGCCAGCGAGTCCCAGATTGAATATCAGAAAATTCAGGAAGAAATCCTGCACCGCTGCACCGACCAGCCCGTGACCACGAACGGCACAGGCCTGGCCACCAACAGCATTGATTATTACGAGAGCACGAAAGATCTGGACTGCTACGGATTCGATTTCTATCCGGGACTGCGGGACGCATGCGTGGATTCCTTCCCGTATGCGTTCGCCCGCGGAATCAAAGAGGGCGCGCCCTTCTGGGTGATGGAATTCATGTCCGGCGGCGGCCACAAGTTCGGCGGGACGGGACGCGTGCAGCCAAATCCGGGGGCATTGCAGCAGGCAGTCGTCCAGTCTCTGGCCCACGGCGCGGAGATGATGCTGCATTTCCAGTTCCGGACATTCCCCTTCGGGGCCGAGCAGTTAAACTATGCCATCGTGGATATGGACGGCGTACCGCGGCGCAGATATTATGAAATGAAAGACACCGCGGCCCTGTTAAAGAAATTGGAACCCCTTGAGAAGGCCGGATTTGACAATCAGGTGGCCATCTGCGTGGACTATGCAGTGCACTGGGCCCTCCGCATCAAACCGGTGAACGACCCGGATTTCAAATATCTGGACTATGCGGGCAGGCTGTACCGGATTTTGGAAGAACAGGGTTACAATGCCGACGTGATCGGTTACGACGCCGATTTCTCGAAATATAAAGTCCTGGTGCTCCCCTCCGCCTTTGTCCTGGAGGAGAGCAAACGGGAAAAATTCCGGAATTTCGTGGCAGAGGGCGGCACCCTCCTGGCGACCTTCCTGACCTCCGTGAAAAACGGGGACAATGTGGGTTATACCGACACGCTCCCGGCCGGACTGACCGACGTCTTCGGCGTCACGGTCGAAGAGGTGGAACCGATTTTCGCGCAGAACCGCAATCAGATCCGCTTAAATCTGGACGGCGAAGAGTTCTTAAGCGCCGACGGCATGTGGTGCGACCTGCTTGGCGGGACGGCGAAGGCTCTTGGAACCTATGTGACGGATTACAAAAAGGATTCCATGATCATCAGCGAAAATCATTACGAAAAAGGAACGGCCTGCTACCTGGGAACCGACCTGGAAGAGGAAGCAATGGGAGCGCTGCTGCGTTATCTGTGCCAAAAGAGCGGAATCCGGAAAAATGCGGTGAAGGCCGGAAGCCGTCTGGAAGTGGTGCGTCGGGTGCTGGAAGGCGAAGAGTATTATTTTGTATTCAATTTCACGGCTGAGGATACGGTTGTGAGGACGGAAGCGCCCATGTACGACTATCTGACAGGGTGTGTTTATGAAAAAGAAATTCCGATGAAGCGGAATGGTTTTGCAGTATTGCGGAGGACATCATGAGAAGAGAAGCAGGATTTATCACGCGGGTGGTCTGCACGCCGGACGGTGTGAAGAGAGAACCCGGCATGTGCATTGTGAACAAAGAAACGTATCCGGAAGTACTTTGTATACAAGGTCAGGAGACGGAGCGCCTGACCTTCGAAAAGGATGGGAAGGAACTGCTGAGCCAAGTTGGCTATGCGTTCGAAACCAGAGAGATTTTTAAATATGAGATTGAGGGCGGAAAAGCGAAGATTGTCACCCGGAAGACCATTGACGGCGAGCGTTCCTTTGTGGAGAATGCGTCTACGGTCAAAACAGGGGAGGCATTTTCCGCAGCGATTACTTTCGAAATCACCAGTGACGAAGCCATTTACGGCCTTGGACAGCAGGAAAACGGGGTATTCAATTACCGGAATGTGAAAGAATACCTGTATCAGAACAATATGAAAATCCCGATGCCGGTTCTGTTGTCCTCAAAAGGGTATGCCATCCTGTTTGACGCGGGCTGTCTGATGACTTACGAGGAAAAAGACAACCGGATGACGGTGACGTTTGACGCGGTGGATCAGATTGCGTATTACCTGATCACGGGCGCGAATTTTGACGAGCTGATCCACGGAATCCGGACATTGACCGGAAAAGCGGTGATGCTTCCCAGATGGGCCTTCGGCTATGTGCAGTCCAAGGAGCGCTATGTATCCCAGGAGGATATCTTACAGACGGCCGGAGAGTTTCAAAAGCGGGAGATTCCGGTTTCCTGCCTGGTGCTGGACTGGCAGTCCTGGGAGTCCGGCAAGTGGGGAAATAAGATCGTGGATAAAGAGCGGTTCCCGGATCTGAAGGGCATGACCGACGCCCTCCATGCGGAGGACATTGCGTTTATGATCTCGATTTGGCCGAATATGAATAAAGGCTGTGAAAATAATCAGGAGATGATGGAAGCGGGTACGCTTCTGGCGAATCTTTCGACTTATGATGCGTTTAATGAGAAGGGACGCGATCTGTACTGGAAGCAATGTGAACGGGAACTTGTAGCCGGCGGCTGCGACGCCTGGTGGTGTGATTCCACGGAACCCTTCACGCCGGACTGGAACGGGCTGGAAAAGCGGGCCGAGGAAGACCGGTACGAACTGGCGAAAGAGAACCTGACCCGGTATTTTGACGCGCGGATAGCGAATAACTATGCGCTGGCCCATGCGAAAGGCATTTATGAGAATCAGACTGCGGCGAGCAGGGAAAAGCGGGTCGTGAACCTGACCCGGTCGGGCTCCCTTTCCATCCAGCAGTACGGCGTGGTTCTGTGGTCGGGGGATATTATGGCGACCTGGGAGGTTTTCCGGCAGCAGGTAGCGGAAGGGCAGAGCATGTGCATGGCGGGCATTCCGTACTGGACGCTGGACATTGGCGCGTTCTTTACGGGGCATACGCAAGGATACCGGAGAATGAGCGGGAATCCGAATGCCGAGTCGCCCTGGTTCTGGCGCGGGCTGTTTGAGCGGGGCACGGCGGATCAGGGATACCGGGAGCTGTATACCCGGTGGCTGCAGTTTGGAACGTATCTGCCTGTAATGCGTTCGCATGGGACGGACACGCCCAGGGAGCCGTGGAATTTCGGAGAAAAAGGCACGGTCTACTACGATACCATTGTAAATTATATCCAGAAGCGTTATCAAATGTTGCCTTATACCTATTCTCTTGCGCGGAAAGTGGAGACGGAGGACTATACGATCCTGCGAAGCTTGATGTTTGATTTCGCGGCGGATGCCAATGTCAAAGAGCTGTCCGGGGAATTCCTGTACGGCCCGTCCTACCTGGTGTGCCCGGTGACGGAAGCTATGGAGTACGGCCCGGAAGATACCTATCTTGGCAAGCCGCAGACCTGGACGGTTTACCTGCCAAAAGGCGCGGACTGGTATCAGGAAAATACGAAAATGTATTTCCAGGGCGGACAGTATGTGACCGTGGATGCGCCGATCTCCTGGCAGCCGGTGTTCGTGCGGGCCGGGGCGATCCTGCCGCTTTCGATGGCTGGTGAAAAGAGCGGGACGGCGGATACGCTGGAGGTCTATGAGGGGGCCGACGGGGCCTTTGCCTGCTATTTCGATAATGGGAAAGATTATGCTTACCAGGATGGGGAATATGCGGCGGTGCCGGTGCGGTACGACGACGGGAAGAAGGAGCTGGTGATCGGGGCGGCGGAAGGAAAGTATTCTTATCCGACGCATTATCTGGTGAAATTCTTCCGGAAGGATGGAAGCGAGAAGACGGTTGAAGTTGATTATGAAGGGCGGGAGGTTACACTTTCGCTGAATTAAAAAGTTCCAAGAAAAAGGGGCGGCCCTGGCCGCCCCTACTGCAAATTCTCCGGCAAAACCGGCGGAATCCGGAACCTCACCCGGAACCCGCACCCATCCGTCCCCCTGGACGGATAAATCCGCGACGCCTCCCCAAACACCAGCTTCAGCCTGGCATTCACATTCGAAAGCGCAAATCCATTGTCCTCCTTCCGATCCAGTACCGGCTGGGACAATTTTTCTTCCAGGACGGCCAGGTCTTCTTCGGAGATCGAAGCGCCGTTATCGTCTATGGAAAATTCCAGCCATTCCTGTTCTCCTTCCCAAACCGCATGGACGGACACGGTCAGAAGGTTATCGTCCCGCTCAGGTACTAGCCCGTGGGTAAAATAATTCTCGATCAGCGGGTGCAGCGTATTCTTCGGAATCCCGTAAATCTTGATCGAATGGTCGATGACAAATTCATACTCAAAATTCCCAAAACGGTACATATACAGATTAATCAGGTTTTCGCAGAGATTCAGCTCTTCCCCGATGGAAACGTATAGGTTCCGCCGGGTCTGGTTCCGGTACATTTTGGAGAGCAGAAGGATCATCTGGGAAGCATCCCCGTAGCGCCGCTGCATGATCTGAACGCGGATCTGCTCCAGCGTATTGTAGAGAAAATGCGGGTTAATGCTGGTCTGCATGGCGTAAAGCTCCGCTTTTTTCTGGGAAATTTCGTAGAGGTACGCTTTTTCGACATTTTGCTGGAGTTCGTCGCACATGCGGTTAAAGCTCAGGATGATCTGCGTGAATTCGTCGTTGCTCTTGGGGACGGGAAGGCGGTAGTCCAGATTGTTCTGGCCGACCCGGCCCATACCGGTTTGAATGGTCTTGATTTTCCGGTCGGAGCGCTGCAGCGTCACCACGTAAAGCAGGATCGAGGCAAAGCAGATCAGCGACGCCAGAGCCGCCAGGATAAACCGGGAAGAACTCTGGGCAACCCCGGATGCGGGAATCTGATAGCTTGTCTGATAATCGTATTCCACATTCCAGACAGAAGCGTAAAAATGTTTCGTCCCATCGAGATTCTGACTTCCGGAAACCGTAAGACCCTCCGAGAGGTTCGGCAAAATCCGGTGCTCCAGGCTCTCATAATTCCCATCTGAAGAATAAAGGATATTCTGATCCTTGTCCGTAATCGTAAAGAGCGCGTCTTCCGCCAAATAGGCCGAGGCGACGGAATTCGCAAATTCGGAAGTCGTGTAAAGCACAATCAACTGGCCCAGCGGCAGCATGGACGTTCCCTGATAGTCGAAAAGCGTGCTGCAAAGCCCGTAAACATGGTCAGATGGTTTCTCGTATTCGGGACTGAGGGCCTCTAACTGCGCGTCGGAAAGCACCTGAAGCTGGTAGGGCGTAAAGGTAAACCCGGTGGTAAGGGTCAGAGGGATGGACACCAGCGTATCGTAGACCGGACTGTACTGGAAGAGCCGGCCGTTTCCTGTGCGCAGCAGGATGCCGCGGCAATGGGAATCGTACTGGCAGATTTCACGCATCATCTGGATGATCGAATAGCTGACCGAGGACACGGACAGATTCCGGTCTTTGTACAGGCGGCAGAGGGTTTGGTAGCGGGAGGTACTGGAAAATACGGGCGTCAGGGTATTGGCCAGGGCATCTTCTTTGGAAGACAGGATCGAAGCGAGGTTATTCAGTTCGATGTCGTAGCTTTTGAGGTATTCGGCGCGCTGCCGCTGTTCAATTAAGCTGTTGCAGAGGATGAATAAAGTAATGGTTACGGTACAGACAATGGCGATGCACAGCAGAAGCATCCGCGAATAATAGCCGGAAATTATTTTTTTTATCATAAATACGCCTCTTTGGTAGGAAAACTCCAAGGTATCTGCTATAATGTAAAAAGTATGTTACTGTTCAGACAGTACCTGAGCACTTAGCTGCTCAGGTACGTAAGAACGGGATTCAGGTGTGAGCAGGCTCTTTTGCGAAGCAAAACTTAAAATGAGCCTGTGAATTGTTACTGGAACGAGGTACGAGTGAACAGTAACAAAAGTATAGCAGAGGAGAAACGAAAAAGCAAGGAGGCTGCACAATTGAAAAAAAGCAAGAAACAAGCATCTGCGGCCCTGCTCTTCCTGTCCGCCTTCCTGCTGGCCGGCTGCGGCCGCACCACTTCGTCCGAGGACGAAGGCGGGAAAGAGGAGGTCATGATCCAGGCCTATATCCAGCAGGCCGTGACCACGGATTCCGGAATCTGGGAGGGCTGGGCGGCGCAGAAGCTTTATGAGGATACCGGGATTCAGATCGATTTTCAGCCTACCGGGTCAGAAGTGGAACAGAAGCTGAAGCAATACATTGCAGCCGGGACATTGCCCGATATTCTGGGCTTCCGGAATCTGGATCAGGCACAGATGGCGATGGACGCGGGGCTTCTGCTGCCGCTGAACGAGTATCAGGAGCTGTTGCCGTCCATTTTTGAAACGGAAGAATATAAGAAAGCGGTGTCCTATACCAGGGAACAGGCCAGCGGCGGGAGCGGGCATTTATATATGATGCCGGTTTCCATTGGTCCGGTTTCGTACAATGCCTACAACTGGCTGCCAATGCTTCAGTGGGACGCCTACAAAAAAGCGGGTTCCCCGCAGATTACCACCCTGGAAGACTATCTGGACGTGGCAGAACAGATGATAGAAGTGAAGCCCTATACGGAAAACGGAGAAAAAGTGTATGGATTTTCGCTGTTTTCCGACTGGGATAAGTATTCTGCGATGGAAGTTGCCACGCTGTCCTTCTTTTATGGGATTGACACGGAATATGTGTCCCCGCTGATGGAGACGAATGTGATCACCCTGACCATGCAGTCGATTCTGGAAGACGACAGCTTTTACCGGCGGGCGCTCCATTTTTATTTCGAGGCAAACCAGCGGGGGCTCCTCGACCCGGATTCCCGCACCCAGACCTACAGCAATATGGAGAAAAAATACAGCGAAGGCCGCATTCTGTTTTCCTGGTTTTCCTGGCTCACCGGGACGTATAACGACGTCTCCTCCGGCCATGTGAACAATGCCGAGGCCCCGGACGGCTTCGCCTGCGTCCTGGCGGATGATATGAAAATCTACGAAGCGCCCGACCAGACCATCGGAAGAAACTGGTACTTCGCCGTCAGCAGCAACACGAAATACCCGGAAAAAGCCTGCGAATTCCTGAACTGGCTCTACGACCCGGAGGTGGAAGCCTATCTGTATAACGGGCCGGAAGGCGTTACCTGGGAATACGACGCGAATGGGGAACCTTATGTGACCGAGGAAGGCTGGGAAATCATAAACAATAAAAGCGAGGATCTGATGCCGGAAGAAGTGGGCGGCGGATGCTTTCAGGATTCGGTGGATCTGCTGAATGCCATCGGATTGCAGGCGTCGGCGGTCATGGAAGACGGCTATACGATCAGCTACCGCTACTGGCCGTCCACCCAGGAGAGCGACACGACGCTCTTGCAGCAGGAAGTGGGAGAAATGATGGGAACGGACACGATTGCCGAATATCTGTACCAGAACGATATGGTTGCGAAATCCACGATGGCGGTCAATATGATGCCGGTGGTTTCCGATGAACTGAAGAGCAAAGCCGAGGCTATCGGCGAAATCGTGCGGGACATTTCCTGGAGAATGGTCTACGCAGAAGACGAAGAGGAATTCGATTCCCTGTGGAAAAGTATGCAGGCGCAGGCGGAGGAGCTTGGCATGGAGCAGGTGGAAACCTTCTACCAGAATGCCTGGAAAAAGGCTCTCCGGTTTGTGTCGGCCTATGAATAAAAAGAAAGATTTTTACAAAAGGAGGAGCGGAATATGAAGACCGCAAAGATGATCATTGACCCAATCAGCAAAATTTCAAAAGTAGACGAACGCATTTACGGCTCCTTTATCGAGCATCTGGGCCGGGCCATTTACGACGGCATTTACCAGCCGGGCAATCCGCTTTCGGATGAGGACGGCTTCCGCAAAGACGTGGTGGAGTTGGTGCGGGAGCTTGGCGTACCCATTGTGCGCTATCCGGGCGGAAACTTTGTGTCGAATTATTTCTGGGAAGACGGCGTAGGGCCGGTGTCCGAACGGCCGAAACGGCTGGAACTGGCCTGGCGGAGCCTGGAGACCAACGAAGTAGGCCTGGATGAGTTCGCCAAATGGGCGAAAAAGGCCGGG
The DNA here is from genome assembly GCA_030536575.1 of Eubacteriales bacterium. GTDB lineage: Bacteria > Bacillota > Clostridia > Lachnospirales > Lachnospiraceae > Limivivens. The sequence continues at coordinate 69,019 of JAUNPS010000013.1, read as the reverse complement.
ACAGATGTGATGATGGCGGTGAATTTGGGAACCAGAGGGATCGCAGACGCTCTGAACCTGCTGGAATACTGCAACCATCCCGGCGGCAGCAAATACAGCGACATGCGCATCAAAAACGGCCATCCGGAGCCCCACAAGATCAAAGTCTGGTGTCTGGGCAATGAGATGGACGGCCCCTGGCAGATCGGCCACAAGACTATGGAAGAATACGGCCGCCTGGCGGAAGAGACGGCAAAGGCCATGAAGCAGATCGACCCGGAAATCGAGCTGGTATCCTGCGGAAGCTCCAGCCTGACCATGCCGACCTTCCCGAAATGGGAGGCCGTGACCCTGGAACATACCTACGATTACGTCGATTATGTATCCATGCACCAATATTATGGCAATGCCGAGAACGACACCGCTGATTTCCTGGCGAAATCCGACGACTGCGACCAGTTTATCCGAACCGTCATCACGGCATGTGACTACGTGCGCGCCGTCAAGCGCGGCAAAAAAGACCTGAATATCAGCTTCGACGAATGGAATGTGTGGTTCCATTCCCAGCAGGAAGACGACGAAACCATGAAGCAGAGACCCTGGCAGAAAGCGCCGCAGCTTTTAGAAGACATTTATACCTTCGAAGACGCACTCTTGGTGGGACTGATCCTGATTACAATCCTGAAGCATGCTGACCGGGTAAAAATGGCGTGCCTGGCACAGCTCGTGAACGTTATCGCGCCGATTATGACAGAGCCGGGCGGCGGCGCCGCATGGCGTCAGACCATCTACTATCCGTTCCTGTATACCTCCCGCTACGGCCGCGGAACCGCGATCCAGCCGATCCTCCAAACGCCCGCGCACGAGACCTCAAACCATGGCCAGGTAAGCGACATCGAAAGCATTGCCGTCTTTAACGAAGAAAAATCCGAAGTCGTCTTGTTCGCTGTAAACCGAAACCTTGACGAAGACGTACTCTTGCAGACCGACCTGCGCGCCTTCGAAGGCTACCGCATCCTGGAACACGTCGTCCTGGAAAACGAAGACCTGAAAGCGACGAACGGCCCGCTGGCCGAAAAAGTCTCGCCCTTCCAAACCGACCGTTCGAAGCTCGACGGCGGGCAGATGGAGTCGCTGCTCAAAAAAGCAACCTGGAATATGGTGCGCTTAGGAAAGTAACCACCCACCGCCGGGGTGGGCCAGCCAGGCCTGTGTCATAAAAGCCTTGTGTTTTCCGCGCGTATGTGATATAATTTTCACAAAATAAGAACGATAGGTGCCGATACGCCATCCGTACCGGTTAAAAGGGAAGCAGGTGCGAATCCTGCACGATCCCGTCACTGTATTTAGAGAGCGAGGGCCACGCACGCCACTGGAGGAATCCGGGAAGGCGGCCCAAGCGTTGATCTATAAGCCAGGAAACCTGCCTGTCGTGTACGCGGAGCTTCTCCGAGCCACGAGGAATTGGTTGTACAAAGCATTCATGTATGATAATAAAATCCTTCTTGGCCAAAAGAAGGATTTTTTTTGTTCCTTCTTCTGGGCAGATTGGGCGGATATTCTGCGTACATTAAAATTGCTGATGGAAGATTCACAGATACATCAGGGGAGCGTGCACAGGTACGTCCCAACCAAAAGGAGGATTTCATTATGAGAAGAAAACTGTTCAAAGCACTGGCAATCAGCACCGCGATGGCGACCTTATTCACCATGGGAAGCATCGGCACATTCGCAGAGGAAACCGAAACCGAAGAATACACCGGCGACTGCTCAGACGAAGACACGAAAAACGGCGACGACATCGGCGAAAAAGAACTCCTGATCGTCAGCTTCGGCACCAGCTACAACGACAACCGTCAGGCCACCATCGGCGCCATCGAAGACGCAGAAGCCGCCGCGTTCCCGGAATATTCCGTGCGCAGAGGCTTCACCAGCCAGATCATCATCGACAAAGTGGCTGAGCGCGACGGAAAGAAATTCGACAACGTAGGCGAAGCCCTGGACCGTGCGGTCGAAAACGGCGTAAAGACCCTTGTCGTACAGCCCACCCATCTGATGAACGGCTACGAATACACGGATCTGAAAGACGAACTGGAAACCTATGTAGACCAGTTTGACCAGGTTGTCCTGGCGAATCCGCTTCTGACCACCGACGAAGATTTCCAGGCCGTCGCCACGGCCATCACCGACGCGACGAAGGAATATGACGACGGGGAAACCGCTATCGTCTTCATGGGCCACGGCACCGAGGCAGACTCGAACAGCGTTTACGCGAAGATGCAGGAAACCCTGACCGAAGCCGGATTCGAAAACTACTTCATCGGTACGGTAGAAGCCGAACCGAGCCTGGAAGACGTTCTGGCGCTGGTAGCGGAAGGCGATTATACGAAAGTTGTCCTGGAAGACCTGATGGTCGTAGCAGGCGACCACGCCCATAACGACATGGCAGGCGATGAGGAAGATTCCTGGAAATCCCAGTTCGAAGCAGCGGGATACGAAGTGGAATGCATCCTGACCGGCCTTGGCGAGATCGAAGAGATCCAGCAGCTTTACGTGGCGCATACCCAGGAAGCCATGGATCTTCTGGCTGAATAAAACGCGCCGGAAGCATTGCGGAACGTCCACGTGCACAAGCACTGAGAAAAGAGAGGAAAAAGATATGTACAGGAAAATAGCAGCAGTTACAATGGCAATGGTACTTTCTGCTGTTTTCCCATTCAGCACATACGCAGAAGAGACGGAAGCAGCTTCAACCGAAGCTGCTTCTGCTGCTGAAGGGGAAAGCAGCGCGGCGGTAGCGTCCGCAAGCGATATGGCTCCGGCGGAGGAACTGGACGACTCGAATCTGGTGGCGCTGACCGCAGCGGATTTAAACGACGGAACCTACGAGATTTCCGTGGATTCCAGCTCCTCCATGTTTAAAATCACGGCATGCAGCCTGGAAGTCAAAGACGGGGAAATGACCGCGGCCATGACCCTCGGCGGAACCGGCTATCTGTATGTGTATATGGGAACCGGAGAAGAAGCGGCCGCAGCGCCGGAAGAAGATTACATTGGTTTCGAAGAAGACGAAAACGGAGCCTATGTCTACACGGTATCCATTGAAGAATTAAATGCGAAGACAGACTGCGCCGCATTCAGCAAGAAAAAAGAAATGTGGTACGACCGCATCCTGATTTTCGAGGGCAATGACCTGCCAAAGGAAGCCTTCGCGGAAGAAGCGAAATATGAGGAAATTCAGGCTTCTCTTCCCAAGAAAAGCGAAAAGAAAGTGCTGACTGTCGGCGGAGGCTCCGAAGAAACCGAAGCGAAGGAAACCGAAGCCACAGCCGAAGACGCGGCGGCATCCGACGGCACCGAAACGCCGTCCGAAGAAGCGGCAGTATCCGACGGAACGTATACCATCGCAGTCACCCTGGGCGGCGGTTCCGGGAAATCCACCGTCACCTCTCCCTGTAAACTGGAAGTTAAAGACGGTGTGATGACGGCGACCATCGAGTGGAGCAGCCCTTACTACGACTACATGCTGGTGGACGGCGAAAAATATGAGCCGGTGAACACGGAAGGCAACTCCGTATTTGAAATCCCGGTTTCCGCCCTGGATGAGGAGCTTGCGGTGACTGCCGATACGACTGCCATGAGCGAACCTCATGAAATCGACTACACGCTGACCTTTGATTCCGCAAGTATGACACAGGAATAAAGCGCATGAAGAAAACGAATTTTGCCAGGAGGACAGCCAAAATGTTCTTCCTGGCTGTCTGTCTATTTTCTGTAAAAAGTACCGGCTGCGCTGAGACGCTTTCCTTTCCGGAAATGAAAGTGGATCACAGCATGGAACTTTCCTACGCACAGGAATTTTCGGTGGATTATTACGAAAATGATTGTGCCCTGATTCAGATTTCGGAAGGAAGCCGTTTTCTGGTAGTGCCGGAAGGCGAAGAAGTTCCGGAAGAGGTCGATTCGGACATTGTCATTTTGCAGCAGCCGGTTACGGATATTTATCTGGCGGCCACGGCCGTGATGGACTATTTCGCCGCCCTGGACGCCTGCGACGCGATCACGCTGTCCGGCACGAATGCGGACGGCTGGTACGTGGAAGAAGCGAAAGAAGCCATGGAAAACGGAGAAATGATTTACGCCGGAAAATACAGCGCCCCGGATTATGAATTGATCCTGTCGAAAAGCTGCAAGCTGGCCATTGAATCCACGATGATTTACCATACGCCGGAAGTGAAAGAAAAGCTGATGGAATTCGGTATTCCGGTTCTGGTGGATTATTCCAGTTATGAACCGAATCCGTTGGGCCGGATCGAGTGGATGAAGCTTTATTCCGTCCTGCTTGGAAAAGAAGACCTGGCGGAGGAGCTGTTCCAGAAGCAGGCCGCGCAGGTGGAAGCCCTGGAAAGCGAAGAAAACACCGGAAAAACCGTCGCCTTTTTCTACATTACCTCATCCGGCTACGCCAATGTCCGAAAACCGGGGGACTACGTGTCGAAAATGATCGAGATGGCCGGAGGAACCTACATTTTTTCCAACCTGGATACCGGGGACGACAACGCCCTGTCCACGATGAACATGCAGATGGAGGAATTTTACGCGAAAGCCAAAGACGCGGATTATGTGATTTATAACAGTACCATCGACGGGGAATTGAAGTCCCTGGACGCCTTTCTGGACAAAAGCGCATTGCTTGCAGACTTTAAGGCCGTAAAAGAAGGGAACGTTTGGTGTTTAAGCAAAAGCATGTTCCAGGACACCTCAAGCCTTGGCAATGTGATCCTGGATATTCACAGCATCCTGACGGAAGAGCATCCGGAGGATCATTTGGAATATCTCTACTGTCTGGAATAAGGAGCCTGATTTATGAAATCCAAAACAAAGCTGCGCTATATCGGATCCTTTGTGATCCTGCTGGTTCTTCTTTTTGTACTCGTGGTCTGGAATATCAATTCCGGAAGCATTCACGTGTCGGTGGGGGATATCCTGCGGATTCTGTTCCTGCGCGAAGGGGAGGAAACTTCCTATCAGATTATCTGGTCGATCCGCCTTCCGCGTATCTGCGCGGCGGTGATCCTGGGCGGCGCATTGTCCGTGTCCGGCTTCCTGCTTCAGACCTTTTTTAACAATCCCATCGCCGGGCCTTTCGTGCTGGGGATTTCTTCCGGGGCGAAGCTGGTGGTGGCCCTTTCGATGATCTGGCTTTTGGGAAGGGGCATGTCGGCCAATTCGGCAGTGCTGATCCTTTCGGCGTTCGTGGGTTCGCTGATTTCCATGGGCTTCGTGCTGGCCGTTTCCAGAAAGGTCAAGCAGATGTCCATGCTGGTGATCAGCGGCGTCATGATTGGCTATATCTGTTCGGCGGTGACGGATTTCGTGGTGACCTTTGCCGATGATTCAAATATTGTAAACCTGCACAACTGGTCTTTGGGAAGCTTTTCCGGGATGAGCTGGGGCAATGTGAAAGTCATGGCCGTGGTCGTCTTTGTGACCCTGATTCTCACCTTTCTCATGTCGAAACCCATCAGCGCCTACCAGCTTGGGGAGGTTTACGCACAGAATATGGGCGTGAATATCCGGCTGTTCCGGGTGGCGCTGATCCTGCTTTCCAGCATTTTGTCCGCCTGCGTGACGGCTTTTGCCGGGCCGATTTCCTTTGTGGGAATTGCGGTTCCGCACCTGGTCAAGAGTCTTTTGAAGACGGCGAAGCCGCTTCTGGTCATTCCGGGGTGCTTCCTGGGAGGGGCGGTGTTCTGCCTGTTCTGCGATCTGATTGCCCGGACGGTGTTCGCCCCGGTGGAATTAAGCATCAGTTCGGTGACGGCCGTTTTCGGCGCGCCGGTGGTTCTTTACATTATGATAAAGCGGCAGAGGAAGGCGTGACATGGAGAATTATTTTGTCTATACGGATCATATGACCGTGGGATACGACGGAAAGCCCCTGATTCGGGATATCGAAATCAGGCTGAACAAGGGCCAGATCCTGACGCTGATCGGGCCGAACGGGGCCGGGAAATCCACGATTTTAAAAAGCATGACGAGACAACTCAGGCTGGTAGGCGGGACGGTCTATCTGGATCGGGATCCGATGCAGAACCTGTCGAATAAGGAGCTTTCCAAACGGCTTTCGGTGGTGATGACGGAGCGGATGCATTCGGATTTGATGACCTGCGAGGACATTGTGGCTACGGGGCGTTATCCCTACACCGGAACCCTGGGGATTTTGCAGCCGGAGGACTGGGAGAAAGTGCATCAGGCGATGGAAATGGTACATGCCCTGGATCTTGCCGACCGGGATTTCACGGCGATCAGCGACGGCCAGCGGCAGCGGATTCTGCTCGCCCGGGCAATCTGCCAGGAACCGGAGATCATCATCCTGGATGAGCCCACGTCCTTTCTGGATATCCGTCACAAACTGGAGCTTCTGACCATTCTGAAGCGCATGGTGCTGGAAAACCAGATGGCGGTAATCATGTCTTTACATGAACTGGATCTGGCGCAGAAGATTTCGGATTTTGTGGTCTGCGTCCATGGGGATACCATTGACCGGTACGGCACGCCGGAGGAAATTTTTACGTCCGAATATATCCGGGAACTGTACGGGGTTACGAATGGGAGCTACAATGCGGATTTCGGCTGTCTGGAGATGGAGCCTGCGAAAGGGAAGCCGCAGGTCTTTGTGATTGCGGGGAATGGGAGCGGGATTCCGGTTTTCCGGAAGCTGCAAAGGCAGGGCGTGCCGTTCGCGGCGGGAGTCCTGCACCGGAATGACATTGATTTTGAGGTGGCGAAGGCGCTGGCTGTGCAGGTGATTGCGGAGGAGGCGTTTGAGGCGGTGAGTGAGGAGCATTTTTCGCAGGCGCTTCAGGTTCTGCGGGAATGCAGACGGGTGATTGCGTGCACGAGGGAATTTGGTACGATGAATGAAAGGAACCGGGGACTTTTGCAGGAGGCGGAGAGGCTGGGAATTCTGGAATGAAAAGATTCGGCTAATGGCATAAAAAGAACTGCCCCTGCATAAAATGCAGGAAAAGCCATGCGGGGGCTTCCATGGAAATTTATGTTGTGCAGAATGGGGACAATATTGATCAGATTGCGGCGGCTTACGGAGCAGATCCGGAGGCCGTCATTTTTGCGAATCAGCTCATCTACCCCTATGAACTGGCGGTGGGGCAGGCCCTTCTGATTCCCACCGGGGGCCGAAACGCCGTCCGCAGTATCCGGAGCAATGGCTACGCCTACCCGTTTATCAGTCCCTGGGTTCTGGAGCAGACCCTGCCCTTTCTTAGCGAATTGTCCGTCTTTTCCTACGGTTTTACCTTCGAAGGAGAACTGATCCCGCCCGTGCTGGACGATACCTGGATGATCGCGGAAGCCTGGCGGTTTGGGACGGTTCCGATTCTGACGCTGACGCCCTTCGGGCTGGACGGAAATTTTAACAATATGCTGATTCATTCCGTCGTCCAGAATCCGGCCTACCGGGAGCGGCTGATCGGGGAACTGCTCTGGGTGCTGCCGGAAAAGGGATATGGGGGCGTGGATATTGATTTTGAGTACATTTTGGCGGAAGACCGGGATGCGTTTTCAGAGTTTGTGCGGGTGATGGCGGAGACGCTGAGGCCGGAGGGGTATCAGGTGTCGGTGGCGCTGGCACCGAAGACCGAGGCGGGGCAGGCAGGACTGCTGTATGAGGGGAAGGATTATCGGGCGATTGGGGAGGCGGCGGATCATGTGCTGCTGATGACGTATGAGTGGGGATATACCTACGGCCCTCCGATGGCCGTCGCCCCTTTAGACCAGGTGCGCCGCGTCGTCGAATACGCCGTCACCGAAATCCCTCCGGAAAAGATCAGCCTTGGCATCCCTAATTACGGCTACGACTGGCCCCTTCCCTATGAGCGGGGCGTGACGAAGGCGCAGACCATCGGAAACATCGAGGCCGTGCGCATTGCCATCGAAAACGGCGCGGCGATCCAGTTTGACGAGCGGGCGCAGTCCCCGTTTTTCCGGTATGAGCGGGAGGGCGTCGCCCATGAGGTGTGGTTTGAGGATGTGCGGAGCCTGGAAGGGAAGTTCGGGCTGATCCGGGAGTTTGGGCTGCGGGGAGCGGGGTATTGGCAGATCATGCAGCTTTTCCGGGCGAACTGGCTGCTTCTGCGCGACTGGTTTTATATTGAGAAGGGCTGACGGTTAGCTGTGCTGGTAGTAGAAGACGGCAAGCTGTGTCCGGTCGCGCAGTCCCAGTTTTTCGAGGACATTGCTGAGATAATTTCGCACGGTTCCTTCGCTTAGGAACATCCGGCCGGCGATTTCACGGTTGCTGAGGCCCTGGGCGACCAGCGTTATAAGCTCGTATTCCTTGGGCGTGATATCATAGGCTTCGTAGTCAAAGGATTGTTCTTTCTGCAAAAGGTGCGGGATTTTCGAGATGATCTCTGTCCCGAAAACGGTCTGTCCGGTGCAGACGGCCATCAGGGCCGGGACAATGCTGGCGTAGTCCTGCTTTAAGAGGTAGCCTTTTACGCCGAAATTCAGGGCTTTGACAATGTACTCGTCGTCCGAGAAGGTGGTCAGCAGCAGGATTTTGGCCTGGGGGTCTTCCCGCAAAATTTCTTTGGCGGCGTCCAGCCCGTTTAAGCCTTTCATGCGGATATCCATCAAAAGGACGTCGGGTTTCAGCGTCCGGTAGAGGGAAACGGCCTCTGCGCCGTCGGTTCCGACGCCTGCCACTTCGACCTGGTCGGCGGCTTCCAGAATGATTTTCAGGGCGTTTACGACCAGGATGTCATCATCAATAATTACAATTCTCATGGGTCATTGTCCTCCTTTGGGATGGTGATGAAAATGCGGAAGCCGTTCTCTGTGCGGATTTTAAAGGTTCCGTGCAGGGCGGCGACGCGTTCTTTCATGTTTGCAAGGCCGCAGCCTGTGCCGGACGGGGGCGAGATGCGGGTGCCGTTGTCTTCGAACAGGAGCTGATAGAAGGCCGGGTGTTCGCGGACGGTGATGGTGACGGCGGTGGCGTTGCTGTGGCGCAGGACGTTGTGGAGGGCTTCTTTGCAGATGGTGATGAAGGCGTATTTGACTTCTTTCGGCACTTCAAAGCCCAGGTCGTAGCGCAGGGTCACGGGGCAGAAGGTGAAGGTTTCGGCCAGGCTTTCCAGGGCAGATTGCAGACGAATGGATTCGTCGCGGAGGTCGTGGACGCTGGTGCGGATGCTGGTCATGGCCTGGCTGAGGGTTTCTTCCAACAGATCCAGGGGCTGGGCCAGGGCGGGGGTTTGGTTGGCGGTTTTCAGAGCGCCGGTCATTAAGATGGAGCGGGAGAGCATGTGGCCCACATTGTCATGGATTTCCCGTGCAATGCGGTTTCGTTCCTGCAAGGTGGCGGCGTAGATTTCAGAGTCCTGTTTGGCCAACAGGGCTTTATTTTTTTCTTCCAGGAGAAGGGCGCTTTCGGTGGAGGCGTCCTGATTTTTGTGGAAGGTGTCCAGCAGGCGGCCGTAGGAGGCGGTGTGTTCCTGCAAGAGCAGGGCGGCCAGGGTGACTGCGAAAAGGTACAGGGCCAGGGCTGGGGAATCCGGCAGGAATTGCCAGAGTGCCAGGGCGCATGCCAGGAAAAGGAAGGGTATGTTTTTTCGGAAAAGCTGGCAGTAAAAGACCATTGGGGCGAAGAAAAGCAGCTCCGGAAGCCAGAAAGAGCCGCAGAGGTAGCAGGCGGACAGGGCGTGCCAGGCCGGGGATGGGAGGCTCTGGAAGCTGAGGGAGCAGAGGCTCAGCGCCAGGAGGAGGGCAATGACGGAGTTGGAAAGCCCCTGGGCTGGGGCGGCGTATTGGAGGGTGAAGAGGCAAAGGAGCAGCAGGACTGCCTGGTCGAGAATGCGTTTCATGGTTTCCTTTCGTGTCATATGACATTTGTCATCTCAGGTTTTGACTTGCGACACTATCATTATAGCGGAGGGAGGGCTATACTACAAGTAGAAAAAAGGAGGGGACGTTTATGATTCAAATCGAAAATCTGGTAAAACGCTATGGGGAACTGGTGGCGGTGGATCACCTGAATCTGGAGATCCGGGAAGGGGAAATTTTCGGTCTGCTGGGGCCAAACGGCTGTGGGAAAACCACGACGATCAATTGTCTGCTGGCTCTTTTGAAATATGACAAGGGCTCGATTCGGATTTTTGGAAAGGAAATGGCGCCGGACAGCTATGAGATTAAGCGGAATATCGGCGTTGTGATGCAGAATGTAGCGGTTTTTAAGCAGTTGACCGTCTATGAAAATATTGACTATTTCTGCGGGCTGTACGTGCCGGAGAAAAAGGAGCGCAAACGGCTGGTGGAGGAAGCGATTTCGTTTGTGGGGCTGGAGCAGTTTGCAAAAACGAAGCCTGGAAAATTGTCAGGCGGTTTGCTGCGCAGGCTGAACATTGCATGCGGAATTGCCCATAAGCCGAAGCTGATTATTTTGGATGAGCCGACTGTGGCGGTCGATCCCCAGAGCCGGAACAAGATTCTGGAGGGGATTCAGGAGCTGAACCGGCAGGGTTCCACGGTTATTTACACGTCCCATTATATGGAAGAGGTGGAGCAGATCTGCACCCGGATTGCAATTCTGGATCACGGGCGCATTTTGGCCACCGGGACTACCGAGGAGCTGAAAGGCATGATCAAAACCGGGGAAATCATTACCATTGACGCCATCAGCCTGGACGAAAGGCAGCTTGCGGAGATTCGGGAGCTGCCCCATGTGTTTGAGCTGACCTATGAGGAACAGCGGCTGACGCTCCGGTTAAGCAGCGCCCGGCATAATCTTGTGCGGATTCTCACCTATTTACAGGAGCAGGATCTCCAATTTGGACGGGTATTTTCGGAAATGCCGACGCTCAACGACGTGTTCCTGGAAATCACGGGAACCGGGCTGCGGGATTAAGGAGGGGACGCTATGCTGCATTTACTTTATTACCGGGTGCTTCAGATTACCCGGAACCATCAGAGTATGTTCTGGGCCCTTGCTTTTCCGCTGATTCTGGGAACCATGTTCCGGATTTCTTTTGGCAATGGGATGTCCGGGGAAGAAATGGAATTGATTCCGGCTGCGGTGGTGCAGGAGACGGAGGGAACGGTCTTTGCCTCTTATATGGAAGAAATGGATGGGAGAATCTTGGAACTTTACGATTTCAGTGAGGAAGAGGCGGAAAAAGCGCTGGAAACCGGGGAGATTGTCGGCATTTTTTACGGAACGGCCAAGCCGTATCTGAAGGTGGCGGGTTCCGGGCTTCAGGAGAGCATTCTGACCATGCTGCTGGATACCTACCAGAAAAATGCGGCGCTGGTGGAGAAGATTGTCAGGGAGCGTCCGGAGGGGCTGGCGGCGGCCGTGCAGAGCCTTCAGGATTATCAGGAAATGACGGAAACTCTGTCAATGGGGTCGGAGGTTACGGATCCGAATATTGTCTATTATTTTGCATTGATTGCCTATGCTTGTATGTCAGGCGCTTTTCTGGGACTGCAGGCGAGCTTTGACAGCCAGGCGAACCTGTCGCCTTTGGGGGCGCGCCGGAGTGTGATTCCGACGCACCGGCTGAAAATGATTCTCATTGACCTGATTGCGCTGCTGTGCATTCATTTTCTGAATGTCAATCTGCTGACAGCCTATGTGCATTTTGTGCTGGGTGTGGCTGTGGGGTCGAATCTGGGCGGGATCCTGCTGGTCAATCTGGCGGGAAGCGCGATCGGTGTTTCGCTGGGAATTGCCATCGGGAGCCTGCTGCGTGCCAGCGAGTCGGTGAAAATGGGCGCGGTGATCGGAGCGACGCTGTTTCTGTCGTTTTTAGCCGGGCTGATGTTTGGAAATATGAAGGATATCGTGGAGCATGCCTGCCCGCTTTTGAACCGGATCAATCCGGCGGCGGTTTTAAGCGACGCTTATTATTGCCTTGGAATCTATGACAATCCGGCGCGCCTTGCCAGATGTCTGGTCATTCTTGGAGTTATGAGTGCCGGGCTGCTGGCGCTGGCATTTTTCGGAATAAGGAGGGAACGCTATGAAAGTATTTAAAGGGTTTTTGATGATGCTGAAGCGGAACCTGCATGTGGTTGTGATGTATCTGGCGATTTTCCTGACGATTTTGGTTATGATCCAGACGCTGGCGGGCGGGAAGGAGCTTGTGCGGTTTGAGGCCGAGCGGCTGAACATTGCGGTGATTGACCGGGATCAGGGGGTTTTGGCGAAGGGACTTGCCGAGTATCTGGGAAACTATCATGATCTGGTGGACGTGGAGGACGACCCGGCGGTGATCCAGGAGGAATTATTTTACCGGAACCTCTACTATGTGGTGACGATTCCGGAAGGATTTGAGGAAAAGGTTTTGGAACAGGGGGAAAAACTGGCTGTAACGACTGTTCCGGGGACAATGAGTACCTATTATGTGGATCAGCAGATCAATACGTACTTAAACGGTGCGCGGATGATGACGAATGCGGGATTTTCGACGGAAGAAACGGTGCAGGAACTGCTGGCAGCGGCCAAGACGGAGCCGGTGGTGGAGCTTTTGGATCAGAATGGCCATGGGGGAGAGCGCCCGGCGTTTTCGTACCTGTTTCAGTATTTGCCGTATCTGATGCTGGCTGCGATCTGCTATAGTATGTGCTTCATTTTGATAGAGTTCCGGCAGGGGGATATCAGGCGGCGGATGCTGTGTTCGGCGGTGTCGCTGCGCAGTCAGAATGTGCAGATCTTGCTGGGATTTTTAGTAGCAGGGATCGGACTTTGGGCGTTTTGTATGCTGATTCCGGTGGTAATGTATGGAAAGGCGTTTTGGGGGGATGCGAATGCCGGGTATTATCTTGTGAACAGTTTTGTGCTGATGCTGGTTTCCCTATCGATTGCGTTCACGCTGGGGTGCTTGATTCCGCAGGGGGATTCGGCGGATACGATGGTGAATGGGGCCGTCAATGTGATTTCCCTTGGAATGTGTTTCTCGTGCGGGGTTTTTGTGCCGATGGAGATATTGAGCAGCGGGGTGCGAAGAGTGGCGCAGTTTTTGCCGGTGTATTGGTATGAGACGGTGAATGAGATGCTGGCGGAGCATGCGGCGTTTAGTGGGGAGCAGTTGGCGGAGATTTATAAGGGGTATGGGATTCAGGTGCTGTTCGCGGCGGCGATTGTGTTGGTGGGGATGGCGTTTTCGAAGACGAGAGAGAGGGAGATAGGGTGAGAGAAATCCGGGGCGGAAAGCCCCGGATGAGTGTGGTGTGGGTTGGCGATGCGCCAGCGCGGCGCGCGTTTACTCGGCAGAAGTTTCCAGGATAACGAGGAGCGGCGTATACAGGGCGAAGGTTACGCTGCTGTCTTCGTTTCGGGTGCAGGTTTCAAGCACCAGATCCTCCAGGCCGTCGCTGTAGGAATAGCCGAGCATCATGGGCTCGCCGGGAACGGCGTCATTTAGAAACTCCTCTGTGAATGTTCCGGAACCGGAAGCGCCTTCATATTCCCAGGAGTAAGCATAAACGCCGTCTTCATCCGCCGTACACTCCTGTACAGTGGACTCTACAAGCTGTGCGTAATCCGTAAGATTTCCGGTGGACACTTTTGCGTACCACTGGGTAATTTCCGCATCTTCTTCGATTTCCGTCACGCTGTCTGACGAATGCCAGGAAGCTTCCAGATTTTCAAGGAAAGCGTTGGCCGCTTCCGCGTCAGCCTTTGCGGTATCCAGCGGAAGGGTAAACAATGCATTGACACCGTCATAAGATTCGTTCCGGCTGAGCAGTCCGGACGCCTCATCATAAGAATAGGCCTCCGAATCATAGAAAGTTCCGGTGCTGACGCCTACATAGACCGTGCGGTCGGCGAAAATTTCCAGGTTTGAAATTTCAAACAGGCGGTAGAGAATGCCCTCCTGGACAAATTCCTGGTAGACGCCGCCCATCGTCATGGCGTTATACTGGGCCGGATTCAGGCCGCTTATGTAAGACGACACGAAAAATGGTTCATAGCCGGCATCTCCAGCGGCGGGCATGGGCGTTCCATCGGTCTTTTCAATGGCCACGACGGTATACAGCATATCATCCAGAGTTTTTCCCTGATCGTCTTCGGCCAGAAAAGAACTTAAATCTTTCCCGGCAGCCGCGCCCAGGAGCGTCACTTTATAGTCGGAAAACGCCTGCGTTTCATCCAGATACAGGGCGTCTTCCCTCTGAAAAGCTTCTGCGAGTTCCGTATCTTCCAGATGTTCCGCCACCTGTGCGGGGTTTAAATGTTCCCAGGCCGCAAGGGCAGTCACGGAACCCAGCAGCAGAATGCAGATTCCGGCCGCGGCGGCGGGGATTCGCTTCGTTTTTTTTGTCATTGTCTCCATCTCCTTTGCCTGACACAGGATATGCTGATTCAGCCAGGGGTCTGGCGACTGGGCGGGAGTGAGAGACTGTTTTAACAGCTCATCCATGTTTCTTTTCATCAAACGCAACCTCCAGTTCCTTTTCCAGGATTTTCTTTGCCTGATGCAGCCGGCTTTTTACCGTGCCCTGTGGAATATGCAGGATTTGGCCGATTTCCGCAATCTTCAGTTCCTCCATATAAAACAGGACGACCGGAAGCCGGTAACGATCCGGCAGGCGGCGGACAGCTTCCCGCACCAGAACCGCTTCTTCCGCGGAAATGACCTGCTGTTCCGGAGAGGCCTCATTGGAAGGAATCTCCGAAAGCGGCTCGTCCATGGAAACCGGGGCCCCGGCAATCCGCTGCCGCCAGCCGTACTTGCGCCGGCGGTTTTTCCAGAGTTGGACGGCAATGGTCAGAAGCCAGCTTTTGGGATTCCGGGTGAAATCCGGGCGCTGGTCCAGCTCCAGGAGCTTTAAAAAAGTGTCCTGATAGAGGTCGTCCGCTTCCTGGCGGTTTCCGGTTAATTGATATAGGAAGGAATAAAGATCTTTTCCATAGGCATGGATACAAGCTTCCAGCTCTGTGTCATTCATGTAAGTTCCTCCGTGTTTCGGGATTCCAGACGTCTGAGAAAGGTTTTGCCTTTCAATCCTATATTGTAATGAAAAGAGAAAAGGTTCGCAATTTTTTTCAAAACTTTTCTCTTTTCCCGGACACGGAGGGGAAATTTACAGATAGCTGTGCAGGTCTTTACATAATTGTTCTTCGAGGTCTACCAGGCGGTTACAGAGCTGTTTGGCTGAGTGGTCGGCTTCGTTATATTGGTTCAGGTATTTGTGAAGGGACTTGGTTCCCATGTTGCAGCCGTCGGTGAGCAGGTCGGCGATGGCCGCGTCGCTGTCGTCTAGGGTGATCTTGACGTTTGTTTTCAGCCAGGCCATCCCTTTGGCGATGGGTTCCGGCTCTTTTTCGTCGCTTTTGTGCTTTTCCAGAAGGGAGTGGATGTCGTTGCCGAGCTTTTCGTGGTGCTTTTTGCTTTCGGTCAGGAGCTGTTTCAGGTCGGGGCTGCTGACTTTGGAGAGGACTTCGTCGATGGAAGAGACGGCCATTTTGGTTCCGGCGTCGCATTCGCGAAGAAGAGAGACGGTATCGTGATAGTTCATAGGGCATACCTCCATTTTTATTCCCGCGGGCAATGAGCCAGACAGCCGCATTTCCACGGGGCTTCTATTCGGAAGGATACCCAAGTAGGCAGAAACTATGCATGTTGGAAGCGTTGAGATTCCGGTTGCGATGTTTTCCGGCGGCGCGGCGGAAAGGGCGGATCTTGGCGGTTTGAAATGAATTTATGAATTTGGAGCCAGAGGGATTGACAGCAGGTCTGGGGATGCGTATAATAAAAACGTAGGTTGCAAAACAAATAATGCGTAACATATAATGCAAAAAGGGAAGCGTGTTGAGGATCAAGCAATGGAGAAAGAATTATCGAACTTAATGCCGTTTTTGGACGGCGATGGGCGTTTGACACAAATGCCGGCGAAATATAAGAAAAAGCTGACCGCACTCTGGTATCTGTCCGGGAAAATCGAACCAGGACGGCAATATACCGAATCGGAGATCAATGACCTGCTGGATGAATGGGCGGTATTTCACGACCACGCAACCCTGCGGCGAGAACTGTATAACAAACGCCTGCTGAATCGGACGGCGGACGGTAAATTTTACTGGAGGGAACCAGAAATCCCAGCATTGGGGGATTTTCTGATGAAGAACCTTTGTTAGTAACGATTGGATCATTGTTCCAGGGGAGAAAAAAGCATGGAATATCGAAAATTAGACGACAGCAATTTTAATCAAAATACATTGGATGGCTTTATCCGTCATCAAGAGGTGAAAGAGTGCTGGAGAAAGATTGACGGCGAATGGCAGCTCGTTCCCAATGTATTTGAAGAAAACTGGCCTTTACAGGAGTGCAGGGAGACTGCAGGGGATATTGCCCGTCATATGAACAAGGATCAAACCGCTTTCGGTGCGTTTGACGGCTCTAAGCTGGTTGGTTTTATTACCGTATCACACCGCATGTTCGGCAGTACGGCACGCTATGCGGAACTCGTCTGCTTTCAGGTGTCGGAACCGTACCGGAATCAGGGAATTGGCAAACACCTCTTTGCGCTGGCCTGCCAGGAGGCTGTGAGGCTTGGCGCGGAAAAGCTGTATATTTCCGCGCATTCCTCGAAAGAATCACAAGCGGCATACAGGGCGTTTGGCTGTGTCTTGGCGGCAGAGATAAACGAAACGCTTGCGGAGAAGGAGCCTTGCGATGTGCAGTTGGAATATAAGCTATGAGAAAATGCGTTGGCATTTTCGCGAGTCTGTTGTATAGGACGATAACGAAAAGAATTGGAGGATACCACAATGTTAAAACTCGCTGGTCAGGCAACCATAAAATTTTTCAGCGGTTTGCTGCTGATAGGTCTCCTGCTGTTTTGGCCAGCGGGAACCATCCGTTATGCCGGTGCATGGAGGCTGATCGTGCTTCTGTTTGTTCCGATGCTGATTGTCGGAATCGTCTTGATGAAAAAGGCGCCGGAACTGCTGCGGAAACGCCTCAATGACAAGGAGGGTGAATCCGAGCAGAAAATGGTGATTGCACTGTCCAGTCTGGAGTTTATCGCCTGCTTTGTTCTGGCGGGATTCGATTTCCGCTTTGGCTGGACGCAGCTCCCCGGATGGGTGATCGCGGCGGCCTGCGCTGTGTTTCTCGTCGCCTATGGCCTTTATGCGGAGGTCATGCGGGAAAACGCTTACCTTTCCCGAACGGTGGAAGTCCAGGAAAATCAGAAGGTTATCTCAACCGGGCTGTATGGGATCGTCAGACACCCTATGTATTTCGCGGTGGTTCTGTTGTTCTGGGCGATGCCCTTCGTCCTGGGGTCGCTGACCGCATTTCTTGTGATGCTGCCCTTTCCCTTGCTGCTGGTGAAGCGAATCCGGAATGAAGAATCAGTTTTGGAGGAAGGGCTTTCAGGGTATTTAGAGTATGAAAAGAAAGTGAAGTACAGGCTGATTCCGTTTATTTGGTAGGCGGCAGAATCCTCCGCAGGCTGCGGCACGTTGACTGCCATGGCGTCAGCTCCTGGCCCGACGAATTGCGAAGGCGGCGGAGTTCCGTTGATCAAGCGACACAGAATGCCGGTAGGATTTATGAAATTCTGTGCGGGCATATTGCAGAAAAGCTGTAAAACGAATTGGAACAAAGCTCTATGAACCCAATGAAAAGGAGAATAATACAATGAAAAAAACACTGTCTACGATTCAAATTTTATTCAAACTCGGAAAAATTCTGAGTACGATTGCATTTGTCTGCTCGATAGTTGCTGCCTCGCTGAGCCTGGTGGGGCTCGTCTGTCTTGCGGCGGGTGCGGAAAAAGTTTTTAAGATTGGCGGCGTGACGATTCACGGCATCGTGGCCAATAAGGGCGGTATGACCACCGATCAGATGATTTCCGCAATCGCTGTCTGGCTGGTTGTAATTGCAGCAGAGGCGGTGTTGGCATGGTTCGCAAAAACCTATTTCAAGCGGGAATTGACCGCGGGGACGCCTTTTACACAGGAAGGGGCAAAGGAACTGACCCGGCTTGGCATCCTCACCATTGTCCTGCCTCTGGGTGCGAACATCCTGGCGGCTATCATCAACGGAATTCTGGCGGAGTTCTTATCGAATACATGGAAGTTCGATGTGGACAATGGCGGCTTAGTTTCTCTGGGGATTATGTTCCTGGTGCTGGCGCTGGTGTGCCGGTATGCGGCAGAGCTGGAACAGGAAAAAACGGGAATAAAGCAAAAGGAGAACGAATAATGAAGATACTTGTTTTTAACGGCAGTCCGAAAAAAGAGAAGAGCGACACCATGCACATTACCCGTGCGTTTCTTAACGGGATGAACGAAGCGGCGCCCCAGGAGATACACATTATCAACGTCATCGACCGGAAGATTGCGTTCTGTCAGGGCTGCTTTGCCTGCAAATATAACGGCGGCACATGCGTCCATAACGATGATATGCGCGGGATTTTGGAAGAAATTCTGGACAGCGATCTGCTGCTGTTCAGTTTCCCGCTTTATGGCTATGGGATGCCTGCGGCGCTGAAAAACCTCATTGACCGCACCCTCCCCCTCAGTTCTATGGCCATGACGAAGGTGGGCGACCGCTATGAGCATGTGGGTCAGGCGGATTACTCCCGATCATCACCGTCCCGGAAAGCCCTATGTTCAACGCGCCGGAGGCGGCGTCCGTCACAGAGCCGCGGCTGGAACTGGTAAAACAGGCCGGGCGGCAGTATGCGGAAAGCGGCAGCATTGACGCCGAACTGATGGAGGAGATCGGCTCACCTATGATCCCGGAAGAAACCTACGCACAGATCGTAAACGGGAATCAGCAATAATCTTCACCGCTCTCCTTCCACGATTCTGATTGGCTTGGGCAGGCGGTTCCTGATTTGGCGGCGAAGACCGCGCCGGACGGATGCAGGAACATCGGACGAAGTTCAAATATTATGCATGGGAAACAACAGTTCGATTATTCGTGGAAGCGGATATACGGACGCTGCTTGAAAAGAGAGGTATCTGTTTATGAATCAAGAATGGTCGGAATTAAATAAAGCAGTTCAGACGCAGCTTAAGAAAGAGGCAACCTTTGTACAAGGCATCGAAACGCTGCTCACTCTGCGGCAAGCCCTTATGGACGAGCTGCTCCGCATGAAAGAGGAATTAAGCGGAGCCGAGTTTTGTGTTATGCCTTTTCCAAAAGCAAATGGGTATCACAGCAAGACCATTGCCTACTCAATTTGGCACATTTTTAGAATAGAAGATATTGTTGCCAACAGTCTGATCAGGCAGGAAAAAGAAGTGCTTGACACCTTTCAAGAGAAAATCGGCGCACCAATCATCACAACCGGCAACGAACTGGCCGATCAGCAGATCGTGGATTTTTCCAAAGAGTTGGATTTAGATGCCTTGTATGCCTATGCCGCTGCGGTCAAGTTCAGTACCGATGTACTGCTAAAGCAGCTATCCTACCGGGATTTGAACAGAAGATTTGAGGATGCGGATAAAGCAAGATTGCGGTCTTTGCAGGTGGTAAGTCCGGAAGAAAGCGCTTGCTGGCTCATCGACTTCTGGTGTGGAAAAAATATCCGTGGGTTGGTTCAGATGCCCTTTTCACGTCATTGGATCATGCACATTGAAGCGAGCATTCGAATCGAAAATAAAATCCATAAGCAATTCTAAATTCGAAGAATGTGCCAAACACCCACATATTGAAGAATGGATGCGGCTCCACAAATGGGCGGCTGTGGCGGTCTGCGCTGTATCCCTGGCTGCCTATAGCCTTTATGCAGAGGTCATGCGGGTCTCTCCCGGACCGTAGAGATTCAGAAAAATCAGTTTATTTAGAAAAGAGGAAAAGATGGAAGATGGCTGTTACATCATTGATCGTAAATAAGTTGGAATATCAGGTAATCAAACTGCTTGGAAAAGGAAAAGGCGGCTATTCGTATCTGGTGACGGATGGGACAATGCAGTATGTCCTGAAGCAAATCCATCATGAGCCATGCGATTATTATACCTTTGGCAATAAGCTGGAAGCGGAACTGAGGGACTACGAAACCCTCCGCAGGATAGGGATTCCTATGCCCCGGCTTCTGGCGGTGGATTCCGGTCAAGAGCGTATTTTGAAGGAATATATTGCCGGAAAAACAATTTTTGAACTGATTTGCACCGACCAGATGGAAAATACTTGGCTGGAGCAGGTGCAGGACATGTGCAGGCTGCTGTATCCGGCAGGACTGAACATAGACTATTTCCCAACGAACTTCATTCCGCAGAATGGGATTCTGTACTACATAGATTATGAGTGCAATGCTTATATGACGGAATGGGATTTCGAACATTGGGGAATCAAATACTGGTCAAAGACGCCGGAATTTTTGCTGCAAGTGACCTATCCGTCCTAACCCATCGCCCTAACCACAGTAGAAATAGGTCAGTATGAAGATAAAAGAAGTAATTTTGCGAAAATGGAAGCTGGCAGATGCACAGGAACTGTCCCATTTGCTCAGTAATCCAAACATTCTGAAAAACCTGCGGGACGGTATCCCCTACCCCTATACGGAGGCTGATACTGAAGCATACATAAAGGTAATGCTGGACGCCGATGAGAACAGCACTTTTGCCTATGCCGTCTGTGTGGAGGGCATTGTTGTCGGAAGCATTAGAGCGGTGCGCCAGCTTTGCCGGGAAAACAAAACACAAAGGACATTAAATAATCGGGAGGTCAGAAAATATGAAAAAACGGCTTTATAAATCAAGAGAAAATAAAATGCTGGAGGGAGTTTGCGGCGGGATTGCGGAGTATTTTGCGATAGACCCGACGCTGGTGCGTCTGGGGTGGGTGCTGTTCTGTGCGTTGGGCGGCAGCGGCTTTCTTGCTTATATCATTGCTGCCATAATCATCCCTAGCCAGCCGGAGGATTGGGTATGAGAAATGGAAAAGGTACTTGCCTGAAGACTGGAGGAGACAGAGGCGGACATGGAGACAACCAGCGGGTATATTGACGTGAAAACCCTGCGCTGTGCGGAAATAAAAATGGCCAGGGGGGGGGCCGGTGGCTGGAGTTCTTGCGGATCGTTATGATCGGAGAATGATGATGATTCTTGGAGACGGATTATCCGCATTGGGATTGTTTTATATCCTGCTCTGCCTGCTGCGTGGGGAGGCGGGGCTTGTCAATATCTGTATTGGAGTAATGGTAAGCTCCGTTTTTGGCGGGATTACTGATGAAGTTTTCGGGAATTATCCTGATTTTATGGATTGACATTGGAACATTCTTCATTACAGTGCTGGCGGCCCTGGTATGCTTTTTCCTGACCTTTATTCAGACGCTTGCCACGCCGATGATTCTGGCCTTTACAGATGAAGCGGCGCTTGGAACAGCAGAGACGATTTGTGCTGTGGGTATGCTGGTTTCCAGCCTGTTGATCGGTATTTTTTCCATAAAAGGAAGCTATGTCAGGACGCTGGCAAAGGCGTTTTTCGGCATCGGCGTATTTATGATTCTGTTTGGACTAAGAGAGAATATCCTGTTGATTACGGTATCCGGTTTCCTGGTTTTTATGTGTCTGCCATTTGCCAATACCTGTCTGGACATTCTGGTGCGGCAGAATATTCCAAATGAAGTGCAGGGAAGGGCGTGGGGCATGATTGGGCTGATTTCGCAAATGGGATATGTGGCAGCGAATGCCGTGGTCGGTTTCCTTACGGATTATGTTTTTAGCCCGGCGCTGCGGGAAGGCGGCCTTTTTTATGGAAATATAGGAAAGGTGATTGGAACTGGTGCGGGCAGGGGCGCAGCGCTGCTGATTATCGTTGGTGGTTTCTGTATGTGCATTTTGGCGCCGTGCATTTACTGTTCAAGAAAAATCAGGACATTGGAGCAGCCGGCGGATAAAAAATAATAAAGGAAAAAGGAGAAGGTATGCGCTGGGGCGGCACAGAGACGGCTCTCTTTCACAAGAGGGATTGACGGGAGGTTACATATGAAAGAAAAAGCGGAAGCTGCGGAGGTATCTTTATGAAATACATCAGAGTGACCAGCGAGAATATAGACAAAGAGCATATATGCTGTGCGATTTCAAACAACAAGGATATTCAGGTGTCATCCAAAAAGGCGTGGCTGAAAGGGCGATTTGAGGACGGCTTGTTTTCCTGAAAAGCGAAGAACGGGGAAAGTGCTTGTCCGTTTAACACGAAATATGTCCCGGTTGTAGAAGAAACAGCAAGGGAACAGGGTGTGCAATTTTGCTCCATTCATCTGCAGAGCAAAAAAGAAGCGCAAAATGCGCCGACTCCAATTACGACCTATGCGCTGTTTTATGATGGAGCGTATTTAACAAATGAGCAGATGAGTGACAAGAGATTTTTGAAACTATTATCAAAATAAATTGGTGTTTGTGCAGGAGGATATTAAAATGGTGCATTTCGTGTATTGCGATAATGTAGGAACGAGTATTCCCTACAATTACGAAAAATCGAGGCTTTAGAAATGGCAATGTGGAGCCCGCGGCGTGTCTGGTGCAAATGTAGCGAAGGCTGTTTCGATTGTTACATACATAAAGACGATATCAAACGTGGTATACCCAATCGTAATAAAGAGGATGGCTGGAGAATTCGGCATTGTTATCCGAGGAAAGCATGTCAATATTTGCAATTTCCACATTTAACACCGCCTATATTCTTGGAAAGAAAGAGCGGGAAATGGATGCGCTTGGCAAACTTTTTCAATGACGATGAGGGACATTGGGATACGGAGGCTGGATATGAAAGATGTGTTTCTTGTATATAACAGTGCTTGTTTCTATGAAATTGTGATTTTGAGCTATTTTATGAAATTTACAAACTGTGATGTGATTTTCTGCTCTTTGGACGGCTCGGCGGTCAGGGCGATGGAAGGATTTTCTGTAAATGCGGATATGGCGCTGGAGGAGATTGATAAGGACCAGGTCAGAAGCTTCATCATTCCCGGCGGCGGTATTTCTGCCATCGATCATGATGAGGTAAAACAGTATTTACGGGAATTGAATGGTCGGAAAGTTTTGATTGCGGGGATCTGTGCAGGGGTTGACATTTTGGATAAAGCAGGGCTCCTTGAAAATATAAGATCTACGCATTCAACGGAGGAAGATTTCGTGAGTGACGGAAACGTGATTACGGCCAGGGCCAATGCCTACGTGGATTTTGCCATTGAGGTGGCAAAAAGGTTAAATCTTTTCAGGGATGAGACAGATTTGCAGGAGACGATTGGATTCTGGAAAAATTATAATCGGCTCCAGTAGAAAATGGCGTGATACTGAAAGAAGATCTAAGAGGTGCATAGATTCTCGGAATGGCAAATCTGTATGAAGTAAAAAATAGAAAGCTGAGGAGGCTGCTTATGAAGAACAAAGCATTAGTAATTATCGATATTCAAAATGACATTACGAAAAATTATAAGGAAATAATCGAAAATATCAACAAAGCTGTTGATTGGGCGGTAATCAATGATATACACGTTGTCTACATTGCAAATCATTATTTGTCTGTCCATGCAAGGAGCTTTAAGCCCGGCACGCATGGCGCTGAATTGGTTTCGGATATGAAAATCGTATCTGAAAATATTTTTATTAAGACCAGGGCGAATGCTATGACAAGCGAAAGTTTTACTGACTTTATAAGAGAAAATGAAATCAATGAATTTTATATTGCCGGTGCGGATGCTACATCCTGCGTGAAATCCACCTGCTACAACATGGCAAAAGAGGGTTATACCGTTCATGTACTGTCTGACTGCATCACCAGTTATGATAAAAGAAAAATTGATGAAATGCTCCGATACTATGAAAGTAAGGGGTGCATAGTTGAGAGATTAAGCGAAATGATCTGAAAGACAGAGTATTGAATGAGCACAAGAATGCGGTTTTAGGCTTTATGGACAGAGCTTCCGCAATTTGCGCAAAAGAACAAAGAGAACGAGAATATGGTACGGAACGTGTCTGCTGCGCAATCATGTCCTGCGCAGCATGTTTGCGGAGATGGAGAGCCTGGGCTTTCCGGATGCGGTCGTGGAAGCCATCAAAGACGGGATAGACTGTAATCTGTATTTTCAGGGAGAAAAGGTGTCACAAAGCAGGATGTATGCAATTTTGTGCCGGACGATTGTGATAGCGGGCAACGAGTGGGGAGGAAGGGAAGAAAATATGAGAAAACAGGGATTTTTAGGGAAGCTGATAAGTAACTTGACCGGGGAGCGGCAGTTAAACAGAGCGGACCGGATGTTAAAGGAACTGACATGGGATTGCAGGGAAGAAGAAAAACTGCGCAGGATCACTCGCATCAGAAAAATCATCCGAAGGCAGAAAAGACTCCAGAGAAGACAGTTTTACATTACTCTGGGGTGCGGTTTGACGCTTGCGGTAATCGTCGTTCTCTGGGGAACGGGCGTCGGGAAAAAAGTTATCAAAGAAAGTTCTGCGGGAACCGTGCAGAGAAAGGAAACGAATACTGCCGCAAAAAGCAGCGAAGAGGAAACGAAAGGAACAAACGGGACGAAAGAAACGAACGGGCCGCAGTCGGAATCCTCAGAACCGGTGGAACTGCTGTTAACCTTTACCGGGGACTGCATTTTGGGAACGGATGAATTTTTTGCCTGGGATACGGGGCTGAATGCCTATTATGAACTCTATGGAGCGTCGTATTTTATGGATCAGGTGCGGGACATTTTTCAGGCGGACGACCTGACGGTGGTAAATATGGAAGGGACATTGACCGAAGAGACGACCAGACTGGAAAAACAGTTTGCTTTTAAGGGAGAGCCGGAGTTTGTGGATATTCTGGTATCGTCCTCAGTGGAAGCCGCAAATGTCGCGAATAACCACAGCCATGACTATGGGGAGCAAAGTTTTTTCGACACTGTAAATATACTGGAACAAAAGGGAATACGGACGTTTGGCTATGATGAAACGGCGATCCTCCCGGTGAAAGGAGTGAAGGTAGGATTGTTTGGAATTTACGAGCTGGACGACCATCTGGAAAGGATTCCGCAGGTAAAGAAAGATATCGCGGCGTTAAAAGAGGGCGGAGCAGATATCATAGTGGCAGTTTTCCATTGGGGAAATGAACTGGAAACCGTACCGGATGAAAATCAGGTGACCCTGGCGCATCTTGCAATCGATGAGGGTGCGGATCTGGTAGTAGGGCACCATCCTCATGTGCTCCAGGGAATCGATACGTATAAAGGAAAAACAATCGCCTACAGCCTGGGGAACTTCTGTTTTGGCGGAAACACGCATCCCACAGAAACGGATACGATGATTTTTCAGCAGAAGTTTGTGCTGGATGCGCAAAAGAAGATTACGGACAGTGAGATCAATGTGATTCCCTGTTCCGTATCCTCGGACAGCACCATCAACAACTATCAGCCGATGCCGCTTGAGGGCGCGGAAGCGGAGCGGGTGATGAAGCTGATCGAGGAGCGGAGCGAGGCGATATAGAAGCTGCGTTTGTTCAGGCAAAAAAACGTGCAGCGGTGGTGATGTGGTATAAAGAACGGAACAGAGGATGATCTGAAAAATCCCCTTGCGTAGGGTATTGCTTGTGACGCTGCGTAATGAGGTAAGATAGGCGGTGTAAGGAGGTGAAAGCTATGTCAAAGTACACGACAGGAGAAATCGCAAAGCGCTGCGGCGTATCTGTCAGAACGGTGCAGTATTATGATTCCAGAAACATTCTGACTCCCAGCGAATTGTCAGAGGGCGGCCGCAGGCTTTACTCGGAGCAGGATTTGAAGCGAATGAAGATCATTTGCTTTCTTCGTGATGCAGGAATTTCGATCAATAACATTGGAGAACTTCTTTCAGAAGAAAATCCGGACGATTTGATTTCCATTTTACTGGAACAGCAGGAGCAGGCTCTTAGGGAAGAAGTAAACGAGTGCAAAACAAAGCTGGAAATCATTAAGAGTATCAGACAAGAATTAAAGAGTGTGGAGAACTTCTCCGTTGAATCTATTGGAGACATAGCATATGCGATGGCAAATAAAAAGAAACTGAAGCAGCTTCATGCCATTTTGCTGATTTCGGGCATCCCGATTGGTATCATTCAGTGGACATCCATAATTCTATGGATCACTACGGGAATATGGTGGCCTGTCGTTGTCTGGGTTTTGCTGCTGATCCCGTATGGAGTCTGGGTATCCAATTTTTATTTCGGACAGGCTGCATATATCTGTCCGCAGTGCCACGAAGTATTTAAACCGAATTTTAAGGAAGCGTTTTGGGCGAGGCATACGCCGACGCTTAGAAAGCTGACCTGCATTTGCTGCGGCTATCACGGTTTCTGTGTGGAGACCTATGGAGAGGAGAAGAAAAATAATGGATAAGATTATGGAATTTCTTCCGTTTTTGATTCCGCTTTTGATCGTGGAATTTGCACTGTTGGGATATACGCTGTACCATATTTTGACGCATAACACTTATAAGCGGGGAAATCGCACGTTCTGGCTTGTTATTACCATTGTACTGATGAACTTTGTCGGACCGATTCTGTACTTCCTGCTCGGCAGGGAGGATGCGTAATGGATATGCTGTGCATTACCGGTCTGCATAAACGCTTCGGTAATAAAGAGGTTTTGAAAGGGCTGAATATGGCTGTGCCGGAACACAGCATATTTGGATTTATCGGGAAAAACGGCGCTGGTAAAACAACGACGATGAAAACCGTGCTGGGACTCTTAAAGGCGGATGCCGGGGAAATCATGGTTGCCGGAGAAAAAGTGGTTTATGGCCAGACAGCAACGAATCGGCATATTGGCTATCTCCCCGATGTGCCGGAGTTTTATCCGTTTATGACGGCGATGGAGTACCTTCGATTCTGCGGTGAAATCACCGGGATGGAGAAAGCAGAGAATGAAAAACGCTGCGGGGAACTCCTGGAGCTGGTGGGGCTTAGGAATGAAACGCACCGTATAAAAGGGTTTTCAAGAGGTATGAAACAGCGGCTGGGCATCGCGCAGGCGCTTCTGAACCGCCCGAAACTTTTGATCTGCGATGAACCGACTTCCGCCCTTGACCCTGTGGGCAGAAAAGAGATACTGGACATTCTTTTATCTGTCAGAGCGCAGACAACCGTTTTATTTTCTACCCATATCCTTTCAGACGTAGAGCGCATTTGTACGGATGTGGCGTTTCTGGATCATGGCACGGCAGAGGTGCAGGGAAAGCTTTCTGACATAAAGACGAAATACCGAAGGAAAGAATATCTGTTGGAAACAGAGAATGACACGGATATGCATGTTCTTCGGCAGGCTTTTTCCGATATACAGCAGACCGGAAGAAACCAACTTGTTTTTTACGAAAGGGACAGTACCGTATTTGATTTAATGGGTTTTGCGGCAGACAGGCACATCCCGCTTCTGAAATTGGAACAGGCGGAGCCGACTCTGGAGTCCTTGTTTATGGAGGTGGTTGAGAAATGAAATCTTTTTTGGCCTTTATAAAAAAGGAGACAATGGAGCAATTTCGTTCCGGCAGGCTGATGATCCTGTGTATGCTGTTTCTTCTGTTTGGCATTATGAATCCGGCCATTGCGAAATTAACGCCGTGGATGCTTGAGGTACTGGCGGATTCCCTTGCCGAAAGCGGTATGATCGTTACATCCGTAAGCGTAAGCGCAATGGATTCCTGGGTGCAGTTTTTCAAGAACATCCCTTTGGCGTTGGCTGCCTTTGTGCTTCTCGAAAGCAGTATCTTTACAAAGGAATACCAGACAGGTACTTTGGTGCTGTCTTTGACAAAAGGGCTGGAACGCTATAAGGTTGTCATTTCCAAAATGGTTGAGCTTTCTGTTCTCTGGACGGTTGGCTATTGGCTGTGTTTTGGGATTACATACGCATATAACGCCTATTTCTGGGATAATGCCATAGCAAATCATCTGATGTTTTCAGCGGTATGCTGGTGGATGGTCGGCCTGTGGGTTGTTGCACTGATGATTTTATTCTCCACAATCGCCGGGACGAATACAGGCGTGCTGATTGGAACCGGCATGGTCGTCCTTGCCTCCTATCTGCTTGGGTTACTTCCAAAATGCAAAGCGTATTTGCCTACTCTGTTGGCAGATGGGAATTCTTTGATTTACGGTATTGCAGAAACGAAAACATATGCAGCAGCTATGATCATCACGGGAGCTACAAGTCTGATATGTTTTGTTATGAGTATTGTTGTATTTAACAAAAAGAAGCTATAGGCGGTGTGAATGCAGCAGGGTGCTATGACAGCGGTGAGATTCTCGTGAAGCGTTGTATGATTACCGCTTTCTGGACCGGAGCATGGACGGGCGGCTGTATAGACTTGCAGATATGCAGCCATCACCGGAGGAACTTAGATTATGAAAGAGATATTGAAAAAAATGTATGGGCTGGAACCGATGTCGATAGAGCATTCCGCCGTCGGTGCCGGTTCAGACACTTACTTTGTTACCTGCACAGACGGAAAATATGTGGTCAAATACCCTGCTTCCAGCGAGATCAACCACCTAGAGCAGGAACCGGAACTATGCGAATACCTGAATCATCACGGTATTCCGTGCTGCCGTTTTTTGCGGAATAGCACAGGGAAATTTCTGACCTCAGATACAGACGGGAGGCTTTTTCATGTTCAAAGGTTTATCGAGGGAAGAATGTATGATTGGCACGAAGCGCCTGACTGGCTGTTGACGCAATCGGCCCAGATGCTGGGAAGAATCCACACGGCATTAAAAGATTATCCGGGTTTGCCTGTCGGCATCGGGAGGGATTTCTTTCAGTTCATGACGCCGGAGCGGGCCTTCAAGTCCTATGAGAATTCCCTTGCCATTGCAAAAGACAGAGGCGATACGGATAGTATCCGCGATTTGCAGTATCGCATGGAATTGATGAGGCGGTTCCCAAAACAGGAATTTGACCTGGAACAACTGACTTGCCGTGCCACGCATGGCGACTTCTTTATCACTCAAATTTTGTGCGGGGATGGAAAAATCAATGCAGTAATCGATTGGACGACGGCCTGTGTCCACCCGGTGGTTTGGGAGATTGTCCGTTCTTATGTTTACGCTGTTCCGTCCTGTAAAAACGGAGAGATCGATAAGGACGGATTTGCCCGCTATGTGTCGGAGTATTTGAAATTCGCTGCTTTGAATGATTCTGATCTGCGCTGTATGGTATCGCTGTTTTATTATCAGATTGCGGTATGTGATTACTACGGACAATACTATTCCTCCACCGCAGGAAATCGACATATTTATCTCCGTCAGGCGGTATTTTCAACGAAACTGCTTCGCTGGCTGGAGGAGCATTCCTGAAGGAGCTGCTTGAAGCGATGCGGCCGGAAATGCCGGAACCGAAGAAAAAGAAAGGAAAGAGTTTGAAATGAAAAATATTCACGCAGATACAATTTTGACGGAACGCTTTTGCAAGGATTCTCTGATCGCCCTTGCCACGGTGGAGGACGGCGTTCCCTATGTCCGCACCGTGGACGCAGTATACCTGGACGGCGCATTTTATGTGGTGACCTATGCGCTGTCAAACAAAATGAAACAAATTACTAAAAATCCGGTGGCAGCCATTTCCGGTGAATGGTTTACGGCCCATGGGATTGGTGAAAACTTAGGCCATGTGCTGCTGCCCCAAAACGAAAAAATTATGGCGGTTTTGCGTGCTGCATTTGCGGCATGGTACGACAACGGACACACCAACGAAGCAGACCCCAACACCTGCCTGCTGAAAATCAGGTTGACGGATGGCGTGCTGTTTTCAGATGGCACAAGATATGATATTGATTTTACATAAGGAGAAATATCGGGAATGTATGATGTTCAGGACGAAGACAATCTGGCATCCTTCCAGACTGCGGAAGCCATCGCCGGTGCGAAGGAATTCGCAAGGAGATTCTTCCAATGAAGTGGCTTGCAGAAGAAACTCCGTAAATAAGACTGGGACATAGGAAAAATGGCAAGGAAAGTCGAGAGATTTCTTCCTGAAAAAAGTAAAATGAATGTGTCAGGAGGTGAAAAGATGAAGGAACATATTTTGGCGGTTCAGCGTATGCAGGATTACATTGAGGAAAATCTGGAACAGGAAATCACGCTGGCGGATTTGGCGCGCGTATCCTTGTTTTCCCCATGGCATTCCTATCGGCTTTTCCAGGCGCTTACGGGTTACACACCTACAGAATATATCCGCAGGCTGCGGCTTTCCCGTTCTGCTATGATGCTGAAAAAGGAAAGAGGACGCATCCTTGACGCCGCTTTCGACTGCGGCTTTCAGAGCGCAGACGGATATACGAGGGCTTTCCGGCGGGAATTTGGCTGTAATCCAGGAGCGTATGTCAACAATCCGGTTCCCCTCAGCCTTTTCGTACCTTACGGCGTAAAATTCAGAGAACTAAGAAAGGATGATTTTGACATGGAGAATTTGCAGAGCGTGTTTGTTCAGGTGATCCGGAAACCGGAGAGAAAAGTCATAATCAAGCGGGGCGTGAAAGCGGCGGACTATTTTTCCTACTGCGAGGAAGTAGGCTGTGATGTGTGGGGAACGCTGCTTTCCATGGATTCCCTTTGCGGAGAGCCGGTATGTCTGTGGCTGCCGGAACAGTACAAAAAGCCGGGAACTTCCACTTATGTGCAGGGGGTAGAGGTGGAAGCGGAGTATAGTGGTGCGATCCCTGAAGGGTTTGACATGATCTGCCTTCCCGAAGCGGAATATCTGATGTTCCAGGGAGAGCCGTTTGAAGAAGAAAATTACGGTGAGGCGATCATGGCGGTTCAGAAAGCCATCGAACGCTATGTACCATCTGTGATCGGTTATGAATGGGATGATGAAAATCCCCGCATCCAACTGGAGCCTCGCGGCGCGCGCGGCTATATTGAGCTGCGGGCTGTGAAAAAGAAGACTGCCAGCTAAGTGATCACAAAAAAGTTCCGATTTTAATCGCGCATGACACCTCGACGAGCGCCTCCTCAACCCGAGGGATGCTATCTGTAGGAGCATCCCTCTCGTATAATGGATCATATCCCTTCTCTGCTATATCACCAAAATTCATTTCTTTCAGTTTTGCCAATAGCTTTTCGTAAGTGAACTGCTCTCCAAGCTCTCTTTTCAACAGCCGGAATACCAGCAGTACCAGAAAACAGGTTAAAAAATGGGCTTTTATCCGGTTTTCCCTCCGTACATTTACCGGACGTGCAGAAAAATCCGTTTTCCAGGGAAGAAGAATTACGCACGATGAATCACCGTTATGAGAAAGGGCGGTTTGAGTGCGTTGTCATATATGGCAGGCGGCGTGTGGGCAAAACGGCCTTAATCAATGAATTTTGCAAAGGGAAACCTACCGTCTATTTCTCTGCATTAAACGCCTCCTCCCAGGAAAATTTGGAGGCGCTCTCTAAGGCGATTTATACCTGTCAGAACCCGGACAGCGCCAGCGCTCCTACCTATCAGAGTTATGCGGATGCACTGGATGCCATTACTGCGATGGCGGCGGAGAAACGGCTGGTGTTTGTCATTGATGAGTACCCATATTTGGCGTGGGTACGCCAGTGGATGGCAATGAGTATCTGATCGGCTCCTGCAAATATCGGAATGAGAAGATTGGAATCGAGGAATTGGAGCTGCTTCGTAGATATGCGGCGGTATTCCGCAGGAATGGAACCTTCCATTATTACATTTTTTCTAAAGGCGGTTTTACACCCGAACTGTTGGAGGCAGAAAAGCAGGGGGAGGTTACCTTGCTGACGCTGGAGGATCTCTATCGGTAACCAACCTATTTCCACGGGGGTATGGGCGATAGGAATAATAAGGAACTGATTGGAAAAGTACACAATGCCATGTACCAGATGCGCGTCTCTGCACAGAAAACAAGGCTGAAAATGAGCATTGATTTTGTGGATGATCTGTGGTAAGATATGATGTACACAATGCGTATGAGGAAGAAGGAAGGATTATGGACTCAAGAGAACAGTTGATGATGCTGCGCAGAAGCACCGGGATGAATAAGCGGCAGTTTGCGGAATATTTTGGGATTCCCTACCGGACTTTGCAGGATTGGGAGTTGGGGAACCGGAGGATGCCGGAGTATTTATTGAAACTGATGGCATATAAGGTAGAGATGGAGCGGCCTGGGATGCTGCAGAAGATTCATCCGGAAGAGGTATTATGATGGGTTCAGGATTGGAAAAGCACATCTGTCTTGGTATTCTCGCACATGTAGACGCCGGAAAAACCACCTTGTCAGAAAGCATGCTCTATAAAAGCGGCAGCATCCGAAAGCTCGGCCGCGTCGATAATAAAGACGCCTTCCTGGACACCCACGACCTGGAACGCGAGCGCGGCATCACCATCTTTTCCAAACAGGCCCGGATGGCCCTGGGCGACCTTTCCGTGACCCTCCTGGACACCCCAGGCCATGTGGACTTTTCTGCAGAAATGGAGCGCACCCTCCAGGTGTTGGACTACGCAGTCCTGGTGATCAGCGGAGCCGACGGCGTCCAGGGGCACACCCGCACCCTGTGGCGTCTCCTGGCCAGATATGAGATTCCGGTTTTTCTGTTTATTAATAAAATGGATCAGAATGGGACAGACCGGCAGGTCTTGCTGGAAGAGCTGAAAAAGCGCCTGGACGAAAGCTGCATCGACTTCGACCCGGAACAGGATCGGGGAAGCTGGCTGGAGAATCTGGCCGTATGCGAGGAGACGCTTCTGGAACAATATTTAGAGAGCGGAGAGATAGCAGAAAAAGAGATCGTGCGCCTGATTGCAGAGCGAAAGGTCTTCCCATGCTACTTCGGTTCCGCCCTGAAACTAGACGGCGTACCGGAATTTCTGGAAGGAATCCGGCGCTATACCGCGGCCCCGCACTACGGAAACGCCTTCGGCGCAAAAGTCTACAAAATCGCCAGAGACGACCAGGGAACCCGGCTCACTTATCTGAAAGTCACCGGAGGAACCCTGAAGGTAAAAGATACCCTGACGAACCGCCCGCCAGACGCGCCGGACGGGGATGAGTACTGGGAAGAAAAGATTAATCAGATCCGCTTTTATTCCGGCGCGCGTTTCGAAGCGGTCAGCGAAGCCCCGGCTGGGAGCATCTGCGCCGTCACCGGCCTGACGAAAACCCGCCCCGGTGAAGGCTTCGGCTGCGAAAAAGCCTCGGAACTTCCGGTTTTGGAGCCGGTTCTGACCTACCAGATTAAGCTCCCGCCGGAGTGCGACGTGCACGGCATGCTGCAGAAGCTGCGCCTCCTGGAGGAAGAGGAGCCGCAGTTACATATTGTGTGGAATGAACATCTGGGCGAAATCCATGCACAGCTCATGGGCGAAGTCCAGACCGAGATTTTAAAAAGCCTGATAAAAGAGCGTTTTGGGGTGGCCGTCGAATTCGGAACCGGAAACATTGTTTATAAAGAAACCATCGCGAATACCGTGGAAGGTGTGGGCCATTTCGAACCCCTGCGGCACTACGCGGAAGTCCATTTGCTTCTGGAACCGGGGGAGCCGGGCAGCGGCCTTCAGTTTTTCACCGCCTGCAGCGAGGACGTATTGGATCGGAACTGGCAGCGCCTGATCCTCACCCATCTGGAAGAACGGGAACACATCGGCGTGCTGACCGGCTCCGGGATCACGGATGTGCAGATTACGCTCCTTACCGGACGGGCACATTTAAAGCACACGGAAGGCGGCGATTTCCGCCAGGCGACCTACCGCGCCCTGCGCCAGGGCTTAAAAAAGGCGAAAAGCGTCCTGCTGGAGCCATATTATGACTTCCGGCTGGAAATCCCTTCGGAAAATGTGGGACGCGCCCTGACGGATATCCAGAAAATGCAGGGCAGCTTTGAACCTCCGGTTCTGGAGGGAGAGAATTCCGTGCTGATTGGTTCGGCTCCCGTGGCGGCGATGCGGGATTACCAGAGCCAGGTGATTTCTTACACCAGAGGGCGCGGGAGGCTTTCCTATACGCTGAAAGGCTATGAGCCCTGCCGGAATGCGGAAGAGGTGATCGAAGCCATCGGTTACGATTCCGAGCGGGACACGGCGAACCCCACCGGTTCCGTTTTTTGTGCGCATGGGGCCGGATTTCTGGTCCCATGGGATCAGGTGGAGCAATATATGCACCTGCATACGGATTTGATGCTGGAGGAAGAGACGGAGACGGCCGCCGTGCCTGCTCCAAAGCCTCCGGAACCTGTCTGGCATGACGAAAAAGAACTGGAAGAAATTTTTGTCCGTACCTACGGGCCGATCAAACGCGACCGCGGCGCGCAGAACGGGCGCATGGGCGGAAAAAAGCCTTCCGAGCCCTCCTACAAACCTCGGAAAAAGCCGGAATCCCAGGAAGAATACCTTCTGGTAGACGGCTATAACATCATTTTCGCCTGGGACGACTTAAAAGAGCTGGCCGCGACGAACATTGACGGCGCGCGGACGAAGCTGATGGATCTGCTCTGCAACTACCAGGGATATAAGAAATGTACCCTTATCCTGGTCTTTGACGCTTATAAAGTCCAGGGACACACGGAAGAGATCCTGAAATACCATAATATTTATATTGTCTACACGAAAGAGGCCGAG
The DNA here is from genome assembly GCA_030536575.1 of Eubacteriales bacterium. Classification (GTDB taxonomy): domain Bacteria; phylum Bacillota; class Clostridia; order Lachnospirales; family Lachnospiraceae; genus Limivivens. Next base: position 34,471 of record JAUNPS010000013.1, on the reverse strand, counting down.
ACGGCTGACCAGTATATCGAAAAGACCGCCCACGCCATTGGCCGACGTGCTTCGGTGACGGTCGCGACTTCCGACGGCCTGGAGCAGGTGATTATTCTGGGACAGGGCTGCCGGCGTCTTTCGGCCAGAGGCCTGAGAGAGGAACTGGAGATCGCAGGGCGGGAAATCCGCAGCGAGTACCTGAACCGGAGGCAGAGCAGTAAAAATTATCTGTTTAACTACCTGAACGAAGAAATGGCCGATTATATGGAAGATGTCCGCCTGGGAAAGAAGGAGCTTTGACGAAATGGATTTTTATAAACGGGTGGAAATGGTCTGTAAGGAGATTCCGTTTGGCAGAGTAGCGACTTACGGGCAGATTGCGCTGCTCTGCGGGAAGCCTGCCAATGCAAGGCAGGTAGGATATGCGCTGGGGCATCGGCTGACAAGGGATGACATTCCGGCCCACCGCGTTGTGAACGGCCAGGGGTATCTAAGCGGAGCGGGCGCTTTTGCGGTGAGCGGATTACAGGCAATGCTGCTGGAAAAAGAAGGGGTCGAGGTGACTGACGGGCAGCGGGTAGATCTGAAAAAGTATGGATGGAAGCATACGCTGGAAGACGCGGAGCGGTTCCGTGCGTGCTTTCACTCGGACAACGGTGAAAAGCCTTTTTGGGCTGAAGCGAAACCCGGGTGCAGCCAGCGGATGGATTGAGTTCCGGCAGGGACGGAAAGAGCAGTCCCCGAACTAATCGGCTTTAGCGCGGCCGTGAAGTGCAGAAACCGGGGACTTGACAGAAGACAGGCGGCGTGGTAAAGTAAATAACTGTGAGTGCTCTCTTTGCCACCGGGTAAAGAAGGAAAATGCCTGAACATATTTCATTAGGTCTTTGAAGAAATATGTCCGGGCATTTTTTTGTCCGCAAAGGAAATACTACACGATAAGATTTACGGAAAATCGGAGGTAGTCTATGAAACAAAAACATCTTTTAAAGGAGTTCACCGGATACGTCTCCCTGAATGTGGCCGGCATGATCGGCCTGTCCTGCTATATCCTGGCAGACACTTACTTTATTGCCAACCGTCTGGGGGCCGACGGCCTGGCCGCCCTGAATCTGGTACTTCCCCTGTACAGCCTGATAAGCGGCATGGGACTGATGGTCGGGATCGGAGGCGCCACCCGCTTTGCGATCTGCCAAGCCCACGGCGACGGCGGGCAATCCGACCGGGTGTTCAGCACATCAGCCGCCTTTGGCATCGGTGTGGGAAGTTTCTTCCTTTTTCTGGGGCTTTTCGCTTCCAAATTTCTGGCATCAGCCCTGGGCGCGTCGGGAAATATCCTTCCAATGGCGGAAACATATCTGAAAATCCTGATGTGCTTCGCGCCCTTTTTCATTTTGAATAACATCCTGACCGCCTTCGTGCGAAACGACGGTGATCCCAGTCTGGCCATGCTGGGAATGCTGATCGGAAGCTTTTCCAACGTACTGATGGATTATCTGTTCCTGTATCCGCTGAATCTGGGAATGGCCGGAGCAGCCCTGGCAACGGCAGTTTCCCCGGTTATCGGCATGCTGGTGCAGTCCGTTCACATCCTCCGGAAAAAGAACCGCTTCCATTTCCGCGTGACAGGCATCGAGCCGAAGCGGCTTCCTGGGATTTTAAGCCTTGGCGTTTCCGCCTTTGTAAACGAGCTGTCCTCCGGGCTGGTCCTCGCGGTGTTCAATCTGCTGATCCTGGGAATTGCGGGCAATGTGGGTGTGGCCGCTTACGGGATCGTTGCAAATCTGGCGCTTGTGGCGCTGGCCGTGTTTACCGGCGTTTCCCAGGGCTGCCAGCCATTGATCAGCCGCTTTTACGGACGGGGCGAGGAGCAGGAAATCCGGAAAATCTTCCTCTACAGCACGGTGCTCTCCGTGGTTTTAGGAGCGCTTCTGGCTTTGGCGGCCTATTTGCTGAACACGCCTCTGGTCGCGGCCTTTAACAGCGAAAAAAATCCGGAGCTCGCCCGGATTGCGTCCGAAGGTCTTCGGATTTATTTTCCGGGATTCCTGGCAGCAGGCGTGAATGTTACGGCGGCGGCCGGATTGGGCGCAATGGATCGGGCAAAAGAATCCTTTTTTATCGCAATCCTGCGCGGCTGCGTCGGCATCCTCTTTTTCGCGGTGCTGCTTTCACGCATCTTTGGCATGACCGGGATCTGGCTTTCCTTTGGCGTCACCGAGGCGGGAACCCTTCTGGCCTCCTGGCGGTTTGTGCGGAAAGCGACGGCGTCCGTCCACGGAAAACCTTGTATTTCTCAGAAGAACGCGCTATAATGTCCGGTGAAAAAAGCCCGGAAACGGGCGCTGGATTGAGGTACGGATATGAAACAACAGCAACAGCATATGTTCAGCAATCAGGACTTAAAAAAACTCCTGGTTCCGCTGATCGTCGAGCAGCTTTTAAACTCCCTGATGGGAACCGTCGATACGATTATGGTCAGCAATGTGGGCTCGGCCGCGATTTCCGCCGTCTCCCTGGTAGACTCCATTAACATTCTGGTCATCCAGGCCTTTTCGGCCCTGGCCGCAGGCGGAACCATCATCTGTTCCCACTATGTGGGCGGGAAGGATTACGAAGGGGCGAACCAGGCGGCGCGACAGGTAGTCCTGGCGACGGGAGCCATTTCCACCGCATTGATGGCGCTCTGCCTGCTTTTGCGCAAGCCCATGCTGCATGGGATTTTCGGGGCAGTGGAAGCGGACGTTATGGATGCCGCCCAGATTTATTTCCTGCTTACCGCACTTTCCTTCCCATTTATCGCCCTGTATAACGCCGGGGCCTCCATTTTCCGGGCACAGGAGAACACGAAAACGCCGATGACGATTTCCGTTATCTCGAATTTCCTGAATATTGGGGGCAATGCGCTCCTGATCTGGGGCTTTCGGATGGGCGTGGCCGGAGCCGCCCTTGCGACGCTGCTTTCGCGGGCATTCTGCGCGATCGTGGTGCTCTGCTTCCTGCGCAGGCCCAGACAGCCGATCGTCGTGCGGGATTACCGGAAAATCCGGCCGGATTTCTCGATCATGAAGAAAATCCTGAGCCTGGGAATCCCTTCCGGTATCGAGAACAGCATGTTCCAGTTCGGAAAACTGGCGATCCAATCAACGGTTTCTACGATGGGAACCACCGCCATTGCCGCCCAGGCCATGACGAATATCCTGGAAGCCGTAAACGGCGTTGCCGGAATCGGGATTGGCATCGGCCTGATGAACGTGGTCGGGGAATGCATGGGGGCCGGAAGGAAGGACGAGGCCGCTTACTATATTAAAAAGCTGACGTTCCTGGGGCAGATCGCGATTACGATTAGCTGTGTGGTTGTGCTGGCGCTTACGAAGCCGATTACGATCCTTGGCGGGATGGAGCCGGAAAGCGCGAAGATGTGCTTTGAGATGGTGCTGGCGATTACGATTGTAAAGCCGATTGCCTGGGCCTGGGCGTTCGTTCCGGCCTACGGCATGCGGGCCGCCGGCGATGTCCGCTTTTCCATGCTGACCTCCTGTGCAACGATGTGGCTCTTTCGGGTTTCGCTTTGCATTCTGCTGGTGCGCCGGTTCGATTTCGGGCCGATGGCCGTATGGATCGGAATGTTTACGGACTGGGTGATGCGCAGTATCCTGTTCGCATCCCGGTATTTCAGCGGAAGATGGGCGAAACACCAGGTTCTTTGATTACAGAAAAATGTAAAATACACTTGACATTTTATGTAAAAGAAACTATACTTAAAAATGTAAAGCGCGCTATACATAATGCCGAAAAGGGGTGGATTGCTTGCAGACCAGAATACAGGAATTTCGAAAAGCCGGAAAAATTACGCAGATGGAACTGGCGGATGCCGTCAATGTGACCCGTCAGACCATCATTTCTCTGGAAAACGGAAAATATAACGCTTCGCTTGTTCTGGCGCATAAGATCGCCCAGTTTTTTGGGGTGACGATTGAAGAGATTTTTCTGTTTGATAAGGAGGAAGAGAATTTATGAGAGGAATTTTTTGCAGCCAGGTGACGAAAAGCGACGAGGAATATTGTGAAGTGCTGAAAAAGCGGAAGACGCGCATGGTGGGGCTGTTCCTGCTGGGCCTTGCGGCGATGGGGATATCGGCCTGGGCGGAGTGGAGCGGGAAAGCGGTGATCGCCGATTATATGCTGGGTGTTTACTGCGGGGGCGGAACGGGCCTGATGCTGGGCGCAGTGATCCTGTGGTTTCAGCAGAATGCGCTTTTGAAAAATGAGCGGAAACGGAAGGAACGCCGGATGGAAGAGGCGGATGAACGGGTTGCGGAGATCAGTAACCGGGCATACCGGACGGCGGCGACCATGCTTCTTGTGGGCCTTTACCTGACGGGTCTGGTCGGCGGGCTGTTTGAGCCGCTGATGGTGAAGATCCTTCTGTTTTTGGTTTGTATTTTCATGTTCAGCTATCTTGTGGCCTTCCGCTATTATGAAAAGAAAATGTAAAATAATAGAAAAAGAATAGAAATACTTTGACAAATCCCGGAATCTTTACTACTATAGAACTAGCCTTCTGCGCGGGAAAACGAAAGCGCAGGGCATGGAGACCGAAACGAAAGACCGAAGAAGCCGGGAGGCGATCAAATGAAAGCAGTCGTAATTTACTATTCGAAAACCGGATTTACCGAAAAATATGCAAAATGGCTGGCAGGTGAACTGGATTGTCCCTGCCTGTCTCTCGATAAAGGAAAGAAGACGGATCTGTCCGCTTATGACGTGATTCTGTATGGCAGCGGGTTCCGTTCCGGAACGGTGAAAAATCGGGATTGGTTCCGGAAAAAGGTGCTGCCTCTTGGAAAGAAGAATATTATTTTTGTGACAGGGGCCACCGCGCCCCAGTCGCCGCTGATCCAGAAGTCCCTGAAGCAGAACTTCACGGATGCGGAGCTGGAAAAGATCAAATTTTTCTATATGCATTCCGGCCTGAACTACGAAAAAATGGGGCCGGGGGACCGGATGATGATCAAGGCGTTCCGGCACATCCGCAAAAGGAGGGCGCAGGAGAAGCAGGAAGGACCGCGTGCGGCCGCATTGTCCGGAAAATCCTTCGATTTCTCGGACCCGTCCTACGTGGAGCCGGTGCTGGAATATATCAGGGGAATTACGGAATAAAAAAGGAGTCTGCATACGCAGGCTCTTTTTGCATTTTTGCGGCGCGGCACACGTTTTGTCCGGGCAACGCATTAGACATAAAATATTAACAGAAAATTTACAGGATATCCCCAGGAGTCTTCTGCTGGTAAGTAGACAACTATCTGAAAATAAAGTACAATATAGGCAGTCGAAGACAAAATGTGAGACATCAGGGGTGATATCATGCGCTTATCCAGGAGAAACCGGGTTATGATCGGCCTTACTCTATTTTCCATGTTTTTCGGAGCAGGGAATCTGATTTTTCCTCCGTTTTTGGGAGCGATGGCAGGAGAACAGACGTGGCCTGCCTTTCTGGGATTTGCCGTGACGGCGGTGGGGTTTCCGATTCTGGGAATCGTGGCCGTGGCGCGGACCGGAGGACTGAATCGGCTCGCCGGGCGGGTACACCCCAGGTTTGCCTTCGTTTTTACGCTGATCACCTATCTTTTCATCGGGCCGTGCCTCGCGATTCCGCGGACGGCGAGCACTTCTTACGCCATGGCGATGGAGCCGTTCACGGACGGGCGGCTGCAGGGATGGCTTTTGCTGGCGTATTCCATTATTTTTTTCACGGTGGCTGCGGTGATGGCCTGGAATCCGGAGAAGCTTTCCGAAAAACTGGGAAAAGTCACTACGCCGTGCCTGCTGGTTTTAGTGCTGGTTCTGACGGCGGGCTGTATGCTGCAGATGGAGCCGCAGTATGGGAAGGCTGCATTACAGTACCAGGAAACGCCTTTCTCCAGGGGAGTCCTGGACGGCTACCAGACGCTGGATGCGCTTGCGGCCCTGAATTTTGGCATTATTCTTGCGCTTAATATCCGGAATCTGGGCGTGACGGAGGAAAAGGCGCAGATGCGGGAGACAATCCTGGCCGGACTCTTTGCGGGAGGCCTGCTGTTTCTGATCTATGCGCTTCTGGCGCATGCCGGGGCGGTGGAAGGGAGCCGGAATGCTTCGGTGTCAAATGGAGCACAGGTATTGTCGAATCTGGCTGGCAGCCTTTACGGAGGATGGGGCTATCTGGTGCTCGCGGTCATGTTTGTGCTTGCATGCCTGAATACCTGCGTAGGTCTTCTGAGCTGCTGCAGCAAATATTTTTCTGAGCTGTTTCCGGCAGTTTCGTACCATCGGTGGCTGATTGGGTGGGCAGCGGTCAGTATGCTCATTTCCAATGCGGGGCTGGACGCGATTCTGCGCATTTCCGAGCCGCTTCTGAATGCGGTGTATCCGGTGGCGCTGGTTCTGATCCTGCTGTCTTTTGCACCTGCCCGGCTTCAGGCCGTGCGGGCGCTCTATCCGCTGACTGTGGGAAGCACCTTTTTGTTCAGCGTGATCCATGTGATCGGCGAACAGGGCTTTCTGGTTTCGGCGGCGGAGGCGTTTTTCGAACAGATTCCATTTTATAAGGAAGGATTTGGGTGGATCTGGCCGGCGGCGCTGTCTGTTTTGATCTGTACGGGAATTTCGGTTGGTTCTTCTGCGAAAAATGTGGTAGAATAAAAAGCGGCCGTTCAGGTCAATGAAAAAAGAAGGAATGAACAGAACATGGGTGAACAATTGACAAAAAGTGACGTAAAGAAAATTGAAGAGGAGATCGAATACCGGAAGCTGGTAGTCCGCAAGGAAGCCATCGAAGCCGTAAAAGAAGCCAGAGCCCAAGGCGATCTGAGCGAAAACTTCGAATATTATGCGGCAAAACGCGATAAGAATAAAAATGAAAGCCGGATCCGCTATCTGGAGCGCATGCTGAAAAACGCGGTGGTGATCTCCGACGATTCGAAAGAAGACGAGGTGGGGCTGAATAATACGGTTTCCGTTTATTTCGAAGAAGATGATGTGACGGAGGAGTACCGGCTGGTGACGTCGATCCGCGGGAATTCGCTGAAGGGGCTGATCAGCACGGAGTCCCCGATTGGAAAGGCGATCCTGGGGCGGAAGGAAGGCGACCGCGTTTACATTAAAGTGAACGATACCTATGGATACTACATTGTGATCAAAAAAATCAGCAAAACCACGGATGACAGCCAGGATGAAATCCGAAAATTTTAGGTTTTTCGAAAAAATGCAATAAAAATTACAATTTGTGCTTGATATTGCCCGTTCCATGGTGTAAAATGATACCAACGTTTGGGCAAAGGACACAAGGAGGTGTATGCGCTGTTTTTAAGCGATGCACCTTTTTCTTTTGCTTTACCGGCTGCATCTGTGAAGCAGACCGTTGTCCGATGCTGAGAAATTATGAAACAGGGAGGGAATTATGTTAGACGCAATCGTATCATTTATCAACACCTCAAACGCCTGGGTGTGGGGCTGGCCGACGATCATCCTGCTCTTAGGAACCCACATTTTCATGACGATCCGAACCGGAGGCATCCAGAGGAAAGTCCTGACAGGCATTAAGCTTTCCGTAACCAGGGATCCTGACTCGGAAGGAGAAGTCAGCCAGTTTGGCGCATTGGCCACGGCGTTGGCCTCTACCATCGGCACGGGAAATATTATCGGCGTGGGGACGGCGATCGCCCTTGGAGGGCCGGGCGCGGTGCTCTGGTGCTGGCTCACCGGCGTTTTCGGCATTGCCACGAAGTATTCGGAGTCGCTGATCGCGGTGAAATACCGGGTGAAGACGAAAGACGGCCGGATGCAGGGCGGGGCAATGTACGCGCTGGAGCGGGGCCTTCATGCCAAATGGCTGGCGCTGATTTTCGCGTTCTTTGGAGCCTTTGCTTCCTTCGGAATCGGATGTGCGACGCAGGTGAATGCGATTGCTACGGTCTGTGAGGCGAATCTGGGGATTCCGCCGTGGATCGTGGGCGTGGTGGTTGCGCTCCTGACGGCGCTGGTTATTTTTGGCGGCATTAAGAGCATTGCCAGAGTGTGTGAAAAGCTGGTTCCGTTTATGGCGGCGTTTTATGTGGTTGGATGTTTGATCATTCTGGTGATTAACCGTGATTTCCTGTGGCCGGCGCTTAAGACGATCTGTACGCTGGCGTTTCAGCCGGGTGCGGCGGCAGGCGGCCTGGTGGGAAGCGGGATCATGATGGCGATGCGCTACGGGATCGCGCGGGGGCTGTTTTCGAATGAATCCGGTATGGGTTCTGCCCCGATTGCGGCTGCGGCGGCGCAGACGCGGAATCCTGTGCGGCAGGCGCTGGTTTCTTCCACCGGAACGTTCTGGGATACGGTTGTCGTATGCCTGATGACAGGACTGGTTCTGGTTTCCAGTATTATGAAAAACCCGTCCATTGACATGTCCAATATTAAGGACGGCGGGATTCTGACGACGCTGGCTTTTGACCAGATTCCGGTGCTTGGGCCGATCATTCTGGTGGTTGGGATGATTTCCTTCGCGTATTCGACGGTACTTGGCTGGTCTTATTACGGCGAGCGCTGCGTGGAATATTTCGCGGGGAAGAAGGGGCTGGTTCCGTATCGGGTGCTGTATATTGTCGTGGCGGCGATTGCTCCGGTGGCGGCGCTGAATCTGGTGTGGACGATTGCGGATACGCTGAATGCGCTGATGGCGATTCCGAACCTGATCGCGGTGCTGCTGTTGTCGAATGTGATTGTGAAGGAGACGAAGAAGTACATAAACGATTTGGATAAGAAATGTGAGGATGAGATCCCGATTGTGGACAAATGAGGAAAGGCCTGGGTGTGCGCGGCGCATCCAGGTTTTTTCTTTTTGCGCTGCGGGCAGGAGGGCAGTTTTGCGGAAAAAGAAAAAAATTAAGAAATAAGCTAGGATTTTTGAGGAAAAGTGTGGTAGAATAAACAAAAATGGAGCTGTTTTCCTATGCAGTATCTAAGAGGAGGAATGTTATGAGTAAGAAAAAATTTGCAGCCGCCCTGATCTGCGGCGTGTGCCTCTCGCTGGGCCTGTCTTTTTCCGCTTTTGCAGACGCCAGTAAGGTCGTGACCCTGGGCGTGGACTTGAGCCAGGAGCAGAAAGACACGATGATGCGCTATTTTAACGTCAGCTACGACGAAGTAGAAGTCCTGTACATTAATAATGACGACGAACGCGCCCATTTAAGCGCCTACGTTCCCCTGGAACAGATCGGCACCCGCACCTTTAGCTGTGCCTACGTGAAACCCACCACCTCCGGCGGCATCCGCGTAAAAACCGCGAATCTTTCCTGGGTTACCTGTAACATGATCGCCACGACCCTGTCCACCTCCGGCGTGACGAACTGCGAAGTCATTGCAGCATGCCCCTTCCAGGTATCCGGCACAGGCGCCCTGACCGGCATCATCATGGCCTATGAGACCGCTACCGGAGAAACCCTCTCCGAAGAGAAGAAAGAGCTGGCCACCGAAGAACTCGTCGTGACCGGGGAACTTGGCGACCAGATCGGGCAGACCGACGCCACCGCCATTGTCAACGAAGCGAAGATGGAAGTCCTCGGCGAAGAACTCCAGGATCGGGAGATCATCCAGTCCAAAGTCGAGGAGATCGCCGACGGCAAGGGCTACGTCCTGGACGATGAAGTCGTCGAAGTGCTGACGGACCTTCTGGAAAAGCTTGCAGGCCAGGACTATGACTATGAGGAAATGCAGGATACGCTGGAAATGGTAGACGGAAACGTATCCGGTAACGACGGAACTGACGAAGAAATTGAAATCCTGGGCGGCGACGATGAAATCGAAGACGAGACCGACGGGGTTTGGGCTGAAGAACCGGAAACCGAAGATCCGGACAGCATTTTAAGCGGCCTGGACGAAAGCATCCTGGGAGAGAATATCATTTCCGGTTCCACCGACGAGAAAGAGACCGAAGCGGTCTTTGACGAAAACGAAGAAGTCTTTGGCGACGACACCTGGGAGACCGAGTACATCGAGAATATTGCTCCGGAAGAGACGGAATATGTAGAGAATATCGCTCCGGAAGAGACGGAATACGTGGAAAACATTGCCCCGGAAGAGACAGAGTTTATCGAAATCGTTCCGGCAGAGACCGAATATTTCGAGCCGGAAACCGAGCAGTATGTGGAAAGCACCGAGCCGCAGACCGAGTATGTCGAGGTCATTGAGACCGAACTGCCTGCGGAGACCGAAGACCCGCTGAACCCGGATTACCTGGACGCGGAAGACCGCGACGCCTATGACCGTGTCGTAAAATACTGCGAGAAACATTTTAACGACTCGGATCTTGACTCCGACGGAAACTACAAGGTTCCGGTGGATGAAGAGACCTCGAAACTGGCCATCGATTTCATCGAAGAGCTGTTCCTGAGCATGAAGCTGGAAGGAATGGGCGACTTTGTTCCGGAGGATGACGCTGTTTACGAAGACGACGAGCTGAACTATCTGGACAGCAAGATGCAGGATCTGTTCCTGAACGGCGAAGAGAAGATTTTCGAATACTACAGTGCGGAAAGCTGCCAGGAAATGTATACGTCCATCATGAAATTCTTCTGCAAGGTTTACGAGGAGGATTTCCCGGAAGAAGTGGACAGTCAGGAACTGGACGGCCTTGAAGAACTGGATGGCTCGGATGAGCTGGACGGTTTTGAGGAACTTGGCGGGGACGGCGAGCTGGAGGAGCTTGGCTGAGACGCCTGTCTGCGAAAGAGAAAGTGCGGGGATACCGAAGAGGTTCCCCGCATTTTTGACAATGGGGGTTATGCGGGAGCGCCGGCCAGGTATTAAAAAACTGTAAAGTGCTTGCAGACCGTTTTTGGAAAGTGTAGAATTAGGATTATTTAACAGTTTCGCATAATAAGGAGATTACCAAATGAAAAAAGTCTTGCTTATCGTAAATCCCAAGGCCGGAAAAGGCCTGATCAAAGGACATATTTTGGAAATCGTTGACATTCTTGTGAAAAAAGATATGGATGTGACCGTCTACACCACCCAGAAGCGCCTGGATGCCTACGAGGTGACGAAAAGGCGGGCGGGAGAATTCGAACTGGTCGTCTGCAGCGGCGGAGATGGCACGCTGGACGAGGTCGTTACCGGGATTCTGGACGGGGAGCATACCTGTCCGGTGGGTTACATTCCGGCAGGCAGTACGAACGATTTCGCGCACAGCCTGAAGATTCCTTCCCGGATGGGCGAAGCGGCCCGGATCATCACCCAGGATTACCCCTATGCCTGCGATATCGGCTCCTTTAACGGCGATTATTTTGTCTATATTGCAGCCTTTGGCGTCTTTACAGAGGTTTCTTATAAGACGAACCAGGATATGAAAAACCTGATCGGCCATCTGGCCTATGTGCTGAACGGCGCGAAAAGCATTTTTAATATTAAACCCTATAAGCAGCTGCGCATCGAGTCCGAAGAAATGCATCTGGAAGGGGACTTTATCTACGGCATGGTGGCGAACTCGGAGTCCGTGGGAGGGTTCCGGAATATTACCGGGAAAAATGTCCAGCTGAACGACGGCGTTTTCGAGGTGGTTCTGATCCGGAATCCGATCACGCCTCTGGACTGGGAACAGGTGCTTTCCGGCCTTCTGACCAGGGAAGCGGATAACAAATTCGTGTATTTCTTTAAGACGAACTGCATCCGGATCGAGTCGGAGGAGGAAATTGCCTGGACGCTGGACGGGGAGGACGGCGGGAAGCACCGCGAAGTGGAGATTTTGAATCTGAAGCAGGCGGTGGAGATTATGGTGCGCAGGCCGGAGAAGGAGAAGGCGTAAATCGCCATGACCGCGCATGGCACCGCGCCTTACTTGTCAAAAAGGGTATTTCGCAGTAAAAAGTTGTTTCTTTTTTCACAATTATAGAGTATAATAAAGGCAACCTTGAAACAAAAATTAAAACATGGAGGTAATACAAATGTTAGTATCAGCAAAAGAAATGTTACAGAAGGCCCAGGCAGGACACTATGCAGTAGGCCAGTTCAACATCAACAACCTTGAGTGGACCAAAGCGATCCTCCAGACCGCCCAGGAAAACAACTCCCCCGTTATCCTTGGCGTATCCGAAGGCGCAGGAAAATATATGGCTGGCTACAAAACCGTTGTCGGCATGGTAAACGGCATGCTGGAAGAGATGAACATCACTGTTCCGGTTGCCCTGCATCTGGATCACGGCAGCTACGATGCCTGCCTGAAATGCGTAGAAGCAGGCTTCTCCTCCATCATGTATGACGGCTCCCACAGCCCGATCGACGAGAACGTTGCGAACACCAAGAAACTGGTTGAGATCTGTAAAGAACATAACATGTCCCTGGAAGCAGAAGTAGGCTCCATCGGCGGTGAAGAAGACGGCGTCGTAGGCATGGGCGAATGCGCAGATCCCCAGGAGTGCAAACGCGTGGCAGACCTGGGCATCGACTTCCTGGCAGCCGGTATCGGCAACATCCACGGCAAATACCCGGCAAACTGGCAGGGCTTAAGCTTCGAGACCCTGGCAGCCATCAAAGAGCTGACCGGCGATATGCCTCTGGTACTGCACGGCGGCACCGGCATCCCCACCGACATGATCAAGAAAGCCATCGACCTGGGCGTTGCGAAAATTAACGTAAACACCGAGTGCCAGCTTTCCTTCGCAGCCGCTACCCGGAAATACATCGAAGAAGGCAAAGATCAGCAGGGCAAAGGCTTCGACCCGCGGAAACTCTTAGCACCGGGCGCAGAAGCGATCAAAGCTACTGTAAAAGAAAAAATGGAAATCTTCGGCTCCATCGGAAAAGCCTGAGAAACCCCGTTTTAAAAGAAAAATAAAAAAAATAAAAATTTCGCTTGCAATTTTCCGGAAAGTAGAGTATTTTAAATACAGATTTCCTATACATGAGCGAATGAGAACAAAGGCGTTCCACTTACGGGTGGAGCGCCTTTTTCTTTATGGGAAAAACCGCATTGCGAAAAGCAGGAACGCGGTGCTCCCATAAAACAGCCCTCCGGGAGAGGGGCGAAGCTTTGGCGGCGCTGGATGACAGTGTGCGCAGATCGGCATGGGAAACAGAATCCGGAGCCCTCCGGCGACGGAATCCAGAAAGGATGAGGAGTTTATGAGTGAAAAAATGAATGTAGCAAAGATTTTTGGCGAAAACGTATTCAACGACAAAGTCATGCAGGAGCGCCTTCCGAAAAAAGTCTACAAAGAACTGAAAAAGACCATGCAGGAAGGTAAAGAATTAGACCCCATGGTCGCGGAAGTTGTCGCGGAAGCCATGAAAAACTGGGCGGTAGAGAAAGGCGCTACCCATTATACCCATATCTTCCAGCCCCTGACCGGCATGACGGCTGAGAAGCACGATTCCTTTATCACCGCACCGCGGACAGACGGCACGGTTCTGATGGAGTTTTCCGGAAAAGAGCTGATCAAGGGCGAGCCGGATGCCTCCTCCTTCCCGTCCGGCGGCCTGAGAGCCACCTTCGAGGCGAGAGGCTATACCGCATGGGACTGCACCTCCCCGGCCTATGTACGGGAAGATGCGGCAGGCGCAATTCTCTGCATCCCGACCGCTTTCTGCTCCTACAAAGGCGAGGCTCTGGATCAGAAGACCCCGCTGCTTCGTTCCATGGAAGCCATTAATACCCAGGCGCTCCGCCTTCTGCGTCTCTTCGGAAACACTACCTCCAAAAAGGTGACCCCTTCCGTTGGGCCGGAACAGGAGTATTTCCTGGTTGATAAACAGAAATATCTGCAAAGAAAAGACCTGATCTATACGGGCCGCACCCTGTTTGGCGCGATGCCGCCAAAGGGCCAGGAGCTGGATGACCATTACTTTGGTACGATCCGTCAGAGAATTGCTTCCTTCATGAAGGATGTGAACGAAGAACTCTGGAAACTGGGCGTGACGGCCAAGACCCAGCACAATGAGGTCGCTCCGGCACAGCACGAACTGGCGCCCATCTACGCGGAAGCCAACATTGCCGTAGACCACAACCAGCTTGTGATGAAAGTCCTGAAAAAAGTGGCCTGCCAGCACGGCTTACAGTGCCTGCTCCATGAGAAACCCTTCGCAGGCGTGAACGGCTCCGGCAAGCACAACAACTGGTCGATCACCACCGACGACGGCATTAACCTGCTGGATCCGGGCAAGACCCCGCACGAAAACATCCAGTTCCTTCTGGTTCTGACCTGTATCCTGAAAGCCGTTGATACCCACGCAGACCTGCTCCGGGAATCCGCTGCCGATCCGGGCAACGACCACAGACTGGGCGCCAACGAAGCGCCGCCAGCCATCATCTCCATCTTCTTAGGAGAGCAGCTTGAGGACGTGATGCAGCAGTTGATCCACACCGGAACCGCGACCCACAGCATCAAGGGCGGTGTTTTGCAGACTGGCGTTAAGACGCTTCCGGATCTGGCTAAAGACGCCACAGACCGGAACCGGACTTCACCCTTTGCCTTCACCGGAAATAAATTTGAGTTCCGTATGGTTGGCTCCAGAGATTCCATTGCAGGCCCGAACATTGTGCTGAACACCATCGTGGCGGAAGCCTTCTCCGATGCCTGCGACGTTCTGGAAAATGCCGAAGACTTTGACCTGGCCGTCCATGACCTGATCAAGAAATATGCCACCGAGCACCAGAGAATCGTCTTCAATGGAAATGGCTATTCGGACGAATGGGTAGCCGAGGCGGAACGGCGCGGCCTGCCGAACATCAAATCCATGGTGGAAGCAATCCCGACCCTGGTTACGCCGAAGGCCATCGAAATGTTTGGAAAATTCGGGGTATTTACCCAGGCGGAACTGGAATCCCGTGTGGAGATTAAATACGAGAACTATGCGAAGGCACTGAACATCGAAGCCAAGACCATGATCGATATGGCTGGCAAGCAGATCATTCCGGCGGTGATCCGTTACACCAAGAGCCTGGCGGATACGATTAATTCCGTGACAGCCGCAGGCGGAAAAGCGGCTGTGCAGGTAGAGCTGCTGGGAGAGACCAGCGCGCTGCTGGAAGAAACCAAGGCGGCTCTGAAAGCCCTGATCGAGGTGGATGCTGCCGCTGCGAAGATGGATTCCGTGGAAGAGCAGGCGAAGTATTTCCATGGAACGGTTGTTCCGGCGATGGATGCCCTGCGTGCACCGGTGGATAAACTGGAAATGATCGTGGATAAAGAAATGTGGCCGATGCCGTCCTACGGCGATCTGCTGTTCGAAGTTTAAAAAATCCCCCCCCGGCGGAGCGGTATAGTGAAAGCTATGCCGCTCTGCTTTTTATGCGTAAACAGCAGCTTCCACGATTTCTGCGCGCGTTACTGTTCACTCGCACCTCGTTCCAGTAACGATTCCCAGGCTCATGCGCCTTCACTTACGATTTTCAGGAAAATACAATCTTTTCAAGTCCGAAAAAATGTGCTATCATGCGTTATAGCGTATAAATAGAACAGCACAGCAGAGGGGATGGAGAAAAATGAGCGAAGAAAAGAAATTCAACGCAGCAGAAATTTTCGGCCAGAATGTATTCAACGACAAAGTCATGCGGGAACGCCTTCCTAAAAAGGTCTACAAAGAACTTCACCAGACCATCGACGAGGGAAAAGACTTAGATCCCATGACCGCCGAAGTCGTGGCCGGAGCTATGAAAGACTGGGCGGTGGAAAAAGGGGCGACCCATTACACCCACTGGTTCCAGCCGCTGACAGGATTCACCGCGGAAAAACATGATGCATTTCTGACCGCGCCGGATAAAGAAGGAAACGTACTCCTGGAGTTCTCCGGAAAAGAGCTGATCAAGGGCGAGCCGGACGCTTCCTCCTTTCCTTCCGGAGGTCTGCGCGCTACCTTCGAGGCCAGAGGCTATACGGCCTGGGACTGCACCTCACCGGCCTTTGTGCGGGAAGACGGCGCGGGCGCGATTCTGTGCATTCCGACGGCTTTTTGCTCCTATAAAGGGGAAGCGCTGGATCAGAAGACTCCGCTTCTGCGCTCCATGGAAGCGATTCAGACCCAGTCCCTGCGGCTTCTGCGCCTGTTTGGAAATACCACTTCCAGGAAGGTAAAACCCTCCGTGGGCGTTGAACAGGAATATTTCATCGTAGACCGTGCCAAATACCTGAAGCGGAAGGATCTGATCTTTACCGGCCGAACCCTGTTTGGGGCCATGCCGCCGAAAGGCCAGGAACTGGACGATCACTATTTCGGCGTTATCCGCCAGCGCATCGGCGCTTTCATGAAGGACGTGAATGAAGAGCTTTGGAAGCTTGGCGTTTCGGCGAAAACCCAGCATAACGAGGTCGCGCCCGGCCAGCATGAGCTTGCTCCGATCTACGCGGAGTGCAATGTAGCGGCCGACCATAACCAGATCATCATGGAAACCCTGAAGCGGGTAGCGGAAGAGCATGGCCTTCAGTGCCTGCTCCACGAAAAACCCTTTGCGGGCGTAAACGGTTCCGGCAAGCACAATAACTGGTCCCTCACCACCGACGACGGCATTAATCTGCTGGATCCCGGCAAGACGCCGCACGAGAACATTCAGTTCCTGCTGGTGCTCTGCTGTATCCTGAAAGCCGTGGACGAACACGCGGATCTGCTGCGGGAGTCGGCCGCGGATGTGGGAAATGACCATCGGCTTGGGGCGAATGAAGCGCCGCCGGCCATTGTTTCCGTGTTCCTGGGCGAGCAGCTTGAGGATGTGCTGACCCAGCTGATCAGCACGGGCTCGGCTACGCACAGCATTAAGGGCGGCCGCCTGCACACCGGGGTGAAAACCCTTCCGGATTTCGCGCGGGATGCCACGGACCGGAACCGGACGTCTCCCTTTGCTTTCACGGGAAATAAATTCGAATTCCGTATGGTTGGTTCCAGAGATTCCGTTGCGGAGTGCAATGTGGTTCTGAATACCATCGTGGCGGAAGCCTTCTCCGATGCCTGTGACGTCCTGGAAAAAGCGGAAGATTTCGATATGGCTGTCCATGATCTGATTAAGAAATACGCGACCGAGCATCACCGCATTGTCTTTAACGGGAACGGCTATTCCCAGGAATGGGTGGAAGAGGCCGAGCGGAGAGGTCTGGAAAATATCACAAATATGGTGGATGCGATTCCGGCCCTGACGAAGCCCAAGACCATCGAACTGTTTGAAAAATTCGGCGTCTTTACCCGTTCTGAGCTGGAATCCCGCGCAGAGATCCAGTATGAGGGCTATGCGAAGGCGATCAACATCGAAGCGCGTGCGATGATCGATATCGCGAGCAAGCACATTATTCCGGCTGTGATGCGCTATTCCAGAAGCCTGGCCGGGACGGCGAACGAGATTAAGCAGGCCGGGGCAGACGTTACCGTGCCGATGAATCTGTTAAAAGAGACGACCCATCTGCTGTCTGAGACGAAGAAGGCCCTGGCGAAGCTGGAGGAGATGACGAATATCGCCGCCGGTATGGAGAGCGGAAGAGGGCAGGCGAAATATTACCGGGAGCATGTTGTTACGGCGATGGAGGAACTGCGGGAGCCGGTGGATAAGCTGGAAATGCTGGTGGATAAGGAAGAGTGGCCGATGCCGTCTTACGGCGATCTGCTGTTCGAGGTTTAAGTAAGATACAAGAAAGGGAGCTGCATGGCGACTTGCAGTTCCCTTTCTTTTGTAAAAAGTTTGAAAATGGGAGGATGCCAGGCAGCTTGAATACCCGGCATTATTATGAAAAAGTTACTCAAATAGTATCTGGTCGGCGTTTACCATCTATTTGATAGTGTTATTATAGAAAGCAGAAATGAAGAAAGAATGAGAAGGCGGTAAAAGATTTTTGAATCTTGCATGAATAAAATGTGAACGAGAAAATTACCAGATTTGTCAAAGACAAATGCGGTAATTTTTTTGCACGGAGGCGGAATCTTGTTTATACTAAAATTATACAGAAGAAAAGCAAAGAAGGAAGGGCGTTGAGGTGAAAATTCTTTTTTGGGTAGTTCTGGCAGCTTTACAGGGATTTTTCCCATTTCTGGTAAGGGAGGAAGAAGCATGCGCCCTGCAGACAGGAAATTATTTATATGAATCCCTGGATGATGAGAAGCTGGCGGGAATTTCGGAGGAACTCCCGGAAAGCATCCAGGTGATCGCCGATGACAATGGGGCGAAAAGAACGGTGGAACTGACCGATGCGCAGGAGATCGAAGCGGCAGTACAATTATTTATGGAGATTCAAATCGGAGAAAGAACGGATCTTTATGTGACGGATCGGTATCATTCCATAAGCTTTACCTTTGAAGACGGGGAAAAAACGGTGATCCGCTTAAATGATAAAAATCTGGAATGGAAAAACGGCGAACTTTACGAGCTGGAAGGCATTGGCTTTTTCTGGGAAAGCATATTTCGGGATTAAAAAGGAAGGTGAGAAAAATGGAGTTTCAGGAACGTTTGAATCAATACATAGAAGAAATTCATTGTACGGGAAAAGAGCTTGCCCGAAACAGCGGGATTTCGGAAACGGTTCTCAGCAGATACCGAAAGGGGGAGCGGATTCCGCCTGCGGACAGCGAATATCTGGAAATGCTGGCAAAGGGAATTGTAAGAACCGCAAAAGAAAACGGTGTCTGGGATACGGAGGTTCCGGATGTTTTGCGGATTTTACAGGAAACGTTGAAAACAGAAGAAGATACAGAGACTTTTTTAGGCGAAAAACTGGATCTTCTTCTGAGAGAACTCAACGTGAATGTGTCGCAGATGGCTGCTTTTCTGCACTACGATGCGTCTTACATTTCAAAGATCCGCACGGGCAAAAGGATGCCTTCCCACCCGCAGGAATTTGTGGAGAATGTATGCGGCTATCTGGTAAAAAATTTTTCCAGTGAAAAAGAAAGAAAAGACATCGCATTACTGATCGGATGCGGGGAAGAGGAGCTTGCGCAGACGGATGGCTATCGGAGGAGGCTGAAGGAATGGCTGCGCGGTGCAGCGTGTGAAAGGATCGATTATGTATCCGGTTTTTTGCGAAAGGTAGATTCCTTTGAATTGGATGATTATATCCGGGCGATTCACTTTGATACCTTCAAGGTTCCAAAAATACCGTTCCAGCTTCCGGTTTCCAGACATTATTATGGGCTGAAAGAAATGAGGGAGGGAGAGCTGGATTTTCTGAAACATACGGTGTTTGCAAAATCCAGGAAGCCGCTGTATTTATGCAGCGATATGCCGGTGGAGGATATGGCGGCAGATGAGGAATTTGCCAAAAAATATATGTTTGGCTTGGCAATGGTGCTGAAGAAGGGCCTGCACATCCACATTGTGCATGACGTCGAACGGCCGATGAAAGACATGATGCTGGGGCTGGAAAATTGGGTTCCGCTGTATATGACCGGGCAGATTTCGCCCTATTATCTCAAAGGCGTGCAGAATAAAGTCTATTCGCATCTGCATTTCTGTTCGGGACAGGCGGCAATGACCGGAGACTGTATCAGCGGCCATCACGATCTGGCGCATTACTATCTGACCAGCCGGAAAGAAGAAGTGGCGGTATGCCGGAAAAATATGGAATTTCTTTTGAAAAAGGCGCATCCCCTGATGGATATTTACCGGGAAGAAAAAAGAAAGAAGCTGTATGCGTTCCTTACTGAGGATTCCAGGAAAGAGGGAAGAAGACGCAGGATTCTTGCTGCGCCTCCGCTGTTTTCCATTCCGGCGGAAGTGCTGGCGTTCATTCTGAAGCGGCAGAAAACGGACAGAGAGCGCCGGGAGCAGATTCTGGAGAACTGGAAAAACCAGAAAGAATGGATGGAGGCAATTCTTTCCCACAGTGTGGTAGAAGACGAACTTTCGGAGATGTCGGAGACGGAGTACGAAAAATATCCGGCAGCGCTGCCATTGGCGGAATGCTTTTTCGAAGAGGATATCCGGCTGACTTATGAAGAATACCAGTCCTGCATCCGGGCGGCGCAGGAGTATGCTTCCGGACATGAGAATTACCGATTTCGGCTCACGCAGGCAAAGGGCTTCCATAATATCCAGATTACCTGTCACGAGGGAAAGTGGTGCATGGTTTCCAAAAACAAAGCGCCTGCCATTCATTTTGTGATTCATCATCCAAAACTGCGTTATGCATTGGAAAATGTCAGCCTGCCGATTATCGACCAGGATATGGAAATGGACAGGAGGGAGGAAACGTGAAAGGACGATGGAAGGGAATTCTGACGGCGGTTGTGGGCGCCTTGATGGTGGCCTCTGCTGTTTATGCGTCGGACAGCCAGGCTGGCCCGGAAGACAGCACAGCGGCAGAAAAGAATTCTCTTTGGGAAGTGTGGAAACGGAAAAATTCTTATAATGACACGCCGCAGCTTACCGAAAAAGATCTTTTGGAAATGAACGGCGGAGATGCGGATTTTCTCTACAGTGAGGACGGGTATCTTACCTTTCTGCGGGGAAAATATTATGAAGAACCGGTTACGGATGTGGAGAAGGGCGTGGAATCCTTAAATGGAATCGCCAGTCTTCTCGGATTATCAAAAGGGTCGGAATTTTTTGCCGTTTATGGAGAGCAGGATGCGCAAGGCTATACTTATCTCACCTACCGGCAGCGATATGGAGATCTGACACTGGAAAACGCCGTGCTGAAGATTCTTTTGGATCCGCAGGGGTATACGGCAGGGGTAGTCAGTTCCTTTACGCCGAACGTTGGGATTGCCGGAGAGGAGGAACCTTCGATCACGGGCGAAGAGGCGGAGCGGATAGTCCGGGAGCAGTTTTCACAGTATGGCCTGACGCTGTATCCGCAATATACGCGACAGACTTCCGTGACGATCCAGGGAGTCGCTTATCATGCATGGGCAGTTTTCAGCAATGCTCCGGTGACAGCCGTACATTCGGAGGGCAGGGGGTATCTGGAGCACCTGGTTGGGTATGAGGGTTCCTACCTTACTTATTTGCCGGTTTCCTCTCCGGAAGAACTGATCCTGGGCGATAACGTACAGGCAGAAAATGCGCTTGCATTCTTTGAGGGGCTGACAGAAGACAGCTACACAGGAAGCGTGGAGCTCTGGAATGGAACCAGGGAAACGATTACCGTTCCCGTTGCGCGGGATTTGGCGGGAAATTATTATCTGGCGGATACAAAACGGCATATCCTTCTGGCGGATTATTATGCGTATGCCTTTGAAGGGAAACTGATTCCATGGATATCTCCGGATAATACGGGATGGCCGGAGCACTATCTCCTGACGTATGACCGTTACTGTCAGGTCTATGATTTTTACAAAAGCCATGGGATGGAATCCGTAGATGGATTTGGAAGCCCCATCCTGATTCTGACAGATTACTGCAATGCGGAAAGAGAGCCGGAGGATAATGCGGCGTATCTGGGATTTTCCGCAGGATGGGCAGTATTTTGTGCAAGCGCTGTGAATGATTACGGGGAATGTGTGGATGTGGCGGCACATGAATTTACCCACGGGATCACCGATTATACGGCGGGCGGCAATCTTTACCAGAATGCTTCCGGGGCGGTTAATGAGGGAATCAGCGATGTGTGCGGGAATTTATGCGAGATGCTCCTGGGAGCTACGGAGGATGAGCTGTGGCTGTTGGCAGAAAACAGCGGCGTTCCTGTCCGCAGCATGAGTGAACCCGGTCAGTATGGGCAGCCTACGGAGATAAATGGGCTTTTTTATTATCCGGATTCGGAAGACCCGCTGATGGAAAATGATTATGGAGGAGTTCATGTGAACAGTTCCCTGATCAGCCATGTGGGGTATCGGCTTTGCATGGAAGGAATGGAGCTGGAGCAGGCTTTTGAGCTGTGGCAGGGGGCGCTGAAAATGCTGACGCCGCTGTCGGGCTATCAGGAAGTACACGAGGCGCTGAAGTTTGCCGCGAAAATACAGGGGCTGGACTCCGTGTGGCTGGAAAAGATTGATGAAATTTGCGAAGAGGCGGGATATTAGATGACGGAAATGGGAAGAGGAGGAAAAGATGGGAAAGAGATTAAGAAAATCGATTATCGGCAGGGAAATTGTCTGGGCAATGCTGACATTCGGATGCGTTTTTGGAGTTGGCCAGCAGACGGCGAAAGCGGAAGAGGGCAAGGAGACGGCTGCGCAGTACGGTACGTTTGAGATTGGCAATTCACGGAAAGCAATCGGAATAGGGGAAAAAACAGATGCAGCCGCCAAGACAGATGCAGATGCGGAAACGGAAACGCCTTCTTTGAGCGAAAGATTTTCTGGCTTAGGGGAAGGAAATACCCTTGGAGGTTCGGTTCTGACGCAGTCAACCGCTGGTACATACACACAGAAGATCCAGGCATACCGGTATTGGGATATCCAGGACTCGTCTACCGGAAAAGTGGTCGCCCACTGCATGGCGCCTTCCGATTATACGGTATCCGGGGAAGTGATCTGGTGCGGAAGATGGCAGAGTGCGGGCGCGCCCGGGCAGGTCTATGCGACGGCCCTGAGCCCGGATCAGAATACGGTGCTGGGATATTATTCTCCGGTTGTCTATGAGCATATCCTGGATTATTCGATGGGTGGGGTTTCATACAATCAGCATCAGGACGGGGCATTTGACAGCCAGACGCTGACACCGATGCTGCAGTTTATGACAGCGGAAACTTACTGCGATTATATGGCACAGACCATCCTTTCCGGCCAACAGCTGGAACTCGTCGGGCAGACGGAAATGGGGGCTGACATGCAGAAACGGATGGATGAAAAGGCGAATGAAATGTACCAGCAGATGACCTCGCTCATGCAGGGGACAGGTTGCAGCGTAGATGGCGTATATGTTGGGATAGCGGAGCGTTCCTATGCCGTTTCGTTAGATGGATATCCGTTCCGGCTGAATGTGCTGGCGGCCACAGACGGAAGCCAGTGTTCCTTTTCGACAGAGATCCTCTATGGAGGGACGGTTCATACGTCTTACATTTCGTGGGAAGCGCCGCTTGTATATTTTATGCTGACGCCGGAAGCGGAATATGAGGCAAACCGGGATATCTATGAACAGTTTCTTATGAATACCTGTTTCAGCGATCAGTTTGCGGATGCGTTTACCAGAGCGAAAGATCAGATCATGCAGCAGATGCTTTCCAACGGGAGCACCAGCATGGAAGCGGCAAGGGATTACTGCGAAAGCAGTGTCAGCGCTTCGATGGGGACAGGAGCAACGTATGATGCGGAGCAGTTTTCCGATTATATCCTTTCCCAAAACGATTATACGCTGCCGGATGGGGAGCATGTGAAAATACCGGTTTCTTATGATTATGTATATGCAGATGACATGGGAAATGTTTACGTGTCAAACACGGCGGATCAACCTGCCGGAACAACGCAGTTGAATCCGAATTAAAAAGTTCAGATACCAGAAAGGAAACAGAGAGGAGAAGCGTGAATATGAAAACGAGAAGAAGGTTTTTGGCCGTATTGGCAGCGGCAGCGATCGCGGCAGGCGGTACGATCACCGCGCAGGCAGAATTGAAATTAGGCGGTCTTGGAGAGGAGCAGAACCAGATCGCGGCTTCGGCACAGGCGTCCGGGGCACAGGGAGATTTGATTGCACTGGATGATCTTGGGATTTCTGTGAATCTTTCCGATTATACAGCCATTTGCCAGGAAGACGGGTTTGTTTATGCGTATATGGAGGAAGAGGGCTGTATTCCCTATGTGATTATCGGTTATTACGATATGGACACGGCGGATTTTGCAGATCAGTTTACGTTGTATATGAGCGAAGGTTACAGTGACCTTCAGGTGACGTCTGAGGCAAATACGGTGAATCTTGGAGGCAGGAGCTTTACACAGATTGGCTATTCTTATACAGTCAGCGGCTATATTGTTCGGGATATAAGGCTGTTTACAGCAGAAAACGGGAAAACCTATATGTTTGGCGCCAAGGAGATACCGGAACTTTCCTGCTATGTGGGGGCAGCCCTGGAGCAGGCGGCGGGGAGCTTTGCTTATCTTGCGGGCGGCGACAGTGATTATGAGAGGCATGTAGACAGCGGACGGTCTGTGACCGGAGGCGCAAAAGCGGCAGCAGACGATGTTGAACAGGTGCTCGGAGACGTGATCGGGCAGGAGACTTCCGAAACCGAAGCGGGTTCCGGGGGAGTCGCCGGGACGATCGGAACGGTGGGCGGAGTTTCCGGAAGCGCCGGAAACAAGGAAGAAGAATCGGAACAGACAGCGGGAAGTATTGTTTTTGATGAGACTGCGGCCGCTTATGCGGGCACCTGGGTGCCCTTCCAGGACGGCTTTCAATTATATTTGCCAAGCGACTGGAATGTGTACGAGGTAACCGAGGAACAGGCGCAGCAGGGGGTCCTCTATCTTGCGGGAGATTCCTCCAAGGCGGAATATGCGCCGGCAATTTCTGTCGTATGGGCATACAGCGATGGCGCGGAGACGCTGGAAGACCTTGCGGCGGTAATCAGGCAGGGCGGCTATCAGGTGGACGATCTTGTGACGATCAACGGGATCGGGTGCGTTGCATACCGTCTGGAGGAGGAAGACTGCGGAGCCATTCTGTTTTTTCATCCATCTGACAAGCAGTACGTATTCTGTGTGACCGGCACGCAGTATGCGGAAAATGCGGATACCATCTGTTCCATACTGGCATCGTTAAGCCTGTATTGATCGTAAAAACTTCCGAAACCAGGGCAGGGCGTGACTTACACAAGTCACGGCCTGCCCTTGAATTTTGGGAGTAAAAGAAAGGTTCGCAAGGTACGGCTTTACATTGCCGCCGTTTTCTGGTATGATTACTGTAAATTGGGCATAAAGCTTTGATTCAAATTGGATGGAGAAAAAGTACCCTGCCGCAGGCATGGGAAAGTAAGGTTCCAAAGAGGGCAGGTGAAAAGACATGAGTGAAAAAATCGAGATTCTGGGAATCCGCCTGGACAGCATGAGCACCCAGGAGGCCCTGGAAAAGGCCAGGGGTTTCCTGGAAGGGGACGCCCTGCGGATCATCGGGATGGTGACCTCCGGCGTTCTGCTGGCCACAGAGGAGTCGGAGGAGTACCGACAGCAGATCGAGCAGCTGAACCTGAGCGTGATCCGGGAGCGGGAAGTGCTGGAAGCGGCCGGCATCACGGCTCCGGAGCGGCTCTGGGAGGCGGAGGAGAACTGGTTTCTGGCTTCCTTCCTGGAATATTTAAGCGAAGCAGGGAGAAGCCTCGTCCTGGTGGCCGAGACCCCGGCGGACCGGGAGCGGTTAAAGAAGGAGCTGCGGGAGGCGTATCCCCATTTGGAGGTCGCGGGAAGCTTCTCCTTCGAAGAGACGGCGGCGGAAGACCCGGATGCGCTGCTGAACCGGCTGAACGGGATTGCGGCGGACGTGATTCTGGCCGCGCTTCCCTATCCGCTGCAGGAAAATTTTGCTTATCTGAACCGCCAGAAGCTGAATTCCAGGATCTGGATCGGCATCGGAAAAAACGGCGGCGTCCAGAAAGGCATGAAAGCGAAACAGAAATTTCTGGAACGGATCCGGGAAAAGCGTACCTTTAAAAAACGGGTCGCAGAATTCACCGAAGAATAAACTTCCGGACTCTGCTGCAGGCCTTCGGTGTCAAAGAAGAAAAATGTATAAAATATCACAAATTTTACTTTCTTTTTTTGGCATTATGTATTAAAATATTGGTAATTGGACTGTAGCAAAGGAGTGGAAAAAAATGATAACGAACCAGATACTGCAATCGACGATCGAAGGCTTAAAAGTGATTTCCCGCATTGACCTTTGTGTAATTGACCTGGAAGGGAACGTGCTCGCTACGACCTATCCGGAAGCCGAAGAGCATAAAGCCTACATGCTTCCCTTCGTAGATTCGCCGGCAGACAGCCAGCTTGTACAGGGATATCAGTTTTTTAAGATTTTCGACGAACATCAGTTAGAGTATATTCTGGTAGCGAAAGGCAGCAGCGACGACGTCTATATGGTCGGGAAAATGGCGGCCTTTCAGATTCAGAACCTGCTGGTAGCCTATAAGGAGCGGTTTGATAAAGACAATTTCATCAAAAATCTGCTCCTGGACAACCTGCTCTTGGTTGATATCTATAATCGCGCGAAGAAGCTGCACATCGATACCGAAGCCCGAAGAGTCGTCTTTTTGCTGGAAGTAGATCATGAGAAGGATAATTCTTCCCTGGAAAATGTCCGGACGATGCTGGGGGGCAAAAACGGAGATTTTATTACAGCAGTCGATGAAAAGAGCATCATTGTCGTAAAAGAACTGGCGCCTGCGGAAGGCTATCCGGAGATGGAGCGGACAGCCAGGCAGATTCTGGATTCCCTGGGAACCGGAAAGAAGGAAACGGCCCATATCGCCTACGGCACCATTGTAGACGAGATCAAGGAAGTGTCCAGATCCTATAAGGAAGCGCGGATGGCTTTGGATGTAGGGAAGATTTTCTTCGAGGAGCGGAACGTGATCGCCTACAGTTCCCTTGGTATTGGCCGCCTGATCTATCAGCTTCCGATCCCGCTTTGCAAAATGTTCATCAAGGAAATTTTCGAAGGAAAATCCCCGGATGATTTCGACGAAGAAACCCTGACGACCATCAATAAATTTTTCGAAAACAGCCTGAATGTCTCCGAGACATCCAGACAGCTCTATATTCACCGGAATACCCTGGTTTACCGCCTGGATAAGCTTCAGAAGAGCACCGGGCTGGATCTGCGGGTATTCGAAGACGCGATCACCTTTAAGATCGCGCTGATGGTTGTCCGCTATATGAAGTATATGGAAACGATGGATTATTAAGATCCGGCGGAACGGATAAAAAGATTGCATAAAAGGGTTTTGGTTACGATAAGATAAAGAAAGTATCGTGCCAAAACCTTTTGCGGTTTCCAGCATCCGGACGGAAAAGAAAATTGGCAGAGAATAAGGAGCATAATGATGGAGAAACGCAGCAGCTTTCTGACGGGAGCAATGTGCGGAATCTGCCTGACCCTGCTTTTGCTGCTCGGTGTCCGCTTTGGCACGGAGGCAGCGCAGAGACAGGAGCTGTCCGCAGCGATAGATGAGACAGAGGGAGAAAGTGAGAAGCTGAATCTGGATCTGGAGCAGAGCAGCCAGAAAATACAGGCGATCGAAGAGATTATTAATGAATATTTTTACGATGAAGTGGACGCGGAAAAGGTGGAAGATTACCTGTATAAAGGGCTGATTGCCGGACTGGGCGACCCCTATGCGGCTTACTACACGGAGGAGGAGCTGGCCAGCATGCTGGAGTCCACTTCCGGGGAATATGACGGCATTGGTGTGACCGTGACCCAGGATCAGCAGACCGGGGAGGTTACGATTGTCAAATGCTATGAAAATACGCCTGCGGCGGAGGTTGGACTTTTGCCGGGCGATATTATCACAAAGGTGAACGACGAGGAGACGTCCGCCATGGATCTGAACAATGTGGTATCCCTGATCAAGACCGCGGAAGGGGAGACTGTGAAGATTACCATTGAGCGGGAAGGCAGCGCCGAAGAACTGGTGTTTTATGTGGAAAGGCGTAAAGTGGAAATCCCTACGGTGGAGTACGAAATGCTGGAAAATCAGATCGGCTACATCCGCATTGCAGAATTCGACACCGTGACCGAGGAGCAGTTCCTTGCGGCGAAGGAAGCCCTGGAAAGCCAGGGAATGGAAAAGCTGATCATCGACCTGCGCAGTAACCTGGGCGGCGTCCTGGATACTGTCTGCGAGATCCTGCGGGAAATTTTACCGGAAGGCCTGATTGTCTACACAGAAGACAAAAATGGCGTGCGGGAAAACTTCGAATGCGACGGGACGAAGGAACTCCAGATTCCCCTGGCCGTCCTGATTAACGGCTACAGTGCCAGCGCTTCGGAAATTTTCGCCGGGGCGGTGAAGGACTACGGGATCGGCACGCTGGTGGGAACGACCACCTATGGCAAGGGCATTGTCCAGCAGACCATCCGCCTGTCGGACGGCTCGGCGGTGAAACTGACCATTGCGAAATATTTTACGCCGCTGGGCCAGGATATCCATGGAAAAGGCATCGAACCGGATGTGGAAGTGGAGCTGGATGAGGCGCTGGCGAATCAGATCGAGATCACGAAGGAAGAAGACAATCAGCTTCAGAAAGCGATTGAAGTATTGGAGGCAGAAGATGCAGGATAAGATCATTTTTCGGGAAATGTTAAGCGAGATTAAGAAGTTGGCGGATGAGCGGGGGAACCGGCTAAGCCAGGCAGAGATCCGGGAGTTTTTCCAAAATGCGCATCTGGAAGAGAGCCATTTTCAGATGATTTTCGAATATCTGGCCGGGGAAAAGATTCAGGTCGAAGGCTATGAGCCGAAGGGAGCAGGCGCAGAGAAGTCCGCTGAGCCGAAAGAAGCAGAGACGGAAGAAGGAGGGACGCCGCTGGATTTTTATCTGGAAGAGCTGCAGCAGCTTGTGCAGATTCCGCAGGAGGAAAAGTGGAAGCTGTTTCAGATGGCGGCGGCGGGGGACGGCCAGGCGAAGAGCCGGCTGA
The DNA here is from genome assembly GCA_030536575.1 of Eubacteriales bacterium. Classification (GTDB taxonomy): domain Bacteria; phylum Bacillota; class Clostridia; order Lachnospirales; family Lachnospiraceae; genus Limivivens. The sequence goes on along the minus strand of JAUNPS010000013.1, from coordinate 5,983 downwards.
CCCAGGGATATTTGCAGACTGTTTACGACCTTTCGCAAACGTATCAATATGGAGGGGTTCCGATGGGGGATCTGGTCCAGGAGGGAAATATCGGGCTGATGCTGGCGCTGGAGGAGCTTGAGGTCGGGCTGGAGCTGGAGGAGTACGAAAAGTATCTGTATGAGAAGATCCAGGCGGCGATGGAGGAAGCGCTGGAGGAAAGCCAGGACATCCAGGATATGGGAGAGCGGATTGCGGAGCGGGCAAATCATTTGCAGGAAGCGGTGAAGAACCTGGAACGGGATCTGGAGCATAAGGTGTCGATCGAGGAGCTGTCGGCTTATCTGGAGATGCCGGTGGAGGAGATTAAAGATATTCTGCGGATGGCAGGGGATGAGATTTCGGTGGATGCATTGCATGCGGAAGATCGGAAATAGAAGAGAAAAGGAGCCGTTTTTATGCGGCTCCCTTTTTTGCCTATGCTTTCACTTCCTCAGAAAGTGCCTCGGAAGGTTCCGGCAGATAAATATGGACTTTTTCGATTCGTTTCCGGTCGACGGAATCAACCACCAGGCGGATGCCGGTATCGGTAACGGTGAATTCGCCGGACTTGGGTAAATGATCCAGATGCTCGATGATGTAACCGCCAATGGAATCGTAATCCTCGGATTCCAGGGACAGGCCCAGGGCGTCGTTTAAGTCGTCCAGCTTCATGGAGCCTTCGACGATCACTTCCTGGTCGCTGATCTTCTGAACCAGGTCTTCCTCGTCTTTGTCGTATTCGTCGCGGATTTCGCCGACGATCTCTTCCAGAAGATCCTCCAGGGTAATCAGCCCGGCGGTGGCGCCGTACTCGTCCAGGACGATGGCCATATTCATGGAATACTGGCGCATTTCCACCAGAAGTTCGGAGGTCTTCTTATATTCATAGGTAAAATGCGGTTCCCGGAGAATGTCGCGGATGTGGAATTCCGCAGCGGGCTCCAGAACCAGGAGATCTTTGATGTTTATGATGCCGATGACATTGTCGGAGCTGTTTTCATAAACAGGAATCCGGGTGAACTTTTCCTGACGGAAGATGGCGATGAGCTCATCGTAGGTACTGGTGACCGAGACGGAGATCATATCCACGCGGGGAACCATGATATCCTTGGCCTGGGCGTCTCCGAAATCGACTACGTTGTAGATCATCTGGCGCTCGTCGCTCTCGATCACACCTTCTTCGTGGCTGACGTCTACGATGGTGCGCAGCTCGTGCTCGGTCATGGTGTTATTCTTTGCATTGGGATCCACTTTCAGGAGTTTCAGGATGAAACCGGAAAGTTTATTAATGACAAAGATCACGGGAGTCATGAGCACCATCAAGTACCAGATCACGCCGGAGTAGGCCAGAGCCAGCTTTTCGGCATAGAGGGTGGCCATCGTCTTGGGAGTGATCTCTCCGAAGATCAGAACCAGGATCGTCAGGAGTCCGGTGGCAATGCTGACGCCGGCGCTTCCAAACAGGCTCTGGGCGAGGGTGGCGGAAATCGCCGAGGCGGACAGATTCACCACGTTATTTCCGATCAGGATCGCACTGAGCATTTTGCCGGAATCATCAATAATCTTCAGAAGCCGGACCGCCTTTTTATTCCCCTGTTCAGCCAGGCTGGTGATGCGGATGCGGTTTACAGTTACCATAGACGTCTCTGCCGATGAGAAAAATGCAGACAGCCCTAACAGCAGAATAAGCGAACATGCCTGCAAGGCGTCACTCGAATCCAAAAAAAATCATCTCCTTTAAAATGTACGTTTCGAGGTGGCGGCATGTCCCGGAACATTTCGCGGGAGGAACTCCCGTATACGGGGCATGAAAGTTTATGTCCACGGGCAGCGCCGGCGGGCAGGTTTCCGTGTCCGTTTGGCGGCTGGCGTGGGGTTGTTGACTAAGGAGTAATATACCTTATTTCCCATATAAATGCAAGAATTCAATAGTAACGTAAATTAAACTAAATATTTTTAACAAATTTGTAATAAATACTTGAAAAACTGTTTTGGAAATGTTATAATTGGTTCACATGAAGGAACTACGCCATGTGCCGGCGTAAAGTGACTGGAACATGAAGGGGAGAATAAAATGAAAACGAGATCGACAAAAGAAATGATGGTGAAATACAGTGCAAAAGCCATGGGCTGTGCGTTTTTAAGCGCGGTATGCCTGATGGGGGCGCCGCGGCAGATGAGCTATGCGTCGGAAACGGAGATTACCGAAGCAGCCGTTCAGACCATGAGCGAAGCAGCACAGGCTGTCGCGGAAGAGATCCAGGCGCTGGAGATTCATTCGCGGGAGGAAGCGAAAGCATTGGTTCCGCTGTATGTCCGCTATAACGCATTATCCGCGGCAGAGAAAGAAAGTATTTCCGAAGACGTGAAGCAGCTTCTGGAGGCGGCCACCGAGACTGCCGCAGCCTATAACCACAGTGATCAGGGCGTTACCGTGACAGGGGATATTCCATGGTATACCCAGATTCAGGTTTCGATTCGGGAAGACGCTTCCGAAAGTGTAAACGGACTGGATATTATCGTTCCCTATGACATTGTTCTGTGGGATTTATATACGGACAGCGAATATGTATTAAATGGTGAGACCGTGACGATCGGCATTCCGAAGCCGGATGTGGAAGTGGACGGCGACATGAAGATTCTGCATTATCTGCATGACGGCAGCATGGAGGAGCTGACGCCGGAGGTAAATGGCGGGATGCTGTACTTCCAGACGGATTCGTTCAGCCCGTTCAGCCTTGCCGGACAGACGATTATTGGAATCGGGCCGGGAAGCAGTACCCAGGCTGATGACGAAACGGAAACAGACGACACGACAAGCAGTACCGATACAAATTCTGCCGATACGAATACGACGAATACCGATACAAACACGTCTATTACAAATAATA
>JAUNPS010000013.1:0-3061 GCA_030536575.1 Eubacteriales bacterium | reverse complement strand
ACAACACAAGCAGTACGAACAACACAAACAGTACCGGTTCAGACAGTGCTTTGGGCACGAAAGATGCGCCCGCGGTAAATTCCCAGAACGACGGAACGACCTCTTCCAACAGCAGTACCGGAAGCAGCTCCGCAAGCGGTACGGTATCCACCGACCCAGCTTTGACAGGGGATATGACAGATATCTGGCCGGCGGTCATTGCCGCACTTTCTGCGCTGCTGGTCATTGGGGCGACCATTTTGACAGGCAGGAAAGAACGGGTCGAAAAGAACGAACAGAAATAAAAGAAGACAGTTTCCCAGGGCATTGCCAGGCACTCCCCAGACTGGCGGTGCCCGTTTTCGCGTAAAAAAAATTTTAAAAAAATCTACCATACGCAGTCATATTTTCCCAAGACCCTTCATATAGTAATATACAGGAGGGATGCTTATGGAAAATACACAAACAGGAAAATCCGGACTGATCGCAGTTTTAAAGGGATTGGTGGGTTCCTGCGTGGCCACTGCCCTGCTGTTAGTCCTTCTGGCCCTGCTTCTGTTCAAGATGGAACTGGACGAGGGGAAGGTTGCGGTCGGGATCATCCTGGTATACATCCTGTCCAGTTTTCTGGGCGGATGGATCACTGGACGGAAGGCACGGAGCCGGAAGTTTCTCTGGGGGATGGTGACCGGAGGTACTTATTTTGGAATTTTGGTGCTGATTTCCCTGGCAGGCGGGGATGGAGCGGTTTCGGCGGCGAGGGTGCTGACGACGCTTTGTATGTGCCTGGGAGGGGGAATGTTGGGCGGGATGCTGTCGTAGGGACTTGGCTGCGCGGAGGGAGCGGCGAGGTTTAGGCAGAATGGCAGGCGCGCCTTTTGGCTGCGCCGCCTTCCGCAAAAAGTTAAGATAGATTTTTGAAAAAAAGTATGCTATACTACAGGTATCTCGTGATCAGCTCGCAAAACGTCGAAAAATTCTTGTGAAAATCCCGACAATCTACCACGCAGCATAGAACAACCTAGAAGAAAGGAATCGAATCCTATGATGAGAGAAAAATACGAAGCATTATCCGCCGCAGCACTCAAAGAAATCGCAAAGGCCCGCGGCTTAAAAAATATATCTACCCTGAAAAAAAGTCAGGTAGTTGAGCGCATGCTGGAAGAAGACGCGAAAGAAGAAGCACGCAAAGCGCAGGAAGAAAAGCCTGCTCCCTCTGAAAGCGCCCCGAAAAGGGAAAACCCAGTCCGAACCGACTACCCGAAAAACGACAGCTTCAAAAACGAAAACCAGAGATACGACGCCGCAAGGACTCCTGACCAGACAAGAACCGACATCGCGAGAACCGACGCCGAAGACGCGCGCCAGGCCCAGGAGGACAAGCCTTCCACAGACCTGGCCCAGCTCGACAGCGGGATCAGCGTCGAAGGGATCCTGGAAGTCCTTCCGGATGGCTACGGCTTCATCCGGAGTAACCACTATCTCCCCGGCGAGAATGACGTCTACGTCTCCCCTTCCCAGATCCGCCGATTCAATCTGCGCACGGGCGATATCATCCTGGGAAATACCCGAATCAAAACCCAGCAGGAAAAATTCAGCGCCCTCTTATACTTAAAGGCCGTTAACGGCATGCCCCCCGGAGTCGCCAGCAGACGGACGAACTTCGAGGATATGACCCCCATTTTCCCGAACGAGCGCCTGAAAATGGAGCGGGACGGCAGGAACATTGCCATGCGGATCGTGGATATGGTTTCCCCGATCGGAAAAGGCCAGAGAGGGATGATCGTATCCCCGCCAAAAGCAGGAAAGACGACCCTGTTAAAAGAAGTGGCCCGTTCCATTCTGCGGAACGATCCGGGTATGTATCTGATCATTCTCCTGATCGACGAGCGTCCGGAGGAAGTGACGGATATCCGGGAAGCTATTACCGGCGATAACGTGGAGGTGGTTTATTCGACCTTCGACGAGCTTCCGGAGCACCATAAACGGGTATCGGAGATGGTGATCGAACGCGCGAAGCGTCTGGTAGAACATAAAAAGGATGTTGTGATCCTGCTTGACAGCATTACCCGGCTGGCACGGGCCTATAACCTGACGGTTCCGCCCAGCGGCCGTACCCTGTCCGGCGGTCTGGATCCGGCGGCGCTGCACATGCCGAAGCGGTTTTTCGGTGCGGCCCGGAATATGCGGGAGGGCGGAAGTCTGACGATTTTAGCTACGGCCCTTGTGGATACCGGCAGTAAGATGGATGACGTTGTATACGAAGAATTCAAGGGAACCGGAAATATGGAATTGGTTCTGGATCGGAAGCTTTCGGAAAAGAGGGTATTCCCGGCCATCGATATTCCGAAGTCCGGGACGAGGCGGGACGATCTGCTGCTTGACCGGGAGGAGCAGGAGGCGGCTTACATTATGCGTAAGGCGTTAAATGGAATGAAGTCGGATGAAGCGGTTGAAAATATTTTAAATATGTTTGTACGGACCAGGGATAATAAAGAGTTCGTGCAGATGGTGCGGAAGCAAAGATTTATCTAACCGCTATCCTGAATTCCGTTTTCCGTTTGGCGGAAAAATCAAACATAACCAGGAGGCTGGCCAATTATAAGGAAAGAAAAAGAAGAGGCGCCGGGGAAAGAAGAACCGGTGTCCGAACAGATATTAAAGAGAACGGTGAAAGATACCGTATTCCGCAACCTTTTCGAAAACCGTACCTATGCACTGCAGCTTTACAAGGCGATCCATCCGGAAGATACGGATGTGACAGAAACGGATATCGAGATGGTTACGATCAAGAATGTTTTTACGGATCAGGAATACAATGATCTGGGAATGAATGTCCGGGGAAAAGTGTTGCTGCTGCTGGAAGCACAGTCGAGCTGGACGGTGAATATTGTGATCCGGATCCTGCTGTATTTGGCGCATACGTGGAATGAATATATTAAAACGACGAAACAGAACCGTTATGGAAGTAAAAAACTTCAGATTCCGAAGCCGGAGTTTTATGTGGTCTTATCCCGATGTCGGAATAAAATCACTTATTCCGATATTTCACTTATCCCGATGTTTTTCAGGAGACATTGGG
>JAUNPS010000053.1 GCA_030536575.1 Eubacteriales bacterium | reverse complement strand
CCTATTTCAAGGCTTTGAGGCACTTTTAGGATGATTGATGTGTCAAACACCCGGGAAGGCAATCCGGGAATTTTACAAACATTAAAGAAAGAAGGGCTTGTGCGGCGGAGCGATTTCTTCTATAATAATACTTTAGCAGATGCTATTATTTTTACAGTTAGGAGAATCGAACCATGAAATACGATTTTACGTCGATTATTGACAGACGGGGGAAGGATGCCATCGCGGTGGACGGCCTTGGAAAAGGGCCGGGATTTGCACCCAGCGCGCCCAAGCCCGGATTTGATACGATTCCGATGTGGGTGGCGGACATGAATTTCCCCACCGTTCCGACGATTCCGGAGGCGATCATCGAGCGCGCGAAGCATCCGGCATATGGATACTTTGACCCCTCCGAAGAGTATTATGACTCTATTATCCGCTGGCACGAGACGCGAAACGGCGTTACGGGACTTACCGCAGAGTGCATCGGGTATGAGAATGGTGTGCTGGGAGGCGTGATTTCAGCGCTGACGGCTTTTGCGGCGCCGGGAGATAAGGTGCTTTTACATTCCCCGACCTACATCGGTTTTACCGGGAGTATTACGAACAATGGCTATAAGATCGTCCACAGCCCCTTAAAATTGGATGAAAACGGGATCTGGCGCATGGACTTTGAGGATATGGATCGGAAGCTGAAGGCGGAGAAGATTCATGTGGCCGTATTCTGCAGCCCCCACAATCCCTGCGGCCGCGTCTGGGAGCGCTGGGAAATCGAGAAAGCGATGGAAGTGTACAAAGCAAACGACTGCGTAGTCATTTCCGATGAAATCTGGTCGGACCTGATTCTGGAAGGGTACAAGCACATTCCGACGCAGTCGGTGAGCGAGGACGCAAGGAACCGGACAGTGGCGTTTTATGCGCCCAGTAAGACCTTTAACCTGGCGGGGCTGGTGGGCAGCTACCACATTATTTATAATTCGTACCTGCGGGACCGGGTGCGGGCAAAGAGCGAAAAACCGCACTATAATTCGATGAATGTCCTTTCGATGCATGCGTTGATCGGCGCTTATAAGCCGGAAGGGTATGAGTGGGTGGATGAACTGCGCCAGGTTCTGACAAAAAATATCGATTTTGCCTGCGATTTCATCGAACAGCATTTTAAAGGCGTTCAGGTGAGCAAGCCCCAGGGAACCTACATGCTGTTTCTGGACTGTACCGAATGGTGCAAAGAAAACGGGAAAACCATCGACGAGCTGGAACAGGCCGGATGGGATGTGGGCGTGGCCTGGCAGGATGGCCGGATGTTCCATGGCCCCTGTGCAATCCGGATGAATCTGGCGCTGCCCTTTAGCAGGGTGGAAGAGGCGTTCCGGCGTTTAGAAGAGTATGTGTTTCATCCTATGAAATAAGTTTCGCAAAAAAAGGCCCGGCAGTTTTTTGCTGCCGGGTCTTTTTATAGGAGAAATGGTGCTGTGTGCCTATTCGACGTCTTTGAGCGCTTCGAAATCTTCTTCTCCGGTACGCACTTTGATGACTTTCTTCACATCGTATACGAAAATCTTTCCGTCGCCGATGTGTCCGGTATAGAGGGCTTTCTTCGCGGTTTCGATGACTTTGTCTACCGGAATATTTCCAACGATGACTTCCAGTTTTACTTTCGGCAGAAGCGTTGCATCCATCTCAACGCCGCGGTACAGTTCACCGGCGCCCTTCTGGATTCCGCATCCCATAACCTGGGTTACCGTCATACCGGTAACGCCCAGATCGTTCAGGGCTTTCTTCAGAGATTCAAATTTCGCAAGCTTTACGAGAATCGAAACTTTGTAGATGCCGGTGGAAGGAAGGTCAAGCTGCTCAGTGCGGGTAACGGGAATTGCGGCGTCGATCTGACGCTGGCTGGCTTTTTCGTAGCTGTCCTCGCCCAGATCCGTGTTTTCGTTGATATCCATGTTTGCGGCGATATCGGTAATGTTGAAACCGGAGTAGGCGCTTACCAGGCCGTGCTCGTGGAAATCCAGACCGTCGATCTCGACTTCCGCCGGAACGCGCAGGCCCACGAATTTGTCAATCAGTTTGAAGATGATCGTCATGGATACCACAACCCAGAGGATTACGGAAGCCACGCCCAGGATCTGAACGCCCAGGAAATGGAAGCCGCCGCCGTAGAGCAGGCCGTCTTCGGTCGCGAAGAAACCGGTCAGGATCGTACCAAGGGCTCCGCAGACGCCGTGAACGGAAATTGCGCCTACCGGGTCGTCAATTTTTGCAACCTTATCGAAGAATTCAACAGAAAATACCAGGGCGATCCCGGCGATCAGGCCGATGAAGAATGCGCCCACCGGGGATACCAGGTCGCAGCCTGCGGTGATGGCTACCAGGCCAGCCAGAGCGCCGTTTAAGGACATGGATACGTCCGGCTTTTTATAACGCAGCCAGGTAAAGATCATAACGGTGCAGGTCGCTACGGCTGCGGACATGTTGGTGTTCATGAAGATCAGGCTGGCGCTGATCATGTCTTCGTCGGTGCTCATGGCAACGGTGCTGGCGCCGTTGAAGCCGAACCAGCAGAACCAGAGAATGAAGACGCCAAGGGCGGCTGCGGTCAGGTTGTGGCCGGGGATCGCGCGGGGTTTTCCGTCTTTCGTGTATTTGCCGATGCGGGGGCCAAGGATGGCAGCGCCGATGCAGGCGGTTACGCCGCCGACCATGTGTACGGCGGTACTTCCGGCGAAATCGTGGAAGCCAAGGCTACTAAGCCATCCGCCGCCCCAGATCCAGTGGCCGGAGATCGGATAAACGATCAGGGAGATCAGGCCGCTGTACAGGCAGTATGCTTTGAAGTTCGTCCGTTCTGCCATGGCGCCGGAAACGATGGTCGCGGCGGTGGCGCAGAATACGGTCTGGAAGATCACGTAGCACCAGGTAGGCAGGGTGCCGAAATCGTAGGTGCCGCGGATCAGGGGATCAAATCCGCCGATGATAGGGCCGGAGCCTCCGAACATGATGCCAAAGCCCACCAGCCAGTAAGCCGGGGTGCCGATGCAGAAGTCCATCAGGTTCTTCATGATGATGTTGCCGGTGTTTTTCGCGCGGGTCATGCCCGCTTCACACATCGCGAAGCCTGCCTGCATGAAGAAAACCAGTGCGGCTCCGATGAGTGTCCACATAACGTCTACTGATTGATACATAATAGTTCCTCCTCTTTCTTTTCCGCTTTTTCTTTTTTGCCTTCGCCAGAACTAACAAAAAAGAAAAGGCGCTGAGTTTTTTCCTCAGCGCCTTCGCTTGAACAGAAGTATACTTTGTTTTTCTTTTGTTGTCAACAGGAAAATGAAAAATTTTTTTATGGTTTGTTTAGAAAAAGTTTAGAAGCGGTCTTTTTCATCCCGGCTGATCTGAAGGCAGCACATCAGGAAGACGCCGAAAAGGGCGCCGACGAAAAAGGCGGCAAGGATACCGATCATAGAAATAATAGATGCTCCTTTCTGTGTGTTTGGTTACTGTTCACTCGTACCTCGTTCCAGTAACGATTCACAGGCTCATTTTAAGTTTTGCTTCGCAAAAGAGCCTGCTCACACCTGAATCACGTTCTTACGTACCTGAGCAGCTAAGTGCTCAGGTACTGTCTGAACAGTAACTAAGTTTGTACTATTAGTATTTACGGATTTGGGAATTTAAATGTGAAAAATAGAGTTTGATTTGGAAAAATTTGAAAAAAAAGAGGGAGGGCCGGAAGCGTTATTCGTCCCAGCCGTCCGTGAAGCGGATGTTTACGGAAATATTCCGGACAATGTCGCCGGGGTGCAGCGGCAGGTCGCCGGGGTCGGAGATGGGCGGCAGGTCGGCATCTTCGGACAGTTCGAGGGAAATCCAGTCGGCGGCGGCTTCGTTCGCCTTTTCGATGGCGTCGTCCAGGGTGTCGCCTTCGACCTGACAGCTTTCCAGGTCGGGGAAGGTGCCGGTGTAGGTGCCGGATGCGGTTTTTCGGAAGATGGCGGGGTAAATGAATTTCATGGGAACCTCCTGTGTGGTGAAAAGGTGCTTACATGCAAAAACACTGGCTTCTGTTTTCGAAGAATCCAGTGTCTTTTCTCTTTGGTAAATGGAGCATACGGGACTTGAACCCGTGGCCTCCACACTGCCAGTGTGGCGCGCTCCCAACTGCGCTAATGCCCCGGAATTGATCTTATTATAACGGATTTTGCGGAAAGAATCAAGGGGAAAATTAAAAAAATATCAAAAAATTTCGAAATTAGGAAAATTGAAAAAAATTTCGAAAATGCTTGATTTTTTTTGTGAAGTGGAGTATACTGTTCTGGTAGCAAGGATTTCAAGGTAATATGCGGATATAGTTCATCGGTAGAACGCTAGCTTCCCAAGCTGGAGAGACGGGTTCGATTCCCGCTATCCGCTTTCGATGAAAGGAGACCCCAAAAGAAGGGTCTCTTTTTTTATAGAAAAGCAGAAAAGATTTCAGGAGTTCTATCCCATTCTTGCATTTTCCCGGCTTTTTGCGTATAATGGAAAGAAAAGACCTGAAAAAGTTTTACAAAATCAGAAAATGGAGGCGGAACCCTATGACATTTTTCGAAAAAATGAACGAAATTGCAAAAAATGTTGCAAAAGATATCACTGACGTCACAAAAAATATCGGAAACGTGACGAACGAAACCATAGAAACCACAAAATTGAACGCGAAAACCCTCCCGGAAAAGAAAAACCTGGACGCTGAGATGAAGAGAATCGGAGCTTACTATTATCAGAAGTACAGAGACGGCGAAGAGCTGGACGAAGAGGTTATGGAATTCTGCGCCAGAGCCGACTTGTACCGCACCCGGATCGAAGAGCTGGAAAATAAGATCGCCGAGATCGAAGCCGCCAGAATCCGGCGGGAAGAGGCACGGGTACAGGCTGAGATCGAGGCGGAGGCCAGAGTCGTCGAAGAATCCGAAGAGGCGGCAGGAGAGCCGGAAGGCGAAAAAGCGGAGACGCCAGAAGAACCGAAAGGTGAGAAAGCGGATACGGAAGAAGCGGCAGGAGCCGAAGCGCCGGAGACGCCAGATGAAGCCGCCGGAGCATCCGAAACGCCGAGTGCGTCAGACGAAGCTGCCGGGGCATCCGAAACGCCGAGTGCGTCAGATGAAGCCGCCGGAGCATCCGAAACGCCGAGTGCGTCAGACGATGCGCCGGAAGCAGCAGAAAAGCCGGAGCCGGAAACCGTCGTATGCTCCCAGTGCGGTGCGAAAAATGCCGCTGCTATGCATTACTGCTGCCAGTGTGGCGCGAAGCTGAAAGGTCGCGAAGAAGCACCGAAACCGGAAAGAAAAGTCTGCGCAAACTGCGGAAAAGAAGTGGAAGCGGATGTGAAATTCTGCGGCGAATGCGGAGCGAAAATCCAGTAGTCCGCCGGAGGCAAAAGAGAATCTGCTTGTCAGGTTCTCTTTTTTTCGGTATAGACGTTCCATTCTGCAAAGCCTTCTGACGCGTTGCGCTGAAAAGGAAAAGCCCTCCGGGCAGGCGGCCAGCGGCGCCCGTTTTGCGCGGGCCAAAGCGCAGAAGCACACAGACACACAGACGCATTTTGCGGATTAATTCCGTAAGCCGCACGCTGTTAAATTATCGAGCGTGGATTGAAACAATCACAGGGAGAAAGCGATGATCCAGAGAAGAAATTACACGGATTTAATCCGGCTTTATATGAACAAACCCTTTATAAAAGTCATTACAGGCCTTCACCGCTGCGGAAAAACCACCGTCCTGCGGTGGGTTCGGGAAGAACTCCAGAAAAACGGGACAAGCCCTCAGGATATTCTCTGCCTGAGTTTTGACACCTTGCGCCACATCGAGATCCGGGACGGCGAAGCTCTATTGCAGGCAGTCCGTAAACGCCGGGAAGAAAGCGAAAACCGCCTGTACCTGCTCCTGGATGAAATCCAGTATCTGCCCGGCTGGGAAAAGGCAATCAAAGAACTGTACCGGAAAGAAAACTGCGACATTTATCTGACCGGCTCCAGAGCCGGCATCCTGGAAAGCCAAGACGCATCCCTGATTTCGAGAAACTGTGTCCAGATCCGGATGTATCCCTATTCCTATTCCGAATATCTGGAGCAGATCCAGGAAGAAGGAAGCGGCCAGGACAGCGCACAGAGTTTCCACGATTTCCTGGTTTACGGCAGCATGCCCGGCATTCACCGGCTGGAAAAAGAAGAGGATCAGATCTGGCAATATCTGCTGGACACCTGCAAAGCCGGGATTTTGCAGGATGCCGTCCAGGAAAAGAACCTGCGCAACGTCGGCCAGCTTTGGATGATTTTCTGCTATCTGGCAGAGCATTTGGGCGAGCCCGCTTCTCCGAAAACCATTGCCGACGGCCTGAACCAGTCCGGCTGCCAGATCAGTAAAGACACCGTGTACGCCATGCTGAAAGCCCTGGAAAGCGGCCATCTGGTATACCGCGCCCGCCGCTACGATTTAAAGGAAGCGCGGACGGTGGAGGCGCGGGAAAAATATTATTTCACGGACTGGGGGATGTACCACGCCCTGGAAGGATTCCGGGAGGAAAAAATTTCCGGTGTCCTGGAAAATATGGTCTGCCTGGAGCTGCTCTCCCGCGGCTTTCGGGTGTACCGCGGGAAAATCGGCCGGAAAGAATTCGACTTCCTGGCAGAGCGGGGCCGGGAACAGTATTGCATCCAGATCCGCGCGCAGATTCCGGACGAGCAGGCGTTTGCCGAGGCGGCGGAAATCCTGAGCAGCCTGAAAGGAAACTACACGCGTCTGGTTCTTTCCCTGGACGAAGAACGGGGCAGAGTCGGAAAAAATGGCGTAAAGCACCGAAATCTGGCGGCTTTTTTGGAAAATACCTGAGGGCATGGTTGACAAATGATTTTCGAAGTGATAGATTAAGTTGAGAAAAAAAGAATGATTATTAAGGAGGATGTATTTTTATGAAAAAGTTAATTGCAGCAGCGCTGACCGCAAGCATGATTTTCAGCATGTCCGCCATGACTCTCTGTGCAGAAGAGGGCGGCACCCTGGTGATGGCGACCAACGCCGAATTCCCGCCCTATGAATATCACGAAGGCGACGACATTGTCGGCATTGACGCGGAAATTGCAGCGGCGATCGCAGAGGATCTGGGAATGACCCTGGAAATCCAGGATATGGCTTTTGATTCCATTCTTGCAGCCGTACAGTCCGGAAAAGCCGATATCGGCGTGGCCGGGATGACCGTTACAGAAGACCGTCTGAAGAATGTAAGCTTCAGCGATACCTATGCGGAAGCGGCACAGGTTATCATTGTTACCGAAGACAGCGAGATCGCGGGTCCGGATGACCTGGTCGGGAAATACATCGGCGTTCAGCTTGGAACCACCGGCGACCTGTATTCCGAAGACATCGAAGATGCGACCATCGAGCGTTATAACAAGGGCTTCGAGGCCGTTCAGTCCCTGATCCAGAACAAGATTGACGCCGTTATCATCGACCGCGAGCCGGCGAAAGTTTTCGTAGAAGAGAACGAAGGCCTGAAGATTCTGGACGAAGCGTTCACGGAAGAAGAGTACGCGATTGCCATTGCGAAAGACAACACCGAGCTGCTTGACAAAGTAAACGCATCTCTGGCAGACCTGAAAGAATCCGGAAAACTGCAGGAAATCATCGACAAATACATCAATACGGATACCGATAATTCCGAAGAAGCTGACACTGAGGCCGTTTCCGAAGAAGCGACGGAAACAGAATCCGCAGCCGAATAAAGATTCTGAGGGAATCCGATTATGTGGGAAACATTTAAAGAAAAATTTTATGAGAGCTTCATTGTCGAAGACCGCTGGAAATATATCACAAACGGTTTGAGGACTACCCTGATCGTGACCTTCGCAGCCGTTATTCTGGGGATTATTCTGGGATTTATCGTGGCCATGGTTCGGTCTACCCACGATAAGACCGGAAAACTGAAGCTGTCAAACGTGCTGTGCACGATTTATCTGACGGTGATCCGTGGAACACCTGTAGTCGTCCAGCTTTTGATCATTAACTTTATCGTATTTGCCTCGGTGCGGATTAATACCATCTATGTGGCCATCCTGGCTTTCGGGATTAATTCCGGGGCATACGTGGCAGAGATTATCCGGGGCGGGATCATGTCCATTGACCAGGGGCAGTTTGAGGCGGGGCGGAGCCTGGGGTTCAACTATCTGCAGACCCTGCGCTACATCATCCTGCCGCAGACCATTAAAAATGTCCTGCCGTCTCTGGCGAACGAGTTTATTGTCCTGTTAAAGGAGACTTCCGTGGCCGGGTACATTGCCCTCCAGGATCTGACAAAGGCCGGAGATATCATCCGCAGCCGTACTTTTGACGCCTATTTTTCCCTGATTTCGGTGGCTCTGATCTATCTGGTGATGGTAATGGGCTTCAGTTATCTGGTGAAACTTCTGGAAAGGAGGCTGCAGAAGAGTGAGCGATAGTACACCGTTGATTCAGGTTCAAAATCTGGTAAAGCGTTTTGACGGCGTCCATGCCTTAAACGGCGTTACCACTGACATCCGGCGGGGGAAGTGGTCTTTATCGTAGGTCCCTCCGGTTCCGGAAAAAGTACCTTCCTGCGCTGCTTAAACCGTCTGGAAGACCCCACGGAAGGCCATATTATTTTCAATAACGTGGACCTGATGGACAAGAAGACCGATATCAATAAGCACCGCCAGAAAATGGGGATGGTGTTCCAGCATTTTAACCTGTTTCCGCATATGACGATCCTGAAAAATATGACGCTTGCGCCCATGAAGCTTCAGAAGAAGTCTCAGGAGGAGGCGGAGAGCTATGCCTTCGAGCTTTTGGAGCGGGTTGGGCTGCGTGACCGGGCTGAGGCTTATCCGAATCAGCTTTCCGGGGGACAGAAGCAGCGGATCGCGATCGTGCGGGCGCTGTGCATGCGGCCGGAGGTGATGCTTTTTGATGAGCCCACGTCTGCGCTGGATCCGGAAATGGTCGGGGAAGTGTTAAGCGTTATGCGTGAGCTGGCCCAGGAGCATATGACGATGGTCGTGGTGACGCATGAGATGGCTTTCGCGCGTGAGGTCGCGGACCGGATCCTGTTCATGGCGGACGGGAGAATTGTGGAAGAGCATGGCCCGAAGGAATTTTTCGAGCATCCGGAGTCGGAGAGGCTGAAGAGTTTCCTGAGTAAAGTATTATAAGAATGTGTGCGGCAGCCACCTATGGGCTGCCGTATTTTTGTGTGGATCGAAAGCGGAGTGCGGTTCCGGAAAGAACTTGACGGATTCTGCGAAAAATTTTCCTTGCATAATCCTCCCGCTATATTATAATAGGTTATGGTTACTGTTCACAGTAACCTTCGCAAATCCATTTAAAATTCACTTCGAGAATGGGATTTGCTCACTCCTGAATCATTTTCTTACGGCCTTTGCAGTAAATGCACCGGCCTGTGTGAAGAGCAACAGGATATAATCAATAAATATACAAAGTGGTGAAAACATTGAACTATACAGAAGCAGTTGCATACATCAACGAGATTCCCAAATTCACAAAAAAGAACAAATTCGACCACACCGTCGAAATGATGCGAAGACTCGGCCATCCGGAGCGGACCATGAAAATCATCCACGTTGCCGGAACCAACGGAAAAGGCTCCGTCTGCGCCTTCCTGTCCTCCATCCTGGTGCACGCCGGAAAACGCACCGGCCTGTTCACCTCCCCGCACCTCGTAAAAATCAACGAGCGCTTCCAGGTGAACCACGAACAAGCCACCGATGAAGAATTTCTGGCCGCTTTCCAGGAAGTCATGGAAACGGTAAAAGGGATGCAGGCCGATGGCCTTCCGCACCCTACCTACTTCGAGCTGCTCTACGCCCTTGGCATGGTATTCTTTGCAAAAAAGCAGGTTGAATACTGTGTCCTGGAAACCGGCCTTGGCGGCCGTCTGGACGCGACGAACACGGTTGAGCACCCCATTGCGTCCGTGATTACCTCGATCAGCCTCGACCACACCGAATACCTGGGAAATACGATTCCGGAGATTGCCGGAGAAAAGGCCGGTATTATCAAGCCCGGCGTTCCGGTCATTTACGATGGGAGAGATGCCCAGGCAGAGGCCGTGATCCGCAGGAGGGCGGAAGAACTGGACAGCCCAGCCACCGGACTCCATGAAGGAATGTATGAAGTTTTCCTTAAGTCAGACAAAAGCATTGATTTTTCCCTGAACTTTGGGTATTATGAAAATGCGAAGATTACGGTTCCGTACCTGGCGGAGTATCAGGTGGTGAACAGTTCCCTGGCACTGCTTGCCATGGAAGTGATCGACCCGCAGCATACGATCCCGCTGGAAACCCGGCTGCAGGCCATCCGGGACACCAGATGGCAGGGCCGCATGGAAACTGTCCTGCCGGGCGTCGTTCTGGACGGCGCACATAACGCGGACGGGGTAGCCCAGTTTGTAAAAACCGTTCAGGGCCTGCCGAAAGACCGCCGGGTCGTGATGCTTTTCTCCGCCGTCGTGGAGAAAAATTTCGAGAAGATGATTGAAACGATCTGCACCCAGACAAACCTGTCCGCCGTCGTCGTGACCGAGATCCCAGGCAGCCGGAACGAACCCGCGAAAGAACTCGGCCGGATCTTCGAAACCTACACGGATGCCCCGGTCACGGTGGTTCCCGAAATCGAAGAAGCATTTCAGGAAGCCCTGCGGCAGAAAGAAGACGGGATGCTTTTCTGTGTCGGTTCCCTCTACCTGGTAGGGGAACTGAAACGGATCCTTTCAGAAAAGGAGATGCACGGATGATTAATTACGAAGAAGAATTGAAAAAGTTCCACCCAAGCCTGGACGTAAATGAAGCGGAAGATGCGATTTATAACCGGGATTTCACGGATGTCACCGATATCCTGAAGGAATTGATCAACGACGAGAAAAAGAAAAATAAGGGGAATTTATGAACTGTATATACTGTGGAACACCGCTTGCCGGCGTTGACTACTGTACCGGCTGCGGCGCGGACGTCACCCTGCAGAAGCGGATTATCCGCATTTCGAACCTGCTTTACAACGAAGGCCTGGAAAAGGCCACCGTGCGGGATCTCTCCGGCGCGATTGTCTGCCTGAAGCGGAGCCTGAAGTTTAATAAAGAGAACATAGCGGCCAGAAACCTGCTGGGACTGGTGTATTTCGAGACCGGCGAAGTCGTGGCAGCCCTGAGCGAATGGGTGATCAGCAAGAACATGAATGTGCCCGGCAACGCCGCCGACCTGTACATTGCGCGGCTCCAGGCGAACAAAAACAAGCTGGACGCGATCAACCAGACGATCCGAAAATACAACCAGGCCCTCCTGTACTGCCGCCAGGGGAACGAAGACATGGCGGTGATCCAGCTCAAAAAGGTACTTTCCCAGAACCCGAAGCTGATCAAAGCCTACCATCTGCTGGCCCTTTTATACCTGCGCCGCCAGGAATACGAAAAAGCCAGAAAGCTATTGAAAAAAGCGGCCTACATCGATGCCACGAACACCACGACCCTGCGCTATCTCCAGGAAGTGGAAGCCGCCACCGGGATCAGCACCAGCCTGGACGTCAAACGCCGGAAAAAATATGCCAAAGACGAAAAAGTAAACCGCTTAACCGGAACCACCACCTACATGAGCGGGAATGAAATGATCATCCAGCCCACCACGTTCCGGGACAGTTCCGCCCTGGCGACCTTTATTAATATCGGCCTGGGGCTGCTTTTGGGCGGCGCCATCGTATGGTTTCTGGTCGTTCCGGCTACCCGCCAGAGTATTTATGCAGAAGCAAATAAACAGGTCACAGACGCAAATTCAAAGATGGCGGCAGAAGTGACGAAAGTACAGGGCCTGGAAGATGAGATTGCAGAATATCAGGCCAAAGTGGATGAAGCGAATAATACGATGGAAGAAGCGCAGAAAAAAGCGGATTCCTACGATGACCTTTTGGAAGCCTCCCGCCTGTTTATCAGCGGCGACCAGACCGCGGCGGCTACCGCATTGGACAAGGTTGACGCGGCATCTCTGGACGGCGAGGGCGAAAAGCTCTACGAAGCGATCCTGGCGAACGTCCAGACCCTGATGTTCAATAACTACCGGAATGCCGGAGACATTGCTTACGTAGCCGGCAACTACACCACCGCAGCCGAGAACTATGAGCGCGCCACCCAGGCGAACCCGGACGATTACGAAACCCTCCAGCTTTTGGGAATGTCTTACTATTATCTGGGCGATACGGATAATTCCGACGCCGTATTCAAGGAATTCATCCAGAAATTCCCGGCCCAGTCCTACCTGGTGGAAGCCTATATCGTGAACCAGTCCGCGACGGCCCGAAACAGCAGCGAAACCGATGCGGATGGAAACCCTGTCCAGGAAACGGATGAAAACGGGAATCCGGTGGCAGAGACAGACGAATATGGAAACGTTATTCAGGAAACGGATGAGAATGGAAATCCTGTTCCGGAAACAGACGAAAATGGCAATCCGGTCGAAACCACGGAAGGCGAATAACGAACAAAAGAAAAACCTCGCAGGCAGAGGATGCAGCAGAGCCCAAAGGACTCCTTGCGGCATCCTTTTTCTGTGGGCGCGGCAAGATCAAAACAAACCATTCCAGAGGAGGGACTTTTATGGAGGATTCCTTTTACATCAACGGCACGAACCTCACGATCTTCGTTCCGGCCGAACTGGACCACCACAACGCCGAACAGCTCAAAATCCGCGCCGACCAACTCATCCAGCGCCAGAATATCCGCAGCATCGTCTTCGACTTCGGAAAAACCGGCTTCATGGACAGCTCCGGCATCGGCATGATCATGGGCCGTTACAAAAACATGCGCTTTATGGGGGGCACCGTCATCGCGATCCGGGTCAATGAACGGATCCGCCGCATCTTAACCCTGTCCGGGGTTTATAAATACATTGATATCTATGAGGGGCTGCCGCAGCAGTCAAAGCTTTTATAAAGGGGGAGAACCATGCAGGAGAAAAACGAAATGCGGCTCGAATTTGACAGCCGCTCCTGTAACGAAGGGTTTGCCAGGGTTGCGGTGGCCGCATTCCTGACGCAGTTAAATCCGACGCTGGAGGAGGTGGCCGACGTAAAGACGGCCCTCTCCGAGGCGGTGACAAACTGCATTGTCCACGGTTATGAAGGGACTGTGGAGAAGATCCAGATTGCATGCACCATTGAGGGGAGTATCATCGAGATTCGGGTCATCGACCATGGGTGCGGGATCGAAGACGTGAAAAAGGCCATGGAGCCGCTGTTTACCACGAAGCCGGAGGAAGAACGGGCGGGCATGGGATTTGCCTTTATGGAAGCATTTATGGACGAAGTGGTTGTGGAATCGGCCAGGGGAGCCGGAACCACCGTTATTATGAAGAAAAAAATCGAGAACCCCGCGGGAAAATTCGCCATGTGAAAGGAAGAGCCTATGGATCATACCCTTACACTGATTGAAAAATCACACGAGGGGGATAAAAAGGCACGGGAGACACTGGTAGAAGAAAATATGGGGCTGGTCTATTCCATTGTCCGCAGGTTCGCGGGCCGGGGATGCGAGATGGAAGACCTGATTCAGCTTGGAAGCATCGGCCTTCTAAAGGCTATTGACAAATTTGACCCCTCTTTTGAAGTACGCTTTTCGACTTATGCGGTTCCGATGATCGCAGGGGAAATCAAGCGTTTCCTCCGGGACGACGGGATGATCAAAGTCAGCCGTACCCTAAAAGAGACGGCGCTGAAAGTCTGCGTTACCAGAGAACGGCTGGAGAAGAAAAAAGGGCGGGAGCCGACGCTGGAGGAGCTATCGGAAGAAACCGGGGCGGCTATGGAGGAGATTGTCCTGGCGATGGAATCCGCGGCAGAGGTGGAATCTTTGTACAAAACCATTTACCAGGGGGACGGAACCGCCATTTTGCTGATGGATCGCCTGGAAGACAAGAAAGACACGGGCGAAGAGCTTTTGAACCACATGGTTTTAAGACAGGTGATGGACTCCCTGGACGAAAAAGAAAAACGTCTGATCGAAATGCGCTATTTCGAAGATTGCACCCAAAACCAGGTGGCGGCGGAGCTTGCCATGACCCAGGTGCAGGTTTCCAGAATGGAAAAGAAAATTTTAACGAAAATGCGGGGAAGATTTTTTTGATTTCCCCGCATATTTTTTTTCATTTGCCGGATACTAAGCCATATAGAAAAAAGGAAGTGATGGCGATGAATCGAAAAAAGATCCGGGTCTGCCTGTGGATTCTGATGGGAATTCTCCTTGCGGCGTTCCTGGTTGTCCTGATCAGGCAGAGCCAGAGACCGGAAACGATGGAAGGAACCTTTGTGCAGGCCTTTCGGCACATCGGGGACAGGTGCCAGATATGAAAGAAAAACTGTATCTGAAAATTGATAAAAATGTGCAGGTGCACGACAGCACCGTGTTTCTGAAAGACATTGCACAGGTGGAATGCGCGGCCAAAGAGATCGAAAACCGGGTGAAAGTGCTGAAAGTTCAGGGCGCGGCGACAGAGAAGCCGGGCAGGCATGTGCTGTCCGTAATGGAAATCATTGAAACGATCCACCAGGAATTCCCCACCCTGGAAGTCGTCAATATCGGAGAAGCCGATTTTATCGTGACAAAAGAAAAGGCGAAGCAGCCGGGAATGGCGGTCATCTGGCTGAAAACCATCTTTGTAATGGCCCTGGCGTTTGCGGGGGCAGCCTTTACCATCATGACGTTCAACAACGATGTGGATATTCCGAAACTCTTTGGCCAGCTTTTCGAGCAGTTTACCGGGAAACCCTCGGACGGGTTCACGATTCTGGAGCTGTCCTATTCCGTGGGCGTGGGCCTTGGCATCCTGGTGTTCTTTAACCATTTCGCGGGCCGGAAGCTGACGGCCGACCCGACGCCGATGGAGGTGGAAATGCGCCTATATGAGGACGATGTGGACACCACATTGATCGAGACGAGCAGCCGCAGTAAAAAAAGCCACGGACAGGAGAAACCATCATGATCGCACAAGCATTGCTGGGAATTATTGGACTGGCCAGCGGCCTGGTCGTGGCCGGAGGCGTGATTGCCCTGATGATCGGGCTGGGCGTGGTGACGCGTTACGCAGGCATTACCCATACGGCAAAACATGTGTGGCTGTATGAGGACGCAATTTTGTTTGGAGGCGTTTTCGGAAACTGGCTTTCCGTCTATCAGACGCCCTGTCCGCTTGGGTGGATTTTGCTGGCTGTGCTTGGCGTCCTGTTTGGGATTTTCGTGGGCGGCTGGATTATGGCATTGGCCGAGATTGTCAACATTTTCCCGATTATGGCGCGCCGGATTGGGATGGTGAAGGGGATGAGCCTTGTGGTGATTGCCATTGCGGTGGGGAAAACCCTGGGAAGCCTCTGGCATTTTTACATGAGGTGGTGAAAGGAGAAGAAATGGCAGACATTTTAAAAGAACGGAAAAATCAGGCATACAACGAATACGTCAAAAAGGTGACGCCGGTTCATAACCTGCCCCTTGCGATGGCGAAGGCCTTTCTGGTGGGCGGAATCATCTGTGTGATTGGCCAGGCAATTTTAAATTATTGTACGCACAGCGGGATGGAGAAGGACATTGCGGGAAGCTGGTGTTCGTTGCTTCTGGTGCTGGCAAGCGTCATTCTGACCGGGTGCAATGTCTATCCCCGGCTGGCGAAATTCGGCGGGGCCGGGACGCTGGTTCCCATTACGGGCTTTGCCAATTCCGTAGCGGCTCCGGCCATCGAATTCCATAAAGAAGGATTCGTATTTGGAATCGGATGCAAAATTTTTAACATTGCGGGCCCGGTGATCCTGTACGGGATTCTGAGCAGCTGGGCGCTGGGGTTCGTTTACTGGATTTTGAAAGTGCTGAAGATTGTATAGGAGGAAACCGATGAAAAACGAGAAGTTACAGGCAGGACAGCAGAGCGTTTCCTTTGCGCAGGGCGTCCATATCCTGAGCAGCGGCACGGTGGTGGGCGAAAAAGAGGGGCAGGGGCCCCTTGGAAACCTGTTTGATCTGGTCAGCAATGATCCGGCATTCGGGGAAGACAATTGGGAAAAAGCGGAGAGCACCATGCAGAAAGAGGCCATTCAGATGGCTCTCGGGAAAGCGAAAATGAATCCTGCGCAGATCCGTTACCTGTTTGGCGGGGATCTTCTGGGGCAGCTCATTGCCACTTCTTTTGGGGTGGAAGATTTAAACCTGCCGCTGTTCGGCCTTTACGGGGCCTGTTCCACCTGCGGGGAGTCTTTAAGCCTTGGGGCAATGGCGGTCAGCGCCGGATATGCGGACTATGTGCTGGCCGTTACTTCCAGCCACTTTGGAAGCGCAGAAAAACAGTTCCGGTTTCCTCTGGCTTATGGAAATCAGAGACCGCTGTCAGCCACCTGGACGGTGACAGGAGCCGGAGCCTTTGTGCTGGGAACGAAAGGCGGCCATGCGCGGATTACGGGCGTCACCACAGGAAAAATCGTTGACTTTGGCGTCAAAGATTCGATGAATATGGGGGCGTGCATGGCGCCTGCGGCGTGCGATACGATCTATCAAAACCTGATGGATTTTAACCGGCAGCCCCAGGATTACGACCGGATTATCACCGGGGATCTGGGAAGCGTGGGCCAGACAATTCTGATTGACCTGCTGAAAGAAAAAGGTTTTGATATCAGCCGGGTGCATATGGACTGCGGGATTGAAATTTATGACGAGGCCACGCAGGATACCCATGCAGGCGGAAGCGGGTGCGGATGTTCGGCGGTGACGCTGGGGGCGAAGATTCTGCCGGAGTTGGAAAAAGGGGCGCTGAAGCGGGTGCTGTTCGTCCCGACGGGGGCGCTGCTTTCGCCGGTGAGCTTTAATGAGGGACAGAGCGTGCCGGGAATCGCGCATGGGGTGGTCATTGAACATTGTTAAGGTTGGAGGGTTTTATGGATTATTTCAATGCTTTTTGGACAGGCGGCCTAATCTGCGCACTGGTTCAGATATTAATGGAAAAGACAAAGCTGATGCCGGGAAGGATCATGGTGATCCTGGTGTGCCTGGGCGCATTGCTGGGAGCGGTGGGGCTTTACGGGCCCTTTCAGGAGTTCGCCGGGGCGGGAGCCAGCGTGCCGCTTCTGGGATTTGGCAATACCCTTTGGAAAGGCG
Source organism: Eubacteriales bacterium (assembly GCA_030536575.1). Classification (GTDB taxonomy): domain Bacteria; phylum Bacillota; class Clostridia; order Lachnospirales; family Lachnospiraceae; genus Limivivens. The sequence continues at coordinate 10,735 of JAUNPS010000053.1, read as the reverse complement.
TAAAAGAAGCGGTGGATCAGGAAGGATTTCTGGGGATTTTCATGGGCGGGTTTAAAGCCAGCGCGGTGGGAATCTCGGCGGCCCTGATTTTTTCGTGGATTGCCAGCCTGATTTTTCAGCCAAAGATGAAAAAATAGCGAAAATGCGGTATAATGGACGTATGGAAAAAATACTTCAATACCACATTACAGAAAATGAAAAGAATTTTACGGTGGGGCAGGTGCTGAAAAAGCGTCTTGGCCTCACAGCGAAAGAAATCAGCCGCGCCAAGTTCCGGGAAGACGGCATTTTAGTGGACGGAGTCCGACGGCGCGTCGATTGGCGGGTAAAGGCTGGTGAACGGCTGGAAGTACGCTTGGAAAAGACAGAAGAGGCGCATGCCGGGCTGGAGCCGGAGGAAGGAACGCTTGCGATCTGCTATGAGGACGAAGATGTGATCGTCGTGGACAAGCCCAGTGGGATTCTGGTGCATCCGGCAGGCGTGCATTATGCCGATACCCTGGCGAACCGGCTGGAGGCCTATTTCCGGAAAAAGGGCGAGACGGTCACGATCCGCCCCATCGGGCGGCTGGACAAAGATACGGCGGGACTGGTGCTCTTTGCGAAAAACCGGACAGCCGCCGCCAGGCTGTCCCGGCAGAAAGAAACCGGAGACTTTCAGAAGCTGTACCTGGCCTGGGTGGAAGGAATCCCCGATCCGCCCGTGGGAAGCATTGACGTTCCGATCCGGAAAGTGTCAGATTCTCCTTTGGTTATGTGTGCGGGGATGGGCGGAAAAGCCGCGCGGACGCATTATCAGGTGGTGGAGCGGCTGGGCCAAACCAGCCTGGTACAGGCCAGGATTGAGACCGGGAGAAGCCATCAGATCCGGGTACATATGGCATGGCTGGGCCATCCGCTGGTCGGCGACCCGCTGTATAATCCAAAAGAAACGCCGCCCGGACAGGGAACCGGACATGCGGCCCTCTGTGCCTGGCGGCTTTGGTTCCTGCAGCCCTTTACCGGGAAGCCGGTGTTTCTGGAGTCCGCAGGAATTTCGGATTTTCGTAGTCAAATTCAAACTTTTCGTAGGCATTGATCACCTGGGTCTCTCCGTAGAGATCCAGGCGTTTGTGCTTCCGGCCGTAGGTCTGGTGGACGTGGCCGTGGATAAAATATTTCGGCTTATACTTGTCCATCAGGGTACAGAAGCAGCCAAAACCCTTGTGCGGGAGGTCGTCCCCGTCGTTCACGCCCAGGGCGGGGGAGTGGGTCAGCAAAATATCAAATCCGCCATGGCGCCAAAGGGAAAACCGGAGTTTCCGGACGCGCTTCTGCATTTCTTTTTCCGTATACTGGTGAACGCCGGGTTTATAGCGCATGGAGCCGCCAAGGCCCAGGATTCGGATGCCCTGGTAGACGTAGATCATGTCTTCCACACAGACGCATCCTTCAGGGGGCGTGCGCTCATAGCGGTCATCGTGATTCCCGTGAATGTAGAGAACCGGAGCCTTGGCCATCGTTACCAGAAAGGACAGGTAAGAGGGGGAAAGATCCCCGCAGGAGAGGATCAGGTCGATCCCTGCAAGCTTCGTTTCGTCGTAATAGTCCCACAGAGATTTGGACTCCTCGTCTGCGATCACAAGTATGTTCATTTCGTGGCGCCTCCGATGACCTCGGCCTTCTGCTGGTTAATGCCCTGGAGAAGGACGACGGCTTTGGCGGCTTCGGTCAGATCCTCGACTTCCGGGATTTTCCCGACCACATTTTCCGCCAGCCAGTCCATGGAAACGATCTCCAGCGGGGACAGGCAGGCGTCCTTATCCGACTGGACGATGCCGTCCTGGGAACGGAGAATTCCCGCAAAGGGCCGGAAGGCGTCCGCACAGATCGAAGAACGGAGGAACTCGATCAGCCGGGTGGTGCCGATGGGAAGGGTCTGGGAGCAGATGACGTCAATGACGTTGGCGGACATGCCCCACCAGTAGTTCAGGGCTTCCTTGCTGCGCTTCCAGGAACCGGAGAGAATATTGTGGATGATTTTCTCATAGTATTTTCCCCAGTGCCACATCGGGGTGGCGATGTTATAGGTTTTTCCGTCCTGAATCCCGTAGAGGCCGAATTCGCGGGAGGGCGTACCGGGGGTGATCATGTCAGGGCCGGAGATGATTTCGATATCCGGGTTATTCCGCAGGCGGTTTTTGTCCCAGTCCAGAGTCTTTGACCATTCCAGATGAACCTGTGCGCGGGGATTAATCATGCGTGCGCCCAGGGCAAACGCATTGACATTCGCGATGGAACCGCAGATCGGGTAATCCCCAATGTAGCCGATATGATCTGTCGTGGACATGGCCGCCGCCAGTGCGCCGATCAGGAATTTCGCCTCATACATCCGCCCGTAATAGGTACGGATGGACTGATAGGAAGTATTCACGGAGCAGTTCAGGATCTTCACATCCGGATGGCTGACTGCGGCTTTTAAGCTGGCGCCGATCAGCCGCGGCGTGGTGGTGAAGATCAGGTCGCAGCCCATATCGATGGCTTCTTCGATGCTCTCCAACCCGTTTACGTCCGGGTCTACATTTTCCCAATGGTGGGTCTCGACCTGATGGGGGTAAGTCTGTTCCAGATGCATCCGTCCCAGCTCGTGGCCATAGGTCCAGCTTGAGGTTTCCGGGTTCTTTTCGTGGATGAAGGCGATCTTCTGCTTCTGCGGGGTGATGCCGGGAAGCAGGCGGCCCAGGAAATTTTTCTGGGGAACGTCTTCCGGCTCTTCGATCAGCTTCGCGCCGGAGTCGGTATTGGCCAGTTCGTATTCGTCCCAGAGCTTCGTGATGTTTTCCTTCATCTCGGCTGGAGTGTGGGAGAGGGTGTCTCCGTAGCCGAAGAATTTTATGTACAATAAGAAGGCGTCGCCGGTGGTTGTTGAGAACTTCGCGCCGCCTTTTGCAAGGTAGAGGTCGGCGAACTGGGTGTAAGCGTAGCGCAGATCCTTGATTTCATCGTCGTTTAAGGGCGTCTTCGTCGTTTTTCCCATTTCGACCAGGAGCGCCGCATAGCTGCCTTCCTTGCTGAACAAAATTTCATTGATCGGAGCAACCTCGTAAAAATCCATAAATTCATAGTAGATTTTCGTCTGGATATCGTCCGTCTTTTTGGGGATGATCCGGGTTACAGTGCCGGGAATGCTGGCGGCGCCCACCATTTTCATGACGCTGACCCGCTTATTTCCTTCCTGGACATAAAATTTATTCATGAATTCGTAGGCAATGATGGGGTCGTGGATGCCGATCTTCATGTGGGAGTCGTACAGGGAGACCCATTTGGTGGCGAATTCGGATTTCTCGGCGAGAAGGGGCATGAAGCCGCAGGAAAAAGCGTTCTGGCGGCCGGCGGTTTTTGTGCCGGCGATCATGTCCAGGGGAATGTCGACCAGGCCGAGGTTTAGTTCGCCCTGGACTTCCGTGTAGGAGAGGATTTCGTCCAGGGACTGAAGGTAGGGGTATTTTCCGGCGGAAACGGCGGCGTGGTACTGCTTTTGTCCAAGGCGTCTGGCGATGGAATAGTCATCTCTTGGCATTGTAAAACCTCCTGAAGTTCAGTATAATAAGATGATTTTTTGTCTCAATTCATCATACTAGAAATGGACGTTTGGTTCAAGTAGAAAAATGGGAGAAAAAAATACCGTAAACCATCCAGTTTACGGTATTCTTCTCCAGTTTTCATTTTCCATCGAATCCAATGGACCTGAGGGGAATCGAACCCCTGTCCGAAAGCCTATCCATCAAAGCATCTCCCATCACAGTCATCATTCTGACATTCCCTCCCCTGTCCGCCTGATGACGGGCTGACAGCTTCAGTAGCTTCATAAAATCTTCTGCCTCCGCAAAGCTTAGGAGACAGAGGGCCTCACATCATTTGATGCCGGACACCCAGGCTGTGAGTAACCTGAAGCCGACAAGCAGCATTAAGCAGCTGCTAATAACTCTTCGTTATTGTTTGCGTTTAATTTTAAAGTCCGGTTTACTGTGCGGTCCCGGCCCGCAGATGGCTTCTCTAACTTCAAAACCCCCGTCGAAACCAGTACAAGCCCTTAAAAATCCTGTACCGTCTAATCAAAAGACACCTATATTTTAAAGGAAGAAAAACATCCTGTCAAGGGAAAAATGATATTAAGCAACGAAATTGTAATAATTAGCGCTTTTCATTCCATAGCGGCTTGGTGTATAATAAGGAAGGTCAGAAAATTTTTCAAAAAATTATGACAGGAGGAAGAAGAATGAAAAAATTTTTACAAAGTTTGTGTGCAGTCATGATGCTTGCAATGCTTCTTTGTATTCCGGCTTCAGCAGCTACCACAGGAACCGGCGGTTCGGACTATAAAACAAAGCTGAAGCTGAACAGTGTGACCGGTGAAACCATCTACGGCATAAACGGGAAAAACTATGCACTGTATCGCGGCAGCAAAGCCGGCAAGAAGGTCGTGATCGACCTGAATGTAAACGAGGCAAGCTGTACCTGGAAGAGCTCCAACACCAGCATTGCCACAGTAAAAAAAGGCGTCGTTACCTTCAAAAAGACAGGGAAAGTAAAAATCACCTGCATCACCAAGAAGCAGCAGAAGATGACTCTTACCTTCTACGTAAGACCGATCTACAGCATAAAGACAAACTTCACGAAGGCCACCATGAAAGTCGGTGCGACAAAGACCATCAAAACCACGGTATCACCGTCCCGCGCCCTGAACGCCTCGTTTGAACTGCTTTCCTACAGCAGCAGTAACAAATCAGTAGCGACCGTAAGCAAATCCGGTAAAATTACCGCTGTCGGCGCAGGAAAAGCCACCATCACGGTGAAAACCAACGACGGAAGCAACCGCACAGTGAAGATCACCATCACCGTACCGGAAACCGATACCGTCAGCAACCTGACCTTCAACTACAGCGCAGCCAAAAACCAAATGACCTTCGCAGTAAACGGTTCCATGAAATTCTCGAACCCCACCAGCGCGAAGTCCGTCATGGACCGCATTGGCAAGTACATGTATAACAATGCAGGCCTGACCGGAAGCCTGAACGACATGTGGATCGGCGATTACCAGATCGTCCTTAATAAAAACGGCTTCCAGCTTCTGAAGAACGGCAAAGGCAAGGATCAGTGGACAGCAGTAAACGGCAAGACCTACGGAACCGAAACCGTAAAAACCTACCTGACCTCCAGCAAAGCCAAAACCTTTGTAAGAGCCGTCGTAGCAGCCGGTAAAGAACTGAAAAACGAACACTCCATCAGTGGGAAATTAACGCTTACCAGAAACGGGAGTTCCATTGTCCTCTCCAGCATTAAAGTGAGTAAGTCCGGAATTACTTTTAAGTGTAACGGAAAGAGCTGCTCCATGGTGCTTTCCACAACCGGCATTAAGATCACCAATTGCCCGGAACTTGCGAAGTACCTTGTAGCGATCAGCGGCGGTCTGCTGAAATAGTACGGAATAAAAAATGTACGCTGCACCCCGCGATTCCCGGCGCAGCGTACAAGCCAGAAACCGGGTAACAGGAGAAACATGCGATATAAAGGAAAACGATTTTTCATATTTTTCTGTCTGCTGCTTTTCCTTCCATCCCTTCCGGTCCAGGCGGGAAACATCAACGGATATGAAGCAGATGTTTTGCATGCAGCCAGCGGGGACTTCGAATACGAAGGAAACCTTTATCGGGCCACTCCGGAATATCTGGATGAACTGGAAGCTGAGCTGTCAAAAGACGAAATAAATCTGACTGCCGAAGAAGCTGCACAGTATACTGTGCAGCTTTACGGAAGTCTGGAAGAACGAATTGCAGAAGGAAGTTTAAGGCCGGCAGAGGAGTTTGATCCGGAAACCGGCGAATGGAAAAACGAAACGAAAAAAGAGAAGAAAAAATATCTGGCTGTGGCAGGACTGGCACTGTTCACGTTATTCCTGGTGCTGTGTCTGAACCGATGGATCTGCGGCGTCCGCAGAGTACGGACAGCCAGAAAGAAAGGGATCGTCCCCCTTTATGATATACATTGTCACATATTGCCAGGAGTAGACGACGGCGCGCCGGATGAAGCCACTGCACTTGAGATGCTGGGTGTGGAGTACCGTCAGGGAATCCGCCGCATCATCCTGACGCCCCACTACCGGGCCGGGCACAGGAACTGCAGAAAAGAAAAGCTTTTCGAAGTTTTTGAGAGACTGAGACAGGCGGCGAAAGAAGCGTACCCGGATCTGACCCTGGCCCTGGGAAATGAGATCGAATACAAAGAAGGGGTTCTGGAATGCCTGGAAGCGAAAAAAGCGCTGACGCTGGGAGACGGACGTTATGTTCTAGTAGAGTTTCATCCGGAAGATTCCTACCGCGTTATTTTTAACGCATGCATGAAGCTGATCCGGGCAGGCTATACGCCCGTAATTGCCCATGCAGAACGCTATCCGGACCTTTTTAAAAAGGAAGCGCACCTGAAAGAGCTGCAGCAGTCCGGCGTTTTGATGCAGATGAACTATGAAAGCGTTTCCAGATTCCGGAAATACCTGAAAAAAGGATATATTGATCTGCTGGCAACGGATGCACACGACCTGGAGCGCCGGACGCCCACATTTCAAAAGGCTCTGAATATCCTATATAAAAGCTGCAGTACGGATCACCTGCGGCACATGATGATAAAGATGCCGGAAAGGATCTGGCCTCAAGATAAGACTGAGAAAGGTAAGAAGTGATGGAAAAAAAGCAGAAGCCTAAGTATGAGAATGATGAAATTGATTTAAAAGCGCTCTTTTTCGCCCTGTGGCACAGGGCATGGCTGATTATCCTGTGCGGCGTGATCTGTGCGGGCGCAGCCGGGATTTGGACGAAAAAGATGATCACCCCGCTGTATAAGTCTTCTTCGGTTCTGTATGTACTGAGCTCCTCTACAAGCATTACCTCGCTTGCGGATATTCAGATTGGAACCCAGCTGACAACCGATTACACAATTCTGGTAACCAGCCGCCCGGTAATTGAGACGGTTATCGAAAACCTGGAGCTGGACAGAAGTTATGAAGAGGTGGTTGGCGCATTGTCCCTGTCGAATCCTTCTGACAGCCGCGTCCTTTACATTACAGCTACGGATGCGGACCCGGAGATGGCAAAGGCCCTTGCGGATGAGGTTGCGCTTGTAGCTCAGAAGCAGATGGCCGATATTATGAAAACGGATGAACCGAGCATTGTCGAATGGGGCCACGTGGCGGAGAATCCGTCCAGCCCGAATACGAGAAAGAACATCATGATGGGAGCTCTCTTGGGAATGGCCGCTGTCTGCTGTGTCATTATCGTGCTCTTCCTGCTTGACAACACCGTGAAAAGCTCCGAGGATATCGAACGGTATCTTGGCCTTACCACACTGGGCATGATCCCCATTGAAGAAGGTGCCAGAAAAGAGAAAAAGAAACGGTTTCGGAGATAGGAGAACGTACAGATGAATCAGATCAAATTCGAAAATTTGGATCCGCTGGATTTTGCCTCCAGCGAAGCCTATAAAACCTTACGAAGCAATATCCAGTTCTGCGGCGAAGAAGTAAAAGTCATTACCTTTACGAGCTGCATCCCGAACGAAGGAAAATCGGTCCTCACCTTCCATCTGGCCATGGCTATGGCGGAAGCGGGGAAAAAAGTCCTGATGATCGACGCGGATATTCGAAAATCGGTGCTTCTGAACCGTTTCCAGGTAGATAAAGTGACGAAAGGGCTTTCCGAATATCTGACCGGCCAGTGCCTTCTGGACGACTGCAGATGCCAGACGAATATCGAAAACATGGATATTATCTTTACCGGACCGGTCGCACCGAATCCTTCCGAACTTCTGGGAAGCGAGAAATTCGGGAATCTTCTGGAGCAGATGCGGGAACTGTATGATTACGTCCTGATCGACTGTCCGCCCCTTGGCTCCGTGATCGATGCGGCGGTGGCATCCGCAAAAGCGGACGGGGCCGTTCTGGTTATCCAGAGCGATGTGGTGAGCTATAAGTTTGCACAGCAGGTAAAGAACCAGCTTGAAATGAGTGGATGTAAGATCCTTGGCGCGGTCCTGAATAAAGTAGTGACAGAGAAAAACAGCTATTACCGGAAGTATTACCGAAAAGGCTATGGTTATGGCTATGGATATGGTTACGGTTACGGCTATGGTTACGGATATGAAAACAGTGACAAAGATGCCGGAAAAGGGAAGAAAAAAGGGCACTGAAAAATTTTGATTGGAGAATGAGATGTATAAAGCGATAAAGAGCAATTGGGCGCATCATCTGGATTTCATGCTCGTAGACCTGGTGGGATTTCAGGCGGCGTATTTCTTTTCCTATTACCTGAGAAACGGTGTCGACAATATGATTCACCACGAAGGTTTCCGGCAGGTTGTGATCTTGCTCACCCTTGTGCATTTTTGCGTAGGTTTCTTTTTCGAATCCTACAAAGGGATCCTGCGCCGCGGCTTGTTTATGGAATTTAAGGCGTCCGCGAAGCATGTGAGTTTGTCGATGATGTGCATGTTTACCTATTTCTTCATAACAAAAAGTTCGGACGTCTATTCCCGGTCGGTATTAGGGGCTGTGTGGATCGAGGGGATTTTTGTCCTGACGGTCTTTCGCTCAGTATGGAAGTTTTTTTTACAGAATAAGTTAAAAAGAGGAATGAACGTCCGGAATCTTTTACTGGTTTCGGAGAAGCGGCGTGTGGCGGAGACATTGGAAGTCCTGATCAGACATTCTTACGGCGTTTACAATATCGTCGGCGTCTGCATGCTGGACAATGATGTGCCCGGCGGAACCGTAAACGGGATACCGGTTGTGATGAAAGGAACGGAAATTGATACCTTTACCCGTGACTGTGTGGTAGACGAGGTGATCCTGGATCTTCATGAGGAAACGCAGATCCAGAAAGAAACCGAACATTTTCTGGGGATGGGAATTACGGTTCACCAGTGTATCGCGCGGGTGTCCGAAGAAAACACCCACCAGAAAACCGTGGAAAGCCTTGGCGGCTACACAATGCTTTCCAGCAGCATCCGAATCGCCTCACCCAGACAGATGTTCCTGAAACGCTGCATGGACATTGCAGGCGGCCTGGTCGGCGTACTCCTGACCGGAATTCTGACTATTTTTATTGGTCCGATCATTTACATAAAGTCTCCGGGACCCATTTTCTTCTCCCAGGAGCGAATCGGAAAAAACGGACGAAGATTTAAAATCTATAAATTCCGTTCCATGTATCCGGATGCAGAAGCCCGGAAAAAAGAACTGATGGACCGCAACAACATCAAAGACGGCATGATGTTCAAAATGGACGACGACCCCCGCATCATCAAGGGAATCGGCCATTTTATCCGCAAGACCAGCTTAGATGAATTCCCCCAGTTCTGGAATGTGCTCAAAGGAGATATGAGCCTTGTAGGAACCCGGCCGCCCACTGTGGACGAGTGGGAAAAATATGATCTTCACCACAGACGCCGCCTGGCCGTAAAACCTGGTCTGACCGGCATGTGGCAGGTAAGCGGCCGAAGCAGTATCACGGATTTCGAACAGGTGGTAAGCCTGGATACCAAATACATCACGGACTGGAGCCTGGGACTGGATATTAAGATCCTGTTTAAAACGGTGGAAGTCATCCTGAAAGGAGAAGGGGCTGCATAAGCAGCCTTTTTGCGTGAAAGAAATGGAGCATTTATGACTTATTATTTGATGCGGGATCTGGAGCGTGTTCTGGAGTATCTTCCGGTCAGTCTGGCAGCAGGCGCCGTGGCGGCAGTCTTTTTTCTGAGCTGGGAGAGTTTGAGAAGAGGGCGGTGGAAGTGGAAAAAGGTCTTCCGGGTCTTTTTTCTGGCGGCCTATCTGACAGGAATGGTTGGCCTGACCCTGTTAAACCGGGAGGAAGGTTCCAGGATCGGCATCAGCCTGATTCCCTTTGAAACCTGGAGTTCGAATGTCCGGGATGTTCTGTTTGTTATTGAAAATATCCTTCTGTTTATTCCGTTTGGGATTTTGGTGCCGGGGCTGTGCAGAGGTATGGATCGGTGGCCGATCCTCCTGCGGACAGCGTTTCTGGTAACGGCCGGCATTGAGGTGATCCAGCTATTCACCGGGAGAGGTTATTTTCAGGTAGATGATATCGTAAATAATTTCGTGGGCGCGGCTCTCGGATACGGAATCCTTCAGGGAATGCGAAAGATTCGGGCTGCAAAAAAGGAGAACTCTTAAATAAGGGTTCTCCTTTTGGACTTCTTATTCTTCTTCCGTATCCTCGGAAGCGTGCTGAACAGCTGTCTCCACACCGGATGCTACCGCGTCGCGTACCTTCGTATCTGCGGGTTCGTCGTCATCGTCAAGAGGTTCCTCTTCCTCGAAATCGTCGTCGTCCTCCTCCGGGGCGGCCTCTTCGGCTTTATGATCTACGTGGAGCGTCACATATTCACGGGAAACGTTCGCGTCTGCCGGGGAACCCGCTTCTTCATCGGAATCCTCCTCGTCAAAGCCGTCTTCGAAATCCTCCATATTTTCGTTCCAGGAGCACTCCTTCTCTTTTTTCTTAACAAAATATGCAAACCCGGCAGCAGCGGCAGCAGCCACGGCCGCTCCGCCAATAAGAATCTTTCCAAATTTTTTCGACATGGTTTTCTCCTTTCAAACATTCCACTCATGCAGTATGGCTAGAAATTACGTTACTGTTCACTCGTACCTCGTTCCAGTAACGATTCACAGGCTCATTTTAAG
>JAUNPS010000012.1 GCA_030536575.1 Eubacteriales bacterium | reverse complement strand
AAAATTTCCGACACCATAGACGAGACATAAGTAGACAGCATTGACGTGACAGAACCTGACAGCATGACGCGGCAGAACGACACCATCGACGCGACCCAACCTCAGACTCCAATGACGGACACCTCAGGAGAAGGCAGTTGTTCATAACGAATGAACGGCTGTCTTTTTTCGTCCCCATTTCCCGGATTGACAAGCCCCGCCCCAGCGCTTACAATAAAACCAGAAACAGAACGACTGTTCTTTATCCCACCACCTGGAGGATCCCACCGTGGACGAAATTAAAATCTCAGTACGCACCCTGGTCGAATTCATCCTGCGCACCGGCGACATCGACAACCGCTACGGCCAAATGGCCGACAAAGAAGCCATGCAAATGGGCAGCCGCCTCCACCGTAAAATCCAGGGCAGCATGGGCCCCGCCTACCAGGCCGAAGTGACTCTCCGCGATCCCTGGCCCTGCGGCTCCTACCAAATCCTGGTCGAAGGCCGCGCCGACGGCATCTTCACCGAAGAAAACCAAACCTACATCGACGAAATCAAAGGCGTCTACCGAAACCTCTCCTACGTCGAAGAACCCGTTCCCGTACACGAAAGTCAGGCAAAATGCTACGCCTATATGTACGCAAAACAGAAAAACCTGGAAGAGATCGGCGTCCAAATGACCTACTGTAACCTGGAAACCGAAGACATCCGCCGATTTCGTCGTCTCTACACCTTCCAGGAACTGACCGAATGGTATACTCACCTTCTGACCGAATACCAGAAATGGTGCGACTTTTCCCAGGAATGGAAAGAAACCAGGCAGGCCTCCATCGGAGCAGTCGTCTTCCCCTTCCCCTACCGGGAAGGCCAGAAAGACCTGGCCGCTGCCGTCTACCGAACAATCCAGCGCCAGAAAAAAATCTTCATCCAGGCCCCCACCGGCGTCGGCAAAACCATGTCCACCGTATTCCCGGCAGTCAAAGCTGTCGGCGAAGGACTCGGCGAAAAAATCTTTTACCTGACCGCCAAAACGATCACCCGGACCGTAGCGTGGGAAGCCTTCCAACTGCTGAAAGAACAGGGCCTTCACTACAAGGTGATCACACTGACCGCGAAAGAAAAGATCTGTCCACTGGAAGAGACGGATTGTAATCCGCTGCATTGCCCGTATGCAAAAGGCCATTTTGACCGCGTAAACGACGCCGTATTCGAAATGCTGACGCAGAGCAGCGATTTTTCCAGGGACGTCATCCTGGCCCAGGCTGAAAAATGGAACGTCTGTCCCTTCGAAATGTCTCTGGATGCCTCCGTGTGGGCGGACGCCATCATCTGTGACTATAATTACGTCTTTGATCCAAGGGCGCGGCTGAAGCGGTTCTTCAGCGAGGGAACCAAAGGCGCCTACCTGTTCCTGATCGATGAGGCCCATAACCTGGTCGACCGCGGAAGAGAAATGTTCAGCGCGGAACTCTATAAAGAGGACTTCCTTGCCCTGAAAAAAGAGATGCGGCAGCACAGCCGAAAACTGACCCGTTCCCTGGAAGCTTGTAACCGCCAGATGCTGGAGTGGAAGCGGGAGTGCGAAGACTGCCAGCTTCTGGATTCCCTTGGAGCCTTTCCTATTTCCCTGATGAACCTGGCAGGTCAGATGGAAGATTTCCTGGAGGAAAGCCAGGATCCGGAACTGCGGAAAAAAGTGCTGGATCTGTATTTTTCCGTCCGGAGCTTTCAGGATATCTACGACCGGGTGGATGAGAATTACCGGATCTATACGAAGTTCGCGGAGGACGGACGTTTCTATGTCCGGCTGTACTGTATTAATACCGCGGCGAATCTGCTGGAATGCTTGGACAAAGGGAACAGCACCGTCTTCTTTTCAGCGACGTTGCTCCCCGTAAAATACTATATGGGGCTTCTGTGTGGGCAGATGGACAGCTATGCGATCTACGCGAAATCTCCCTTTGACCGGGAAAAAAAGCTGGTTTTGGTGGGGACAGACGTGAGCAGCCGCTACACGAGAAGGGGGCCGAAAGAGTATGGGAAAATTGCAGAATATATCCGGAAGGTCTCCGGGAAGAAGCGGGGAAACTACATGGTATTCTGCCCGTCCTACCGGATGCTGGAAGATATTTCCGGGGCATTTTCGGAAATCTGTCCGCCGGAGACGGAAATGATCTGCCAGACCAGCGGGATGAACGAAGAAGAGCGGGAAGCTTTTTTGGAGCGATTCCAGCAGAAGCCAGCCGAAAGCACGGCGCACACCCTGGTAGGCTTCACAGTTATGGGCGGGATTTTCGGGGAGGGCATTGACCTAAAAGGAGAATCCCTGATTGGCGCGGTCATTGTAGGAACCGGATTGCCCCAGGTATGCAGCGAACGGGAAATCCTGAAAGGCTTTTACGACAACCGCAGCCAGGACGGCTTTTCCTACGCCTATACGATACCGGGAATGAATAAAGTTTTACAGTCCGCGGGCCGCGTAATCCGAACCGCGGAGGACACCGGAGTGATCCTCCTGCTGGACGACCGCTTTGCGCAGGAGTCTTATCAGAGGCTTTTCCCGCTGGAATGGGCCGGATACCGCTATTGTACGCTGCGCAATGTGGAGGAGCAGACCGCGCTTTTTTGGGCGGAAGTCGAAAAAAGCGATTGACAGAGGCCGGAAAAAAGAGTATGCTTAATGGTAGCAAAGGTGCACATCAGAGTATGTGTGCCTTTTTCTTTTTACGAAAATACCGTGCCGCGCTAAAACTGGAATGCAATGCTTTCATAAAGCAAAAACGCGCCGGAAAGGGCGCCATACGCTGGCGGCGTTCCTCTCGCATGAATGGAACCATGTTGCTTCAGAAAGCGCTCCGCGCCGGCCAGGCTCTGGCGGCGTTCCTCGCGTATGAATGGAAGCCTGTCGTGTCAGAAAGCGCTCCGCGCCGGCCAGGCTCTGGCGGCGTCCCTCTCGCATGAATGGAACCATGTTGCTTCAGAAAGCGATCCGCGACGTCCACGCTCTGGCAGCGCCCGCCTCACCGGAACCGAAGCAGAGCGCAAAACCACACAGATGCGGGAAAGAGATCACACATCTGGCGCAGCACATCGAAGGCGTACAGCGTAAAAACGCGCTTCTTAGCCGATATCGAAGGCGCGAATGTGCGAAGCACACTTTTGATTGTAAGGAAAGAGAAAGAAGAGGTGGAGATATGAATGAATTAATCGACCATGCAGATACCATCAACGCCCTGCTCGCCCGCTACGGCGTCAAATTCGGCATCTATAAAAACAACCAGTTCCACGAACAGCTTTTCCCCTTTGACGCCATCCCCCGCGTCATCCCCAAAGACGAATTTGCCGAAATGGAAAAAGGCCTGATCCAGCGCGTAGACGCCCTGAACCTGTTCCTGAAAGACATTTACGGAGAAAAAAAGATCATCAAAGACGGCGTAATCCCGGAGGATTTTGTATTCTCCTCTAAAGGCTATCTGCCGGAATGCGAAGGAATCCTGCCGCCAAAAGGCATCTACAGCCACATTTCCGGCATCGACCTGGTGCAGGCGGAAGATGGGAACTGGTACATCTTAGAGGACAATTTACGGATTCCTTCCGGCGCATCCTACCCGCTGATCGCCAGGGAATTGTGTAGGAGAGCTTCCCCCAGAACTTTTGTGAACAACAACGTGGTAGACAACCGAAATTACGCCCAGCTTCTAAAAGAAACCATGGAACACGTCAACTGCGGCGGAATCCGCGTCATCATGACGCCAGGCCGCTTTAACGCTGCATATTTCGAACATTCCTACCTGGCTGAGCGCTCCGGCGCGGTTCTGGCCTCTTGCAGCGACCTGTATGTGGAAAACAACTGTCTGTACTACAAAGACTATGTCGGCAAACGCCAGAAAGTCGGCGCCCTATACCGCCGCATTTCGGACGAATACCTAGACCCGCTGACCTTCCTTCCGGAATCCCTGATCGGCGTTCCAAACCTGATGAGCGCCTACCGGGCCGGAAACGTCGCCATCATCAACGCGCCTGGAAACGGCATTGCAGACGACAAGGGCATCTACTACTTCGTTCCAAAAATGATCAAGTATTACCTGGGCGAAGAACCGATTCTGCGCAACGCGCCTACCTACCTGCCCTTCTATAAGGCCGACCGCCAGTACGTACTGGATCACCTGGAAAAACTGGTAGTCAAAGACGTCTCGGAAGCAGGCGGCTACGGCGTCATTTTCGGAAGGGATCTGACAAAAGAAGAACTGGCGAACCTGAAAAAAGTGATTGAGAACGAGTCCAGAAGGTTCATTGCCCAGGAAGTCATCGATTTCCTGGATCTGGAGATCATGGACGGCCACGACCAGGTAAAGCGCAAAGCAGACCTGCGGGCCTTTGTCCTTTCCGGCAAGACGACCAGGGTATGGGCCAGCGGCCTCACCCGGTTTTCCAGAAACCCGGATTCCTTCGTCGTAAACTCATCTCAGGGAGGAGGATTTAAAGACACATGGGTATTATCTCGATAGAAAAAGTAGATCATTTATTCTGGCTTGGACGGTATTCCGAGCGGGTTTTTACAACCCTGAAAATGTTTAACCGGTATTTTGACCTGATGATCGATCAGGACACGGAAGCCTATAAAAGTTATTGCCAAAAACTGACGATTCCGGATATTTATCAGGACAAGGACGATTTCATTGAACGCTACCTGTTCGACGGCGAGAACCCGGATTCACTGTATGCGAACCTGAGCAGGGCTTATGACAATGCGGTCGTGATGCGGGAAGAATTAAGCAGCGATGTTCTGGCTTACATCCAGCTTTCCCTGGATATCCTGGCCGCCAGCCGCCATGCCAGTGCGCCGCTTCTGGAGCTCCAGAAGGTAGTGGATTATCTGTTCGCATTCTGGGGCAGCGTGGACGATTACGTGGACAATGAAGAGTGCCGGAATATCATGAAATGCGGGAAATACGTAGAACGACTGGATCTGTATATGCGCTTCGACGCCGATTTCCTGCATCTGGAAAAGGAATTCTCGAAACTGATGAACCGGCTGAACCGGGTGCACATTGGCTACAATCTCGACAAACTCGCCAGACTGACGGAAATCATCAACAAAAAGGAAGCATGGAAGGAGGATTCCATCGAGGCGCTGGAACTCTTAGGAGCCGTCATCGAAGTGTAAAAGATGAAAAAGCTGTATTTTCTATACCATATGTCCTGGCAGTTCAGCGGTATGGTTTGGGATCATGCCTTTGCCCTGCGCAGCACCCCGCGCACGAACAGCGTCCAGCAAATTTTCGGGCTGGAGCGGCATATTGAACCCAGGGAACGTTTTACCGATTTGACGGACGGATTTGGAAACCGGCTGTGCGTGGGAAATTATGCGGAGGCGCATGACCATTTTACTTATGAGGTGTGCGGGACGGCCGTGGTGGATACCAGCAAACGCATGCCGTCCCCTTGCCATCCCATGTACCGTTATCCCACAAAGCTGACGGCCAGCGAGGCCCCGGTACTTGCCTTTCTGGAGAAAAACCAAACCCCGGAAGGGACGGCGGAAGAGAAAGCACGCATGCTGATGCAGGAACTGTATAGCCAGTTTGTCTATCAGCCGGGAAAGACGACGATTTATACGACAGCAGGCGAGGCGCTGGCGGGCGGCTGCGGCGTCTGTCAGGATTATGCGCATATTTTGATTTCCCTTTGCAGGAGCTGCGGGATTCCAGCCAGATATGTGGCAGGGATGATGATCGGGGAAGGGGCCACCCATGCGTGGGTGGAGATTCATGATGGAGAGAAATGGATCGGATTAGACCCCACCCATAACCGGCCGGCGGACGACGGATATATTAAGCTGTCCCATGGACGGGATTATCAGGACTGCATCCTGGATCGGGGCGTTTTCCGCGGCAATGTCAGCCAGCAGCAGATTATTTATGTAGGTGTGGAGGAAATGACATGATTAAGACAGTCGTTTCCGCAGAACTTCCGGTGGAGGAGCATCTGCTCATCCGGAAAAACCGGCTGGAACCGGAGGAACTTGGCGGAAAAGAAAAACGGATCAGTATCGTAACCGGAACCCATGGGGACGAGCTGGAAGGCCAGTTTGTCTGCTATGAGATGAACCGGAGAATTCGGGAGAACCCAAAGGCGTTAAAGGGCATTGTGGACATTTACCCGGCGCTGAATCCCCTTGGGATCGATTCTATTACCAGGGGCGTCCCAATGTTTGACCTGGATATGAACCGGATCTTTCCGGGAATGGAAAAAGGGCCGCTGATGGAGACGGTAGCGTCCCAGATCGTAGCGGATTTGAAAGGCTCGGATGTTTGCATTGATATCCATGCGAGCAATATTTTTCTGATGGAAATCCCCCAGGTGCGCATCAGCGAGGAGACGGCGGACACCCTGGTTCCGCTGGCGAAATTGCTGAATGTGGATTTTATCTGGGTACACGCGTCCGCAACGGTCTTGGAATCGACCCTGGCGCATAGCTTAAACGATGTGGGCGTCCCCACGCTGGTGGTGGAAATGGGCGTCGGAATGCGGATCACGAAGCGCTACTGCGAACAGCTTGTGGACGGAATTTTTTCTCTAATGAAAGAACTGGGAATCTGGGAAGGGCCGGTAACACCTGTGAAAGAGCCGATTGTATCCACGGATCATGAAGTGGAGTTCATCAATGCCAATGCCGCAGGTATTTTTGTGCCCGCCATCGAGCACGGGGATCTGGTGAAAAAGGGCCAGCATCTGGGAGATATTTTGAGTCCCTTGACCGGAGAGGTGGAAGAGCGTATCAACGCGGGCGTGGACGGCATGGTCTTTACCAGAAGGGAATATCCGGTGGTCTACAGCGGTTCCCTTTTAGCGCGGATTCTGGGAGGTATTCGAAAATGAGAGAAGAAATTCTGTATTCCATGAAGGCGCCTTACCGGGAGGATATTCAGATCAAAGGATTTGCGTTTGGAAAAGGGGAGAAGGCGGCCTGCATTGTGGGCGCGATCCGGGGCAATGAATACCAGCAGCTTTACGTCTGCACCCAGCTTGTACAGGCCCTGCAGAAACTGGAGGCGAAAGGGGCGATCGTATCCAATCACGAGATCCTGGTGGTGCCCTCCATCAACAGTCATTCCATGAACATCGGCAAACGGTTCTGGGCCGTGGACAATACGGACATTAACCGGATGTTTCCGGGGCATAGCCTGGGGGAAACGACCCAGCGGATCGCGGCCGGGGTCTTCGAGAAGATCCAGGGATACAGCTACGGCATCCAGCTTGCCAGTTTTTATCTGCCGGGAGATTTCATTCCCCATGTGCGGATGATGGAGACAGGGTATCAGAGCGCGAGCCTGGCAAACCTGTTTGGGCTGCCCTATGTGATCGTGCGCAAGCCCCGCCCCATCGATACGACGACGTTAAATTATAACTGGCAGATCTGGAATACCAATGCCTTTTCGGTCTACACGGCGGAGACGGATGAGATCGACGAAGTCAGCGCCAGGCAGGCGGTTGCGGCAATCCTGCGGTTTTTGACCCGGATGGGGGTCATCCGTTACAACAGCCACAGCGGCTACATTGCCAGCATTGTAAAGGAAGATGACATGACTGCCGTGCGCACGGATGCGGGCGGGATTTACCGCAGGAAGCGAAATCCTGGCGATGAGGTGCATTGCGGGGATGTATTGGCGGAAATTCTGCATCCGCTGGACGGCCGCGTGCTCGTGCAGGTCAATGCGCCCACGGACGGAATTATTTTTTTTGCACACAAAAAGCCTTTAGTGACGGAACACGAAGTCGTCTACAAAATTATCCGAAGGCTTCACGAATAGAACTGGAGCAGGTAAGAAGCGAAATACTTTTTACCTGCTTTTTTTACGGAAAATTTATCTGCCGAACACAGACCGCACAAAATCGAAGCATAAAATAAAGGTTAAAATCCTAGAGAAATGAGGAATTGCGATGGAAAAAAAGAAAAAAATAATGCTGATTACTGCGATAGTGGTTCTGATTGTATTCTTTATCAATCTTTCGATTACCAGAAGCCTGCTGTCAGGCAGTCAGGCCCAGGAAGCGTCGTACAGCGAGTTCCTGGAGGAGTTGGAAGCAAAAAATATTGCGAAAGTCCAGGTGGAGGATGAAGTCATTTATTATACGCTGATCAATGATGACATGACCCTGCAGAGCGATGATTTTTTCTGGGGGAAAAACGGTCTTTCGCTCCTGGACAGAAACCAGGAACGGTACTATTATACATACCGGATGGCAGACGTGAAGCTGGTGGACAGGCTGTATGAATCCGGCGCGGAGTTTACGCAGGTGGTTCAGAAGACCTCCATATGGAGTATGATTCTGAGCGTTTTAATCAGTCTGGTTCTGCCGATTGGGATTTATGTTTTTGTGATTTATTACATGACCAAGAAAATGGGCGGCGGCAATGCGATGAGCTTTGGAAAGGCCAACGCCAAAGTTTATGTGCAGTCGGTGGACGGGATTAAGTTCCAGGATGTGGCCGGGGAAGACGAGGCAAAAGAAGCCCTGGCGGAAATTGTGAATTACCTTCACAACCCGGAAAAATACCAGAAAATCGGCGCAAGCATGCCCAAAGGTGCGCTGCTTGTAGGCCCTCCCGGAACCGGCAAAACCCTGCTCGCAAAAGCGGTGGCCGGGGAGGCGAACGTCCCGTTTTTCTCCATTTCCGGTTCGGAATTTGTGGAAATGTTTGTCGGGATGGGAGCGGCGAAGGTACGGGATCTGTTTAAGCAGGCTTCGGCAAAAGCGCCCTGCATTGTCTTCATCGATGAGATCGATACGATCGGAAAGAAGCGGGATGCGGGCGGCATTACGGGCAATGATGAGCGGGAGCAGACCCTGAACCAGCTCCTGACGGAAATGGACGGCTTCGACGCGTCAAAGGGTGTTGTAATCCTGGGGGCTTGCAACCGTCCGGACAGCCTGGATCCGGCCCTTTTAAGGCCCGGCCGGTTTGACCGCCGGATTCCGGTGGAACTGCCGGATTATGTGGGACGGGAAGCGATCCTGCGGGTGCATGCGAAGAAGGTGCGGATGGGTTCCGATGTGGATCTGAAGGCCATTGCCAGGGCGGCGTCCGGGGCATCCGGCGCGGATCTGGCGAATATGATCAATGAGGCGGCGCTTCGGGCGGTACGGGAAGGCCGGGAATATGTGATCCAGGAGGATCTGGAGGAGAGCATTGAGACGGTTCTTGCCGGATTTAAGAAGAAAAACAACATTTTGTCCACGAAGGAAAAGCTGACGGTGGCCTATCATGAAGTGGGGCATGCGCTGGTGGCGGCGAAACAGACGAATGCGGCGCCGGTGACGAAGATTACGATTATTCCGCGGACTTCCGGTTCGCTGGGGTATACGATGCAGGTGGATGAGCAGGAACATCAACTGTACAGCAAGAAAGAACTTCTGGAGAAGATCGCGGTGTATACTGGAGGAAGGGCAGCGGAGATGCTGGTGTTCGGCGAGGAGACTACGGGAGCGGCGAATGATATCGAGCAGGCGACGAAGCTTGCGCGGGCAATGGTGTCCCGCTATGGAATGTCCGAAGAATTCGGAATGGTAGCAATGGAGCGGGTGGAGAATGTGTACCTTGGAGGCGACACTTCGCTTCAGTGCTCGGAGGCGCTGGCGGAGGAGATCGACCGGAAGGTGATCCGGATTGTGAAAGAGCAGCAGGAGCGGGCAAGAACGATCCTGGAAGAAAACAGTGAGAAACTCCATGAACTGGCCAAGTACCTCTACGAGGAAGAGACGATCAGCGGGGAGAAATTCCTTTCAATTTTAAATTCCTGATTTTCCGACGGTCTTTACTTCTTTAGCAGAATATTGTATAATAGGGACGTTGTGAATGAATACCTAGGATTAGGAGGAATCAATATGATTACTGCAGTAGTTGGAGCGAACTGGGGAGACGAGGGAAAAGGCAAGATCACCGACATGCTGGCAGAGCAGGCCGACATCATCGTGCGTTTCCAGGGCGGCGCGAACGCCGGGCACACCATTGTGAACAATTACGGGAAATTTGCGCTGCACACCCTTCCGTCAGGCGTCTTCTATGACCATACCACCAGCATCATCGGAAACGGCGTGGCCCTGAACATTCCGGTGCTTTTTAAAGAGATTAAAAGTATCGTAGACCAGGGCGTTCCGATGCCGAAGATTCTGGTTTCGGACCGGGCTCAGATGGTAATGTCCTACCATATTCTGCTGGATACCTATGAGGAAGCGCGGCTGGCCGGAAAATCCTTTGGCTCCACAAAGTCGGGGATTGCTCCTTTCTATTCGGATAAATATGCGAAAATCGGCTTCCAGGTAAGCGAACTGTTCGACGAAGAATCCTTAAAAGAAAAAGTTGTTCGGGTCTGCGAGCAGAAAAACGTGATCCTGGAGCATCTGTACCACAAACCGTTGTTAAAACCGGAGGAGCTGCTGGCAGAACTCCACGAATACAAAGAGATGGTAGCTCCTTACGTATGTGACACCTCCGCATACCTCTGGAATGCGATCCAGGAAGGGAAGAACATCCTGCTGGAAGGTCAGCTCGGTTCCTTAAAGGACCCGGATCACGGCATTTACCCGATGGTAACGTCTTCCTCCACGCTGGCCGCTTACGGCGCGATTGGCGCAGGCGTGCCGCCCTATGAGATTAAGAAGATTGTGACCGTTGTAAAGGCTTATTCCAGCGCGGTAGGCGCGGGCGCGTTTGTAAGCGAAATCTTTGGCGAAGAAGCGGATGAGCTGCGCAGACGCGGCGGCGACGGCGGCGAATTCGGCGCGACCACCGGACGTCCCAGAAGGATGGGATGGTTCGACTGTGTGGCGACCCGCTATGGCTGCCGGATACAGGGCACGACGGATGTGGCCTTTACGGTTCTGGATGTGCTGGGCTATCTGGACGAGATTCCGGTATGTGTCGGCTACGAGCTGGACGGCAAGGAGATCAAGGATTTCCCGACCACGACGGTTCTGGAAAAATGCAAGCCCATCATCGAGGTGCTCCCTGGCTGGAAATGCGATATCCGCGGCATCCGCACCTATGAGGAACTCCCGGAGAACTGCCGGAAGTATGTGGAATTCATCGAAAAACAGATCGGATTCCCGATTACCATGGTGTCCAACGGGCCGGGCAGAAACGATATTATTTATCGCTGAACAGGGCCGTTGGGTTTCCTTAAGAAATTTTAGAAACTCTTCAGAACTTTGACATTCCGTTTTCACAATTCTTTGGTATAATGAAAGTGTCCAATAAGGAGATGTAACAAAGACACGAGCAATACCGACCGAATCCCGACGCGAGAGGGGTGCAGAAGGATTCAAAAATGGGGGAATGAACCATGAATTATACGACCTATTACGAAGAATGTGAAAACATTACTGAAGAGCGATACGGCGAATTAAAATGCCTTTTAGAAGCATCCGAACCCAAGAAAAAATTCCAGTCCTTTCATTTGAGAAAGCTGGAATTCCGGGGAGCGAACGTACAGAAAGCGGTTCCGCAGTTTTACTTCTGTGTGAAGAACCGGGACGAAAAAGAAATCTATCTGGAAAAGAAGTACCAGCAGAATGGCATTTATTTTAAGAAATGCGCCCAGTTGACGAGAGAAGAGTGCGACCGCATCCTGCGGGGCGACGTCGAGTGGATGAAGAGCCACAAGAAGGGCCTGTTTAATGACTTCTACCGCCAGGTATCCTTAAATCATTTAAGTCCCGGACGCGTTACCGATTACGACCGTGAGATGCTGAAGTGCAAAAAGGAAGGCTACGTAACCTTTATCAAGCGCATTGACCGTGCCACCGGACAGGCCAAGAGCCTGTTTGAAGAACCGGAATTCCTGATTCCATGTCTGGATAAAGGGGAGGTTCTCGTTACTTATAAGAAAGAAGTGCTCCTGCCTGCGGTGCTGGTAAGCGTGATGCAGATTCAGGAGGACAAGGAAAGCGATCTGGCATTCCTGTTTTGAACGTGAATAAGCCGCATAGTGGTTCACGTTCATGAGTATGCAGCGAAGCGGAATGCGAATATCCGCTTTATAGGAAAAAGGCTCTGAAAAGCTTAGGACTTTTCAGAGTCTTCTTTTTCGTCTTTTTTGGCGAGACGGCCCATGAGGGTGCAGGCGTACAGGACGACCGGGACCAGGATGGTGCAGGCGACGCTGGCGCGGAACAGGGTATAGGCGAGCTCGCTTTTCATAAGGGCGAAGACCAGGGTCAGGACGTACATGCCGACGAGGAGGATGATGCCGACCCAGGCCATGATGCGTTTGAATTTTTGCATAGAACACCTCGTTAAAGTTGATTTCTGAACTCGATTATAGAAGGTTTTGGGGGAAAATGCAAGGGGGAATGCAGCCGCCGACCGGGCGCGGTGTGAACAGTCCCGCCCCGCTCTTGACGTCCGCGGGCCAGCAGGGTACAATAAATAAAATACAAAAAGAAAGAAGGAAAGTACAATGGAAATGGTTACCCTTGGAAAGACCGGCATCACAGTAAACAAAAACGGCTTCGGCGCCCTCCCAATCCAGCGCGTCCCCCAGGAAGAAGCCGTCCGCCTCCTCCGCAAAGCCTATAACGCAGGCGTCACCTTCTTCGACACCGCCCGCTTCTACACCGACAGCGAATGCAAGCTGGGCGCAGCCTTCGAAGGCATCCGCGACAAGATCTACATTGCCTCCAAAACCGGTGCAGCAAAGGCCGAAGACTTCTGGAAGGACCTGGAAACCACCCTGGGCAATCTGCGCACAGACTACCTGGACCTCTATCAGTTCCACAACCCCTCCTTCTGCCCGAAACCCGGCGACGGCACCGGCCTCTACGAAGCCATGCTGGAAGCAAAAGCCCAGGGGAAAATCCGCCACATCGGCATCACAAACCACCGTCTGGCCATCGCCCACGAAGCTATCGACAGCGGCCTTTACGAAACCCTGCAGTTCCCATTCTGCTATCTGGCCACAGAAAAGGACATGGAATTAGTGCGTAAATGTAAAGAAGCAGATATGGGCTTTATCGCCATGAAAGCCCTTTCCGGCGGCCTGATCACCCACTCCGACGCCGCCTACGCCTTCGAAGCCCAGTTTGACAACGTCCTTCCGATCTGGGGCGTCCAAAGAGAGCGGGAGCTGGATGAATTCCTCTCCTACATCGAAAATCCCCCGGTCATGACCGACGAAATCCGCACCCTCATCGAAAACGACCGGAAAGAACTCCAGGGCGAATTCTGCCGCGGCTGCGGTTACTGCATGCCATGTCCGGCCGGAATTGAAATCAACAACTGCGCCCGCATGTCCCTGATGATCCGCCGGGCGCCCTCCCAGGCCCAGCTCACCCCCGCCATGCAGGAAAAAATGCGGAAGATCGAAGGCTGTCTCCACTGCAACAAATGCAAGAGTAAATGTCCGTATGGGCTGGACACCCCGAAACTTTTGGAGAAGAACTACAAAGACTACATGGAAATCCTGAACGGCAAGGAATATTAACATGCATCGCATTTTCATCGTGGAAGACGATCAAAGAATCGCCGACTCCCTGGCCCGCCAGCTCGGGAACTGGGGCTATGAAGTAACATGCGCGGAAAATTTCCAGAACATCCTGGAAGAATTCGCGGCCTGGAATCCGAGCCTGGTGCTTTTGGACATTACCCTTCCCTTTTATAATGGCTACTACTGGTGTACGAAAATCCGCGAAATCTCCAAAGCGCCGATCCTGTTCCTGTCCTCGGCCTCCGACAATCTGAACATTGTCATGGCCATGAACATGGGCGGCGACGACTTCATTGCGAAGCCCTTCGATATGCAGGTGCTCACGGCCAAAATTCAGGCATTGCTCCGGCGTGCCTATGATTTTGGCGGGCAAACCGGTTTCCTGGAGCACCGGGGCGCGATCTTAAACACCGGTGACGCCACCCTGCTCTGGCAGGGAAAGCGCATCGAGCTGACGAAAAACGAATACAAAATCCTCCAGATGCTCCTGGAAAACAAAGGCAAAACCGTCAGCCGGGACGCCTTGATGACCCGTCTGTGGGAGACGGACAGTTACGTGGATGAAAACACCCTGACCGTGAACATCACGCGCCTGCGCAAAAAGCTGGAACAGGAAGGCCTCTCCGACTTCATCACGACGAAAAAAGGAATGGGGTATCTGGTGGAATGATTCGAAGATATGCGAAAGAACATTGGGCGGGCCTGATCGGCCTGGGCTTTACGGTTCTGATCTTCTATTTTGTCTTCCGGCTGTATGAGCTTCCGGCGGAAGCAGTGCTCTATGCGGCGGCGATCAGCCTGTTTTTTGGAGGAATCCTCGTGGCGTATGATTTCTGTCGGTTCTGCAGGCGCCACCGGGAACTCCAGGAAAAGAAGGAAACCATTTTATGCGAGCCGGAAAAGCTTCCGGACCCGGAGAGGCTGCTGGAAGAAGACTATCAGGAACTTCTGAAAAATCTCAGCCAGGAATTAGAACGGATTACGAAAAAGGCGGAGCGGGAGCGAAGCGAGCAGGTGCAGTATTATACCATGTGGACGCACCAGATCAAGACGCCGATTGCGGCGATGCGGCTTCTGCTCCAGGAGCAGGACACGCCGGAGTACCGGGAGCTCTCAGACGCTCTTTTTGATGTGGAGCAATATGTGGAAATGGTTCTGCAATATCTGCGCCTGGACGGGACAATGCAGGATCTGATGCTCCAGAGCTACCGTCTGGACGACATTGTGCGGCAGGCCGTGCGCAAATATGCCAGACTCTTTGTGCGAAAAAGAATCCGCCTGCATTTCGAACCCTTTGAAGCGCAGGTGCTGACCGATGAAAAATGGATGGTCTTTGTCGTGGAACAGCTCTTGTCGAATGCGCTGAAATATACGCCTGCCTCCGGGGATGTGACCATCCGCCTGGAAGAGCCGAAAACCCTGGTGATTGCCGATACGGGCATCGGCATTGCGCCGGAAGACCTCCCGCGGGTTTTCGAGCGGGGCTACACCGGATTTAATGGAAGAATGGACAAGAAATCCACCGGAATCGGCCTCTACCTCTGCCGGGAAATCTGCCGGAAGCTGTCCCACCGCATCTGGCTGAAGTCCGAGCCGGGGAAGGGGACGGAAGTGCGCATTTGCATGGAGACTGTGGAACTGCCGCTGGAATAATGGGGCAATGTTACAAAAATGAAAGGTTCCATCCGGAAATGTAAGGCAAAGAAATGGCAGAAAAAACATCCTTTTGTTACGATGGAGAAAGAAAAACAAAAGGAGGAACGCCTTATGGCAATCTTAGAAATCCGAAACCTGAAAAAGATTTACACCACCCGCTTTGGCGGGAACCAGGTTCAGGCCCTGACCGACGTCTCATTCGAGGTGGAGGAAGGCGAATATGTGGCAATCATGGGAGAGTCCGGCAGCGGAAAAACCACGCTTTTAAACATTCTGGCAGCCCTGGACCGTCCAACAAGCGGCGAAGTCCTGCTGGAGGGCAAGAGCCTGACCGGTATCCGCGACAAAGAGCTGTCCGCATTCCGGAGACAGAATCTGGGCTTCGTCTTCCAGGATTTTAACCTGCTGGACACCTTTACCCTCCGGGACAATATTTTTCTGCCGTTGGTGCTTTCCGGGATGCCGCACCGGGAGATGCACAAAAGGCTGGAGCCCATTGCATCCAGGCTTGGCATTACCAAATTGCTGGACAAATATCCGTATGAGGTATCCGGCGGCCAGAAACAGCGCGCGGCCGCGGCCAGGGCATTGATCACGAAACCGAAGCTTCTGCTGGCCGATGAGCCCACCGGGGCTTTGGATTCCAGGGCTGCCCAGGAGCTTCTGACGATTTTCGACCAGTTCAACCAGACGGGGCAGACGATTCTGATGGTGACCCACAGCATTCAGGCGGCCAGCCATGCCAGCCGGGTGCTGTTCATCAAGGACGGTATGATCTTCCATCAGCTCTACCGGGCAGGGCAGCCCATGGAATGGATGTACCAGCGGATCTCCGACACGCTGACTACGATTGCGACAGGCGGTGAGCGTCATGCGTAAGGGATTTTTTCCAAAGCTCGCGGCGGATAATCTGAAGAAGAACAGCAGAAATTACCTGCCCTATTTGCTGTCTTGTATCGGAACGGTTGCAATGTTCTATATCATGTTTCTGCTGTCCAAAGACGAAGGGATCGCAAGTATGCGGGGGGCGCGGAATGTGCAGATGATTCTTAGCATGGGAACCGGAGTCGTCGGCATTTTCGCAGTCGTTTTCCTGTTCTATACGAACAGTTTCCTGATCAAAAACAGAAAAAAGGAATTTGGGCTGTTTCAGGTTCTGGGAATGGAGAAGCGCCATCTGGCAGTTGTGATGCTGCTGGAAACTCTGTATTGCGCGGTAATCAGTATCGGTATCGGCCTTGGTGTCGGGATGCTGTTCAGTAAATTGCTCTATCTGATTTTGCTGAGAATGCTGCGGGGAACGGCGGCGTTCGGCTTTTCGGTCTCATTGCCCGGAATCGGGAGCACGGTTCTGCTGTTTGCCGGGATTTTTCTGGTGCTGTATCTGAATACGCTGCGGCAGATTCAGGTTTCGAATCCTATCGAGCTGCTGCGGGGAGGCCAGACCGGGGAGAAAGAGCCGAAGACGAAGCTGTTTGCGGCGGTTCTGGGGTTTGTGCTGTTGGGAATCGGTTACTACATTGCGATTACGACGGAGTCGCCCCTTCAGGCGCTGCCGATGTTTTTTGTGGCGGTGATTGCGGTGGCGGCGGGCACGTACCTGCTGTTCGGGGCGGGAAGTATTTTCCTGCTGAAAATGCTCCGCAGAAATGAGCATTATTACTATCAACCTCAGCATTTCATTTCCGTTTCCGGCATGATTTACCGGATGAAGCAGAATGCGGCGGGGCTGGCCAGCATTTGTGTGCTCTCCACGGCGGTTTTGATTCTGGTTTCCGTGTCCGCTTCCCTGTATCTGGGAAATGAAGAGGCGATTCGCATTCGGTATCCGAGACATGTGGTTGTGCATGCAAAGGCGGCGTCCGGGGAGGAAAGTGCCAGGATTGAAGCACAGGTAGAAGCATTGGCGGAAGAACAGGGTGCGTCGGTGGAAAATGTGATGCAGTACCGCTATCTTTCCGTGACCGTTTCCCAGGAGGGAAACACGTTTTACGGCTGGAGTGAAGAGGACTATAGCTCTTCAATCATGAACCTGTACCTGATGACGCTGGCAGATTATAACGGAATGATCGGCTCCGATGCAAGCCTGGCGGAGGACGAGGTTCTGCTGTATGTCCAGAACGGAAAAATCGAAGGGGATACGCTGGCTTTCGGCTCCAAAGAATGGAAGATCAAAGAGCGGCTGGCGGAGATGGCCGTACCGCGCACGCAGATGGCCCAGCTTTTCCATACGGCGTATCTGGTCTTTCCGGACGAGGCGTCCCTGGTGGAAACCGTGCAGGCAGTTGGGGATTTGACGGCGGAAGAGATCGACGGGGAATTTACGTACTGGTACGGATTTGACACCGATGCGGGGGAAGCCGGGCAGCAGGAACTGTGCACGGCGATCCAGGAGGCCGTTTTCGCGGAGGATGCGGCGGTTTCCGGTTATGTGGAAGAGGTGGCGTCCGGGCGGGACGGCATGTACGCAATGTATGGCGGGTTCCTGTTTCTTGGAATTTTCCTGGGGCTTTTGTTCTTAATGGCCACGGTGATGATTATCTATTATAAACAGGTTTCCGAAGGGTATGACGATCAGGCGCGTTTCCAGATCATGCAGAAGGTCGGCCTGAGCAGGGACGAGGTCAAAAAGACCATTCGAAGTCAGATTATGACCATGTTTTTTCTGCCCCTTGGGATGGCGGGCGTTCATATGATTGCGGCATTTCCGCTTCTTTCAAGGCTGATGACGCTTTTGGGGCTTTTGAACCGGAAGCTGCTGGCTGGCGGGTGTCTGGGGACGTTTGCGGTGTTTGTGGTGCTTTATGTGTTGGTTTATCGGATAACGGCGAAAACGTATTATAAAATCGTGCGCTGGGAGGCGTAAACCGCTTGCGGCGCCGCCCCGAAATGCAGGCTTGGGTTTGAATGCGGGTATGGGAGATGCAGCAGAGCGGAAGACGAATGTCCGCTTTACAAAGGAAATTTTGCAGGAATCGAAAAGCAGGAGGAGAATTGAAATGGGATGCTTAAAAGTGGGCTTGTGCCAGACGGAAATTCTGTGGCAGGATAAAGAAGCAAATTTGTGCCGGGCAGAGGGCTTTCTGAAGAAGGGAGCCGCCGCCGGGGCCGACCTTCTATTCTTTCCGGAGATGAGCTTTACCGGATTTTCAATGAATACGGCTGTTACCGGAGAAACGGACGAAAAAACCGTTGCCTGTATGCGTGCGATGGCCGCAGCCAATCAGATGGCCGTAGGCTTTGGGTGGGTCAAAAAAACGGAGGAAAAAGCCGAAAACCACTACACGGTTCTGGACGAAAACGGAGAAATCCTGAGCGATTATACGAAGATCCATCCCTTTTCTTATTCCGGCGAAGACCAGTATTTCCGCGGCGGGACGGCGCTTTCGTCGTTTGACTTCCAAGGGCACCGCATTGGAACCCTTATCTGCTACGACCTCCGTTTCCCGGAAATTTTCCAGAAACTGGCCGATACCTGCGACGTCATTACCGTGGCGGCCAACTGGCCGGAAAAGCGCCGGGAGCACTGGAAGGCCCTCCTTCGGGCCAGGGCCATTGAAACCCAGACCTACCTCTGCGGGA
The DNA here is from genome assembly GCA_030536575.1 of Eubacteriales bacterium. GTDB lineage: Bacteria > Bacillota > Clostridia > Lachnospirales > Lachnospiraceae > Limivivens. The sequence goes on along the minus strand of JAUNPS010000012.1, from coordinate 93,889 downwards.
TCAACTGCGTGGGCCCTCAGCAGGGACTTTATTACTCCGGCGACAGCGCCGCCTTTGCGCCCGATGGAACCCTCCTCGCGGGCTACGCGTCCGCCGAAACCATCCTCTACACCGAAATCGCCGACGCCGTCAGCCGCGTCCGCGCAGGCTTCCCCGTCCGCCAGGACCGCCGGGAAGACCTCTACGCGAAGCTTTAGGGCGCGGAGAGTGCATAGTGAAACAGCCATCGGGCTGGCGGGAATCGGCCAGGGCGTGGGGCGGGCCTCACCACCCACCCTCATCCTCCACCATCCGATACCCCACCCCCACCTCCGTAAAAATATACTCCGGCACCGCCGGATTCCTCTCCAGCTTCCTCCTCATATTCGCCATATTCACCCGCAAAATCCGGTTATTCCCATCCGCATACGGCCCCCACACATCCGCCATAATCGCGTCATACGTGATCACCTTCCCCGAATTTTTCGCCAACAGCGTCAAAATCTTATACTCAATCTGCGTCAGATGAACCTCTTTCCCCTCCACCGTCACAAGCCGCTTCTCAAAATCGATCACCATCTGCTTGGCCCGGTAAACCGCCTGCCCGGCTCCATTCCCCGCAGGCCGGCTGCTGTGCCGCAGCGCCGTCCGAATCCGCGCCATCAGCTCCGAAGTCCCAAAAGGTTTCGTAATATAATCATCCGCCCCCAGATCCAGCGCCCGTACCTTCTCCTCCTCCTGTGTCCTGGCCGAAATCACCAGGATCGGCAGAGCCGACCAGGAACGGATCTGCCGGATAATCTCCAGCCCATCCATATCCGGCAGCCCCAGATCCAAAAGCACAAGCTCCGGACAAAGCGAAGCAGCCAAAGACAGCCCCTCGCTTCCGGTATACGCGCAGGTAACGCGGTAATTCTGGGCAGTCAGCGTCGTTGCGATAAAATCACTGATATTTTTTTCATCTTCAATCAAAAGCAGATGCAGTTTTGTATTCATGATGTCACTTCCTCCCGTGGAAGAGTAAAGAAAAATTCCGCCCCATCGGCATGATTGCAGGCCTGAATCCGGCCGCCATGGGCGGTGATAATCGTTTTACAGATCGAGAGGCCGATCCCGGCCCCTTTATGGCTGTCCGCCGTGCTTCCCTTCTGTTTGGGCGTCCCGTCGAAGATATCGGAAAGCCGTTCCGGCGCAATGCCTTTTCCGTAATCCCGCACATGGAACGTCAGGAACTGCTCGTCAGCGGTAATGAAACACTCGATTGGCCGCACGCTTTCCGCATGCTTCACCGCATTTTCCAGCAGATTAAAGATCACCTGCTCGATCAGCATCGGGTCCATCGGAACCATGATGAATTCCTCCGGAAACTGCACCTCAACCTGGGCGTCCGGAATCCGCTTTTTCAGGAGCTGAACCGCCTCGGAGAGCACCTCCTCAAATGGTTCCAGCGATTTCGTGACATGGGCGCCCCCGTCCTGATGGATGCGGGTGATTGTCAACAGATTTTCCACCATATTTAACAGCCAGTTCGAATCTTCGTAGATATGCTGCACCAGTTCCCGGCGTTCCGGCTCGGTCAGCCGCTCCCCGTTTTCCAGATAGGAAGTGCTGGAGCCGATGATGCTGGTCAGAGGCGTGCGCAGGTCGTGAGAGATGGCCCGCAGCAGATTCGCCCGCATTTTTTCCTTTTCCGCTTCCATCAGAAGCTTGTCATGCTTCGAGATGATGGCCGCCTGCTCTTTCATGTTCGAGGTGGTGGCGCTGGTGAGGATCGTGACCGCAAACATCACGAAAAAAGTCACTGGGTAGCCCATTCTGGTAAAATTCAGCTTCTCATAGGGAATCGTAAAATAGTAATTCAGGTAGATCACGCTGATGATCGCGGCGATGATCCCAGGCGCATACCCCTCCGTATAGCGGGCAATGAGCACCAATGCCATCAGATACAGCATGGCAATCCCCGGCGAATCCTCCTGCACAAAATGAAACAGAAAAAGGGAAATCCCGGTGGCAAGCAAAAGCAGCGCCGCTGTCACGCAAAGATTCGTCCAGAATGTATGAAAATGCATCAAATGTCGGTATTCTTTCTGTAATTTCCGCAATTGCGGCATCATGGGAACGGCTCCTTCCTGTGTGAAACTAGGCCCATTATATCCTTTTTCCATGGAAAAGTCCAACGGATCACGCTAAGAAAGCGCTAAAGTCCCGGAACGGATTTGCATTGCCAGGCTGTCCTATGATAAAGTAAAAAGAACGATATGAGAAACGAGGAGGGAAGGCATGACCGAAATGCTTCTTCTGTGCGCCGGAGTCATTCTGGTGTGCGTCTTTGCAAGCCAGTTTTCCAGGTGGTTTGGAATCCCGGCGCTGTTGATCTTCATGGCCCTTGGAATGCTGTTCGGGACGGATGGGATCTTTGGCATCTCGTTCAGCAGCTACCGGGACGCGGAGCGGGTGTGCAGCGTGGCGTTGATTTTCATTATGTTTTACGGGGGATTCGGGACGAAATGGGATATGGCGAAGCCTGTGGCGGTGAAAGCGGGGCTTTTATCTACGGCGGGCGTGGCCATTACGGCATTGCTGACCGGAGGCTTTTGCTATGTGGCACTGAAATTTCCGCTGGCCCAGAGCTTCCTGGTCGGTGCGGTCATCAGCTCTACCGATGCCGCCTCCGTCTTTTCAATCCTGCGTACCCAGAAACTGAGCCTGAAAGACGGGACGGCCTCCCTTCTGGAACTGGAAAGCGGTAGTAATGACCCCATGTCCTATATGCTGACCCTGACGGGCATGGCTCTGCTGGGAAATGAGGGGACGGCGGGAATTGGCTATATGTTTTTTGCGCAGATGGTTTACGGCGCGGGCATTGGCGTGGCGGCCGCGGCGGCGAGCGTCTGGCTGCTGAAACGCGTCCCGATTCTGCAGGAAGGCCTGGACACGATTTTTATTGTGGCAATGGTGCTGCTGGCCTACGCTTTTCCGTCCTTCATCGGCGGGAACGGCTACCTGAGCGTGTATCTGATGGGGATTATCCTGGGGAACAGCCGGATTGACCGAAAGAAAACGCTGGTGCATTTCTTTGACGGGATTACGGGCCTGGGCCAGATTGTGATCTTCTTCCTGCTGGGGCTTTTGTCGTTTCCGCACAGGCTGCCGCAGGTGGCGGGGACGGCGGTGGGGATTACGCTGTTTCTGACGCTGGCGGCCAGGCCGGCGGCGGTTTTTGTGATTCTGCGCCCGTTTGGGGTCAGTGTCCGCCAGTGTCTATTGGTGTCGTGGGCGGGGCTTCGAGGGGCGGCTTCGATTGTGTTTTCCATCATGGTGATGGCTTCCGGAATTGTGCTTCCCTATGATCTGTTCCACATTGTATTCTGCATTTCCCTGTTTTCCGTGGCGCTGCAGGGGACGCTGCTGCCGCGGGTTGCCAGAAAGCTCGATATGGTGGACGAAAATGCGGATGTGCGCAAGACCTTTAACGATTATCAGGAAGAATCGGCGCTGACGCTGATGCGTTTTTACATTCCGAAGGGCCATAACTGGGAGAAGAAAACCATCGGAGAAATTCATCTGCCGACCGGGTCGCTGGCCCTGATGGTGAAGCGCGGGGAAGAAACCCTGGTGCCAAAAGGCGATACCAGGATTTTGCAGGGGGATACGTTGATTTTAAGCGTGCCCGCCTACCAGCCCCAGGAGAATGAAAAGCTGGAAGAGATCAAAATCGTGAAGAAACATCCCTGGTGCGGCAGCCGGATTGAGGAGCTGCAGCTCCCGGAGCATGTGCTGATCGCCCTGATCCAGCGGGGCGATGAAAACATCATTCCCAGAGGGAAAACCGAGATTCGGGAAAATGATACGGTGGTTCTGTACCGCTAAGAAAATGCCGCTTTGACAGGCGGCGTTTTTTATGAGAAAAGTAGGTTGTATTCTAGCTAGAATTTATATATACTATAGGTACGAAAGCGAGGTGCATAAGAAATGATGATCGATACAGAGACAATGATTTCCATTACCGAGGTGAACCAAAATTTTTCTAAAGTGACGAAACTGGTGGATGAGCATGGGACGGCAGTTATTTTAAAAAATAATGTTCCCAGGTATCTTGTAATTGATTTCAGCAAGGTGGAAAAAGAGAAAACCGCGTCTGAAGAAGAGGTGCTTGCCATTTCCGAACGTTTGATCCGACAGAACAGAGAGGCGTATGAGGTATTGGCGAAATGACGATCCTGACAAAAGAACAGGTATTGATGCTCCATGAGCGATTGATTGAAGCTACCGGAGGAAGTCGTGGGATTCGTGACGAGGGAATGCTGGAATCTGCACTTTATAATCCTTTTCAATCCTTTGGCGGGGAGGAACTGTATCCGAGTATTCAGGGAAAGGCGGCGCAGCTATGCTATGGACTTGTGTATAGCCAACAAGAATTGAGTGATATCATTTTAGCGTTGGCGTCCGGGAAAATTGGGGCAGAGGAACTTTTACAATGGATAATCCATCATCAAAAGTAGGAGAGAATAACAGGGAATGCTTTGCCGAAAAAAGCCCTTGATTTCTGCCCCAGAATCGTATACTATATATGGTGCTTGCTTAAAAAGAAAAACACAAAATCTGCGTTTGAAATAAAAGGAGGACACAATGAACGTTCGCAAACGAAGCGGCAGAGTCTGCCCCTTTGATGAAAGCTTTATCGAGCGCGCCATCGCCATGGCCGCCGCAGCCGCCGGAGCCCATGACCCGGAGATCGCCAAAAACGTGACGAAAGCCGTGACCGAAAAACTCTCCCTCCGGGGCGAGGAAGTGCTGGACATCGAAAAAATCCAGGACACCGTGGAGGAGACGCTCTTCGAGCAGAAATATTATAAAACCGCAAAAGCCTACATCCTATACCGGATTGAAAAAGAAAAAGAGCGCGCCAGCGGCGACTGGAAAGAGGGACTTTTGAGCAATGAATTCTTAAGCCACTACAAGCACGCGCCCAACCCCATGGAGCAGCTCGGCTCCTTCGTCTACGCGCGCACCTACTCCCGCTACCTCCCGAAATTCGGCAGGAGGGAATTCTGGTGGGAAACCGTCCGCCGCGCCGTAGAATACAACTGCTCCCTGGCCCAGACCTCCAGAGAAGAAGCGGAAAAACTGTATGACAACATTTACCATCTGAAGCAATTTTTATCCGGCCGTACCCTGTGGGTGGGAAATACCCCGGTGTCCGACCAGTATCCGATGGCAAACTATAACTGCGCCTTCGAAGTCATCGACGACTTTCACGCCTACCACGACTTGTTCTACCTGCTGATGGTCGGCAGCGGCGTGGGCGTGCGCGTCCTGAAAGAAGACGCAGCCAAACTCCCGAAGATCCGCACCGATATCAAGATCATGCACAAAGCCTACGATCCCCTCCCGGTGAAAGAGCGGCTGGAATTTACCGACCTGAATTTCACCAGGGAAACCGCGACGATCTCCATCGGCGACTCGAAAGAAGGCTGGGCACAGGCGCTGGATCATTACTTTGCCATCCTCTCGAATAACGAATACGTCAAGATCCGGGAAATCGTGGTTGTCTACGACTCGATCCGCCCAAGGGGCGAACGCTTAAAGCAGTTTGGCGGCACCGCCAGCGGCTACGAATCCATGATGACCATGCTGCGCAAAATCCATAAAGTGATCAAAAACGCAGGCTCCAGAGAAGGCGCCGTCCGCGTGCGCTTAAAGCCTATCGACCTGCTGGACATTGCCAACATTATCGGGGAAAACGTGGTTTCCGGCGGCGTGCGCCGCACCTCGGAAATCGGCCTGATCGACGCGGAGGACGAGACATGCATCGAAGCAAAGAGCCATCTGTACCGCCAGATAAACGGCCGCTGGGAACTGGATCAGTCCATTTCCCACCGCCAGATGAGCAACAACTCGATTTATTACCGAAGCAAGCCCACCAGAGAGAAACTCCACTGGCATCTCTCCCAGATGCGCTACTCCGGCGAACCGGGCTGGATCAATGAAGAAGCCGGCAAAAAGCGCCGCCCGAATTTTAACGGCTGCAATCCCTGCGGCGAGATCCTGCTGGACAGCCACGGCATGTGCAACCTGACCACGGTCAATGTGATGGGCTTCGTAAAAGACGGAAAACTGGACGAAAAAGAACTCCTGGAAGCCCAGCGCCTTTCCGCCAGGGCCGGCTACCGCATGACCTGCCGGGAACTGGAAATCCACCGCTGGGACAGCGTCCAGCAGCGTGACCGTCTGCTGGGATGCTCCCTCACCGGCTGGCAGGACATGGTAAACGCCACCGGGATGACCACGGAAGACCAGATCGAACTGCTGAAAAAACTGCGGGAAACCGCCCATCGTGCGGCGGACGAGATGGCCGTGCGCCAGAACGGGGAGAAGCCCCTTCTGGTAACGACGATCAAGCCGGAAGGAACCCTTTCCCTGCTTCCCACGGTTTCGAACGGCGTTCATTATTCCCACGCCCCATACTATGTGCGCCGGGTGCGCATCAGCGCTTCCGATCCGCTTTGCAGAGTCTGCGAAGACTTAGGGTATCCGGTTCTGCCGGAAGTGGGCCAGGACCCGGACAATCCCACGACGAAAGTCGTAGAATTCCCGGTGAAAGCGCCGGAGGGCCGGGTGAAAGCGGACGTATCCGCCATCACCCAGTTGGAAAACTACCAGATGTTCATGAAATATTATGTGGATCACAACTGTTCCATCACCATCCATGTACGGGAAAACGAATGGGAAGAAGTGGAACAGTGGGTCTGGGACAATTGGGACGAGATCGTAGCCCTTTCCTTCTTAAGCTACGATGATAATTTCTACGAGCTCTTACCCTACGAAGAGATCAGCAAAGAAGAGTATGAGAGCCGAAAGGCGGCGATGAAACCCTTTAACCAATCCCTGATCTCCAAATACGAACACGAGGAAACGCTGCTGGATATCGGCGAGTCCGAGTGCGCGAACGGCGTCTGCCCGGTACGCTAAGGACGTTGCTGTTCACTCGTACCTCGTTCCAGTAACGAATCGCAGGCTCATTTTAAGTTTTGCTTCGCAAAAGAGCCTGCTCACACCTGAATCACGTTCTTACGTACCTGAGCCCTAAAGGACTAGCTTCGCGTCGCAGCTAAGTGCTCAGGTACTGTCTGAACAGGAACCTGAGGATCAAAATTTTGACGTTCAGGACAAAAAAATGAACGCCTGGGAAAAAGAACAGCGAAAAAGTAAAGCTTCTGTTATAATTTTGTAACAGAAAGGAATGCGAGGTTATGAAAAAAAATGTTCTGGCGATTCTGTCGCTTACCGCGGCGTTATGCGTCTTTGCACCGGGACTGAAAGCGGACGCGGCCTGGAAGATTACCACCCAGGGCCGAAAGTATACCATCAGCGAAAGCCCCGGTTATGCCACCGGATGGAAGAAGATCGGCAGTTACTGGTATTATTTTAACAGCGACGGCTACGCCCAGACCGGATGGCAGCTCATAAAGAAAAAATGGTACTTCCTGGATGCAAAAGGACGGATGCTTGCGAACTGCTGGGTAGACGGCATCTACCTGTCTTCTGACGGTTCCGCCACGAAGGATTCTTCGGAAACGAGTACGTCTTCCACGAGCACCAGTTCGAAAAAAAACGGATGGATCAAAAAAAGCGGCAAGTGGTACTATTACGATTACCAGGGCAAACGCGTAACAGGCTGGCTGAAGATTCAGGATAAGACCTATTATCTGGACCCTTCCACCGGCGTGCGGAAAACCGGCCTGAAAAAGATTGACGGAAGCTACTACCTGTTCGATACGAAAACCGGGCTGATGAAAACCGGCTGGGTGACTTATAAAGGAAACCGCTATTATTTCAGTAAGAAGACCGGGGCCGCCCTGACCGGATGGTCCAAGATTCTGAATAAGTATTACTATTTTAATTCGTCCGGAAAATTGCAGCGGAATAAGTGGATTTCGAAGAAATATTACGTAGACAGCAACGGCCGCCGGGCCTACGGTTGGCTGACCGTCGGGAATAACCGCTACTACCTGGATCCCGATACCGGAAAGAAAGTGACGGGCTGGAAAACCATTGACGGGAAACGCTACTTCTTTAATTCGGACGGAACCTTAAAGCAGCTCTCCGGCGTTGTCACCGTCGACAAAGCAAAATATTATTTTAACCCGTCAAGCGGCGAGCAGCAGACTGGCTGGGTCACCTCCGGCGGAAAGACCTATTACTTCGACCCGCTGACCGGAGCTGCGGTGAAAGGCTGGAAAAAGATTGACGGCTATTATTATTACCTGAACAGCAAATACTACCTGGCTACGAGCAAATGGATAAACGTTTACTATGTAAACGAAAAAGGCCAGAGACAGTACGGCTGGCTGGATCTGAACGGGAAGCGGTATTACCTGAATGAATCCAACGGGAAACGAGTGACAGGCTGGAAAACCATCGACGGCGAGCTTTACTATTTCGCCTCCGACGGTTCCCTGGAAATCCGCTCCGGCCTTCAGAATGTAAACGGGACGTATTACTATTTTGACAGTACTGGAAAGAAGCAGACCGGGCTTGTGACCGTGGACGGGAATACCTATTACCTGGATCCGACTACCGGGGAAGCTTATAAAGGCTGGATTACCCTGAATGGAAAGACGTACCATTTCGCCAGCTCCTACAAAATGGACACGAATAAATGGGTAAATAACAAATACTTAGGCAGCGACGGCGTGATGCTGACAAATCAGTGGGTGGGCGCTTATTACGTAGGCGCGGACGGCAAGCGGACAGGCGAAAAACGCCAGACCGGCTTTTACACGGATTCCAGCGGAAACACCTACTACCTGGACAGTGATTACAACGCCCAGACCGGACTGGTTACCGTAGACGGAAAAGTCTATTATTTCGGCGAAGACGGGATACAGATCACCGGATTTGTGGAAATGGACGGCGGCACACGGTATTTCGCCCCGACCTTAAACGGCGCGATGCTGGTATCGGTCACGAAAACCATCAAAGGCTCCAAATATACCTTCGATGAAAATGGTTACGCGACTCTGGTCACCAGCGCGAGCGAAGCAAAAGGGCAGAAGATTGCAGATTATGCGCTGAAATTCCTCGGAAAAGAGTACGTGTACGGCGGCACCTGGGACGGCGAGACGCCTTATACCGGGACAGACTGCTCCGGGTTTGTGCAGGGCGTCCTGAAGCATTTCGGCATCAATATCCCGCGTGTGGCGGCAGACCAGGCAGTCGGATACGAAGCCTGGAATAAGAATTATGACAAGGCTGTGACTGTATCCAAATCGGATTTAAAGCCCGGCGACCTGATTTTCTATTACACCCCCATTTCCCATGTGGGAATCTACATCGGGGACGGAAAGATCATCCACGCCTCGAATGAAAAAGACGGAATTAAAATCAGCGCCTATGATTATACGAAAATCGTCAAATGTGTGCGCTACTGGTAAAAGCAAAAACCCCGGAAGACCTTTGATCGGCCTGCCGGGGTTTTTTATAGGGGAGGATAAGTATAACTTTCTCTTTTGTACCGCCGCCTGCCGGAAGGGGGTCCCGACAGGCCGCCGATCTCGTCTGACAGAGGGAGACGCCGTTGTCTGCATCTCTGTGAGACTAATTGTAGTATGACCGGTTTCAAAAGAATTATACAATTCTTGAAAATTATTTTGAAAAATCCGCAGATGTGTTATATAATAGAGGTCAGCAACGAAAAAACGGCAGGAATGCCGGGTTGTGAATACCGAGCTGAAACAAAGGATGGTAAAGAAAAATGGCATTATTACAGGAATGGAGAGACATTGCGTACTCTCAGGAAACGGATAAAAAGCAGCTTCAGAAATTCTGGACCGACTATTTTCTGATCGAAAAAGGCATCTATGAAAAGCTTCTGTCGAATCCGGATGAAGTGGTGAAAGGCACCGTAAAAGAGCTGGCTGAAAAGTACGAGATCCCCGTGCTCACCATGGCGGGCTTCCTGGACGGCATCGACGACAGCCTGAAAGTGAAGAACCCCATTGAGACAATGGATGAAAATACAGAAGTGACCCTGGCATTCGACAAAGAGCTGCTGTACAAGAACATGGTAGACGCCAAAGCCGACTGGCTTTATAATCTCCCCATGTGGGACGACATCTTTGACGAAGCGAAGAAAAAAGAGCTTTACCGCACAGCGAAAAAAGCGAACACCATCATCAAAGGGCCAAAGATCGGCCGAAACGATCCCTGCCCCTGCGGAAGCGGCAAGAAATACAAATACTGCTGCGGACGGAACGCATAATCCCACGGAACCATCTGCCGACGTGCCCACAAATCCCGGACGCGCCGGCAGCTTCCATATATACGCCCAGAATGGCCCGGCAGCCATGAAACTTTGGATGCATACGCTTCGCACAGGCCAAAGCGGGGCGCAGATACTGCGGGAACGGACGTCCCATTGGGGAAAGGAGCGTTTATGGGAATTGGACTTCTGATCCTGGGAGCCGCCTGCCTGGTCTATTTCGGATTTCTGGCGGCGGTTTCCATGGATTTTGGCATCATCTGGCTGGCGGCCGGAGCGGTGTTTTTGGCAGCCGGGATCTTCTGGAAAAGAATCCTGGAGCTGCCCTTTGGCGTGAAGCTTGCCGCCGGGATTTTTCTGGGGATCTGCCTGGTTGTGTTCCTCTTTGTGGAGGCGCTGATCGGAAAAAGCATGCTGGAAAAACCGGAATCCGGACTGGACAAAATCGTGGTGCTTGGGGCGCAGGTGCGCGGGAAGACGCCAAGCAGGGCACTGACGAAACGGCTGGAAAAGGCCCTTTCCTATTTGGAGGAGAACCCGCAGACAGCGGCAGTCCTGTCCGGCGGCCAGGGAGAGGGCGAGGAGATCACCGAAGCCCAGGCCATGTACGAGTGGCTGACCGCCCGCGGGATTTCCGAAGACCGCCTGCTTTTGGAGGAGCGCTCCACCAGTACGGAGGAGAACCTGCGTTTCAGCGCAGAGCTTCTGGATCCCCAGACCGACCGTGTGGGAATCCTCACGAATAATTTTCATGTATTCCGGGCCGTCAGCCTGGCGAAAAAGCAGGGCTATGCGCATGCGTATGGCATCGCGGCCCCGTCGGATCCCCGATACCAGGTACATTATCTGGTGCGGGAGTTTTTTGCACTGGTGAAAGAGAAGCTGAAAGGAAATCTATAGGAGGCAGCGGATATGTTGGAGACGATAAGAGAAGAGGCGGCCAGGGCCGCACGGGAACTTTTGGAACAGGCGAAGCTGGAAGCGGGCGACCTGGTGGTCGTGGGCTGCTCCAGCAGCGAGATCGGCGCGGAAAAGATCGGAACCCATTCCAGCGAGGAGATCGGAAAAGCCGTTTTCGAGGGTATTTACGGCGAGCTGAAGCCCAGAGGGATCGCTTTGGCGGCACAGTGCTGCGAGCATCTGAACCGAGCGTTGATCGTGGAGGCGGAGACGGTAAGGAGACTTGGGCTGGAGCAGGTGAATGTGGTTCCGAAGCTGAAAGCGGGCGGCTCTTTCGCCACAGCGGCCTATGCGGGCTTTTCCCATCCGGCGGCCGTGGAAGCGGTAAAGGCGGATGCGGGAATGGATATCGGTGACACCCTGATCGGGATGCACCTGAAAAAAGTGGCCGTTCCGGTGCGGCTGGATCAGAAAACCATCGGCGCGGCGCGCGTGGTCTGCGCAAGGACCAGGCCGAAATTCGTGGGCGGCGTCCGTGCGGTCTATGACGAGAACCTGCTGTAAAAGAGCAAAGGAAAAGGAGATAATCCGATCCGGCTGGTGCAGTAGCTTTGGTACGGTTATCTCCAGGAAAGAGAGAAAATATATGTAAAAAAGCGCTTCCGCTTTGTTGTATTTATCCTAACAAGAGTCTGTGTGCACTTTGTGTCCATTCCCGAAAGAAAATCTAAAGTTTTCTAAAGAAAACTGTAAAAATATGGAAATCTGATGTTTTTCAAATGCTTTCTTAAATTAACCTTAACTGCCTTGTATCCGGGGAAGGGATATGTTATAAATAGCGTGTATTAGTGAAGATAGTACACGAAATCACACGGTTTTCAGAAAGGAAAACAGCATGATCACCATCGATTATCAAAACCGGAAGCCTATCTATGAACAGATCGTCGAGCGGGTCCAGATGCTGATCTTAAGCGGCGTGATGAAGCCGGACACCCAGCTTCCGTCCGTGCGGTCTCTGGCCGTGGATCTGTCCATTAATCCGAATACGATTCAGAAGGCCTATGCCTGCCTGGAGCAGGAAGGTTATATTTATCCCGTGAAAGGGAAAGGAAATTTCGTCTCCGCGGACACGGATCTGCGGGAGAAGCAGCAGAAGGCGTTTTTTGACTCCATGGAAGCCCTGGTGAGACGCGCAGAGGCTCTGGGGGTGACCAGGGACGAGTTCCTGGAAAAGGCGGCGCTTTTTTATGGGGAGGGAGAGCGGTTATGATTGAGATTAATGGTGTGAATAAATACTTCGAAGACGTGAAAGCGCTGGATAACATTGTCGCCACCATCTCAGAAGGCAGCATTTTCGGCCTGGTCGGCACGAACGGCGCGGGGAAGAGCACCCTGCTGCGGATCTTAAGCGGCGTCCTGGAAGCCGATACCGGGATGGTACTGGTCGATGGGGAAGACGTCTACGAGAATCCCCACGCGAAGGCGAAAATCTGCTTCCTGTCCGATACGGCCTACTTTTTCCCGAACGCCACGGCGAAATCCATGGCGGAATTTTACAGTGTCGCCTATCCCGGCTTTTCTTTCGACCGTTTTTATGAACTGCTGGAGCGGTTTGGCCTGGAGAAAAAGCGGAAGATATCCGCCTATTCCAAAGGCATGAAGAAGCAGATTTCGATTCTTTTAGGCATCTGCACCGGAACGAAATACCTGTTCTGCGACGAGACCTTTGACGGCCTGGACCCGGTGATGCGCCAGGCGGTGAAAAGCATTTTCGCATCCGAGCTGATGAACCGGAAGTTCACCCCGGTCATTGCCTCCCATAATCTTCGGGAACTGGAGGACATCTGCGACCACATCGGCCTCCTGCACAAAGGCGGCATCCTGCTTTCCAAAGACCTGGAAGACATGAAGTTCCATATCCATAAAGTCCAGTGCGTCCTGCAGGACCCCGTCAAAGAAGAGCAGATCCTGCGGGAGCTGGAAGTTATGCAGTACGAAAAACGCGGCTCCCTGATGACCATCGTGGCCAGGGGGACCAGACAGGAAATCCTGATGTGCATCGAGGAGAAGCGGCCGATCTTTTCCGAAGTCCTTCCGCTTACCCTGGAGGAGATCTTTATCAGCGAAACGGAGGTGGCAGGCTATGACGTCAAGAATGTCATTTGTTAGGCTTCTGAAGGAAGATGTGAAGCGGCGCGGCTGGCTGGTGCTGGTGAGCTTTCTGGTGCTGTTTCTGATGCAGCCGGTGGATCTTCTGCTGAGTATGGATACCCAGATGAACCTTCTGGCGGAGCAGGAGGTGGTGCTTCAGGATGTGCGCCAGGAGTATCTGGCTTTTGTAAGCTTTGGAAATTATGCGTTTGTGACGCTGTTTCTGGGCTTTCTGGCTATGGCCAGCGGGATTTCCGGTTTTTCCTATATCCATTCCAAGGAAAAACTGGACTTCTACCACAGTCTTCCGGTGAAGCGGAACCGGTGGTTCCAGATCCAGTATCTTTCCGGGATTGTGATCGTGGCGGTTCCCTACCTGTTAAGCGTCCTGGCCTGCATTCCAATCGGGGAATTCTATGGCCTTTTGCGGCAGGGAGATATCGGAACGATCCTGGAAGCTTATATTGTCCACATGCTTTATTACCTGGTGTACTACGGCGTTGCCGTACTGGCTGCGGTGCTGACCGGGCGGGTGATCGTGTCCGCCCTGGCTTTTCCGGTTCTGATGTTCCTTGGGCCGCTGTACATGTTTCTGGTTGTGGGGCTGGCATCCACTTTTTTTAGCACCTATGGCTGGATGGAGCACCTGGAAAATGGCTGGTGGAAATTTCTCTCCCCCGGCGGTCTGTGCCTGGACGTAGAGCAGGGAATGGCAGACTGCCAAAGCGGCGGCGCATTTCCAGGATTTCGCATGATCCTCCTGATTCTGGCAGTGCTTGCGCTGGTGGGCGTGGATCTGCTGATCTTCAAACGGCGAAAATCGGAAATGGCAGGCCATTCCCTGGCTTTCCCGAAATTGGAAGCGCCGGTCAAGGTTCTGATGGTGGTGCCTGCTTCGGTGGGCGTCGGCCTTTTTGTGTCTGTTGTGACCCATCAGAATCAGGATATCTGGTTTTTCGGAGGGATTGTTTTCAGCGTGATCTTCTTCTGCGCGCTGGTGGAATTCATCTATCATACGGATATCCGGGAAATCTTTAAACCGGGAATTCCGTTTGTGGTCAGCCTGACTCTTTCCCTTGTACTGGCCTGCGCCTTCCGGTTTGACTGGTTTTCCTATGACCGTTACCTGCCTGGGGAGGACGAGATTCAGGCCATGTCGATCTATAACGGAAATCTGAACGCAAGGGGAAGATACCAGGAACAAGCGAAAACCATAGTCTGGGGAGACGGCAGCAGAGAAATCCTGGAAATGACGCCCCTGACGGATTTTGCGCCGATCTATGAGCTGGCGAAAAACGGCGTGGAAAAAGCGGAAGCCGAAGATGAGAGCGGCACGCGGATTTACGTCATGTATCAGCTAAAGGATGGAAGGAACGTTTTCCGGAAATATTGGGTGGACGATCAGGCGTATGCAAACGCCCAGCAGGAACTTTTCGAAGACGAGAATTATAAGAAGAACCTCTATGCGATCTATCAGGCGCCGGAAGAGGGCTATCAGTCCCTGGAGCTGTCTACGCTCTATGGTTATACGGATATTGTCCGGCTCAGCCAGAGTCAGCGGGAAGAATTCCTTGCGGCTTATAAAGAAGAGCTGATGACGGCTACGTATGAGGAGGTTGTCGGAGACGGTCTGATTGCGCAGCTTACGTTTTACTATGGAGCAGACAATGACGATGTGACGGCGGATAGCAGCTACCCGATCCTGAAGAGCTTTACGAAGACGCTCGCGGTTCTGGAGAAGCTGGGGCTGGAAATTCCGGAGGAGATTTCCCCGGAGGATGTGGACAGCGCGGAGGTTTATGGGATCGTCAGCTCCACGTCCTATGACGATTGGGACAGCGGAAATACGATCACGGAAGAAATCAGCAGCGGGAATAAACTGTTTACCGATGCTGAGGACGTGGAGACGATCGTGAACGGGCTGGATTATTCGGACAATACGGTGGTCAGCTACAGCCGGTATGGGGAGGGAAGAAAGGAAGACTATTACAGCATTTATATTTCCTTTAAGGACTCCCAGCAGTTCGTCAGCTTCTATCTCGGAGAGGACGAAGTCCCGGATTGCATCCGCAGGGCCTTTGATTCGTAAAAAGATTGCATAAAAAACGAAAAATGGCAGATACTATCTCCGTATCAAAAGAAAAGGAGGTACTATCATGCCATTTTTAGTTTGTTCTGCCATTTCCTGTGTGTATAACAACGGGGAATACTGCAGCAAAGGCGACATCATGGTCGGAGGAAAGGAAGCCGAGAAGCCCCAGGATACCTGCTGCGAGAGCTTTCAGGCGCGGGGAGAAAACCGGGCGACCAGCTCCATGGGAACGCCGAGCCAGACCATTGATGTAGACTGTAAGGCCTGTCACTGTCATTACAACAGCGACTGCAAATGTACGGCGGAGAAGATTGGCATTATCGGCGCGGGCGCATGCAAGTGCGAGCAGACCGAGTGCGGGACTTTTGAGACGCGGTAGAGACATCTGAAAAAATGGGTTGGATTCCGGAAAGGGGTCCGGCTCATTTTTTTCGTTGCACTTTGCGGGAAATTGTCTTATACTAAAAAAATTGGGAAAGATGAAAAAGAAAGGAGAAACTTATGCAGAAAGAGCAGAAAAATACGAAAAAAGTTGTCATTTCTGTCGTAGTCCTTCTGGTGGTCGTGGCCGCATTGCTCTGCGTCTACCTGGTTACGAAGGGAACGACCAATCAGGGGGAAAAAGCCCTCACGATCGAAATTGTCCACAAAGACGGGACGACGAAAACCTTTGAGGTCAAAACCGAACGGGAATATTTAGGAGAAGTCCTAAAAGATGAGAAGCTGGTGGATGGGGAAGAAAGCACTTATGGCCTGTTCATTACCACCGCGGACGGCGAGACGGCCGACGATACGAATCAGGAATGGTGGTGTCTGACCAAAGGCGGCGAACAGTTGAATACCTCTGCCGACCAGACGCCGATTGCAGATGGAGAAACATACGAGATCACACTGACTGTCGGCTACTAAAAGGAGTCCCTCAATGAAACAAAAGAGAGCAACACGGGTGATCTCCCTCGTAACAATGGGGCTTCTGAGCGCGATCCTGCTGGTCGCCCAGGTCAGCCTGGCCTTCCTTCCGAACATTGAGCTGGTGACGCTTCTGATCATTCTTTATACCCTGGTATACAAAAAGCAGGTATTTTTGATCATTTATGCGTTCGTGCTCCTGGAAGGGGTGCTTTACGGGTTTGGAATCTGGTGGATCAGCTATCTGTATGTCTGGCCGCTGCTGGCGCTGGTGGTGCTGGCTATGCGGAAAAACCAGTCGGTGGTCATCTGGGCGGTGGCGGCGGGCGCTTACGGGCTGGCGTTTGGGGCGCTTACGGCGATTCCGTACCTGATTTCCGGAGGCCCCGGCGCGGCCTTTGCCTACTGGGCCGCAGGGATTCCCTATGATATTATCCACTGTGCATCGAATTTTGTCCTGACCCTGGTTTTATTTAAGCCGCTTTTCCACCTGCTGACAAAGCTTCATACGTCCCAGGTGAACGCATTTCAGGGCGGAGGGAGCGGTGCGCCGTAAATGCGGGGATGGAGGTTTCTTATGAAGAAATGCATGAATATCACCACATATGAAGATGATCTGAACCGTTACCGGGACGCGGCGGATCTGGCGGCTTTTGCCGCAGGGTATGGACTGGACGGGCTGGAAGTCATGCCGGGGCCGGTAAGCGTTCCTTATGAATTTTTACCAGGCCAGGTGGTTGGCGTCCACATGCGCTGCGCCTACGACTGGCTGGATTTCTGGCGTGGGGACAGGGAAGTCCTGAACCGGGAATATGGCAATGAAAAGACCTGGAGCCGGGTTTTTGGCGGCCATACCAAGGACGCGCTGCTGCGAAAGGGGAAGGCAGACCTGGCTTATGCCAGAAAAACAGGGGCCAAATACGTTGTATTCCATGTCAGCAACATCCGTACCACCGACATTTTTACGTATACCTTTGATTATACCGATGAGGACGTCCTCCGGGCCTCCGCGGAATTTGTCAACGAGCTTCTGGACGGCGAAGAGCCTTCGTTCGATTTCCTGATGGAAAACCTCTGGTGGCCGGGGCTGCGTTTTAACGATGCGGACGTCACCAGGCGCTTCCTGGAACGGATCCATTACCTGAAAAAGGGGCTGATGCTGGATACCGGCCATTTCCTCCACACGAATCTGGAACTCCAAAACCAGGAGGAAGCGGCGGACTACATTCTGCATATGCTGCAAGTGCATCAGGATTTGCTGGATTCCATCAAAGGGCTCCATCTGCATCAGAGCATCAGCAGCGCTTATGTGAAGAAGCTCCTTCAGGAAAAGCCGGACATTCCGCGGGATTATGAGGAACGTTTTGCGAAGTCGATGGAGCATGTGTTTGCCATTGACAGCCATGAGGCCTTCACGAGCGGGCGCGTGGGGGAGATCGTTGATATGGTAAAACCGGAGTATGTGACCTTGGAATTTCTTTCCGCGAGCAGGGAAGAACATGCGGGAAAATTACAGGCGCAGGCGGAGGCTTTGGGGTGGATAAAATCTGAAAAAATTAGTTGACAGACAGGGGAATCTATGCTATTCTGGTACAGGTTAAGAAAGAAGAAAGCAGAGTGTCCGCTCTCACCATAGCACAAGCGCGTGACTATTGGTTCATAGGTTCCCTTATTGTACAGGGTTATTTTGCGTGGGTGGACAGCGATTCTGTCGACTCTTTTTTTGTGCGGACAGCCTGGAAGTCCGGCTGCCCGGCGGAACAATTTGTATGAAAAACAGTCAATGTATGGAGGTGCACGACCATTAGCGAATTAATGATTAACGAGCAGATTCGTGACAAAGAGATCCGTCTGATCGGTGAAAATGGAGAACAGTTAGGTATTATGTCAGCCAGAGATGCGATGAAGCTCGCGAGGGAAGCGGAGCTGGATCTGGTAAAAATTGCTCCCACGGCGAAGCCGCCCGTTTGTAAGATTATTGACTATGGGAAATATCGTTACGAACTGGCCAGAAAAGAAAAAGAAGCCAAAAAGAAACAAAAAGTCATTGAAATCAAGGAAGTTCGCCTTTCTCCGAACATTGATGTAAACGATTTGAATACGAAGATCGGTTCCGCCCGAAAATTTCTCCAGAAAGGGAATAAGGTGAAGGTTACTTTGCGTTTCCGCGGCCGTGAGATGGCGCATATGCAGGCCAGCCGGCATATTCTGGACGATTTCGCACAGGAGCTTTCCGACATTGCAGTCATCGACAAAGCCCCGAAGGTAGAAGGCAGAAGCATGACCATGTTTTTAAGTGAAAAACGCTAATTACCAGGTTTTCAAAACAAGGAATTCATAAGGAGGAACATTAAAAATGCCGAAAACAAAAACAAGCAGAGCAGCTGCAAAACGTTTTAAAATGACAGGTACAGGTAAACTGAAAAGAAGCAAAGCTTATAAGAGCCATATCTTAACGAAAAAATCCACCAAACGGAAGAGAAATCTGAGAAAAGCAACCATCACGGATGCGACCAACTTCAAGAACATGAAGAAGATTTTACCGTACTTATAAGAAGAGTCCAAGGAGGAAATAAGAGATGGCAAGAATTAAAGGCGGTTTAAACGCAAAGAAAAAACATAACAGAACCCTGAAACTGGCAAAGGGCTACAGAGGCGCCCGTTCCAAACAGTACCGCGTAGCGAAGCAGTCGGTTATGAGAGCGCTGACCAGCTCTTATGCAGGAAGAAAGCAGAAGAAACGTCAGTTCCGTCAGCTCTGGATTGCCCGTATTAATGCGGCTGCACGTCTGAACGGACTGTCCTACAGCAGATTTATGTATGGCCTGAAACTGGCCGGCGTCGAAATGAACCGGAAGATCCTGGCCGATATGGCTGTAAATGATGCAGAAGGCTTTGCAACGCTGGCAGAGCTGGCAAAGAGCAAACTGGCTTAAGGGTCGGTTTCGAATCTGAGAAAAACAGGCAGAGCGCAGAAAAGCGCTCTGTTTTTGTGTATGTGGGGAAGCGCGCTGTGGGTCGCGGCGCGCGCTTCACGCGCTTCGCGGGTACGAGCGGATATGCAGGCATGGATTTTTGGCAGTGCCGTGTGCGGAGCGGCATGCGCTTCGCGGGTACGAGCGGATATGCAGGCATGGATTTTGATGGTGCCGCGTGCGGACGGCATGTGCTTTGCGCGAAGCGAAGCCAGATGTCGAGACGACAGGCGGGATTCGCAAAACGTATTTCAATGTTTAAGGAAATCGAGGAGGAGAGAAGATGAAACTTGTGATTATTGAACCCCTTGGGGTGCAAAAAGAAACCCTTCTGGCGCTCGCCGGGCAGGCCCTTGGCGATGCGGTGGAAGTGGTCTATTACGACACAAAGGTAACGGACGACGAGACACTGATCGCCCGCGGGAAAGACGCGGATATCATCGTGGAAGCGAATCTGCCCCTGAACGCGAATGTGATCCGTGGTTTCGAAAAACTGAAACTGCTGTCCGTAGCATTTACCGGAATCGATCACGTGGCCATGGACGCGTGCCGGGAAAAGAACGTCTGTGTCTGCAACTGCGCCGGGTATTCGAACTGTGCGGTGGCGGATCTGGTGTTCGGCATGCTGATTGCCCTGTACCGGAACCTGATCCCGTGCAATGAAGTCGTGCGCCGGGAGGGCACGAAGGACGGCCTGGTGGGCTTCGAACTGGAAGGGAAGAAGTTTGGCGTGATCGGCGCGGGAGCCATCGGGACGCGCGTGATGCGGATCGCGCAGGCGTTCGGATGCGAAGTATATGCGTATTCCAGGACAGTAAAAGAGATTCCGGGCGTGACCTTTGTAAGCCTGGAAGAACTGCTTTCTACGTGTGATGTGGTTTCCCTGCATGTTCCGGCTACCCCGGAGACGAAGGGACTGATCAATGAAAAAACGCTGGCGCTGATGAAAGAGAGCGCGGTGCTGATCAACACGGCCAGAGGGCCGGTGGTGGACAGCCAGGCTCTTGCGGATGCCCTGAAGGCCGGGAAGATCGCGGGCGCGGCGGTGGATGTGTTTGAGATGGAGCCGCCGGTTCCGGCAGGGCACCCGTTACTTGGGGCACCGAACCTGATTGCGACGCCGCATGTGGCTTTTGCGACGAAGGAGGCGCTGGAGAAGCGGGCAGTTATCGTGTTTGAGAATGTGAAACAGTGGATGGCGGGGACGCCGGTGAATGTGATGAAATAAGCGGCTCCGGGCCGGGAACCCTTCAGACGGCTGTATTTGGCAGCAGGATCGTGAAGGTGCTTCCCTGGCCCGGTATGCTTTCCACCGCGGCTGTTCCATGGTGGTGTTCCACGATCTGTTTCACCAGGAACAGGCCCAGCCCAAAGCCCTCGCCCTGTGTCCGGCTCTCATCTACCCGGTAAAAACGGTTCCAGATCTTATCCAGCGATTCCTGCGGGATACCAATTCCATCATCCTCAAATTTCAGGCAAATCTGTCCGTCCTGTGCGGACAACGTAATGCGCACATACCCGCCTTCTCTTCCGTAGGTAATCGCATTGTCCGTCAGATTCAGGAAAACTCTGGCAATCATGGAGAAGTTCGCTGAGATCACTGGCTGCTCCAGTCGGTTTTCCACAAGAATCCGGATCTTCTTTTCACCCGCTTTTTCCGCCAGTTCATCTGCCGTGGATTCTGCTAACAGGGCCAAATCCACCTCTTCCAATTCGAAATCGCCCCGGCGCTGTTCCTCACGGGAAATGCTCAAAAGCTGCGAAACCAACAGGGAAAGCCGCTGCGCTTTCTGACGGATCAGCCGGATTTCCGCAGCCGCTTCCGCAGACAGCTCCAATTCATCGAGGCAATATTCACAGTGCGATAATAGGACGGACAGAGGCGTGCGAAGCTCGTGGGCCGCATCGGAAGAAAACTGCCGTTCATTGAGAAAACTTTGCTCCAGACGCTGGAACATTTCGTTAAACGTTAGGCTCAGGTCATAAAATTCATCTTTGGCCTTGGGAAGCGGAATGCGCAGGGAAAGATCCGAAGAAGCGGTGATATCTTTTGCGGCGTTCGTGATGGTCTGCACGGGGCTTAAAGAATTCAGGATCATGCGGTAGCCCACAAAGGCGGTAAAGAGCACCAGGGCAGGGAATAAAATGCACAGAATCCGTACCATTTTCTGGGTCATGACGACCACAGCACTGTAAGAGTGGACGCCGCGAATCCAGAAGGATTTCCCATTGGAAAGCGAAATCTTCTCGTCGCGGAGAAACCAGTTTTTCGACTCGTTCTGCAATTTCTGAAATTCCTTTTGGGAAAATCCAAGGGCCGGAAGGGAATCGTCCGGAAGGATTCCGGCGAGAAACTTCCCTTCTTCGTCATAAAGGCTTAACATAACCCCGTCGTCATAATAAAAAGTAAGGCTCTTTTCCGCATAATCGCCGTGGAATTGCTCCAGTTTTTCCTGAAGATCCAGGGAACCCTCCCTTAACTCTTCTTTTATTACATTTTCCCCGTAATATTCCGAATAGAAAAAAGCCGCTGTCAGCACGACGGCAAAGACGGCAAGAAGGATCAGGGTATACCAGCAGGTAATCTTAAATTTAATGGAATGAATCCGCATGTTCCCCTCCTGTTTTAGGGCTGTGCGGCCGGGGCTTTTCACCTTCCAGACGATACCCCATTCCGCGGACGGTCCGGATCATTTTCACGTCGAAACCGTCGTCGATTTTTTTCCGAAGATAGCGGATATAGACATCCACAATGTTTGAGCCGCCCTCAAAGGAGCTGTCCCACACCCGCTCTTCAAGCTGCGCCCGGGTCAGCAGAAGATTGGGATGGTACATCATGTATTCCAGAATCCGGTATTCTTTGCTGGTCAGATGGATCGGCGTCCCGGCCCGCGTTACCGTGTGGGAGGCCGTATCCATGACCAGGTCGCCCACTTCCAGCCGGGAAGTCAGATGGCTGGATTTCCGCCGGGTGTGGACCCGGATGCGCGCCAGAAGCTCTTCGTAGGAAAAGGGTTTGACCAGGTAATCGTCCGCGCCGCAGTCCAGGCCGTTTACCCGGTCCTCTACGCCGCTTTTGGCGGTCAGGAGAATGACGGGCGTCGCGATCCCGCGCTGACGCATCCATTTTAAAAGGCTGATCCCATCCATTTTCGGCATTAAAATGTCCAGGATCACAAGATCATAGGTATAAACGGTCAGGTAATCCAGGGCCTCCTCCCCGTTTTCGCAGGTGTCCACGGAATAGTCTTTCCGCAGGCGTTTCGTCAGAAGGTCGCGCAGATCCTTCTGGTCTTCCGCATATAAAATTTTCATATTCTTTTCTCCTGATTTTCATGTTCCTTTAATCTTATTATAGTAAGATCATTTCACAAACACAAGAGGAGGGTTGTTAAATGAAGAAAACAAAAAGATATTTTTTCCTGTTCTTTTCCGTTCTGGCACTGGCGCTTCTGGCGGCAACCTCCGCTTTTGCAGGCGGCCCGCGCCCGAAAAAGGTGACGAAGATCACCGCGTCCCAGAAAACGATCTATGTGGGGGATGAGTTTGAACTGCGGGCGGTTATGTCGCCCTATTATGCGGAGGACGATTACCTGCGCTGGTCGATTGTCGGGACAAAGGGCATTCTCCGGTTCGACGACGATGACCGGGATGGAGACGAGATGGAATTTGTCGCGCTGAAAGCCGGGACGACAAAAGTGCGCTGCTCTGTGGTCGGAAAATCATCTAAATATTCCAAAACATTTACCGTTACCGTGAAAGAACCGACTTATAAGATTTCCAGAGTCGGTCAGAAAAAGGTGACTGTGGCGGTGGGAGACGACGTGGATTTGGAAGTCCGGGTTGCGGGAAAACTGAGCAGCCGCTATCTGAAATGGACAATAAAAGACACGAGTATCCTCCGGTTTGAGGACAATGACCGCTATGGCGACGACGTGGAAGTGGAAGGGCTTCGTCCCGGCAAAACGACAGTTACCTGCAAAAATTTGAAGACGAAGAAGAGTGTAAGCTTTATCGTTATGATCGTGGACGGCTACTAAAGGGGCTTGACAGAAGCCCCTCCCAGTGCTAAAATACCCCTGTTTTCAGTAAAACAAATGGTCGCGGCTGGCACACCGAAAGGCGCCAGACGAGGAAAGTCCGGGCTTCACAGGGCAGGATGCCGGATAACGTCCGGTGGAGGCGACTCCAAGGAAAGTGCAACAGAAATGAACCGCCTGCACCTTGCAGGTAAGGGTGGAAGGGCAGTGTAAGAGACTACCGCCCTCCTGGCAACAGGAGGGGCACATGTAAACCCCATCCGAAGCAAGACCGAATCAAAGCATATGGCGGCCCGTCAGCTTTAGGTAGGTCGCTTGAGCCTGCTGGCGACAGCAGGCCTAGATAGATGACCATTCACGACATAACCCGGCTTATCGTTTTGCTGAAAAAACCAGATTGTAGCAAAAGAATAAAAAATTAAAAAAATTCGAAAAACCCCTTGACGAATCAAAAAATGGGTGCTATAATCTGTTTTGTTGTTAAGCAATGCGGGAGTGCTGGAATTGGCAGACAGGCTAGACTAAGGATCTAGTGATGGCAACGTCGTGTGGGTTCAAGTCCCATCTCCCGCACGTCTTTCCACAAAGGCATGCGAGACGACACACGAACTGTACAACATGCGGAAGTGGCGGAATTGGCAGACGCGCAGGCTTCAGGTGCCTGTGGTAGCAATACCGTGCGGGTTCAAGTCCCGCCTTCCGCATCCCTTTCCTTAAACGATGCGGAAAAGCAAATTTAAAGAAAAAGGCAGTTGACAGATCGAAAATCTTGTGTTATTATTCAATACGAGCTGTGAAAGCAGCACATGCGGAAGTGGCGGAATTGGCAGACGCGCAGGCTTCAGGTGCCTGTGGTAGCAATACCGTGCGGGTTCAAGTCCCGCCTTCCGCATTTTTTATTTTTGCGGGAAGTAAGCCAAACAGCCGCATTTGTGCGTACCGTTGTTTCGACCCGGCCGCAGCGAAGCGCAGATGCCGCCAGCCTGAAAATCCTGTGATTGGAAAAGACGAGAGGTCGCTTTTTCGGGAAAACCGAAAGAGGCGGCTTTTTTGTATCCAGGATTCGCCCCGCGCGCCGGGTGGCCCGAAACCCCCGGATAACAGGATTACGTCGCCGTTTCCTATAGGGCTGTGCCAAAACGGCAGTATATGGCTACTATCCGGTGTGCTCACAGTCTCCGGCAGCTTACGCAGGGTTTTCGCCGGCACAGCTGCACCCGGCGCGCGGAAAAACAGCCTCAAAAGCCCATGAATCCGCCGCTTCCGCGAATTTTAGGGGATTGCAATAATGATTTTCCAATGCTATACTAGACAAAGAAATATTGGCAAAACTAAGAAAAATCCCATTTTCAGGATACCAAGGAGGAACCGTTATGAAAAAAATCGAAGAATACGTAAGAAGCATCCCGGACTTCCCGGAACCCGGCATCATTTTCCGCGACATCACCAGCATTTTACAGGACGCCGACGGCCTGCATCTGGCCATCGAATCCATGGAAAACCTGGTCAAGGACCTGGATTTCGACCTGGTCGTCGGAACCGAATCCAGAGGCTTTATCTTCGGCGTCCCCGTTGCATATAATCTTCATAAGCCCTTCATTCCGGTTCGAAAGAAAGGCAAACTCCCCTGCGAGACCATCTCCCAGAGCTACGACCTGGAATACGGCAGCGCCACCATCGAAATGCACAAAGACTCCATCAAGCCCGGCCAGAAAGTCGTCATCGTCGACGACCTGATCGCCACCGGCGGCACCATCGAAGCCACCATTAAAATGATCGAATCCCTGGGCGGCGAAGTGGTACGGGTCGTCTTCCTGATGGAGCTGGCCGGCCTGAACGGGCGGGAACGCCTGAAAGGCTACGACGTTGCCTCCGTGATCTGCTACGAAGGAAAATAAGACGAACCGGAAGGGGACGCCCGCTCCGGTTCCGTAACCCAGCGACCGATTCTGCCCCCGCGGGCAGCCAGAAAATGTTTAAAGTGGTGATTCAATGGCAAAAGACGAGAAAAGCAAAACCAATAAAGTTGACGAGATAAAAAAAGTAGATGCCAGCGTAAAGTCCATGGCCGATTTTACCAGCCCCGATGTTCTGTATGACGAGCTGATCGCAAGTGTGAAAAAGTATCACCCCTCTACGGATATTACGATGATCGAGAAGGCCTACCGGATAGCCAGGGACGCCCATGAAGGACAGCTCCGGAAATCCGGGGAACCCTACATCATCCATCCGCTAAGTGTGGCCCTGATTCTGGCGGATCTGGAGCTGGACAAAGAAACGATCGTCGCGGGACTTCTCCATGACGTGGTGGAAGACACGGTTATGACCTCGGAAGAGATCCGGGAAATTTTCGGCGAAGAAGTGGAGCTTCTGGTAGACGGCGTCACAAAGCTGGGCCAGTTAAACTATTCGGCGGATAAAGTGGAAGTCCAGGCGGAGAACCTGCGGAAAATGTTTCTCGCCATGGCGAAGGATATCCGCGTCATCCTGATCAAGCTGGCCGACCGCCTGCACAATATGCGGACGCTGAAATACATGCGGCCGGAAAAACAGAAAGAAAAAGCCAGAGAAACAATGGATATTTACGCGCCCCTGGCCCAAAGGCTTGGTATCTCAAAGATCAAAGTCGAACTGGATGACCTGGCCCTCAAATATCTGGAACCGGAAGTCTATTATGACCTGGTAGAAAAGATCGCTCTCCGGAAAAGCGCCAGAGAGGCCTTCGTCCAGTCCATCGTAAAAGAAGTCAGCGCCCACATCGAAGAAGCGGGCATTAAAGCCCAGATCGACGGCCGCGTCAAACACTTTTTCAGCATCTACAAGAAGATGGTGAATCAGGAAAAGACCCTGGATCAGATTTACGATCTCTTCGCCGTGCGCATCATTGTGGACACCGTCAAAGACTGTTACGCAGCCCTGGGCGTGATCCACGAAATGTATAAACCCATTCCGGGACGGTTCAAAGACTACATCGCCATGCCGAAACCCAACATGTACCAGTCCCTGCATACGACCCTGATCGGCCCGAACGGCCAGCCTTTCGAGATCCAGATCCGAACCTTCGAAATGCACCGGACGGCCGAATACGGCATTGCCGCCCACTGGAAATACAAAGAAGCCTCCGACGGAAAGAAGCCCGTACCCCAGCAGGAAGAAGAGAAATTAAGCTGGCTGCGGCAGATCCTGGAGTGGCAGAAAGACATGTCCGACAACCGGGAGTTTATGAGCCTCCTGAAAAGCGACTTAGACCTGTTCGCGGAAAGCGTTTACTGCTTCACCCCGGCAGGTGACGTCAAAAATTTACCGAATGGTTCCACTCCGGTGGACTTCGCCTACAGCATCCACAGCGCGGTAGGCAATAAAATGATCGGCGCCCGCGTCAACGGCAAGCTGGTCAACATCGATTACGTGATCCAGAACGGAGACCGCATCGAAATCCTCACTTCCCAAAACTCCAAAGGTCCCAGCCGCGACTGGCTGAAGATCGTAAAGAGCACCCAGGCGAAGAACAAGATTAACCAATGGTTTAAAAACGAACGCAAAGAAGACAATATCGTCAAGGGCAAGGAACTGTTAAGTACCTACTGTAAATCCAAGGGAATTGTCCTGAGCAACCTCTTAAAACCGGATTACATGGACGCCGTCATGCGCAAATATGGATTCCGGGACTGGGATTCCACCCTGGCCGCCATCGGCCACGGAGGCCTGAAAGAAGGCCAGGTTGTCAACAAGCTGCTGGAGCAGTACGAAAAGCAGCATAAGAAAGAAGTCACCGACGAACAGATCATCGAAGCCGTGGAATCCAACGACAAAGTCCGCATTTCCAAATCCAAAGGCGGCATTGTCGTAAAAGGCATCCACGACGTGGCCGTGCGGTTCTCGAAATGCTGTTCCCCGGTTCCGGGGGATGAGATCGTGGGCTACGTGACCCGCGGACGGGGCGTTTCCATCCACCGAACCGACTGCGTGAACATCATCCATCTAAGCGACGACGAGCGGAACCGCTTAATCGACGCAGAGTGGCAGCAGCCGGAAGTTCCGGATGTCAGCGCCCGCTACACGGCGGAGATCAAGGTCTTTGGAAATAACCGCACCGGCCTTCTGGTGGATGTGGTGAAAGTCCTCACGGAAAAGAAAATCGACGTGGCCAGCGTCAATACCCGCACCAGCAAGCAGGGGACAGCTACCATTTCCCTCTCCTTTGAGGTCCAGGGACGGCAGGAATTAAACCAGATCATCGAAAAAATCCGTCAGGTAGAGAGCGTCATCGACATTGAACGGACGACCGGCTGACAAAAAAGGAGAACGTATGAGCACATTTCGCATTGAAAAAATGGTGCTTGGCATGATCCGCACCAACTGTTATTTTCTGATCAACGAGGACACAAAGGAAACCGTCTTCGTTGATCCGGCCGACGGCGCGAACTGGATTTCCGCCCAGGTAGAAAAAGAGGGGCTTTCTCCGGCGGCGGTGCTTCTGACCCACGGCCATTTCGACCACACCGGTGCGGCCGAGAGCCTGCGCAGGAAATACGGCATCAAAATTTATATGCTGGAAGAAGAAGTTCCCGTGGCGGAAGATCCGATGAAAAACCTTTCCGGCCAGTGGGCGAAGCCGTTTGGCCTGACCGCGGACGTCCTGGTGAAAAACGGTCAGGTTCTGGAGCTTGCAGGCTTTTCCATCGGCGTCATCCACACGCCGGGCCACACGGTCGGAAGCGCCTGCTTCTATCTCCCGGAGGAAAAAGTGCTGTTTTCCGGGGATACGATTTTCCAGGAGTCTGTGGGGCGCACGGATTTCCCCACCGGAAGCGCGGCGGCCCTGTCCCGCTCGGTGAAGGGATTGCTGGCGACCCTGCCGGAAGACGTACAGATTTATCCGGGCCATGAGGGCGAGACGGATGTGGCGCATGAGAAGCGCTATAATCCCTATGCGTAAGAGAAGGAGCAGAAACGATGATCGCGCTGCAGTTAAATAAACGGGATTTCGAATACGACGCCCACTCGCTGATCCGTGCCTTTTATCCGGGGACGGATGTTACCATTTTTTACGACGAAGAAGCCACGTGCCCGGACCCCTGCGAAACCGCGCATACGGGCAGGAAGGATTCGGAAGAAACGGCCGAGGAAGCATGGGATCTGAAGATCCGTCTGGATTACCAGGAAGACCACATTGCGCTGACCCTCTGCGGGCCGGATGGAACGGTGCTGGATATGGCCACCGAGGACGTGGACTACTACGTCGACCGCAAAGAGACGAAAAACCGCCTGAAATACCGGCTTTACCAGATGTTAAGCGCATACACCGGACAGACGCTGCCCTGGGGAACTCTGACGGGAATCCGTCCCACAAAGATTCCCATGGCATTTTTAGAGCAGGGCAAAAAGCCGGCCTGGATTGCGCAGTATATGCGGGAAAAATACCTGACCAGCCCGGAGAAGACGGCCCTGGGGATATCCATTGCCGTCCGGGAAAAGGCTTTGTTGGAAAAAATTTCCTATCAGGACGGGTACAGCCTGTACATTGGGATCCCATTCTGTCCCAGTATCTGCCTGTACTGTTCATTTAGTTCCAGCCCGCTTTCCCTTTGGGAGGATAAAGTAGACTTATACCTGGACGCGCTCTGTAAGGAGATCGCCTACGGGGCGGAAGAATACCGCGGGCGGACGCTGACCACCGTTTACATTGGCGGCGGCACACCGACCACCTTAAACCCGGCCCAGATGGAACGCCTTCTGACCGAGGTGGAAACGCATTTTGATCTGAGCAATGTACAGGAATTTACCGTGGAAGCAGGCAGACCGGACAGCATCACAAGAGAAAAGCTGGAGGTACTCAAGCGCCATCCGGTGACCCGCATCTCCATCAACCCCCAGACCATGAACCAGAAGACCCTGGAGATCATCGGCCGGCGGCACACGGTGGAGCAGACGAAGGAAGCCTTTCTGCTTGCACGGGAAATGGGATTTGACAACATCAACATGGACCTGATCGTGGGCCTTCCGGGGGAGGAAAAATCCCAGGTGGAAGAGACCATGCGGCAGGTCTCGGACTTAAATCCGGACAGCATCACCGTCCATTCGCTGGCAGTAAAACGGGCTGCCAGGCTGAATATGTTCAAAGACCAGTACAAAGAACTGACCTTTGTCAATAGCTGCGAGATCATGGATATGACCGCCGCATACGCCGGAAACCTGGGGATGTTCCCCTATTACCTCTACCGCCAGAAAAACATGGCCGGGAATTTCGAAAACGTCGGCTATGCCCGCCCCGGCAAAGAAGGCCTCTACAATATCCTGATCATGGAAGAAAAGCAGTCCATCCTCGCCCTGGGGGCCGGAGCTTCCACGAAAGTGGTGGCCGCTTCGGACCGCATTGACCGGATTGAGAATGTCAAAGACATTAAGAGCTACATCGAGCGGATTGACGAAATGATCGAACGGAAGAGACAGGGATTTTTGAAGTATGGGAAGTAAGGAAAAAGTAAAAATTTTTCAGTTAAGTTTGTCGAACGAGCTGGCCCACGGGATCTGTGTCAGCAATCTTGCAAATTTGATTGCAAAAGAGCTGGCGCTTCCGGACGAGCTGTGCTATGATTTAGCGGTAGCGGGCTTTCTGCACGATATCGGAAAGCTCGGCGTAGAAAAATATGTCCGCGAAAAAGGCGATACCCTGACCATTGAGGAAATGAAGTACGTGCGAACCCATTCCACGGTGGGATATGCCCTGTTAAATGAAGCGGGCTATAATAAATTCATTGCGGAAAGCGTACTGTACCACCATGAAAACTACGACGGAACCGGCTATCCGGGAAACCTGTACCAGGAAGAAATCCCCTTTGGCGCCAGGATTTTAAGAGTCTGCGACACCTTCGCGGCGCTGATTTCCGACCGTCCCTACCGGAAGGCTTTTGACGTGGACACCGCGGTGGAGCTGATGATCGAAGAAGCGAAAAATTTTGATATGCTGATTTTTCTGGCCTTCCTCAGAGTGATTCACGAGGACGGCTTTGAGGAGATTCTGGCGAAGAGCCGGGAAGAATTTGAACTATCGGAGGAGGATCTGTTATGAGCTTAAAGAAAAAGCCGGTGACCGGCATGAAAGATATTTCCCCCAGGGAGATGGAGATCCGGGACTATGTGATGCGCCTGATTAAGGATACGTATGCGTCCTTTGGATTTTCCAGCATTGAGACCCCATGTGTGGAGCACATCGAGAACCTGTCCAGCAAGCAGGGCGGGGAAAATGAAAAACTGATCTTTAAAATCCTGAAAAGAGGGGAAAAGCTGCGCCTGGAAGAGGCGGAAAAGGAAGCCGACTTAGTGGACAGCGGCCTGCGCTACGACCTGACCGTGCCCCTGTCCCGCTATTACGCGAACAATGCGAACGATCTCTCCAGCCCTTTTAAAGCCCTTCAGATGGGAAATGTATGGCGGGCCGACCGTCCCCAGAGAGGCCGTTTCCGCCAGTTTATGCAATGTGATATCGACATTTTGGGCGAACCCACCATCCTGGCGGAGATCGAGCTGATCCTGGCCACCTCCACCCTGGTCGGAAAGCTGGATTTCGAGAATTTCACCATCCGGATCAACGACCGGAAAATCTTAAAGGCCATGGCCGCCTACAGCGGCTTCCCGGAAGAAAGCTATGATACCGTCTTTATTATTCTGGACAAAATGGATAAGATTGGCCTGGACGGCGTGGCGGAAGAGCTGGAAAAAGAGGGCTTTGCAAAAGAGGCTATTGACACCTATCTGGAGCTTTATAAAGAAGTGACGCCGGATCTGGCGGGCGTTGCTTTCCTGAAGGAAAAACTGGCGGGCGTTTTGGACGCGAAAGTGGCGGAAGATATGGAAACCATCATCGCCAGTGTGGAAGCGGTGAAGACCGCGAACTTTAAGATTGAATTCGACCCGACCCTGGTGCGCGGCATGTCCTACTACACCGGCCCCATTTTCGAGATCAGCATCGACGGCTTCGGCGGTTCGGTGGGCGGCGGCGGCCGTTACGACGAGATGATCGGGCGCTTTACCGGAAACCAGACCTGCGCCTGCGGATTCTCCATCGGATTCGAGCGGATTGTCATGCTCCTTCTGGAGAAGGATTACCAGGTGCCAAAGGCAGGCGAAAAAGCCGCGTTTCTGCTGGAAAAAGGCATCAGCAGGGAGAAAATGCTGGACGCTTTCAAAGAGGCGGAGGCTCTGCGTGCAAAGGGCTGCCAGGTCAGCATGAATATGATGAAAAAGAATAAGAAGTTCCAGAAGGATCAGCTTGCGGCGGAAGGCTACACGGAGATCCGGGAATTTTTTAAGTAATTTTCACGACACATAATAGGAGATGGAAAAAATGGCAGAAGCAATGAAGGGACTCCATCGGTCCCACAGATGTACCGAAGTAACGAACGCCCACATCGGTCAGGAAGTGACCCTGATGGGCTGGGCGCAGAAGCGAAGAAACCTGGGAAGCTTGATTTTTGTGGACCTGCGTGACCGCACCGGGCTCATCCAGATCGTATTTGACGAAAATGATATCGGAACCGCGGGCTTCGAAAAAGCCGGAAAAATCCGCAGCGAATTCGTGCTGGCCGTGACCGGGCGCGTGGAAAAGCGCGGCGGCGCCATCAACGAAAACCTGAAAACCGGAGAGATCGAAGTGCGCGCCACAGACCTTCGGATCCTCTCCGAGGCGGAGACCCCGCCCTTCCCGGTGGAGGACAACATCCAGACCAAGGATGAACTGCGTCTGAAATACCGTTACCTGGATCTGCGCCGTCCGCGGCTTCAGAAAAATCTGCTGCTGCGCAGCAAAGTGGCCGCAGCCGTCCGCCGGTTCCTGGATCAGGAAGGCTTCCTGGAGATCGAGACGCCGGTATTGATCAAGAGTACCCCGGAAGGAGCCAGAGACTACCTGGTGCCGAGCCGGATCCATCCGGGCCATTTTTACGCCCTGCCCCAGTCGCCGCAGATTTTCAAGCAGCTTCTGATGTGCTCCGGTTATGACCGTTATTTCCAGCTCGCGAAATGCTTCCGCGACGAGGATCTGCGCGCAGACCGCCAGCCGGAATTTACCCAGATCGATATGGAGCTGTCCTTCGTAGACATTGATGACGTCATCGATGTGAACGAGCGGCTGCTGGCTTATGTGTTTAAAGAAGTGATGAATATCGAAGTTCCGCTGCCGATTCCGCGGATGACCTGGCAGGAAGCCATGGACCGTTACGGCTCCGACAAGCCGGACACCCGTTTTGGCATGGAATTGAAAGATGTATCCGAACTGGTGAAAAACTGCGGATTTGGCGTGTTTACGGGCGCGCTGGCGAACGGCGGAAGCGTCCGCGGCATTAACGCCGAGGGACAGGGCGGCATGCCGCGTAAGAAGATCGACGCGCTGGTGGATTTTGCCAAGGGCTACGGCGCGAAGGGGCTGGCTTATCTGGTCATCAATCCGGATGGAACCTATAAATCTTCCTTTGCGAAATTTATGACGCCGGAAGAGCTGGATGCGCTTGTGAAGGCTCTGGACGGAAAGCCGGGCGACCTTCTGTTGTTTGCCGCGGATAAAAATAAGATCGTATATTCGGTTCTGGGCGCGCTTCGCCTGGAACTGGCGAAGAATATGGGCCTGATTCACAAAGACGAATACAAATTCCTGTGGATTACCGAATTCCCGCTGTTAGAGTGGTCGGAAGAGGAGAATCGGTTTGTGGCGATGCATCATCCGTTTACGATGCCGATGGAGGAAGACCTGGACAAGATCGATACGGACCCGGGTGCGGTGCGTGCGAAGGCTTATGACATTACGCTGAATGGCAATGAGATCGGGGGCGGAAGCGTCCGGATTCATCAGAATGATATTCAGGAGAAGATGTTTGAGCTGCTGGGCTTTACGCAGGAGGAGGCGCAGGAGCGGTTTGGGTTCCTGCTGGATGCGTTTAAATATGGCGTGCCGCCTCATGCGGGGTTGGCGTATGGGCTGGATCGGCTGATTATGCTGATGGCGCAGGAGGACAGTATTCGGGAGGTGATTGCGTTCCCGAAGGTGAAGGATGCGTCGTGCCTGATGTCCGGGGCGCCGGGGCTGGTGGATGAGAAGCAGCTTCAGGAGCTGGAACTGGAAGTAAAGAAAGAAGAGGAATAAAGTTGAAAAGTGGGGCTGCTGCGGCAGCCTCATTTTTTTTGCTTCAAAAAAACTTCAGATAATGGTATGATAAAGAAAACGGTGCTAGGAAACGATAATGGGGGAAGAGAGATGTACAAGGTATTATTTGCCGAAGATGAACTTCTGGTGCGCCTGGGCCTGCAAAATTCCATTCCCTGGGGGGATTTTGGCATGGAACTGACCGCCCAGGCGGACAACGGGATCACAGCCTATGAACTGTACCAGAAAATCCGTCCGGATGTAGTGATTACGGATATCCGGATGGAAGGCATGGACGGCTATGAGCTGATCCGGAAAATCCGCGAAGAAGATCCGGAGTGCGCCATTGTGGTGATCTCCTGTTTGGATGATTTCGAGACGCTCCGCAAGATGATCCCCATGAAAATCATCGGCTACATTCTGAAGGCCAGCATGA
Organism: Eubacteriales bacterium; assembly: GCA_030536575.1. Lineage (GTDB taxonomy): Bacteria > Bacillota > Clostridia > Lachnospirales > Lachnospiraceae > Limivivens. Next base: position 60,005 of record JAUNPS010000012.1, on the reverse strand, counting down.
GTATGGAGGAAATTTTCGGCGTTCTGCGGGAAACGCAGGAATATCTGCGAAGCATTGGACGGACAGGGGAGGAGGCGCCCAAAGAAAGCAGGAGTCTGGAGCAGCGGCTGGCGGATTGTTTCCTGGGGGAAGGGCCGGAACCGCACTGGGAGCGGGAAACGTCCATCCGGCAGATGCTGCTGTTCTGGCTGACGGCGGAGGATAAGGAAAAAATCAATGAGCTGGCGATGAAGTTCGTCTATGAGCTGGCGAACCGGCAGTTCCCGAAAGGGACGCTGGTCGAAACCGGGGAAAAATGCTTCTGCCTGCTGCTGGCTGCGGCAGACCCGGACAGTGAGACGAAGGCAGAACGGATGAACCGTTCTGTGGAGGGATTCCTGGGCGTCCGTTTTCAGATCGCGTCCGAGACGCGCCAGAAAGGAGAAACGCTCAAAGCATTGTACGACAGGCTGAACCGGCGGATGCAGGAAGAAACGGCCGAAGAGCAGGGGTGGGACAAGCTGACAAGGGAGGCTGTTTCCTATATGCGGGAGCACCACAGGGAAACCTTAAGCCTTACGGAAATTTCCGGCGTTCTGGGCATCAGCCCCAGCTATTTTTCCCATATTTTTAAGAAGAACACGGATAAGAATTACGTAGAATATTTAAATGAAATCCGGCTGGAAGCGGTCTTAAAGGATCTGAAGGACACGGATGATAAAGTATCGGCGATTGCCGAAAAACATGGCTTTAACAACCAGGAATATTTCAGCCGCGTATTCAAAAAAGCGATGGGCGTTTCGCCGGTGAAGTGGAGGCAGCAGAACCGATGAGGACAGGGAAAAAGATCGATTGGAAGGCAAAGCTGGTGGCGTCGATCCTGGGAGGGACGCTCCTGGTCATCGGGCTTCTGTTTGGCATCACGTATACTTATTTTGTAAACAAGCTGACGGCCAGCAATGAACGGATTGTGAACCTGACCTTTCAGCAGGCGGAAAAAGAACTGAAAACGATGCTTGAAAACGCGGAGCGGCAGTTAAACCTTTTTTCCAACGATACGCTGTCCTGGGAGTTCTCCAGCAACCGTTTCCGGAGCGCCGCCGAGCGGACCGCCGTGCTTCGGAAAATCGTCGAAAGTTTTGATGATATGATCGTCACAAACCCGGATATTTATGGCGCGGCCATCCTCTCCGGGGATGGGCGTACCGCCGTCTCGACTGCGGAAGGGAAAAGCGGGACGGAGGCTGTGGAGCTGACGGAGAGTCTGTGGGAGCTTCTGGAAACGGCGAAGGAAGCCTACCCTTATGTGACCTGGATTTCCAATCTGGATGTGGAGATTCCGGAAAGCTGTTCCCTGTACCGGATGGTCAACCGCCCGGTTTTGCTGGGTGTGAAAGCGATCGGAGATTATTCCGAGACCGGGGAGGACAGCTATCTGCTGGTTACGCTGGGTGAAGAGAGCATACGGGAGAGCTACGCGCTGGCCATCTACAGCGGAAGCGAGTCGGCGCTGCTCGACGAAAACGGGCGGATGATTTCCGCCACAGGCGATGCGGTACTGGGAACCGTGTTCGAGCCGGATGACCGGAACCAGAATATTACCTATGAACTGTCCTATAAAAACTGGACGCTGGTGAATCAGATTCCGAAGGCAGAATATTTGCGGGAAGCGCGGGGGCTGCGCAATTTCGGAATCCTGCTGGCGGCGCTGGCCTCTGCCGGCGTGCTGGCCGTTGCGCTCATCTGGAGCCGAAGATATACGCGGCCGATCCAGAACCTGATGGAGCAGATGGAAGCGGTCGGCCGGGAGCAGCTTGAGATCGCGCCGCCGGTAAAGACGGGGCTGCCGGAACTGTATCATTTAAATGAAGAATTTTACGCTATGGTGCAGAAGCTGAAGAGTTATATGAAGCGTTTGCAGGAAACGGAGCAGGAAAAGGCAAAAGAAGAGCTGCGCGCGCTTCAGTACCAGATCAATCCGCATTTTTTATATAACTCCTTAAATTCCATTCGCTGGATGGCAATGATGACGAACAATACGAAAGTCGCAGACGCCCTGGTGACGCTGAGCAAACTGATTGTTCCGATCCTCCGCGATCCGAGTTTTACCTGGAAACTGGAAAACGAACTGGAATTTTTGCAGAATTACGTGGAAATGATGCAGCTTCGGTTTGGCAATGAGATGGAATACCATCTGGAATGCCCGGAAGAACTGTATGAGGAGCTGTTCCCGCGTTTCCTTCTCCAGCCGGTGATCGAGAATTGCTTTGTGCACGGAAGCAGCAGCGCGGAACTGCGCCATATTTATCTGCGGATTCAAAAAGAAGAGCGGTTTGCGGTGGAAATCCAGAATACAGGCGTCTGCATCGAGGCGGAAAAACTTCGGGAGATGAACGAGACGCTTTCCAGGGAGGAGAACCAGGGAAAAAATATCGGGCTGTCCAACATCCGGAAAAGGCTGAAGCTTTTGTATGGGGAAAACGGAAAGATCTGGATGGAATCTTCGGCCGAAAAGGGACTGACCGTGTATCTCAGATTTTGAAAAAGGATGGCAAAAAGACGGGGATTGCAGCGGCAGTCCCTGTTTTTGACTTATTTTTTGAATGATGTTTCCAAAAAATCGTAAAAAAAGTCAGAGTAATGCGGCAATCTGTACAAAACCGTAAAAAAATACAGGGAGTAAAAAAGATAAATCATTCAAAGAAAAGCAAAAATACGTTACAATAGCATTACAAAAAACAAAGACATGGACGACTCCGGAGAACAAACCATGCAGCAAAACTTCAAACAATATGGATTCAGAAAAGGAGAACCTGTATGAAAGCAAAAAGATTATTGGCGCTTCTTAGCGCAGCAGCCGTAGCAAGCGGAACCTTTACCGGATATGGTTATGCGGAAGAGACTTCCGCGGACGTTTCCGAACACGTGGATATTACGATCGGAGGGATCAACCTTTCCAGTTCGGACTCTGTGGATGGCTGGCCTTCCGAAGTCGTGCAGAAACTGGAAGAAAAGTTTAACGTGACTCTGAAGATCAAACATTACGACAACGAGAGCCTGAATCTGGATCTGGCCGGCGGAACCACCTGCGACATCGTGCAGATCAACGACGACCACATTGAAGGCGTCATAAAAGGAAAACATGCGGTCAACCTGGAAGATTATCAGGATACGCTGGCCGCAAACATTTTCCGGGAAGACATGAGCTTTCGAAACAGCATCCTGAAGGAGTTTAAGAGCAACGGAGAAGGCGTACAGTATTTCGTGACGCCGCGCGTAACCTTCGGAGATACGGAAGCGAATTACGGAACCACGCTGAACTATGGCTATATTGTGCGCTGGGATCTTTACAAAGCAATCGGCTGCCCGGAAATCAACAACGACGAAGATTACATTGAAGCCTTAAAAGCCATGAAAGAAATCTACCCGGAAACAGAAGACGGCCTTCCGGTTTACGCGTTAAGCGCATACAATGATTCCCAGCTTCACGCGTATTTCTTCAAAGGCTGCCTGGCCGAGGGATATGTAAACCTGGAAGGCGGGCTTTACGTACAGAATGCGGAAACCAATGAACTGCTTCCCGACATCTATGACGTCGATAACCCGGAGGTGCTGACTCCCTTCTGGTCAGGCGTACAGTTCTTTAACCAGCTTTACCGGGAAGGACTGTTAGACCCGGACTGCCTGATCACCAAAGGGGAAGACCTGATGGACAAATACACGAAAGGCCAGTATCTGGGCGGCGTAAACGGCCACTTCAGCGGCTACAATCAGGCGCAGAGAACGGCAGACTCCGAAACGCTGAAAGAGTTCGTTATCCTTCCGTCCAAGCTTGGCTGGGCCAATGAGAAGAACCTCGCCGGATGGTTCGGAAAATACTACTTTGTGTCCTCCCATTCCGAGAATGTGGAGCGCGCGGTGATGGTACTGGATTATTTACAGAGCGAAGAATTCTCCAGAGACATTGACTCCGGGATTGAAGGAAGATGGACGATCGGCGAAGACGGGACGCCCGCTCTGACCGAAGATACGATCAGCATGAAAAACAACACGGAGCGGCAGGATGAGTGGAACAGCTCCGGGATCCGGGAAGGAAATATGGCAGGAATGTGCGGCGAAGACTACTATAACGTTGCATCGGACGGCGGACTCATCAACCTGTGGTACGAAGAGGAAGTTCTGACGAGCAGCATGACCGCGGCCCAGAAAGATATGTGCGAAACCCTGAACCTTTCCGTACCCAGCGATTTGCTGAAAAATCATGTGGAAGCGGGAACCAGCATTGATCTTGGAAACTGTATGAACGTGATCCAGCTTGCACTGGAAACAACGCCGAAGAACATTGTCCGGATCGACAGCAACTGTGAAGAGCTTGCGATGAATGCCCTTCCCTCTTTGATCCAGGCGGAGACCGACGAAGAATTCGCGGCTGCAAAAGCGGCGCTTCTGGAAGAACTGAAAAACGCGGGCGCGGAGGAGTCTGTCGAATGGTGGACGAACGCGTGGGCAGAGGCAAAGCAGGCCATCGAGGCACTGCAGTAACCGAAGGCGGAAAATGGAAGGCGGCAAAAAAGCTGCCTTCCATTTCAGAAAGGAGGAAAAAGATGGCCATGAAGAAATCCAAAAAACAGTACAAATTATTGTGGATGGCGCTCCCCTTTATGCTGCTGGTGCTGCTGTTCAATTACGTTCCGATCTTCGGATGGATTTATTCCGTTTACGACTATGTACCAGGCGTCCCGCTGTTCGAATGCGATTTTATGGGATTGGAATATTTTAAGCTGATCCTGAAAGACGGAAACATTTTAAAAGCCCTGAAAAATACGATCATTTTTGCCGTGATCGGCATTTGTCTGACTCCGCTGCCAATGCTCTTTGCAATTTTGCTCAATGAAGTGAAAAACGGCCCGGTCCGAAAGTTCATCCAGACCTTTACTACACTTCCGAACTTTATCAGTTGGGTGATTATCTTTTCGCTGGCGTTTGCCCTGTTTTCCACAGACGGAATTCTGACGACCCTTCCGGTAAAGCTGGGAATTGTAGACAAAGCGCAGTCCGTACTCAGCTCGAAGGAGTCGGTATACTGGTTCCAGACCTTTTTGGGACAGTGGAAATCCCTGGGGTGGAGCTCCATTATCTATCTGGCGGCCATCGCGGGAATCGACCAGGGGCTCTATGAGGCGGCCAGGGTAGACGGCGCCGGACATTTCCGCTGCGCGCTCCATGTGACGCTCCCGTCCATGATCGAAACGTATGTGGTGCTGTTCATTCTGAATATCGGAAATTTCCTGAATACCGGATATGAACAGTACATGCTGTTTAAAAATTCGATAACGGCTCCGAATATCGAGGTTCTGGACCTGTATGTTTACCGGATCGGCCTGCAGAATATGGATTATTCTTATGGCGTGGCAATCAGTATCATAAAATCTGTCGTGAGCATTACCCTGGTGGTGATCGCGAATCTGGTAGCGAAAAAGCTTCGCGGAAGCACGGTTATTTAGGAGGGATCCCTGTGAAAAAGAACAAAATTAAAACATCTCCATCCAGAAAAGTGTTTCAGGTATGCAATTACATTCTTCTTTTAAGCTTTACCCTGATCTGTCTTTACCCGTTTTGGTACATTGTCATCTATTCGGTCAGCGAGCCAAGCCTGGTGGATACGAATCCGCCGCTGCTCCTTCCAAGAGGCTTTACGCTGGCGAATTACCGGGATATTTTCCAGGTTGCAGGATTCTTTCAGGCCTTGCTGGTCTCCGTCGTAAGGACGCTGATCGGAACCGTGGCTTCCGTCCTCTCCTGTTCCTTTTTGGGGTATCTGTTTACCCAAAAGGAAATGCCGGGCAAAAAGATCCTGTACCGTTTCCTGATCCTGACGATGTATATCAACGGCGGGATGATCGCCACTTTCATTGTGATCAAATCCTACGGACTCCTCAACAATTTTTGGGTGTACATTCTTCCGATGATGATTTCCGCCTACAACATTGTCCTGATCAAAACGTATGTGGAACAGCTTCCGGCCTCCCTGGAAGAGTCCGCGAAACTGGACGGAGCCGGATATCTGACCGTTTTTACGAAGATTATCCTTCCGCTTTCCAAGCCGATCATCGCCACCGTGGCGGTGTTCGTGGCAGTCGGACACTGGAATTCCTGGTTTGACAATCACATTTACACCCGCGGAAATGAGGCGCTGACCACCTTGCAGTATCTGCTGTACAATTATCTGAACGAGGCCCAGATGGTAGCGGATCAGATTAAAAATACTTCCAATGTGGACGGGGTAAACCAGTTGATGGCTTCCATCTCCCCCAAAGGCGTGCGGATGACCATTACGGTGCTGGCCTCCCTGCCGATTTTCCTGGTTTATCCCTTTATGCAGAAATATTTTGTAAAAGGAATCATGGTCGGAGCCGTAAAAGGCTGATCGGAGACAAGGAGGAGAACAATGTTTTTTACAATCGAAAAACTGGACAGAAACATCAGAAAGCTGGATGGGCTGCGCTACCGCGACCGGCGCGAGATCGACTGCTTCCGGATGAGCGCTTTGGAGGAAGGGCCGGTAGGGAAACGGCCGGATGCGGCGGCGTATGTGACCGAATTCCGGAAAGGGGAGTTCTGGTCCGGGCGGGGCGATTATGTCTGGATCTGCCGGGAGGTGGAGATCCCGCGGGAATGGACAAAAGGAAAGATTGCGGGGCTGTTTCGCTTCGGAAAGACGGGAGACGGCTATAATTCCGGATTTGAGGCGCTGCTGTATGTGGACGGCGTACCGTATCAAGGCGTGGGATCTTACCATGAAGAAGTGATCTTTCCGAAGGAATGTGCCGGAAAGACGCTGGAACTGGCCTTCCGCCTGTGGGCGGGCCTGGAAGGAGGCGGGATGCCGCAGATCCAGACGCATCAGTTTCAGCAGGCGGAACTCTGTCTCCTGGATGAGACGGCGGACGATCTGTATTACACCAGCCGGGCCGTGGCGGAAACGATTTCGGTATTGGCAGAGACGGACCCTGTCCGCGGCGAGCTTCTGACGGCGCTTGACCGGGCGCACGGGAAAATCGACTGGCGGATGCAGGGAAGCGGGCAGTTCTATGAGTCTCTGGGCGAGGCCCTGGAAGTCCTGAAGAAAGGTCTTGGACAGATTGCGTATACATCCCCTGTGACGGTTCATACTATTGGCCATTCGCATATCGATGTGGCATGGCTGTGGCAGCTGAAGCATACCAGGGAGAAGGCCGCAAGAACCTTTTCCACGATGTGCACGCTGATGGAACAGTATCCGGAATTTACCTTCCTGCAGTCCCAGCCCCAGCTTTACCAGTACATCAAAAAGGATTACCCGGATATTTACGAACGGATGAAAAAGGCCGTAAAGGCCGGGCAATGGGAGCCAAACGGCGGCATGTGGCTGGAAGCGGACTGCAACATTGTTTCCGGAGAATCCCTGGTGCGCCAGCTCTTAAACGGAAGGGACTTTTTCCAGAAGGAATTCGGGATCACCTCCAACGTCCTCTGGCTGCCGGATGTGTTCGGGTATAGCTGGGCGCTGCCCCAGATCCTGAAGAAATCTGGAATCGATACCTTTATGACCATCAAGATCAGCTGGAACCAATATAACCAGATGCCTCATGATACCTTCCGCTGGAGGGGGATCGACGGCTCGGAGGTGCTGACGCACTTTATGACAACGCCTGCGGTGGCGGACAGCGGCGCGTACACCTATAATGGAAAGATTGACCCGGTATCCGTGCAGGGAGCCTGGAAATTGTACCACGATAAGGAGATCAACCAGGATCTTCTGCTGGCCTACGGATATGGAGACGGAGGCGGCGGGGTCAACCGGGAAATGCTGGAAATGGGCAGACGCCTTCAGAGCATGCCGGGGCTTCCGCGTGTGATTCCGGGACGGGCGGACGCTTATTTTAACCGGCTTAAGGAGACGGTGGAAGAGACGGACCGGTTCGTGCATACCTGGGACGGGGAATTGTATTTGGAATATCACCGGGGCACCTACACGTCGCAGGCAAAGAATAAGAAGCAGAACCGGAAGCTGGAATTAAAGCTGCGGGAGCTGGAATGGCTGGCGGCGGAAGCGGCCGTGAGAAACCAGGATTTCGGGGCCTATCCGGGGGAAAAGTTCAAAGAAGCGTGGGAGATTCTGCTGCGGAACCAGTTCCACGACATTATTCCGGGTTCGTCCATCCATGAGGTCTATGAGGATTCGGAAAAAGAGCATCAGGAAGCTTGGGAAATCCTGGGTGAAATCGAAGCGGATGCGCTCAAAGACCTGCGAAATCCGGACGAAGGCCGTCAGGTGACTGTGGTGAACAGCAGCAGTTTCCCGTGCTCGGAGCTGGTTTTCATCCCCGGAGAGGGGACGGAAAAGGGCCATTGGTATCAGGAGGACGGAACGATGCTGGAATCTGTGCGGTATGAAACGGGATGGCTGACAGCGATACCGGATGCCGCGCCCACAAGCCTTCTAAAGCTCACGTTCCGGGAAGACGCGCTGGAACCAGAGCGGCCCCAAACCGTTTCGTGGGAATCTGCGGTGGAAACGCCATTCTACCGGATTGCATGGAATGAAAAAGGGCAGATCTGTTCCCTGTATGACAAAGAGCAGGCGAGAGAGGTTCTGGAGCCTGGCGCGTGCGGGAACCGGCTGGTGGTTTATGAAGACAGGCCGCTGTGTTTTGACGCCTGGGATATCGATCTGTTTTACCAGGAAAAGGCTTATGAGGTGGAAGACCTGCGTAAGGTGCGGGTGGAACGCTCTTCCCTGATGACAGAGGTGCATTTTTGCTGGAAGTATCAGAATTCGACGATCTGGCAGAAAGCGCGCCTGTATCGGGATAACCGGCGGATCGATTTTGTAACCAGGGTGGACTGGCAGGAGCATCAGCAGCTTCTGCGGGTACTGTTTCCGGTGGATATCCGGAGCACGGAGGCGGTTTTTGATATCCAGTATGGCAATGTAAAGCGTCCGACCCATCAGAATACGAGCTGGGATATGGCGAAATTCGAGACCGTCGGGCACCAGTGGGCGGATCTTTCGGAAACCGGTTACGGCGTAAGCCTGATGAATGACTGCAAGTACGGTTATAATGCGAAAAAGAATGTGCTGGGGCTTTCGCTGATCAAATCGGGAACCAACCCGGACTATAACGCGGATCAGGGGAACCATACCTTTACGTATGCATTGTATCCCCACGGCGGAAGCTGGCAGCAGGCGAAAGTTCCGCAGGCGGCCTGGCATTTGAACAATCCCCTTCGGGCCGTTCCCGGCAGTATCGGGGCGAAGAATTCCTTTATCCGGGCAGATGCGGAAAATGTAATGATCGATTGTGTGAAAAAGGCGGAATATACGGAGGATCTGATCGTCCGCGTTCATGAGTATGAGGGCAGGCGCGCGAAAGTGACCCTTTCTCCGGGATTCGAACTGAACGGATGGCAGGAAACGGATCTGATGGAAAATGTCGTGGGCGAGGTGCAGACCGGAGAACTTACCTTTGTGATCCGTCCCTACGAGATCCGGACATTTAAAATCAGCGGAAAGGCGGTGCAGAGATGATTGATTTTTTGAGAGAAGCGGCACGGGTAAAACCCTCTGAGAGACAGTTGAACTGGTTTGAGCTGGAATACTATGCGTTTATCCATTTTGGCCCCAATACGTTTATGGGAAGGGAATGGGGAGACGGGAGCGAGGATGAGGCAGTTTTTTGTCCCACAAAGCTGGACTGCGACCAATGGGTAGAGGCAATTAAAGCAGCGGGAATGAAAGGAATGGTCCTGACCGCAAAGCATCACGACGGTTTCTGCCTCTGGCCGTCAAAGTATACGGAGCATTCGGTAAAAAACAGCCCCTACCAGGGGGATGTGGTGCGGGAGGCCGCGGAAGCATGCAGGCGGGGCGGGATTCCGTTCGGGTTTTACCTGTCTCCATGGGACCGGAATTCGGAATATTACGGCACACCGGAATATAACGATTATTTCTGCAATCAATTGACGGAGCTTCTGACCGAATATGGCGAAATTTTCTACGTATGGTTTGACAATGCCTGCGGGGAAGGGCCAAACGGCAAAAAGCAGGTGTATGATTTCCCGCGGTATTTCGAACTGATCCGCAAGTACCAGCCGGGCGCAGTGATCTTTAATGATTTCGGTCCGGATATCCGCTGGTGCGGGAACGAAGCGGGAAAGGCCCGTTATGCGGAATGGGCGGTGGTGCCCTCGGAGCTGTGCTTTCACAGTCAGGTGCAGACCGGGCCGGGGCCTCTGGCGGCGGAGGGAAGCTTGTCCTACCTTTATAATACGGAAGAACAGATTGGGACAATGCCGAATATTCTGTATTCCAAAGGGCTTGTCTTTACCCCGTCGGAAATTGACATGTCGATCCGGCCGGGCTGGTTCTGGCATCCGCAGGAAGAACCGCATTCGTTGGAAAGGCTGTTTCGTACTTATCTGACGAGCGTCGGGGCAAATGCCTGCCTGCATCTGAATATCCCGCCGACGACGGAAGGGCTTCTGGACGAACGGGATATCCGGCGGCTGAAGGAGTTAAGGGCATTGCTGGATGAAGAGTTCGGGAAAGAACTCCCGGCGCAGGCGGAGAAAAAGGAAGGCGAACCTGCCACCCAGCCGATTTATACCATCACCCTGGAAAAGCCCGTGAAGGAGATCAAATATGTTGTGCTGCGGGAAGACCTGACCCAGGGACAGCGGGTGGAAAGCTTCCGGATCACGGCGGAATTCGAAAGCGGCGGGCAGTATCCCCTTTACCAGGGCACCTGCATCGGAAATAAAAAAATCTGTCAGCTTCAGGATCCCTTTGCCGGGCAGAATCCGCTGTTAGACGATACGGAAGAAACCATTTCCCGAATCCGGGTGCAGGTGACAGCCGCGCGGGACGAGGTATTTTTGAAAGAAATCCGGGTTTACGGATAAGAGCAGGAGAACAGAAAAATGGAAAAATGGGGAAGAGCGTTTTATCAGCCGTGCCTGCCCCTTGGGAAGGACGGCAAGCGGGTTACCGGATGTGAAGAACATATTCGTCTGGCGCGGGAAGCGGCGGCGGAAGGGATGGTGCTTCTGAAGAACGAGGGGCGTCTGCTGCCCTTTGCCAGAGGGGCGAAGCTGGCGCTGTTTGGGAAAGGAAGCGCGGATTATGTGAAAGGGGGCGGGGGAAGCGGCGATGTGACGGCCGCTTATGCCCGCAGCCTCCAGGAAGGCCTGGAAGAGAAGGAGCGGGAAGGCAAGGTGCGGGTTTACGCGCCGCTGAACGCCTTTTACCGGGAAAATGTCCGGATGCAGTATGAAAAGGGCGCGGCTGCGGGGGAGACGGCGGAGCCGGAGATCCCGGAAGCCCTGGTAAAGGGGGCGAAAGCCTGGGCGGACATTGCGGTGATCTCCATCTGCCGGTTTTCCGGGGAAGGCATCGACCGGAAGGGGATTCCGGGAGACGGGGATTTTTACCTGACAAAGGAAGAGCAGGCGATGGTGGATACCGTGACCGCGCAGTTTCAGAAGGTGGTTGTGGTTCTGAATGTGGGAGGGATCATCGATACTTCCTGGTTCCGGAACCATCCGGGGATCCAGGGCGTGCTGCTGGCCTGGCAGGGAGGCATCGAGGGAGGGCTGGCGGCGGCGGATCTGCTCTGCGGCGACCGGAACCCTTCGGGAAAGCTGACCGATACCTTCGCCGGAAGCTTTGCAGATTATCCGTCTTCGGCCGCCTTTCAGGAGTCGCGGGATTATGCGGCATATGAAGAAGATATTTATGTGGGCTACCGGTATTTCGAGACGATTCCGGGGGCGGCCGCAAAGGTCAATTATCCTTTCGGCTACGGGCTTTCGTATACGGAATTTGAAATAGAACCCCTGAAAACCAGGGAAGAACAGGGCATTCTTCTCTTTGATGTCCGTGTGACAAATACAGGAACATGCGCGGGGAAAGAAGTCGTGCAGTTATACTACAGCGCTCCGCAGGGCGTCCTCGGAAAGCCCGCGAAAGTCCTGGGTGCTTTTCAAAAAACCAGGCTTTTGGAGAGCGGAGAATCTCAGAGGCTGCGGCTGCGGCTTCCGGTGAGCGAGATGGCCTCGTATGATGATCTGGGAAAAACGGAAAAATCAGCCTATGTCCTGGAAGCGGGAACGTATCAGTTCTGGATTGGAAATTCGGTGCGCGATGTGAAGCAGGTAAAGGAGAGCTATACGGTCAGGGAGCTGACTGTGGTGCAGAAGCTTACGCCCAAATGCGTGCCGGTGGACCTGAAACGCCGGATGCTGGCGGACGGGACGTTCGAGGAGCTTCCTTCGGGAAAGGCAGCCGGGGAAAAGAACGGCCTGATTCCGCAGCCGCTGGATACGCTGGAGGGCGTGGAACCCCAGGTACGCGCAGTCGATTACCGGGTGAGGGGAGAAAGGGAGCAGGCGATTCTTCTGAAGGAGGTTGCGGAAGGAAAGGCGGATTTGGATGCATTTCTGGCGCAGCTTTCGGACAGCGAGGCGGTGCAGCTCCTTTCCGGGCAGCCAAATACCGGTGTGGCGGATACCTACGGCATGGGAAATCTGCCGGAATACGGCGTACCGAATGTGATGACGGCGGACGGCCCTGCGGGGCTTCGCATCGAGCCGGGCCGGGGGATCTGTACGACGGCATGGCCCTGCGCGACGCTGCTGGCCTGTACCTGGAATCCGGAGCTTGCGGAAAAGGCAGGGGCGGCGGGAGCGCTGGAAGTGAAGGAAAACAACATCGGCATCTGGCTGACACCGGCGATGAATATCCACAGAAGCCCTCTGTGCGGGCGGAATTTCGAGTATTATTCGGAGGATCCGCTGGTTTCCGGAAAGATAGGGGCGGCCGTTATCCGGGGGATCCAGTCCCAGGGCATTGGCGCTTCCATGAAGCATTTCTGCTGCAATAACAAAGAGACGAACCGGAAGGAGAGCGATTCCAGGGTGTCGGAGCGGGCGCTGCGGGAAATCTATCTGAAGGGGTTCGAAATTGCGGTAAAGGAAGGAAATCCCTGGCTTGTGATGACTTCCTATAATATCCTGAACGGCTGTCCGGCCGCCAGTAATCCGGAGCTGCTTACCGGGATTCTGAGAGGAGAGTGGAAGTTCCGGGGGATGGTGACGACGGATTGGTGGAATCATACGGAGCATTATCTGGAGGCTAAGGCGGGAAGTGATGTGAAGATGGGGTGCGGGTATCCGGAGAGGATTTTGGAAGCGATGGAGAAGGGGCTGATCAGCCGGGAGGAGATCGATGCGTGCGCCAAGAGGGTGCTGGAGATGATTTTGAAGATGGATTGAGGGAAGGATGTGAGCCGGGCTTGGGAAGCCCGGCTTACGCCATTACAGAAATCGGAAGAAAAGACAAGGATTGACATTTGTACAAAAATTTTTTATACTGGGACGGAGAAGGAAGCAGAAGTTTCAAAACTCAGGAGGAAATTGACTTATGAAAAAGAAAACAGGAAAACTTTTGCTGGCCATGCTTCTGATCGTGACCGGTATTTTTTCGTGGAAGGGAACCAGCTTCGCGGCCTCAGAACCGGGAATCGCCTGGCTTTATCTTTCGCCTGCCGGAACCAGCCAGGCCGTGGTGGTTTCCATGGCAGAGGTTTCACCGACATCGGCCGCATTGTGCTATAAGATCGGCGGCCAGACCACGGTGAAGCAGGCGACGGAGATCAAGGGGAAGAACCTCGCGTTCCTGCTGGATGAAAGCAGCCTTTCGTCCGCGAATCTGGTTTCTCTGGAAGTGACGGTAAGCGGGCAGACCTGGACCATTAATCTGCAGCAGTTCCGCAAGGCGAGCGACACGGAATCCGTGACGGTTTCGAAGGAGGACACGACGCTTTCCAGCACGCAGCTTTCCCTTGGAACCACAGGCGTTGTGGCAGAGAATACCTCGCAGATCCGCAGCGCGCTGAATGCCGCCGCCTCGCAGGTTCCGACCGTAAAAGGAACGGTAAAAGCAAGCGGCACCATCGTAATTGTCCTGGACCCCGGACACGGCGGATGGGACTCCGGTGCGTCGCGAACCTGGAACGGCGTTACCTACAAGGAGAGCGAAATTGCCCTGAAGATCGCCAAAGCCACGAAGACGGAACTGGAAACGTATTCCGGCGTCAAGGTTTATCTGACCAGAAGCTCGGACGTTTACGTGGATTTAAGCGACCGGGTGGAGTATGCCGCGTCCGTGGGCGCGACGGCGCTGATCAGCCAGCACATTAATTCCACGGCGACGGACAGCACCACGGCCACCGGGGCGGAAGTGATGGTTTCCAGCGGAAATTACCGCCCAATTCAGGCGGAAGAGACGAAAGCCATCGCAGAAGCGATCCTGGCACAGTTAAGCAGCATCGGATTTACGAACCGGGGGCTGGTGTACCGCCTTTCCGAGACGGGAAATACCTATGAAAACGGCGAACTTGCGGATTATTACGCCATTGTCCGCCAGAGCGTTCTGGCCGGATTTCCGGGCATGATCGTGGAGCACGGATTTGTGAGCAATCCTTCGGACTGTGAGAAATATTACGGTTCGAATGCGAAGATCAAGGCCCTTGGCGTGGCAGACGCGACGGCGATAGCGAACTATTACGGCCTGAAGAAAAAGACCGCGGCGACCACACCGACGACTACGGTAAAAGCCGGCTGGATCCGGAAAAATGATAAAGTTTATTATCAGTATTCCGATGGGACGCTGGCGACCGGGGTTACGAACATTAAGGGAAAATATTACTATTTTAGTTCGAAAGGCGTCCGCCAGACCGGATGGAAAGTCGTAGACGGGAAACGTTATTATTTCAGCCCGAAAAATTATGCGGCTGTCCGTGGCTGGAAGACAATTAACGGAAAGCGGTATTATTTTAACAGCAAAGGCGTCTGCCAGACCGGCATGTTTACGGTAGGCAGCTACACCTACTACGCGAACAGCAAGGGCGTGCGGAAAACAGGCTGGATTAAAATCAGCGGAAACTGGTACTATTTTAAGCCTACGAACGGCCGGATGATCGCCGGGCGTTCCGCCAAGATCAAGGGGACATGGTATACCTTCGGAAGCAGCGGCGTGTGGCTGGGATACTGAGAACGTTAAGGTAACGAAGGGAGTGGAGTTATGGGAACGGGAAGTTTTTTGCTGGGCGGCGGGTTTGAGGTCATGTTTTTTCTGGTATTTCTGATGATTGCCGGCATCATCGTGGCGAACCTTGTCCGGAGTGTCGGGGAATGGAACCGGAACAACCATTCCCCGCGCCTCACCGTTGACGCCTGTGTGGTGGCGAAGCGAACGAACGTCACCCACCATCAGCATGCGAATGGGGGAGATGCCTCCGGCGCACACGGCTTTCATACGACGACCTCCACCAGTTATTATGTGACCTTCCAGGTGGAGAGCGGCGACCGCATGGAGCTTTCGGTAAGGGGTTCCGAATACGGGATGCTGGCCGAGGGGGATCGGGGAAAACTGACGTTTCAGGGCACCCGTTACCTCAGCTTTGAGCGCCTTTACTGACCACGGTGTACAGTTCCTTATATTCCCTGGGGGAAATGCCGTACTCTTTCCGGAACGCCCGGAAAAAACTGGAATAGTCTTTAAACCCATACAAAAGATACGCTTTGCTTATACCGGTATTGCCTAAAATGGCGTCCCGGCACATGGCAAGGCGTTTTTTCGTAATGTACTGGTGGACGGACAGGCCCAGATGCTCTTTGAATACATGGGCAATGTGATATTTGCTGACATAGAAGACCCCGGCCAGCCGGTCTAACGTCAGCTCTTCCTCCAGATGCCCTTCAATGTACTGGATCAGGTTTTCGTAGAGGCTCTGTTCGCCGGGCTGGGTGGCCGGATGGTCCATTTCATAAATGGTGCGGTTCAGGTGCAGGATCAGGTCGGAGACGCAGAGGGTAGTCTGGGCTTCCTTGCCGAAGCGGTCGGAATGGATTTCTTCGATCAGGCGGAAGATCTTGCCCTGCAGGGCGTTAAAGGCCACATTGTCATAATGAAAGAGAAAACGGCCGTTTTCCTGGGCCTGTTCGAAAACATAGCCGTAGCTGGGGGAGAGCGCGCAGAGCTGGCGCAGGTAGTCCTGGCTGATCCAGAAGACGAAGCGGCGGTAAGGCTGCTCCGGCTGGCGGCTGACCGCATGGTGCATGGTATGGGGCGGGATCAGCAGCACGTCGCCGGGCTTCAGGGGGCAGAGCAGTCCGCCGATCTGCATGGAAATGTCCCCTTCCAGAAAGAAATAGAATTCATAATAGTCGTGGGTGTGGCTTTTTACGCCGGAAAAACGGCTTTCTTTATAATAATAAATTTCGAAGTCTTTCGACAGCATGTACTGGCGGGTGCTGAAGGCGGTCTGTAAATTTTTTTTCATGGATGCTTCCTCCGGTTTTTGTACCGTTATCCTACCACAAAACCGCAAGTTTTGCAATGTATACAACAATCGCGTCAATGGGAATTTCCCTGCCCGCAGGGTATAATTTTTATCAGAAAAGGAAACCGCGGTTTCCGGGAAAAGTGGGAGAGCGTTATGAATTACGAGAGTGTGCGGATGGAAACAAAGAGCAAAATTATACGGGCTTTCTGGGAATTCTACAAAAATACGAATATTGAAAAAATTACCGTAAAAAATATAACCGATGCCTGTGGAATCTACCGCACCACTTTTTATCTGCATTTCTCAGATATTTATGCCATTCTGGAACTGATTGAAGAGGAGCTTCTGAAAGAATTGCGGGCGGTCAGCGGCGAAGCGCTGAGGACGGAGGAAGAACGCCAGGAACGCCGAAACGAAATTTTTGCCATGCTCCGAAAAAACAGCGATTATCTGCGGGTACTCCTGGACGGGCGGCATCATCCGGCTTTTGCCGAAGCCTATAAGCAGGAGCTGATCCGGCGCATCAGCATGGGACATTCGGTTGATCTGGAGCAATGTGATGAAAAGACCAGACGGATTGCGGGGCACACGCTTTCGGCCATGGTAGATCTGTTTTTTACCCTGGCGGAGGAAGAGGGGCTGTCCGAGGAAGAGCTGTTTGGCATTGTGGAGGGGTATCTGCGCAAAGGGATTTTGGCGACCCTGACCGGCGGGAAGGGCTGACGTATACGCGGACGACACTTTCTGCTGGATTGTCGCTTGCTGTTTATACGATGAAATGTTAGTATTTGAGTAAAACATACAAAAATTCTGCCTATAAAATTGGAAAAACCAATAAAATAGACAAAGACAGCAGGCGAAGACTGTAAAATGTATGTGCAAAAAACTTAAAGGAGGGCAACTCATTCATGAAGGGAAGGAAAAAATGGGGACTTCTGCTTGGCAGCCTGGGACTTGCGCTGGTGACACTGACCGGATGCGGCTCCACGGATCAGACGCGGATTGTCCGGATTGGCCACAACCAGTCCACAAACCACCCGACACACATCGCCTTGGAAGCCTTCAAGGACTACATCAATGAAAATCTGGGCGATAAGTATACGGTGGAAGTCTATCCCAGCGAGCTTCTCGGCTCCCAGACGGATATGGTTCAGCTGACGCAGACCGGGGCGATTGACTACTGTATCGCGAGCAATGCGATCCTGGAAACATTCAGCAAAAACTACGAAATCTTTAACCTGCCGTACCTCTTTGCCAGTACGGAAGCTTACCACAATGCGATGGACGACCCGGAAGTAACGGACCCGATCTTTACCGCTACGGAAAAGGCCGGCTTTACCGCGGTAACCTGGCTGGACGCGGGCACGCGGAACTTCTATACGGTCAATACGCCCATCGAGAGCCCGGCGGATTTAAAGGGCCTGAAGATCCGGGTACAGCAGTCCCCGACGAACATTGAAATGATGCGCCTGCTGGGCGGCTCCGCCACCCCGATGGGATTTGGCGAGGTTTACACCGCATTGCAGTCGAACATCATCGACGGCGCGGAGAATAACGAAATGGCCCTGACGGACAACGGCCACGGGGATGTCTGCAAGTATTATTCCTACGACATGCACCAGATGGTTCCGGATATCCTGATCGGCAACAACGCCTTTATCGAAGGCCTGACCGACGAAGAACGGGCGATTTTCGAGGAAGGCTACAAGCTTGTGAACGAAATCCAGCGGGAAGAATGGGTAAAGGCTGTGGAGAACGCGAAGGAAAAAGCCCAGAACGAACAGAATGTCCAGTTCCTGTATCCGGATCAGGAGCCTTTCAAGGAAGCGTGCCAGCCGCTCCATGAATCTGTCCTGGCGAACAATGCCGCGATCGTGCCGATCTACGAGAAGATCCAGGAATACAACGAATTATATCCGTCAGTGGCAGAATAGGAGGGGGAGCATGAAACAACTGAGAAAAATTTTAAATGCGGTTTTGAACGTGCTGGCAGGGGGAAGCTTCCTTGC
This sequence comes from Eubacteriales bacterium, assembly GCA_030536575.1. Lineage (GTDB taxonomy): Bacteria > Bacillota > Clostridia > Lachnospirales > Lachnospiraceae > Limivivens. The sequence continues at coordinate 41,629 of JAUNPS010000012.1, read as the reverse complement.
CATGGTAGCCCTGACCTGCTGGCAGGTATTTACCCGTTACGTCCTGAAGAATCCCTCTTCCTGGTCGGAGGAGCTGGTGTCCTACCTGTTTGCGTGGATGTCCCTGCTGGGATCTTCCATCGTGGTGGGTGAGCGCGGACATATGAATATCCCAATCCTTGTGGACAAGATGGGCCATGGGGCGAAAAAGGCGCTGGCGATTTTTGCGGAGGTCGTTGCCTGCCTGTTTGCCGGGATCATCCTGGTTTACGGCGGTATGCAGATTACAAGCCTGGCGATGGGGCAGATGACTTCTTCTCTGGGCGTTCCGATTGGAATCTTTTATATTGTGCTGCCTTTGAGCGGTGTGATTAATATTGTGTACACGATTCTGAATATTGTCGAGATCGCAAACGGAACCATCAATCTGGATGCGCCGGAAGAAGGAAAGGAGGCCTAGCGCATGGCTATCAAAGCATTAATCATTATTTTAGTGGTACTGATCGTCCTCCTGGTAGTCGGGGTGCCGATTTCTTATGCGATCGGGATTTCTTCCCTGGTGGCGATTCTGCAGGTGGTTCCTCTGGACGTTTCCGTTCTGACGGCGGCCCAGCGAACCTTTGTGGGGATGAGTAAATTCAGCCTGACGGCGATTCCGTTCTTTATCCTGGCCGGAAATCTGATGAACCAGGGCGGAATTGCGAAGCGGCTGGTGGATTTTGTGCTTGCGATCCTTGGCAAACTGCCGGGCGCGCTTCTGGTGACGAACGTGGGCGCGAACGCGCTGTTCGGTGCGATTTCCGGTTCCGCGTCCGCAGCGGCGGCAGCGGTCGGAAGCATGGTGCGGGAAGGTGAAGAGAAGCAGGGCTATGATCCGGCTGTGTGTGCGGCGACTAATGGGGCGTCTGCGCCGTCGGGGCTGTTGATTCCGCCGTCCAATGCGTTGATTACGTATTCGCTGGCATCCGGCGGGACTTCCGTTGCAGCGCTGTTCCTGGCAGGGTATGTGCCGGGGATTATCTGGGCGCTGTGCTGTATCATTGCAGGCATTCTGATCGCGAAGAAAAAGGGTTATAAGGGGACTCCGGGGAAATATGACTGGGGGAACCTGGGAAGAGCGACGCTGCGGGCGATTCCTTCGCTGTCTCTGATTATTGTGGTTATCGGCGGAATTATCGCGGGTGTGTTTACGGCGACGGAGGGTTCTGCGATCGCGGTGGTTTACGCGCTGATCCTGGGGATTTGTTATAAGAATATTACCTGGAAATCCTTCTGGAATATTGTGGTGGACAGTGCGAAGATGAGCGGTATGATCGTGTTCCTGATCGGTGTTTCGAATATTCTGGGATGGGTGATGGCATTTACGCAGATCCCGCAGGCGATTTCGGATGCGCTGCTGGGGGTGACGAACAGCCCGATTATTATTCTGCTGATTATGAATGTGATTCTGCTGGTGGCGGGGACGTTCATGGATGTGACGCCGGCGATTCTGATCTTTACGCCGCTGTTCCTGCCGGTTGTGCAGACGTTTGGGATGAATTCGATCCAGTTTGGATTGATTCTGGTTTATAACCTGTGTATCGGAAATATTACGCCGCCTGTTGGGAATACGCTGTTTGTGGCGATTAAGGTGGGCAAGACGACGCTGGCGAAGGTCATGCCGTACATGTTGATTTATTATGTGGCGATCTTGATTGGGCTTTTGCTGGTGACATATGTTCCGGCGGTGTCGATGGGGCTGCCGATGCTGGCAGGGCTGGCATAAAAAGGAAATAGGGCGAGCCTGAGTTATCCAGCGCCAAAAAGGAAGCCTTTGCTGACTTTTGTGTGTATAAGTGGCCTGAAAAAGCGTGCTGGGGAGAAAATCCCGCGAAGTGTCGCCCAAAGGGCGAGCCTGAGTTATCCAGCGCCAAAAAGGAAGCCTTTGCTGACTTTTTGTGTGCATAATATAAAACGAGAAAGCGAGGAAATGCAAAAATGGAAATGACATTAAGATGGTACGGCTCCAAATTTGACACAGTGACCTTAAAACAGATCCGTCAAATTCCCGGCGTCACCGGCGTAATCACCACCCTCTACGACACCGCCCCCGGCGAAGTCTGGAGCCGCGAGCGCATCCGCGCCCTGAAAGAAGAAGTCGAGGCCTCCGGCCTTCACATCTCCGGCATCGAGAGCGTCAACATCCACGACGACATCAAAACCGGCGCCGGAAACCGCGACCAGTACATTGCCAACTACATCGAAACCCTGGAAAACCTCGGCAAAGAAGACATCCACCTGGTATGCTACAACTTCATGCCCGTCTTCGACTGGACAAGAACCGAACTGGCCCGCATGCGTCCGGACGGCTCCACCGTACTGGCCTACACCCAGGAAGCCGTCGACGCCCTGGACCCGGAAAAAATGTTCGACTCCATTGCAGGCGATATGAACGGCACCGTCATGCCGGGCTGGGAGCCGGAGCGCATGGCAAAAGTCAAAGAATTGTTCGCAATGTACAAAGACGTTGACGACGAAAAACTGTTCGCCAACCTGAAATACTTCCTGGAAAAGATCATGCCGGTCTGCAACGAATACGACATCAAAATGGCCATCCATCCCGATGACCCGGCCTGGAGTGTATTCGGCCTGCCGCGCATCATCATCAACAAAGAAAACATCCTGCGGATGATGAAGATGGTCGACGACCCCCACAACGGCGTGACCTTCTGCTCCGGTTCCTACGGCACGAACCTGAACAACGACCTGCCGGATATGATCCGTTCCCTGAAGGGCCGCATCCATTTCGCCCATGTGCGGAACCTGAAATTCATCACCCCGACCAACTTCGAGGAAGCCGCCCATCTGTCCTCCGACGGAAGCTTTGACATGTATGAGATCATGAAAGCATTGTATGATATCGGATTCACCGGCCCCATCCGTCCGGATCACGGCCGCATGATCTGGGACGAAGTGGCAATGCCCGGCTACGGCCTGTACGACCGTGCCCTTGGCGCCACCTACCTGAACGGCCTGTGGGAAGCCATCGAGAAAGGAGAAACCCGGAAATGAGATTAAATAAGCAGGGATTAGCGGACAAAGCCGCATGGGAAGCCGCCGGTTATGCGCTTCCGCAGTTTGACAGAGAGAAAGTAACCGAAGCTACGAAAGAAAATCCGTTCTGGATTCATTTCGGCGCCGGAAACATTTTCCGTGCCTTCCAGGCGAATGTGGTACAGAACCTGTTAAATGCAGGCGCACTGGACCGAGGCCTGGTGGTAGCGGAAGGCTTCGACTATGAAATCATTGAAAAAATGAACCGTCCCCACGACGACTACAGCATTCTCGTGACGCTGAAAGCGGATGGAAATGTGGAGAAAACCGTTGTGGGAAGCGTTGTGGAATCCTGTGTCCTGGATTCAGAAAACGACGCGGAATTCTCCCGCCTGGAAGAAATTTTCCGGAAAGACTCTCTGCAGATGGCGAGCTTCACCATCACGGAGAAAGGCTACAGCCTCGTGAGCGGCAAGGGAGAACTGCTTCCGGCCGTCGCGGCGGATTTCGCAGCTGGCCCGGAGAAGCCTCAGAGCTATATTGGAAAGGTTGCAGCCCTTCTGTACACGCGTTTTAAGGACCAGGAGAAGCCGATTGCAATGGTCAGCATGGACAACTGCTCTCACAACGGAGACAAGCTGTATGCGGCCATTAACGCCTTTGCAGAGAAATGGGTTGAAAACGGCCTGGTTGACAAGGCGTTCAAAGATTATGTAAACAATCCGGCGAAAGTGTCCTTCCCGTGGAGCATGATCGACAAAATCACCCCGCGTCCGGACGCTTCTGTAGAAGAGATCCTGCAAAAAGACGGCGTGGAAGAGCTTGATCCGGTGATTACCTCCAAACGCACCTATGTAGCGCCTTTCGTAAACGCGGAAGAATGCGAGTATCTGGTGATTGAGGACACCTTCCCCAACGGAAGGCCGGAACTGGAAAAGGGCGGCCTGATGTTTACCACCCGCGAGACGGTGGACAAGGTCGAGAAGATGAAGGTCTGCACCTGCTTAAACCCGCTGCACACCACCCTGGCCGTATTCGGCTGTATCCTTGGATACGAGAAGATTTCCGAGGAAATGAAAGATCCGGAGCTGAAGAAACTGGTGGAGATCATCGGTTACGAAGAAGGGCTTCCGGTGGTGGTAAATCCGGGTATCCTGGACCCGAAGGAATTTATCGACACGGTTCTGGAAGTACGGATTCCGAATCCGTTCATGCCGGATACGCCCCAGCGGATTGCGACGGATACCTCCCAGAAGCTGGCCATCCGTTTTGGCGAGACGATCAAGGCTTACCAGGCTTCCGAAACCCTGGATGTGAAGAGCCTGAAGCGGATTCCGCTGGTATTTGCGGGCTGGCTGCGCTACCTGATGGGACTCAACGATGCGGGCGAAGCCTTCGAATTGAGCCCGGACCCGCTTCTGGATACGGTTTGCCCCTATGTGGCAGGCTTTAAGCTGGGTGAGGAAGCGGACGTGGAGACGGCCCTTCGTCCGGTGCTGGAAAATGCGAAGATTTTCGGCGTGAATCTGTACGAAGTGGGAATGGCGGAGCTGGTATGCCAGTATTTCCGTGAGATGATTGCGGGAACAGGCGCGGTGCGCGAGACGCTGAAGAAGTATACGGCATAAAAGAAATCAGACAGGGGGCGGTTCGAAAAGAGCCGTCCCTTTTTGCAAAAGGATTGTAGTTGACTTTCCGGGCGGATTACGGTACACTTCTTCCAGATATACCAAATGATAAGGATGGAGGCAGAACGAATGGAAAATGTATTCATCATGGATCACCCGCTGATCCAGCACAAAATATCCATGATCCGGAAAAAAGAAACCGGAACCAACGAATTCCGCAAACTCATCGAGGAGATCGCCGTCCTCATGGGCTACGAAGCCCTGCGCGACCTTCCGTTGGAAGATGTGGAAGTCGAAACCCCTCTGGAAACCTGCATGACCCCGATGATCGCGGGCAAAAAACTGGCCGTCGTGCCCGTCCTGCGGGCAGGCCTTGGCATGGTAAACGGGATCACCACCCTGGTTCCCTCCGCCAAAATCGGCCACATCGGCCTTTACCGCGACCCGGAAACCCACGAGCCCCACGAATACTACTGCAAGCTTCCGGACCCTATCGACCAGCGCCAGATCGTCATGGTAGACCCGATGCTGGCCACCGGAGGTTCCGCCGTGGCGGCTGTCAATTTCATCAAACAGCACGGCGGCAAGAAAATCAAATGCATGTTCATCATTGCCGCCCCGGAGGGCCTGAAGCGCCTGCACGAAGCCCATCCGGATGTCCAGATTTACATCGGCCACATGGATCGGGAGCTGAACGAGCATGCCTATATCTGCCCCGGCCTGGGCGATGCGGGCGACCGAATTTTCGGGACGAAATAAGTCCCGCTTTAAGTGCGCAGCGGTTCAAAAACCAGGGTAATGGACAGTTTCCCGTCCGCATAACCCGCGGAAATCGTCCCTCCCATCCGCTCGGTCAGGGCTTTCGCGATGGAAAGCCCCAGGCCGGTGGAGCTGCGCCCGGTTTCCACGGTAAAATAGCGGTCAAAAAGCCGCTCCGTGGCCACGGGATTTAAGTCTTTGGCCGTATTAGAAAAGGTGATCTTACCATTTGCAGAAAGGCGGATAGTCAGGTCGCCGCTGCTGTATTTTAATACATTTGCCAGGATATTGCCCAGAATCCGGGACAGGGCCTTTCGATCCAAAAGGCAGAAGACGTTTGCCTCCGGCATGGAAATTTCCGGTGTAATTCCACATTTCTTAAACGCCCCGTAGTAAGCGCCGACGGTCTCTTCCAGGACGGCGTTCAGGGCAATGGGTTCCAAAACCAGTTCTTCCGCTTCCGTTACCATCACCGACGAGCGGAACAGTTCTTCCGTAAGCAGTTTCAAAACTTCCGAACGATTCTCAATCATATCCAGATAACGGCTCACCGTTTCCGATGTTTCCTCCCGTTTTAACAAATCCAGATACCCGCAGATGGCAGTCAAAGGCGTGCGCAGATCGTGAGAAATATTTGTGACTGCGTCGCTAAGGGCCTGGTTTCCGGTCTGATAGCGCTGGCGTTCCTGCCGAAGACGGCGCAGTTCTTCGTTGAGCGCGTCCGCCAGGCGGCGCATGGCGCGGTCGTGACTGGAAAGGGTGATCAGGGTGTTGGTGTCCTGGGAAAGGCGCTCGGTAAATTCCATACGGATCTCATCGGCATCCCGGCGGAGCAGAAAGATTTTCCCAAGCAGGGCCAGGTTCCCCAAAAGCAGAATGACACAGAAAATACCGAGTACCATCATCTTATTTCAAATCCTTTCTTCGGAAAAACCAGATTCCTCCGGCGGTGGCTGCGAGCAGGATACCAAGGGAACACAGGTACATCCGCGGAATATTTGTGAATTCCATGGCGGCGTACTGTACACATTGCCCGGAGGGGAGAAAATCATAGAGAAACTCATAAACTTCGCGTTTCGTTCCGGTCAGGCAGCGGGGATTCGGGACGGGTTCGCTTTGCACGATTTCCCCGGAGGCGTCCAGCGTATAGCCGCTGTACATTTCCGGCTGACTGAGCTGGGCGGCAAGGTAGGAAGCGGCGGTAAGCAGTAGAACCATTCCAAGAATGCTGACAGCGGTCGCAATGGCCTTGTTTTGCATCAGCATACTGAGCAGCGTACAGATGGAGCTGTAAGCGGCGGACGCCAGGAAGACGCCACATAAAATTTTCAGAAGCAAGGGCAGGCCGGAGCGGGAGGTTCCAAGGAGTGGGATTCCGATCAGGCAGACAGCCGCGAGATAAGCCAGGCACATCAGGAAAGCGGCTGCAATGCTGACGATCAGGTTCGACAGGTAGATGGCGGTTCGGGTGTTTCCGACCACCAGTTTATTGCGGATGGTTCCGTCGCTGTATTCCGTTCCCAGGAACAGGCTGGTAAAGACGGAGGATAACACGCCGATTAAGACGGCATAAGCAAACAGGACGTTGTTAATATCCGCTTCATAACCGTATTTCACATGTTCCCGATACTGTGTGCTGATCAAAAGGCAGGCGAACAGAAACAGGAAGATCATGCAGAGCCAAAAAACTTTATCTTTTTTTAGACGGGCAAAATTTGCAGATAATAATTTACGCATGGCGGCCACCTCCTACCAGATTGACATAATAACTCTCCAGGCTTTCATCCCGCTCTTTTACAGAACGGATTTCGCAATGTTCCTCCGCCAGCGCGAGCACGAGCTGCGAAACATTTACCTGGCCGAACACCTCGGCGTCAGTTTCCGATGCAATGCTGTATTCCAGTCCCATGCGGTCGAAAACCGGAATGGCGGCCTGCAGGTTCGAAACGGTGAGACGGACGCATTTCCGGCAGGCGGCTTCCAGCTCTTTGGCGCTGATCTCTTTCACCATCTGTCCATGGTCGATAAATCCGTAATGGGTCGCCAGTCTGGAGAGTTCGTCTAAAATGTGGCTGGAAATGAGAAAGGTAATCTGGCGTTCCCGGTTCAGCCGGAGGACGAGTTCCCGGATTTCGATGATGCCCTGGGGGTCCAGGCCGTTGACCGGTTCGTCCAGTACCAGGAAATCGGGATCACCGGCCAGGGCGACGGCGATGCCAAGGCGCTGGCGCATGCCTAAGGAGAAGTTTTTCGCCTTTTTCTTTCCGGTGTCCGACAGGCCCACCAGTGCCAGCAGGTCGGAGATTCCGGTAAAGGAAGGGAGTCCGAGGATGCGGTACTGCTCTTTTAAATTTTCTTCGGCGGTCATGTCCAGGTAGATGGAAGGGGTTTCCACGACAGCGCCCATGCGCCGCCTGGATTTCTGGATGGCGCGGTCAGTGCAGGGGATTCCGTACAGGGTGTAGGAGCCGGAGGTGGGAGCCTGAAGGCCGCAGATTAAGCGGATCAGGGTGGTTTTTCCGGCTCCGTTTTTGCCGACAAAGCCGTAGATCGCGCCTTTGGGGATGTGCATGTTCAGGCCGCTCAGGGCCTTGAAGTTCCGGTAGTGTTTGGAAAGATTTTCGGTAGTTAGAATATAGTCCATTGATTTGCCTCCTTTGTACCGCGGTTTGCGGTAAGGACAGGATAGCACAGTCCGGTTAAGGCAGCGGTTAAGAAAAGGATTAAGAAAAAGTAAAGATTATGCTTCCCGCATTTTGAAGCCGATGCCCCAGACGGATTCGATGTAATCTTTGCCGTTTACGTCCCGGAGTTTCCGGCGGAGGTTGCTGATGTGGACTTTTAAGGAGTTTTCGACGCAGTCGGGCGTGTCTTCGCTGATGAGATCCAAAAGCTGGGATTTCGTGACGACCTGGGAGGGATTTTGCATCAATTGTTTTAAAAGGGCATATTCTGTCCGCGTGAGACGGACAGGGGTTCCGGAAACACGAACGGTGTGGGAGGCGGTGTCCAGGTCGAGTTCGGCGAAGGAGAGGGTGGCATTCAGACCGCGGGCGGGGGCGTTTCGGAGCTGGACGGTGATACGGGCAAGGAGTTCCCGCGTGTCGAAGGGTTTGGTGATGTAGTCGGAAGCGCCTTCCAGGAGGAGACTGACTTTGCTGTCGATTTCGGCTTTGGCGGTGAGGACGATGACAGGGATGGATTTTAGTTTGGGGAGGAGTTCTTCGCCGGAGAGGCCGGGCAGCATGAGGTCCAGGAGGATGAGGTCGGGGGTTTGGGTGGTGAGGAGAAGGAGGGCTTCGGTGCCGGAGTAGGCGCGGAGGGTGCGGTAGCCTTCCTGGGTGAGGAGTTCCTGGAGCAGGTTGCCGATGTAGGGGTCGTCGTCGATGATTGCGATGGTTTTCATGGGGAGCCTCCTGAGGGTGAGTGGGCCGCCGGCCGCCGCTGCGCCGGCGAAAAATTTCCGGGAAACGGGGCCGCGCGGCCCCGCGCCCGGCTTACGTGTTTACAGTGGACAGAATATCCGGCGAGGGGCGCTGGGAGTGGATCAGAGCGCCGCAGGCTTGTCCGCGATTTCGCTGTGAAGCTGCTGCAAGGATTCTACAGCCCCATTGCCATGCTCTTTCACGTATTTGATGCCGCTGGCCGTCGCTTTCGCGGCTGCGATGGTCGTCATATACGGAATCTTGGATTTGATGGCCGCTTTCCGCAGATAGCTGTCATCGTGCACGCTGTCTTTCCCAACTGGGGAATTGACAATGAGCTGAATCTTTCCGTTCGTGATCATGTCCAGAATATTGGGACGTCCCTCGTAGAGCTTTTTCACGCGCTCGGCGGGAATCCCGGCTTCCGTAATGAGGTCATAGGTGCCGCCGGTAGCCAGGATGTGGAAACCGGCCTCGTCAAAGGCTTTGGCAACCTCCACAACCTCCGCTTTGTCCTTACGGTTTACGGAAATCAGAACCGTGCCTTCTAACGGCAGCTTCGACTGCGTGGCCTCCTGCGCTTTGTAGAACGCTTCGCCGTAGGAATGGGACAGGCCCAGAACCTCGCCGGTGGAGCGCATTTCCGGCCCTAATACCGGATCGACTTCCTGGAACATATTGAAGGGGAAGACGGCCTCCTTCACCCCATAATACGGGATGTGCTGCTCCTTTAAGGAGGGCACGGGCGAAGGTCTTCCGGTCAGTTCGGAGGTAATGATATCGGTGGCCAGGGGCACCATGCGGATGTTGCAGACCTTGGATACCAGCGGAACGGTACGGGAGGCGCGGGGGTTGGCTTCCAGCACATAAACGGTGCCGTTCTCGATGGCGTACTGCATGTTCATCAGGCCTTTCACATGCATTTCCTCCGCGATCTTCCGGGTGTATTCCTTGATCGTCGCCACATTTTCCGGGGAAATGTGCACGGACGGAATGATGCAGGCCGAGTCGCCGGAATGCACGCCCGCCAGCTCGATGTGCTCCATGACCGCAGGCACGAACGCGTGGGTGCCGTCGCTGACCGCATCGGCCTCGCACTCGGTAGCATGGTTCAGGAACCGGTCGATCAGGATCGGACGGTCCGGCGTCACCCCAACGGCGGCTTCCATATATCCGGTCATGCTCTCCGCGTCATACACGACTTCCATACCCCGTCCGCCCAGCACGTAGGAGGGGCGTACCATAACCGGGTAACCGATCTGGTCGGCGATTTTCAGCGCGTCGTCCACGGTGACGGCCATCCCGGATTCCGGCATCGGGATTTCCAGTTTTTCCATCATTGCCCGGAACTGGTCGCGGTCTTCGGCCAGGTCGATGACAGCCGGAGAGGTGCCGAGGATCTTGACGCCGTTCTTTTCCAGGTCTGCGGCCAGGTTTAACGGGGTCTGCCCGCCGAACTGGGCGATGACGCCAAGGGGCTTTTCCTTCCGGTAGATGCTCAGGACGTCTTCCAGCGTCAGAGGCTCGAAATAGAGCTTGTCGGACGTGTCGTAGTCGGTGGATACGGTTTCCGGGTTACAGTTTACAATGATGGTCTCGAAGCCCAGTTTCTTCAGGGCAAGGGAGGCATGCACGCAGCAGTAGTCGAATTCGATGCCCTGGCCGATGCGGTTCGGGCCGCCGCCAAGGATCATGATCTTGGGCTTGTCGGCGTTCACCGGGTTCTTGTCTTCGGCGTTATAGGTGGAGTAGTAGTAAGCGCTGTCCTGGGTGCCGCTGACATGGACGCCTTCCCAGGCTTCTTCTACGCCCAGGGCAATGCGGCGCTCACGCACGTCGTCCTCCGGGATTTCCAGGAGCTGGCTTAAGTATTTATCGGAGAAGCCGTCTTTCTTCGCGGTGATGAGCAGATCATCCGCGGGCAGGCTTCCTTTACATTTCCGGAGGGTTTCCTCTTCCTCCACCAGTTCTTTCATCTGTTCCAGGAACCAGGTCTTGACTTTCGTGATCTCGTGGATCTCTTCGACGGACGCGCCTTTGCGGAGGGCTTCATACATGATGAAGTGACGCTCGCTGGAGGGTGTGATCAGCATCTTCAGAAGCTGGTCTTTGGTCATGGACTGGAATTTGGCCACACCAAGGCCGTAGCGTCCGGTTTCCAGGCTGCGGATGGCTTTCTGGAAAGCCTCTTTGTAGGTTTTTCCAATGCTCATGACTTCGCCCACGGCGCGCATCTGGGTTCCCAGCTTGTCCTCCACGCCTTTGAATTTTTCGAAAGCCCAGCGGGCGAATTTGATCACCACGTAGTCGCCGTCCGGCACATAGCGGTCCAGGGTTCCGTACTTGCCGCAGGGGATTTCCTTTAAGGTCAGGCCGCAGGCGAGCATGGCGGAAACCAGGGCGATGGGGAAGCCGGTGGCTTTGGAAGCCAGGGCCGAGGAACGGGAGGTTCTGGGGTTGATCTCGATGACAACCACGCGGTCGCTGACCGGGTCGTGGGCGAACTGGACGTTCGTTCCGCCGATAACCTGGACGGATTCCACGATGCGGTAGGCCTGTTCCTGGAGACGCTTCTGGCATTCTTCGGAGATGGTCAGCATCGGGGCGGAGCAGAAGGAATCGCCGGTGTGGACGCCCAGGGGGTCGATGTTTTCGATGAAGCAGACCGTGATCATGTTATTCTCTGCGTCGCGTACCACTTCGAGTTCCAGTTCTTCCCAGCCGAGAATGGATTCTTCGACCAGTACCTGGCCTACCAGGCTGGCCTGGAGGCCTCTGGCGCAGACGGTTTTTAACTCTTCTTTGTTATAGACGAGGCCGCCGCCGGCGCCGCCCATGGTGTACGCAGGGCGAAGGACGACCGGATAGCCGAGGCGGTCTGCGATGGCGAGGGCTTCCTCGACGCTGTAGGACACTTCGCTGCGGGGCATTTCGATGCCGAGCTTGTTCATGGCGTTTTTGAATTCAATGCGGTCTTCCCCGCGTTCGATGGCATCTACCTGGACGCCGATGACCTGGACGTGGTATTTGTCCAGAATGCCGGCTTTGGCAAGTTCGGCGCACAGGTTCAGGCCGGACTGGCCGCCGAGGTTCGGAAGAAGGGCGTCGGGGCGCTCTTTGGCGATGATCTGTTCCAGACGGTCGACGTTTAAGGGCTCGATGTAGGTGACGTCGGCGATTTCGGGGTCGGTCATGATGGTGGCCGGGTTGGAATTCACCAGCACAATTTCGTATCCCAGGGATTTCAGGGCTTTGCAGGCCTGGGTTCCGGAGTAGTCGAATTCGCAGGCTTGGCCGATGATGATGGGGCCGGAACCGATGATTAATACTTTGTGGATATCTGTTCTCTTTGGCATGTTGCTCCTCCTGATTGTGTGTTTGGTGCGGTAGGGGCGTGCGTTATGGCGCACACGCCTTCTGTCTATCTATTATATAGAAGTTTGGGAAAAAAGTAAGGGGTAATTTGAAGATATTTGTATTTTTCTGGAAGCATTTGCTTTTTCGCGGTTCCGGGATTTATAATATAGGGAGAATGCGAAAGAGAAGGATGGGATTTTATGAGAAGAATCGATGCGGAAGCCTTTTTTGATCCGGCGCAGATTGCACAGTCCGGGCAATGTTTTCGGATGGAGGAGACAGCACAGGGATGCTGGCGGATTTTAGCGGCGGATCGGGCGGTGGAACTGAGGAGAGACGGAGATGAGTGGGTGCTTTCGTGCGGGGAAGAGGCGTTTGAGGGATTTTGGAGAAGCTATTTTGATTTGGATACGGATTATGGGGCGTTTCTGGAGAGGATTGATCCGGAGGATGCGTATCTGCGGGAGGCGGCGGAGTTTGGGAAGGGAATCCGGATTCTGCGGCAGGATTTGTGGGAGATGATCATTACGTTCCTGATTACGCAGCAGAATCATATTCCGAGGATTCGCCGCTGTATTCAAAATATCTGCGAGCGCTACGGGGAGGAGAAAACTGCCGAGTGGAGCTGGACGCCCGCTGGAGATTCGCGCCTGGCGGTCGATTCCGCCCCGGCGACAGGGCGTCCGAAAGCTATCCAGGGCCAGCGCCCGGCGTCCGGAGGCCCGGAACCCGCCCAGGGCTCGCCCCTGCGTTACCACGCCTTCCCCACCCCGGAAGCCCTGGCCCGCGCCACAGAAGAAGACCTGCGCGCCTGTAACCTCGGCTACCGCGCCAAATACCTCATCCGTACAGCCCAAACAATCGTAAACGGCGGCCTCGACTTACAGGCCCTTCCATCCCTGGACTGCGCAGCCGCAAAACAGGAACTTTTAAAACTCTACGGCGTAGGCGAAAAAGTCGCGGACTGCATCTGCCTCTTCGGCCTCCACCACCTGGAAGCCTTCCCGGTCGACACCCACATCCGCCAGGCCATTGCCGCCCATTATCCGGACGGCTTCCCTGCCGAACGCTACCGCGGTTTCGAAGGCGTCATGCAGCAATACTTATTCTTCTATCACCTGTTCCGCGGCTAAAACTCCTCTTCCCCGGCCGCCTCACCGCCGGATACGTCCTCCCCAAACGGCACCGTCCGCACCGAAATCCCATTTAACTGCACATGATCGTCCACCGGAATCACCAGGCACCTGCGCCCCTCGATCATCTTCGTCTCGATCAGATCCGCCCGCTCCGGATTCACCGTAATCACAATATCCGGCGTCTTAATCTCAAACTTCCGGGTATTCGTCACATTGGAAACCATGAGGGGCGCGTCCGTCCCCGCGCAGGCCTCATACTGGGCGTCAAAGTCCGTCAGCTTTTCCTGATCCGCCCCGCTTTGCACCAGCAGCGCCTTCACCTCCGCCTTGTCCAGCGCCAGCGGCTCCGGATCATCCTTTTTTGCCTCCGCCAGCTCGTTCAGCTTCTCATGGATCGTCTTCACAACCTCAAAATCGCAGTCCTCGCCCAGACTGGTCTCCACAAGCGTATGGAACGTCTCCTTCTGATTCCCGGCGGAAAGCGGAAGCACGCACCCCAGAAGCTGATCCACCAGATTGTCATGAAGCTCTTCCGGCTTTTTCGTGTAATAGAGCAGGCTGTGAATGTCCGTGCTGCGCTCGGTAAACGCCGGGAACAGAAAGCCTAAGTCCGGCATTTCCACCAGCCAGTCCCGGATGCGGTTCTGGAAGCAGTTTTCCTGCGCATTGTAGGCCAGGCCGGGCTTGGAAAGCTTCACCGGGCAGATGCAGCAGAGCAGATATTCGTAAACCTCGTCGGAGGCATCGAACATTTCCAGGCCGTCCGTGGATTTCCCCGGAATGTCGTAGGCCGCATGGATCAGCAGGATCAGGTAATTTTCCGCACAGTCGTAGGAAGCAATCACCTTGTCATAAAAGGCGTCCAGAAGCTGGTCGTCCGTAAGACGGCTCTCCCGCAGCCGCATGAGGAATTCCTGCGTGCCGCCGTAGTCCTCGGTGTGCAGCGGGAATTCCATGTTCATCAGATTCCGCCCGATGGTCCCGGAAAGAGCCTTCCGGAAAATTTCAAAATACTTAAAAATTTCCTCTTCCGGCAGGGAGAGAAAGGCTTCTTTCAGCTGCGCCAGCTTGTTCTTCTCCCCGTCCACATAGCAGCCGCAGAGCCGGGTAACGGTACAGTTGTCCGGGGTAAACTGCTTCTTAATTTCTCCAATATCTTTCTTATTCATATGTATCATCAACCTTTCCTTATCATATCGTAGAAAGAAACGCTGGTTCCCATTATAACGTAAAAATCCCGGAAGGTAAAGAAAAAAGGAGCCGGGGACAGATTGGCTGATTTGTCCCAAAATCGGACACAAGCCATTTTTTGTCTGTACCTGTCGAAAACCGGACAGGATAAAATAAGGAAAAGCGATTAGTGATCAGATAGTAGGAGGAAAAAATATATGGATAACGTAATGCACAGCGTACAGAGAGCAACCTTTTCCAAAGCGATCGACGTGGTTCTGACCAGAGTGAAAAAAGACCGGGTAAAGGGCCTCTTAGATCTTGTGAATGTTTCCGAGAAATTCTTAGGCGACGACTACGATAAATCTACCTATGACAATATCCGTGCCATGATCCAGGATCCGGACAACAAATGGATGCACTACATCAACCGAGCCCTGGACGAACTCCATCCCAACGTGGTAAAAATGAATGCACTGGATTTAGGCTTCGAAGCAGCCTTCCGCGGGACAAAAATTATCCGGAAGAAGAGAGTCGAGCACGACTGCAGTATTCCGTGGCTGATCCTGATGGATCCCACCAGCGCCTGCAACCTGCACTGTACCGGATGCTGGGCCGCCGAGTATGGCCACAAGCTGAACCTGACCTTCGAGGAAATGGACAGCGTTGTCACCCAGGGAAAAGAGCTCGGAATCTATTTCTACATGTTTACCGGTGGGGAGCCTCTGGTGCGCAAGGCCGACCTGATCCGCCTCTGCAAGAAGCACTATGACTGCGCATTCCACGCCTTCACAAACGGCACGCTGGTGGACGAAGCTTTCTGCAAGGAAATGCAGGAAGTCGGAAACCTGTCCCTGTCCCTGAGCCTGGAGGGCTACGAGGAAGTCAACGACGGCCGCCGCGGCAACGGCGTTTTCCAGAAAGTCATGCACGCCATGGATCTCCTCCACGAATCCGGCCAGATTTTCGGCACCTCGATTTGCTATACCAGTAAAAACATCGAGACCGTAACCAGCGACGAATTCCTGGATATGATTATTGAAAAAGGCTGCCGCTTTACCTGGTATTTCCATTATATGCCGGTTGGAAACGACGCGGCGCTGGAGCTGCTCCCGACGAAGGAACAGCGGGAATACATGTATCACCGGGTACGCGAGATCCGCGGCATGAAGGGCGGCAAGGAAATCTTTGCCATGGACTTCCAGAACGACGGCGAATTCGTAGGCGGCTGTATCGCCGGAGGCCGGAACTATTTCCATATCAATGCGAACGGGGATGCGGAACCCTGCGTCTTCATCCATTATTCCGGCGCGAATATCCGGGAAAATACCCTGCTGGAATGCTTAAAACAGCCTCTGTTTCAGGCATACCGGGACGGCCAGCCCTTTAACAAAAACCACCTGCGTCCCTGCCCGATGCTGGAAAATCCCCAGATCCTGAAGGCAATGGTTGAAAAGACCCACGCCAAATCCACCGACCTGCAGTCTCCGGAGTCCGCCGAGCATCTCTGTGAGAAATGCAAGCCTTACGCGGAGGAGTGGAAGGAAACAGCCGATGAACTTTGGAGCAAAACGCCCGAAAAAAAGCATCGTTATGAAAATTATAAGAAATCCGCGTCAAACGTTAAGTAAAAATCCCTTTTTATTTTCCGAGTTCTATGGTATACTGTTTCTGTTATGAGCAGGTACTAGAAAACAAAGGAGAAGAATATGTGTGGATTTGCGGGATTTGTGTCAGTTTCCGGTAATCGCGCGCCGGAAGAAGCACTGATGCGAATGACGGAAAAGATCGCGAAGAGAGGGCCGGATGATTCCGGAGAATATTTTGACCAGTATGTGGGATTCGGATTCCGGCGGCTCAGTATCGTCGGACTTGGGAATGGCCGGCAGCCGATGGAGAACGAGACGAACGACATGGTGCTGGTCTATAACGGAGAGGTGTATAACTACCAGGAGCTGAAAGAAGAACTGGAATCCAAAGGCCATATTTTCCAGACGGATACGGATTCGGAAGTCGTGCTCCACGGCTACGAAGAATACGGGGAAGATGTCTGTAACCATCTGCGGGGCATGTTCGCCTTCGCCATCTGGGATAAAAAGAAGAAAACCGTATTCCTGGGAAGGGACGTCTTCGGGATCAAGCCGCTGTTCTACAGCGTGATCGGCGATACCCTGGTATTCGCCTCCGAGATTAAGGCGATTCTGGAATATCCCGGTTACAAAAAAGAGTTTAACGAAGAGGCGCTGGGCTACTACCTTTCTTTCCAGTTTAATCCTCTTGGGGAAACCTTCTTTAAAAATATTTACCAGTTAATGCCCGCCCATCACCTGAAATGGGATGGGAAAAAGGCAGCCATTACAAGATACTGGCGCGTGACTTACAAACCGGAGCCCGGCATGGACGAAGCCCAGGCCATGAAGCGTCTGGAGCAGGTGATGCTGGACTCCGTGGAAAAACATAAGCTGAGCGATGTGGAGATCGGTTCCTTCTTATCCGGCGGGATCGACTCTTCTTTTCTGGCTGTGGCCAGCGAAGTGCCAAAGACCTTCAGCGTGGGCTTCGAAGATGCGAAGTACAGCGAGATCGACCTGGCGAAGCAGCTCTGTAAAGAAAAAGGAATGGAAAATTATTCCAAGACCATCACGGACAAGGAATTCTGGGACGCCGTCCCGACCATCGTCTACTATCTGGACGAGCCGGTGGCCGATCCCTCGATCATCCCCCTTTACTATCTGTGCCAGCTCGCTTCGAAATACGTGAAAGTCGTCTTTTCCGGGGAAGGCTCCGACGAAATTTTCGGCGGGTATAATATCTACCAGACCCATTACACCCTGGAGCCGGTTCAGTGGATCCCCTTCGGGCTGCGAAAGGCGGTCCGGAAAGTGATGGAAGCCCTTCCGTTCTCCTTCAAGGGAAAAGAATATCTGATCCGCGCCGGAGAGACGGTGGAAGAGCGCTTCATCGGAAACGCCTACATCTACAAGCCCGCGGAGGCGAAGAAGATCCTGAAAAACAAAAAGCTTCCCTGTTCCCCCCAGGACGTGACCGCGCCCTTCTATAAAGAAGTGGAGAACCAGGACGAAGTGACCAAGATGCAGTACATTGATATGAATTTCTGGCTGCGCGGCGATATCCTGCGCAAGTCCGACCATATGAGCATGGCGAATTCTTTGGAAGTGCGTGTGCCGTTCCTGGATCGGGAAGTGGCCGCGGAGGCCTTCCGCTACCCGCTGGAACTGCGTGTAACCCGCCATGAGACGAAGCATCTGTTCCGCCGCATGTCGGAGAAGTATCTCCCCAAGGAGAATGCCGACAGACGGAAGCTTGGCTTCCCGGTCCCGATCCGGAAATGGCTGCGGGAAGAACCATATTATAAAAAAGTGTACGATACCCTGACCTCCCCGGCAGGCCAGAAATTCTTCGACCAGAAAGAAGTAACCCATCTGATGGAAACCCACCGGGACGGCAAGAAAGACAACTCCCGGAAAATCTGGACGATCTACCTGTTTGTGGTGTGGTATCAGGCGAATTTTGCGTAACGGCGGCAGGCCGGACAAAGCGAAAAGCTTTGCCCGGCCAGTGTTATTTCAGGGGGAAAGCGAATTGCTCACTGCAAAGCTTGACATTGCCACCTACTGGCATTAAAATGAAGAGGACACTACCCCCACGGGTGCAACAAGAAAAAACAAAGAGGTGCGGGAATGATAACATACAGACTGCTCACCAGAGTAGGCGGACGCGAACAAAACGAAGACTACGTAAACTCCAGAGAACGCGGCGACCGCTGCTGCTTCACCATCGCCGACGGCCTTGGCGGCTACCAGCACGGCGAAATCGCCTCCAAACTGGCCTCCGAATACATCCTCGACCAGTTTGCCCGAAGCCGCGAAGTCTCCGCAGACACCCTGCGCAGATGCATGGACGGCGCCCAGGAAGCCCTCCTGCGCCGCCAGCAGGAATCCCACGCCCAGGGCGGCATGAAAACCACCATGACCGTTCTGATGATGGATCAGAAAAAAGCCATCTGGGCCCACACCGGGGACACCCGCCTGTACGTCTTCCGCAAAGGAAAAATCCTCGCCCGTACCAAAGACCACAGCGTCTCCCAGGCCCTGGTGGACGCCGGAGAACTGCGGGAAGAAGACATCCGGCGAAACCCCTACCGGAACCAGCTCTACCAGGTCATGGGGATTCCCTGGGAAAAAGAGGGCTATGAGATCTCCAAAGAACTCCCGATCCGGAAAGGCCAGTCCTATCTGCTGTGCACGGACGGCTTCTGGGAATACGTAGATGAAAAAAAGATGCTGGAATGCCTAAAAAAAGCGAAAAATCCCTACGAATGGCTGAAACAGATGGAAAAAGAAGTCCAGAGAAACGGCAGGCCCGGCATGGATAACTACTCAGCCATCGGGATTTATGTAGACTGACAGGAGGAAACCATGAGGGGAAAAGAACTGTTTAACGTGTTACTGCTGTGCTGCTGCCTGCTGATTCTGTCAGGCTCCTTTCTGCCGTATATTTCCGTGAACTTTCCGGACACGAACGCCGGCTGGGGAGCCAGGAGCGTGATCCAGGAGCAGCTCCCGGAAATGTTTGACGAGAACGGAACCTTCGAAGCCACGGCAGTCGAGATGATCTCATCCATGCAGACCGAAAACAAAGGCGGAGTCGTCAAATGGTGGTTCATCGTCGTATTGTTCCTGAATCTGGTGTGCGTCCTGAGCCTTCTGATGGAAAATAAGGTGAAGTATGTCCTGATTATGCTGCTGGATGTGCTTCAGGTGTGCCTGTGGTTCGGCGGGGTATTCCTGGCCCTTCCCTACGGCCTGGTGCGCCTGAGCGGGATCACCGTGACGGCTTACACCGGACAGAACTTCCTGGGGCTGATCCGGAACCAGGAGATGGCGGAGCTGATCCGCGTCCTGGCGAAAGGAATGCGCATCGGCTACTGGATGCCGTATCTGTTCGCATTTGTTTCCTTTATTCTGTGCATCGTAGCCCTGGTGACAAAGCCCAAGCCCAGATATGAGGAAGAAAGGCATCCCCGTCGGGAGCCGCGCCGGCCAGAAGAACTGGCAGAACAGGCGCAGGCGTGGAATGGGATCCCAGTGCCGGGAATCACCTGTGTGGAAGGCCCCTATGCGGGAAGCCACGCGCCCATGGAATATGACGAAGAAGCGATTGTCGGAAACGACGAAGAGGCGTGCAGCCTGGTAATCCTTTCAGACCGGATCAGTCCGGTTCATTGCCGCGTGCGCTTTGATAAAAATCGAAACGAATACCAGGTCATGAGCGTGTCCCTGGACGGCACTTTCGTAAACGGCTACCGCATGGAAGAAAACCAGTGGCTGCCGCTGCAGCGGGGCGCCTGCTTAAAACTTGGTATGGACGAAAATATTTTAAGACTGGATTGAGTTATGATTGAAAAAAGAAACATTTTAATATTGTCCTGCAGCACCGGAGGAGGCCATAATGCGGCCGGATACGCCATACAGGAGCAGTTCGAAGCGGCCGGTTATCCGGTCACCATGATGAACTATATGGATCTCGCAGGAAAACACGTCTCCAGCCTTGTGGACAACAGCTATGTGAACCTGGTCAAAAAGTCGCCGAAAGCCTTTGGCGTCCTGTATAAGGCGGGAATGCTGGTCAGCTCCTCCAAGCACCATTCCCCGGTTTATTACGCGAATGCGGCTGTGGCGAAATATCTGAAAGAATACCTGGAAGAACATCCGGCAGACATTATTTTCGCGACGCATTTGTATGCGGCGGAGACGCTTACTTATCTGAAAAAGCAGATGAAACTGCCCCTTACGGTCGCCATTGCTACCGACTACACCTGCATCCCATTCTGGGAGGAGACCGACTGCGACGCTTACGTCATCCCCCACAAAGATCTGGCGGCGGAATATGTGGCCCGTGGGCTTCCAAAAGAGAAGCTGTACCCTCTGGGGATCCCGGTTTCCCTGAAGTTCCGGCGACGCTGGCAGGACAGTGAGACCCGCTCAGAACTGGAACTTCCGCCGCATGGAAACCTCTGGCTTCTGATGGGCGGCAGTATGGGCTTTGGCCATTTGCAGGAGCTTGCGGAGGCCATCGAGGGGCAGCTAAGAGAAGAAGAATCCCTGGTTGTGATCTGCGGAAGTAATCAGAAAATGAAAGCACAGTTAGAAGCTCATTTTGCCGGTAAGGAGCAGATCCGGATCGTCGGAAAAACCGATCAGGTTGCGGCTTACATGGCCATCAGCGCGGTGGTCTATACGAAGCCGGGCGGACTGACTTCCACGGAAGCCGCCGTTTCCCGCTGTCCTCTTGTGCACACGGAACCAATTCCCGGCTGCGAGAGCGAAAACCTCCGGTATTTCACCGAACGGGGAATGTCTGTTGCTGCGGATACCCCCAAAGAGCAGGCGGTTCTTGGCCGGAAGCTCATTGACGACAGCGTGATGCGGGAAAAAATGAACTTCGCCCAGCAGGAATATACAGACGCCTGTACATCCAAAAGGATTTTCGAGTTTTTCGGGCAGATTCCGGGAAGCGAGCCGAAATGCGGGGAAGAAGCCGGATCTGCCCTGGAAACCCAGGAGGCAGCGGCGGATGAAGAGGAAGAAAGCGAGGAAAGCCTGCAAGCATGAGAAAGACGCATGCATATCTGTTTTTTATCCTGTTCGGTTATCTGAGCGGGAGTCTGATGTTTGGCTGGCTGATTCCCAAACTCTGGGGCGTGGATACGAAAAAAGACGGCAGCGACCACAATCCGGGTACGGCGAACGCCTTTCTGTTAGGCGGCGTCTCCTGCGGCACGCTGGTACTGCTTCTGGAACTGGCGAAAGGATTTCTTCCGGTCTATCTGGCCGGAAAAGTCCTGGATACGGGGCGGTATCTGTTTGCTCTGGTGGTTGCAGCGCCGGTCTGGGGCCATGCCTGGCCCTTTTTCTGGAAAGGTCATGACGGCGGAAAAGCGATTGCGGTTTCCTTTGGGGTGTTCTTAGGCCTGACAATGGAACCGGAACCGCTCCGGCTTCTGATCTTTTTTTATCTGTTGTTTTCGGCTGTCCTGGTGATTCGTCCTCATGGGCTGCGGACAGCTGTGACCTACCTGTGCCTGATGGCCGCGGCGGCATTCCGTGTCCAGATCCCGGCGCTTGTCTGCGCCACCGCCCTCGTAAGCCTGACGGTAATCCGGAAGAACCTGCCGGAGGCCAGGGCAGAAAGGCCGGAGATCCATCTGGCCCATTGGCGAACCAAGCATGCCGAATCCTGAGAGAAAAGAAGGAGAATAAAACCTATGAAACCATTAGTAATCGCAGAAAAACCTTCCGTAGCCAGGGACATTGCCCGCGTCCTGCACTGTGAGAAAAAGTTAAACGGCGCGTTCGAGGGAAGCCGCTACATCGTGACCTGGGCCCTGGGGCACCTGGTGACCCTGGCCGACCCGGAAGGCTACGATAAAAAATATGCCCAGTGGACCATGGAAGCCCTCCCAATGATCCCAAAAAAGATGGAGCTGGTCGTGATCAAACAGACGGCCAAACAATATGCCGCGGTCAAAACCCAGCTTTTCCGCCAGGATGTGGATACGATCATCATTGCCACGGACGCCGGGCGGGAGGGCGAGCTGGTCGCCAGATGGATCCTGGAAAAAGCCGGCTGCCATAAGCCCATCAAGCGCCTGTGGATTTCCTCCGTCACCGACAAAGCGATCCGGGAAGGCTTCGCCCACCTGCGGGACGGGCGGGAGTATAATAACCTCTACGGCGCGGCGGCGGCCAGAGCCCAGGCAGACTGGCTCGTGGGAATCAATGCGACCAGAGCTTTGACCTGTAAATATAACGCCCAGCTCTCCTGCGGCCGTGTTCAGACCCCGACGCTGGCCATGATCGCGGCGCGGGAAGAAGAAATCAAAACCTTCAAACCCGAAGAATACTATGGCTTAAATCTCCTGGCCGGAAACGTGAAATGGACGTGGCAGGAAGAAAAAAGCGGCTCCCTGCGAACCTTCAAAAAAGAACGCATTGAAGACCTGGAAAAGAAGCTTTCACGCGGGGAACTGGAAGTCCGGAAAGTCGAGCGGAACGCGAAAAAGACCTTTGCGCCGGGGCTCTATGACCTGACGGAGCTTCAGCGGGACGCGAATAAAAAGTTCGGCTACTCCGCAAAGGAAACTCTGAACATGTGTCAGCGCCTGTATGAAAACCACAAAGTGCTGACCTATCCGCGAACCGATTCCCGCTACCTCAGCACCGATGTGGTGGATACCTTAAAAGAGCGGCTTTCCGCCTGCGCGGTGGGCCCCTACCGGAAACTCGCCGGAAGCCTGACCACGAAGCCCATCCGCACGAACGGCTCCTTTGTGGACAATAAAAAAGTCAGCGACCACCACGCCATCATCCCGACGGAACAGTTTGTCCAGCTCGACCATATGACCGTCGACGAACGGCGGATTTATGATCTGGTTGTCCGCCGCTTCCTGGCGGTGCTGTACCCGCCTTTTGAATACGAGCAGACGACCATGAAAGCCGAGGCGGCCGGGGAAACCTTCCTCGCCAGCGGAAAAATCGTGAAAAGCCTGGGCTGGCGGGAAGTCTACGAGAATGACAGCGACCCGGAGGAGGAAGAAGAGGAGCAGATCCGGGAGGGACGCGCCGTGCGGGAGCAGAATCTTCCGGCCCTGACCCAGGGAAGCCGCCTGAAGATCGACAAATTGGAGCGCACCACCGGAAAAACGAAGCCGCCTGCGCCCTTTAACGAGGCGACCCTTCTCTCCGCCATGGAAAATCCGGTGAAATATCTGGCATCGAAGGATAAAGCCGCGGCCAAGACCCTTGGCGAAACCGGCGGCCTTGGAACCGTAGCTACCCGCGCCGACATCATCGACAAGCTGTTTAACAGTTTCCTGATGGAAAAACGCGGCAAAGACATTTACCTGACCTCAAAAGGGAAGCAGCTTTTAGGCCTGGTGCCCGAAGACTTGAAGAAGCCGGAACTCACCGCCGACTGGGAGATGCAGCTTTCCAGGATCGCGGAGGGCAAGCTTGCAAAAGAAACTTTTATCGGCAAGATTGAAGGCTACACCAGAGATTTGATTACAGAAATCAAGACCGGAGAGGGCACGTTCCGCCACGAAAACATGACGAACAAAAAGTGCCCGAACTGCGGCAAACGGCTCCTGGCCGTCAACGGCAAAAACAGCCGGATGCTGGTCTGCCAGGATCGGGAGTGCGGCTACCGGGAAACCATTGCCCGCTTAAGCAATGCCCGCTGCCCGAACTGCCACCATAAGATGGAACTGATCGGCAAAGGCGACGACGAAACCTTTTTCTGCCAGACCTGCGGCTATAAAGAAAAGCTCTCCGCTTTTAAAAAGCGCCGGGAAAAAGAGGGCGCCGGCGTCTCGAAAAAAGACGTCCAGCGCTACATGAACCAGCAGAAAAAAGAAGCGGCCGAGCCGGTGAACAATGCGTTCGCAGACGCTTTTGCGAAGCTGAATTTGAAATAGGAAGCTTTTGGCATCCAGCGAGGGAGCCCGCCAAATCGTCGGAACCGGCGAACTTCTGGTTGTAGTTTGAAGTTAGATATGGTATACTTAAATTCAGTAAGCAATGCGAAAAAAATCAGACAGAGGTGTGAAAATGAAAAGAGTTCTGTTGAAATTGAGCGGAGAAGCTCTGGCAGGCGACAAAAAAACAGGCTTTGACGAACCCACCGTCACAAAAGTTGCAAAACAGGTGAAGCAGCTTGTAGACGACGGCCTTCAGGTCGGCATCGTCATCGGCGGCGGAAACTTCTGGCGCGGCCGCTCCAGCGAAAACATCGACCGCACGAAAGCCGACCAGATCGGCATGCTGGCCACGATCATGAACTGCATCTACGTATCCGAAATCTTCCGCTCCGTGGGGCTGAAAACCCAGGTTCTCACCCCCTTTGCATGCGGTTCCTTCACGGAACTGTTTTCCAAAGACCGGGCCGTGGAAGGCTTTAAAAACGGCGTTGTCTCCTTCTTCGCCGGAGGCACCGGCCACCCCTACTTCTCCACAGATACCGCCACCGTCCTGCGCGCCATCGAGATCGAAGCAGACGTGATCCTGCTGGCGAAATCCGTGGACGGCGTCTACGACAGCGACCCGAAGGATAACCCGGACGCGAAAAAGTACGACGAAATCACCATACAGGAAGTCATTGACCGGAAACTTGGCGTGGTCGACATGGCCGCCTCGATTCTGTGCATGGAAAACCACATGCCGATGCTCGTCTTTGGCCTGAATCAGGAAAACAGCATCGTCGACACGGTAAACGGAAAATTAAGCGGGACGAAAGTGACCGTATAACCCCAAGGAGGATCGAAACATGGATGAAAGAATCAAAGTATACGACGAAAAAATGACCAAATCCTACGAAAACCTGTTAAAAGAATTCGGCGCTATCCGCGCAGGCCGCGCGAATCCCCACGTCCTGGACAAGATCGTGGTAGACTACTACGGGACGCCGACCCCGATCCAGCAGGTAGGAAATATCACCGTTCCCGAAGCCAGGATTCTCCAGATCCAGCCCTGGGAATCCAAGATGGTAAAAGCCATTGAAAAAGCCATCCTGACCTCCGACCTTGGGATTAACCCCAGCAACGACGGCCGGATCATCCGCCTGGTCTTCCCGGAACTCACCGAGGAGCGCAGAAAAGACCTGGTAAAAGATGTGAAGAAAAAAGGCGAAGCCGCGAAAGTCGCCATTCGGAACATCCGCCGGGACGCCAACGATTCCTTTAAGAAACTTGGGAAAACCTCCGAAGTGTCCGAGGACGAGATCAAGGATTTAAACGACCAGATCCAGAAAATGACCGATAAATACATCAAAGAAGTGGATAAAGCAGTAGAAGAGAAATCAAAAGAAATCATGACTGTATAAAAAACGGCGCGGAAAGCATACTGGCTCCCAAAGAGCTGGTATGCTTTCTGCGGCCTGAGACGGAGGAAACGAGAATGGAAATACCGCAGCACGTAGCCATCATCCTGGACGGGAACGGCCGGTGGGCCAAAAGCAAAGGAATGCCAAGAAATTACGGCCACTCACGGGGGGCGAAAAACCTGGAGGTGATCTGCGAAGACGCCTATAACATGGGAATCCAATATCTGACAGTCTATCTGTTCTCTACGGAAAACTGGAAGCGTTCCAAAGAAGAGGTAGACGGTCTGATGAAGCTGTTCCGCAGCTACACGAAGACCTGCATCAAAACCGCCCGGAAGAATAACATGCGCGTCCGGGTTCTTGGCGATCCCACCGCTCTGGAAGACGACCTGCAGGAAAGCTTAAAAGAGCTGGTAGAGACCTCGAAAGAGAACACGGGGCTTCAGTTCCAGATTGCCATTAACTACGGAAGCCGGGACGAGATCGTCCGCGCGGTGCGCCGGCTGGCCAAAGACTGTGCAGACGGGAAAGTCCTGCCGGAGGCCATTGACGAACAGGTGCTGAACAGCTATCTGGACACCTGGGATGTGCCGGACCCGGATCTTTTGATCCGTACCAGCGGGGAGCAGCGGCTTTCGAATTATCTGCTGTGGCAGCTCGCCTACACGGAATTCTATTTTACGGATGTACCCTGGCCGGCCTTTACAAAAGACGACCTCTGGAAGGCCATCGAGAAATATAACAGCCGGGAACGCCGGTACGGCGGCGTAAAGGAGGAGTAAGCATGTTTGTGACAAGGCTGGTAAGCGGAATTGTACTGGTTGCGGTGGCATTGGTCACGATCATAAGCGGCGGCTGGGTTTTATGGGGGACTCTTTTGGCCCTGTCCCTGATCGGCGTTTTTGAACTGTACCGGGCCGTGGGGCTCTGGAAAAAAGAGAATTTGTCCCTGACGGTCACCGGGTTGGCCGGAGTGGTTTTTTATTATTGTCTGTTAGGACTTGCCGATCAGGCATATACTATGACAGGTCTGATTTTCGTGCTGATCGCGCTGATGGCGGTCTATGTTTTTTCTTACCCGAAGTACCAGGCTGAACAGGTCATGGCGGCGTTTTTCGGCGTTATTTACGTGGCGGTGATGCTTTCTTACATTTACCAGACCCGGAATCTGGAAGACGGCGCGTTCGTTGTATGGCTGATCTTCCTCTGCTCCTGGGGATGCGACACCTGCGCCTACTGTGTGGGGATGCTGATCGGAAAGCATAAAATGTCTCCGCGGTTAAGCCCGAAGAAATCCATTGAAGGCGCGGTAGGCGGCGTCTGCGGCGCAGCGCTTCTGGGAGCCATCTATGCCGCGGCCGTAGGAAACCATCTGAAAGGCGAAGGGAACCAGATCCTGATCTACGCCGGAATCTGCGCGGTAGGCGCACTGATTTCCATGGTGGGAGACTTGGCGGCTTCCGCGATTAAGCGGAACCATGACATCAAGGACTACGGAAAGCTGATCCCCGGCCACGGCGGCGTCCTGGACCGGTTCGACAGCGTGATCTTTACGGCTCCGGTGATCTATTTCCTGGCCTTACTGGCTATGTGAACCGGCGGGTGAGAACGAAAGGGGAACAGAAGATGAAAAAAATAGCAGTTTTAGGTTCGACAGGTTCCATCGGAACCCAGACGCTGGAAGTGGCGGCCGCGAACCCGGAAAAACTTCGGGTCGTGGCTTTGGCGGCGGGACGGAATCTGGAGCTTTTGGAACAGCAGATCCGCGCCTTTCATCCGCAGGCGGCGGCCGTCTGGGACGAGGAAGATGCCGCGAAGCTTCGGACTGCGGTGGCAGATCTGGATGTGAAGGTTTACAGCGGCATGGAAGGGCTGATTGAGATTTCCACTCTGCCGGAAGCGGAGATTCTGGTGACGGCGATCGTGGGGATGATCGGCATCCGTCCGACCATTGCGGCGATTCAGGCCGGGAAAGACATTGCCCTGGCAAATAAAGAAACCCTCGTTACCGCAGGCCATCTGATCATGCCTCTGGCGAAAGAACACGGGGTGAAGATCCTGCCTGTGGACAGCGAACACAGCGCGATCTTCCAGTCTTTAAACGGGGAAAATCCGAAGCAGATCGCGAAAATCCTCCTGACAGCCTCCGGCGGGCCCTTCCGCGGAAAGAAGCGGGCGGAGCTTGCGCATGTCCGGGTGGAGGATGCACTGAAGCATCCGAACTGGTCGATGGGGGCGAAGATTACCATTGACTCTGCTTCCCTGGTCAATAAAGGCCTGGAAGTGATGGAGGCAAAATGGCTTTTCGGCGTGGAGCTGGATCAGATTCAGGTTGTGGTGCAGCCCACCAGCGTCATCCATTCCATGGTGGAATATGTGGACGGCGCAGTAATCGCTCAGCTTGGAACCCCGGATATGAAGCTGCCGATTCAGTATGCGCTGTTCTATCCGGAGCGGTCTTATCTTGCGGGAGCGCGTCTGGATTTTGCGAAGCTGGGACAGATTTCTTTTGAGGAACCGGATATGGAGACTTTCCGGGGCTTACCGCTGGCCATGCAGGCGGCGCGCATCGGCGGTTCCATGCCGACGGTGTTTAATGCGGCCAATGAACGGGCCGTGAGCAAATTCCTGAAAGGAAACATCCGGTTCCTGGACATTTACGAAATCATTGCGGATTGTATGAATGCGCATAAAAAAATCGAGAATCCGTCGGTAGAGGAGATTCTGGAGACAGAGTCCGCCGTGTACGAACGGATTGAAAGCAGGTGGTAAATTGAACATTGTAATCGCACTTTTAATCTTCAGCCTGATTATTCTTTTTCACGAGCTGGGACATTTCTTACTGGCGAAGATGAATAAAGTGACTGTGGTGGAATTTTCCCTGGGAATGGGGCCGCGGCTTCTGAGCTTTTCGCGGGGCGGCACACGCTATTCCTTAAAGCTGCTGCCGTTTGGCGGCTCCTGTATGATGCTGGGGGAGGATGAAGCCACGACGGAACCCGGCTCCTTTGCCAGCAAGTCTGTGTGGGCGAGGATTTCCGTCATTGCGGCGGGGCCGATCTTTAATTTTATCCTGGCATTCCTGATGTCCCTTTTTATCGTCGGAAGCATCGGCTATGACGCGCCCGTTCTTGTGAGCGTGTCGGAAGGCTCTCCGGCGGCAGAAGCGGGGCTTGAGGCGGGTGACCGGATTTTAAAAATGAACAGCACGACCATTCACGTAAGCCGTGAAATCACCAATTATACATCCTTCCATCCGGGCGAAACCGTTCGGATGGTATGGGAGCACGACGGAGAGCGGAAAGAAGCGCTGATTACCCCGGCAGAGGACGAGAGCGGGAACGTCCGGTTCGGGATTTCGGTGAACCCGAACCTCCGGGTAAAGGGGACGGCGTGGGATACCATCAAGTACAGCGCCTATGAAGTCCGCTACTGGATCGTGACGACCATTGAGAGCCTGAAAATGCTGTTTAAAGGGCAGGTGAGCATCAATGACATGTCCGGCCCGGTGGGCGTTGTGGATGTGATCAGCGATACCTACGAGGAGAGCAAATCGGACGGGGCGTTCTATGTCTGGCTGAATATGCTGAACATTTCGATCCTGCTGTCTGCGAACCTGGGTGTGATGAACCTGCTGCCGCTTCCGGCGCTGGACGGCGGGCGGCTGGTGTTCCTGATTCTGGAGGCGATCCGGCGGAAACGGATCGATCCGGAGAAGGAAGGGATGGTTCATTTTGTGGGATTGATGGCGCTGATGGTGCTGATGGTGGTCGTGATGTTTAACGATGTGAGGAAACTGTTTTAAACCACGACGGAAAAGGAGGAACCGTTATGAAAATGAAAAAGAAGAAACTGTTTTTGTCCCTGTTGTGTGCAATGTTACTGACAATGCTGTTTTCCGCGACTGCATTGGCGGCCAGTACGGTGGCGACGATTGGCGGGAAATCGTATACGACGCTGGACGCGGCCATTAAGAAAGTCAAGAGCGGTCAGATCATTGTACTGAAGAAAAACGTCACGTATACGAAACCGTTGACGATTAACCGTTCCGGAAAGAGCTTTACGATTAATCTGAACAAGAAAACGATCACCTTTGCGAACAAAAACGCGTATCTGAATGTGAAAAAAGGAACCGTGAAGCTGTCGAACGGCACGATCAAACAGAAAGCCACGGACGGCTATGTGATCAAAGTACAGAAGGGCGCGGCTCTGTCTATTGCGAACGGAACCTACACCGGGATGATCGAAAACAAAGGAAAAACCACGATTACAAAGGGAACTTTTACGAACCCGTACAAAAAGCGTGACATTTACACAGGCTTTATCAGCAATTACGGAACCATGGCCATAAACGGCGGAACCTTCGACGGAAAACAGAGGAATACCCTGTATAACGAAGGAACGCTGACCGTAAAAGGCGGTACGTTCAAATACACGCCGGATTTTTATGGGTATGACAAGGTCGGTTCGCCGGAGGTTGAGAACGGCGCTCTGCTGACAAATGCGAATAAAGGAAAAGTCACCGTATCCGGAGGAAAATTCCTTTCCAATACGCTGTGCCTCTGGAACGATGACAATTCCACGCTGAATGTTACCGGCGGTACGTTTACTTCCCAACTGGGCGGATGCTTTCTGAGTAAGGGGAAAACGACGATTTCCGGCGGAACCTGGTCGGTGAAAGAGGACTGGGGCAATGGTTATATTTACGGAGGCACGCTGACCGTGAAGGACGGGACGTTTAAATCCGAATGGTCGACGTTTGAAACTTATGTGGATACCGTGACGATTAAGATCAGCGGCGGAACCTTTAAGAGTACCGCCGGTACGGACAGCCCGGCGATGCTGATTTCCTTTAATGGGAAAATCCAGGTGACCGGAGGAACCTTCACCGGAAAGAATATCTGGGGATACTGGTGTGATGAAAACGGTGATGGAAAGATTACGGTCAAAGGCGGAACGTTTAACGTGAAAGAACTGAAGAAGGAGGGCGAATTGTTATAATAGCTGAAAAAGGAGTGCTCCGGCAAAGCGGAAAGGCGGCGAGAAAATGGCAAAAACAATCGGGATCGGGCACCAGGACTTCGAAGACATTCGAAAAAACCATTATTTCTATGTGGATAAGACGAACTTCATCCGGGAATGGTGGGAAAATGGGGACGCCGTGACCCTGATCACCCGTCCCAGACGCTTTGGCAAGACTTTGAATATCAGCATGTTGGAGAAATTTTTCTCGGTGAAATATGCCGGAAGAAGCGAGCTGTTCGAAGGCCTGTCCGTCTGGGAGGATGCGCGATACCGCAAAATTCAGGGGACGTATCCGGTTCTGGCCCTCAGCTTTGCAGGGGTAAAAGAAAATTCGTTCCAGCAGGCGCGCAAACAGATTTGCCAGCTTATCGTGGAACTGTACCGCGGCCAGGCGTTTCTTCTGCAAACAGGCTGTCTGAATGAACAGGAAAAACAGGAGTTTTCTGCGATTTCCGTAGATATGGAAAATTACCTGGCGGCGTCCTCCCTGAAAAAGCTTTCCGATTATTTGAGCCGGTACTATGGAAAAAAAGTAATTCTCCTTCTGGACGAATATGATACGCCGATGCAGGAGGCTTTCATTTCCGGTTATTGGGAGGAGCTGGCCGCATTTTTGCGAAGTCTGTTTAACATGACCTTTAAGACCAATCCGTACCTGGAACGGGCAGTGATGACCGGCATTACGCGAGTCAGCCGGGAGTCCATTTTCTCGGATCTGAACAATCTGGAAGTAGTGACGACCACGTCGAAAAAATATGCGGACTGCTTCGGCTTCACCGAACAGGAAGTGTTCGCAGCCCTGGACGCATTTGGCCTTTCAGACCGAAAAGAAGAGGTAAAACGGTGGTACGACGGATTCACCTTCGGGGATTTCACCGATATTTATAATCCATGGTCGGTCATCAATTACCTGGATAAAGGGAAATTGGCCGCCTACTGGGCGAACACCAGCAGCAACAGCCTGGTCAGCAAACTCCTTCAGGAAGGCAGTCCGGAGATGAAAAAAGACTTCGAACAGCTTCTGGGCGGCCATTCCATTCGAAAAACGATTGATGAACAGATTGTTTTCAGCCAGTTGTCAAAGGATGAAAATGCGGTGTGGAGCCTGCTTTTAGCCAGCGGTTATCTGCGGGTAGCGGCATACGAGTTTGACGGGCAGTCCGGAGAAGAAAGCTACCAGTTCGTGCTGACGAATAAGGAAGTCCAGATGATGTTTGCGAATATGGTTCGGGGATGGTTTACACAGAATCAGACGGAATATCAGGAATTTCTGAAAGCATTGCTGCAGGGAGACCTGGATGCGATGAATGACTATATGAACCGGGTAGCACTGACTTCTTTCAGCTATTTTGACACAGGGAAAGGCCCAGCCAAAGAAGAGCCGGAGCGGTTTTATCACGGCTTTGTGCTGGGTTTGCTCGTAGAATTAACCGGACGTTACCGGATTACCTCAAACCGGGAAAGCGGTTTTGGGCGGTACGACGTGATTCTGGAACCGCAAAATGCCAGGGATGATGCGATCATTCTGGAATTTAAAGTGCGAAATCCCAGGAGGGAAAAAAGCCTGGAAGAAACGGTACAGAATGCTCTAAAACAAATCGAAGAAAAGCAGTATGCGGCAGAACTGATAAGCGGCGGCCTTCCGAAAACGCGTATCCGCGCCTACGGATTCGCATTCGAAGGGAAAAAAGTCCTGATTGGCAGCCCATCTGCCCTATAAAGCCCGCGGCCCGGAATCATCCGGGCCGCTTTCGCATATACTGCTATGATCAGTCAGGTATAGGTGATTTTATGAGCAGCGGCATTTACCGGGCAGCACAGGACACTCCGGAGCGCGGGCGTCTCCGCGTCACCGTGGAGACGGAGACCAGACTTCGTCCGGTGGCGGATGCCACCGTTACCATTTCGTATACCGGGGAACCGGGAAACACGTTGGAGGAACTGCGGACAGATGGAAACGGCGTGGCCCCGGAGATCGAGCTGGCCGCGCCTCCGCTGGAGTACAGCCTGACCCCAGGCAGCAGCCAGCCTTATTCCGAGTACACGATCCGGGTGGCGGCGGAGGGGTATGAGACGATTACGATTTCCGGGGCGGAGATCCTTTCGGGGGAGACGGCATTGCAGTCGGTGAAGATGCGGCCGGAAACGCCGCAGGAGCAGTTTGAGAATATCGTGATTCCGGGGCATACGCTTTATGAGGAATATCCGCCGAAGATTGCGGAAAATGAGATCAAGCCAGTGAACCAGACCGGGGAGATCGTTTTGAGCAGGGTGGTGGTGCCGGAGTTTGTGGTGGTGCACGACGGCTCGCCGCGGGATACGACGGCGACGGATTATTACATCCGCTACAAAGATTATATCAAAAATGTGGCGTCCAGCGAAATTTACGCGACCTGGCCCAGGGCGGCCATCGAGGCAAATGTGCTGGCGATTATGTCCTTTACGATGAATCGGGTCTATACGGAGTGGTATCGGAACAAGGGCTTCGATTTTACGATTACCTCCTCCACAGCCTTTGACCAAAAATGGATTTTCGGCCGCAATATTTTCGAAAGCATCTCCGAAGTGGTCGACGACCTGTTCGAAAGCTACCTCTCCCGGCCAAATGTGAAACAGCCGATCCTGACCCAATACTGCGACGGCCAGCGGGTGAGCTGCCCGAACTGGATGAGCCAGTGGGGCTCCAGCTATCTGGGTGAGCAGGGCTATTCGGCGATTGAAATTATCCGCTACTATTATGGGGACAATATGTACGTGAACACTGCGGAGCAGATTTCCGGCATTCCGGCCTCCTGGCCGGGGTACGATCTGACTATCGGTTCCAGCGGCCAGAAGGTCGAGCAGATGCAGGAACAGATGAATGCGATTTCGAACGACTATCCGCTGATTCCGAAGATTAATGTGGACGGAATTTACGGGCCGCGGACGGCTGAGGCGGTGGAGGTGTTCCAGGGGGTGTTTGGGCTGCCGCAGACCGGGGTGGTGGATTACCGGACGTGGTATAAGATTCAGGAGATTTATGTGGGGGTGACGCGGATCGCGGAGCTGTATCCGTGAAAGGCCGCGCCGCGGCCACGGCGGCGTGTTGCATGTGAAAGAACATTGCCTGATGGCGTATCTGCCATGAAAATGCCGCAAATATGCGCCGCGCGGGAAGGTTACCGTTTCGGTGCATAAAAGCTGCCGCGAATGTCAGCAAAAAGACAATCGCGGCAGCTTTCATTTCGTTTATTCCTGCGGCAGATCAGAGGTGCAGTGCGCGCACTTCACGGCGTCGATGGGAACCTCAGATTTGCAGTAAGGACAGACCTTGGTGGCAGGCGCTTCTTCCACAGGTTCCGGCTTATGGAAGCTGTTCATCGTCTTCACCACAACGAATACCGAAAACGCAATGATCAGAAATTCGATAATGGTCTGAATGAAACTTCCGTAAGCCAGGACAGAAGTGGACTCCTTAGCGGCCTCCAGCGTCGCATAAGAATTCCCATCCATGGCAATGAACAGATTCGTAAAGTCAATCTTCCCGGTGAGCAGCGTAATGACCGGCATCAGCACGTCATTGACGAGGGAGGTGACGATCTTATTAAAAGCGGTGCTGATAATAAACGCAATCGCCATTTCCAACACATTCCCCCGCATGATAAACTCTTTAAACTCTCCCAAAAACTTCTTCAAAATTCCTTCCTCCTTTGTCGATTTTTTTCATCATAGCACGGATGAAGGAAAAAATCTACCTAAAGAGAAACCTTTTTGTCGAGAAGTTTCCCGCAGGTGAAGATCGAGGCAAGGAAAACCACCAGATTAAACAGCGTTGCGGGCAATACATTCAAAATCGCTTCTGTCATGTCTTCCGGCATCTCATAAATGACAGGCAGCACGCTCGTGACCTTGCTGACAAGGTAAGTGAGCAGCAGGAACAGCAGCACACTGAGAACCGATTTCAGTTTACTGTTCTGCAGGAATGTGGCGCTCAAAGTCACAGACAGGTACACAAGCGACACAATGGCAAAAAAGTTTACCAGAAAAGTCAGAATCCCCGTCAGGATATTCAGCAGGATCGTCCCTACCGAAAATCCCAGGGTTTCCAGCGCAAACCGCAGCAGCGAAGCAAAATCTTCCGATTCCGGAATCGCCTGGGAATACAGGTTCATATCCACCGCACCGAGCACTCCAAGAACGGCCGCGATCGCAATTCCAAGAATCAGCGTGGACAGCAGCTTGGAAAAAAGAATTGTATAGCTGGAAGTCGGCGTCATAAAAATCAGATAGCTGCTTTTGGAATTCAGCTCCCTGGAGTAATTATAGGCCGCCAGGATAAAGACTGCAAAAAAGCAGACAATCGCATACAGGTAAAGAAAGATCGCGCTGACGGTCAGCTTTTCCTCTGTCTCGTTAAATGTGAGAATATTGAATAAAAAATAGAGTTGGAGGAGCAGAAGCCCTCCGCCGATGGCCAGCAAGGTGTTTCGGTTTTTCCGGAATTCATATTTCATCAGTTTGAACATAGACGCCCTCCGTTATTCCGCATAGATTTCCTTATAAAGAGTGACAATGGATTTTCCGTATTCCGCGCGGAGCTTTTCCGCCTCCCCTTCCAGAACCAGTTCGCCGTCCTTAATAAAAATGGCGTGGTCGATAACCTTTTCCAGCTCGTCCACCAGATGGCTGGAGAGGACGAAGGTCTTTTCAGGGGTAAAAGATTCCAGAATCGTGCTGATGATTTTATCCCTGGCAATGATATCGATGCCGTTTAACGGTTCGTCCAGCATGATCAGATGCGCGTCTCTGGAAAGCGTGACGGCAATCTTGAGCTTCGCCATCATACCGGAAGACATTTTCGCAACCTTCTGGGTGGGATCCAGGTTCATGGTTTCCAGAAGCTGAAAATATTTTTCCGAATCAAAGTCCTGAAAGAAATCATGGTAATAATTTCCGACGTCTTTCCCGGTCATGTAGGCGTAAAAATAGCTTTCCGTCGGCATATAGGCAATGTGCTCTTTGGAATGGATTCCGATCGGCTGGTCTTCGAACAGGATCTCGCCGTTCGTGGGCTTGACGAGTCCAGCGGCCATTTTCATGAAGGTGGTCTTGCCGCTGCCGTTGGGGCCGAGCAATGCGTAGATCCGGCCAGGCGACAAGGACAGAGTTAGATTCTGCACAGCCGCCCGGTTCCGGTAGGTTTTTGTCAGATTTTTGCAAGTAAGCATAAAGTTCCTCCTATCAGACAGCAAAAAATGAGTCTTGGGGCTAAGGTGATGGTACGCCAGTAAAATAGAAAAGTCAAGCATTCACAAGCAGAATCGAATTTTTTTAAAGAAAAAGGTTGAAATACGGAAATGTTTATGGTAGAATCTTTACAATTTGAGTATCTGCAGGCAAGGGGGGCGCGGGGGATTCTTTCAGCGTCTTTTTTTTCTGCCCGGAAATGACAAATTGGAAAACCGAACGACTCAACAGAAAAATCTCGAAAGGAACAGGTGACATATGAAAGCATTTCTGATTTTAGAAGATGGAACCGTCTTTACCGGAACCAGTATCGGCAAAGCGAAAGAAATCATCAGTGAAATCGTATTCAACACCTCGATGACCGGCTATCTGGAAGTCCTTACCGACCCCTCCTACGCCGGACAGGCAGTCGTCATGACCTATCCGTTAATCGGAAATTATGGGATCTGCCACGAGGATATGGAGTCCGGCAGACCCTGGCCGGACGGTTTTATTGTAAGGGAACTTTCCAGAGTACCGAGTAATTTCAGAAGCGAAGACACCATACAGCATTTTCTCCTTGAGCATGACATTCCGGGGATCTGCGGGATCGACACCCGCGCCCTGACGAAGATCCTCCGGGAAAAGGGGACGATGAACGGCTGCATCACCACCGATGAGAATTATAATATAGAAGAGATCCTTCCGAAACTGAAAGCCTACACCACCGGAAAAGTCGTGGAAAAGGTGACCTGCAAAGAACCTTATGTCCTGCCGGGCGAAGGCCCGAAGGTGGCGCTTCTGGATCTGGGCGCAAAGCGGAACATTGTCCGGAGCCTGAACCGGCGCGGCTGTCAGGTAACGGTTTATCCGGCGGACACCCCGGCCGAAAAGATCATCGCGGCGGCCCCGGACGGCATTATGTTAAGCAATGGCCCCGGCGACCCCAAAGAATGCGAATCCATCATCCGGGAAATCAAAAAACTCTACGACACAAACATCCCGATCTTCGCCATCTGCCTGGGCCACCAGCTCATGGCGCTGGCCACCGGCGCGGATACCCATAAGATGAAATACGGCCACCGCGGCGGAAACCATCCGGTGAAAGACCTGGCCACCGGGCGGGTGTATATTTCTTCCCAGAACCACGGCTATGTGGTTGATACCGAAAAACTGGATCCGAAGGTGGCGGTTCCCGCCTTTGTAAATGTAAACGACGGGACGAACGAAGGCCTTTCCTATACCGGAAAGAACATTTTTACCGTCCAGTTCCACCCGGAAGCCTGCCCTGGCCCCCAGGACTCCGGCTACCTGTTTGACCGTTTTATGCACATGATGGAGGTGAATCACTAATGCCGAAAAATCCTTCGATTAAAAAAGTTCTTGTGATCGGTTCCGGCCCCATTGTCATCGGCCAGGCCGCAGAATTCGACTACGCAGGCACCCAGGCCTGCCGTTCCCTGAAAGAAGAGGGCGTAGAAGTGGTTCTTTTGAACTCGAATCCGGCCACGATCATGACCGACAAAGACATTGCAGATAAAGTTTACATTGAGCCGCTGACCGTGGAAGTGGTGGAACAGCTCATCTTAAAAGAGCGCCCGGACAGCGTGCTTCCGACCCTTGGAGGGCAGGCCGGGTTAAACCTGGCTATGGAGCTGGAGGATCGCGGGTTCTTAAAAGAAAACGGCGTGCGCCTGATCGGAACCACCTCCGAAACCATCAAAAAGGCGGAGGACCGCCTGGAATTTAAGAGCACCATGGAAAAAATCGGCGAGCCTGTGGCCCCGTCCCTGGTAGTGGAAAATGTGGAAGACGGTGCGGCCTTTGCCAATAAAATCGGCTATCCGGTTGTCCTGCGCCCGGCTTATACCCTTGGCGGAAGCGGCGGCGGCATTGCCCACAACCATCAGGAGCTGGAGGAAATCCTGGAAAACGGCCTGCGGTTAAGCCGTGTGGGCCAGGTGCTCGTGGAGCGCTGCATTGCCGGATGGAAAGAAATTGAATACGAAGTCATGCGCGACGGGAACGGGAACGTCATCACGGTCTGCAACATGGAAAACATCGACCCCGTAGGCGTCCACACCGGCGACAGTATCGTCGTGGCTCCATCCCAGACCCTGGGCGACAAAGAATACCAGATGCTCCGTACCTCGGCCCTGAATATCATCAGCGAGCTGAAAATTACCGGCGGCTGCAATGTCCAGTTCGCCCTGCATCCCACCAGCTTCGAATACTGCGTCATCGAGGTGAATCCGCGAGTGAGCCGTTCGTCGGCCCTGGCGTCCAAGGCGACCGGGTATCCGATTGCGAAAGTGGCGGCGAAGATTGCGCTGGGTTATACCCTGGATGAGATTAAAAACGCGATAACCGGAAAGACTTATGCGAGCTTCGAACCCATGCTGGACTACTGTGTCGTGAAGATTCCGCGTCTGCCCTTCGATAAATTCATCAGTGCGAAGCGTACCCTGACCACCCAGATGAAGGCCACCGGCGAAGTCATGAGCATCTGCGACAATTTTGAGGGCGCCCTGATGAAGGCGATCCGGTCGCTGGAACAGCATGTGGACTGTCTGCTGTCCTATGATTTCAGCCATTTGGACGAGGATGAGCTGAGAAAGCAGTTAAATGTGGTGGATGACCGCCGGATTTGGGTCATTGCGGAGGCGCTGCGCCGGGGATTCTCTTATGAGGAAATCCATGCGATTACCCAGATCGATGTGTGGTTCATTGATAAACTGGCGATTCTGGTGGAGATGGAGCAGGCGCTGAAGACGCAGGAACTGACCGTGGAGCTTTTAAAAGAGGCAAAGCGCATTGAGTTCCCGGACAATGTGATTGCCCGCCTCACCGGAAAGACCGAAGAGGAAATCAAAAGCATGCGCTGCGAGAATGGAATCGTGGCCGCTTACAAGATGGTTGACACCTGCGCGGCGGAATTTGCGGCCGAAACGCCCTATTACTATTCCGTATTCGGCAGCGAAAATGAAGCGGTGGAGACGCATGACCGGAAAAAGGTGCTGGTGCTTGGCTCCGGCCCGATCCGGATTGGACAGGGAATCGAGTTCGACTTCTGTTCCGTGCACTGTACCTGGGCGTTCTCGAAAGAAGGGTACGAAACCATTATCATCAATAATAATCCGGAGACGGTTTCCACGGACTTCGACATTGCGGATAAACTGTATTTCGAGCCGCTGACTCCGGAAGATGTGGAAAGCGTTGTCAATATTGAAAAACCGGACGGCGCGGTGGTGCAGTTCGGCGGCCAGACAGCCATCAAGCTCACCGAAGCCCTGATGAAGATGGGCGTCCCGATTCTGGGAACTTCCGCGGAAAATGTGGATGCGGCGGAAGACAGGGAGCTGTTTGACGAAATCCTGGCGAAGTGCCAGATTCCGAGACCGGCGGGTCATACGGTCTTTACGGCTGAGGAAGCGAAGAAAGCGGCGAATGAGCTGGGCTATCCGGTGCTGGTGCGTCCGTCCTATGTGCTGGGCGGTCAGGGAATGCAGATTGCGATCAGCGATGAGGATATCGATGAATTTATTGGAATTATCAACCGCATTGCCCAGGAACACCCGATTCTTGTGGATAAGTACCTGGTCGGCAAGGAGATCGAGGTGGATGCGGTCTGCGACGGCACGGACATTCTGATTCCGGGCATTATGGAGCATATCGAGCGGGCGGGAATCCACTCCGGCGACAGCATTTCCATCTACCCGGCCCAGAGTATCAGCCAGAAGGCGAAGGATACGATTGTGGATTATACGAAGAAGCTGGCGCAGTCGCTGCACGTGATCGGCCTGATCAATATTCAGTTTATCGTGTGCGGGGACGACGTTTATGTGATCGAGGTGAATCCGCGGTCGAGCCGGACGGTGCCGTATATCAGCAAGGTGACGGGAATCCCGATTGTGCCGCTGGCGACTAAGGTGATCCTGGGCCATACGCTGAAGGAGATGGGATATCCCACGGGGCTGGCGCCGCAGGCCGATTACATTGCCATTAAGATGCCGGTGTTCTCCTTCGAGAAAATCCGGGGCGCGGATATCAGCCTGGGGCCGGAAATGAAGTCTACGGGCGAGTGCCTGGGAATTGCGAAGACCTTTAACGAGGCGCTTTACAAGGCGTTCCTGGGGGCGGGCATCCAGCTTCCGAAGCATAAAAATATGATCATTACCGTGCGGGATGAGGATAAAGAGGAGATTGTCGATGTGGCGCGCCGGTTTGAGGCGCTGGGATATCGGATTTTTGCGACCAGGAGCACGGCGAAGGCCCTGCAGGCGGCGGGTGTCCATGCGGTACGGACAAATAAGGTGGAGCAGCCGTCTCCGAACCTGCTGGATCTGATCCTGGGCCATGAGATCGATCTGGTTATCGATACGCCGTCGCAGGGGATCGAGCATTCCAGGGATGGATTTTTGATCCGGCGGACGGCCATTGAGACCGGGGTGAATGTGCTGACGGCGATGGATACGGCGCGGGCGCTGGTGACCAGTTTGGAGAATACGGATATTAAGAAGCTGACGCTGATTGATATTGCGACTGTGAAAAATTTGTAGGAACTTGAAAAAATTTGAAAAAGGGAAGCTTCGGCTTCTCTTTTTTTGCGGGCATTTCGGTGTATGCACGGGCGGAATGGGATAAAATAAAGGGATAAGAAAGGAGATGGCCAAATGGAACATTTATTAAGGAAGGAAATGCTGGAAGAGTTTCGGCGGGAGCTGGAGGAAGATGAAAAGGCGGCCGTGACGATTGAGAAGTATATGCGGGATGTAAAGACCTTTTGGCTTTATGCGGGGGAGGAGAATCCGGTGGATAAAGGGGTGATGATTGCTTATAAGGAACATCTGGTGGAGCGTTACTGCATTTCCAGTGTAAATTCGATGCTCGCGGCGGTGAATGTGTTTTTGAAATGGCTGGGTTGGTATGATTGCACGGTGAAGTCCCTGAAGGTGCAGAAGGAGGCGTTCCGGGCGGGGGAGAAGGAGCTGTCCAGGGAGGAGTACCGGCGGCTTTTGGATGCGGCGAAGAGTACGGGGAAGATCCGGTTGTATCTGATCATGCAGACACTCTGCTCGGCGGGGCTGCGGGTCAGCGAGCTTCCCTATGTGACGGCAGAGTCCCTGCGGACGGGGCGGGCGCAGGTTTATGCAAAGGGAAAAGGGCGAGTGG
Organism: Eubacteriales bacterium; assembly: GCA_030536575.1. Taxonomy (GTDB): domain Bacteria; phylum Bacillota; class Clostridia; order Lachnospirales; family Lachnospiraceae; genus Limivivens. The sequence continues at coordinate 838 of JAUNPS010000012.1, read as the reverse complement.
TTCTGCTGTCGGAGTCCCTGTGCAAGAAGCTCCGACAGTATGCGCAGGAGCAGGGGATCGAGACGGGGAGCCTTTTTGTGACGCGAAGCGGGAGGCCGGTGGATCGGAGCAATATCGGTCATGAGATGAAGGCGCTGTGCCGGGCGGCGGGTGTTTCGGAGGAAAAGGTTTTTCCGCATAATCTGCGGCATTTGTTTGCGACGCAATACTATGAGACGCAGAAGGATTTGTCGCATTTGGCGGATCTGCTGGGACATTCCAGTGTAAATACGACGCGGATTTATACGTTGGTGAGCAGTAAGGAGCAGGAGCGGCAGATCGAGGCGCTGGGACTGGTGGTCTGAAGGGAAAACAGAGTAGAAAAAAACCACATAATATTTATTATGCGGTAAATGGGCTGTTCTTACATAGGTATCTTCTTGTAACGATCTCTATTATAGCAGAGTTGTTTGAAAAATACAATAACTTTTTTCCATAAAGAATAGGCTGAAAAGGGAAAACGCTTTCAGCCTCTTTTTCGTTTGGACTTTTTTGGGGGAGCGGGTCAAAGAGGCCTGGGTTTTTTACCGCATAATAAATATTATGGGGTAAATGGGACGTTGTTCGGGAATGCGTCTGAAAAAATGAAGAATGGAGAGTGTGAGATGGGAAAAAGGGTGAGAAAAGGTTGGGCTTTGGTGCTGACGCTGGCGCTGGTGATGGCTCTGGCGCGGGGCGGGGGGCCGGTGATGGCGGAGGATATGGAAGAGGCGACGGAGGCTCAGATTGAGGCGGCTACGGAAGCTGTGACGGAAAGCCAGACGAATGCGGCGACAGAAGCGGTAACGGAGGGCCAGAC